>NZ_JRGM01000136.1 GCF_000764665.1 Aeromonas lacus | reverse complement strand
TCAAATTTTTCTTTAGACATGATCGTCCCTCTAAACTAACGCTGAGTACGCGGTGGCAAGCTAACCACAGAACAGTTTATATGATGGATTTGAATCTGGTGGGGAAGAGAGGCTGGTGCTGACAGACAGGTTCGACTGCCGACTTCACCCTGAGGGCGTAGCTCTTGGTATCGCCTGAGCCATATCAGCATCTTGGAGCGGGCAGCGGGAATCGAACCCGCATCATCAGCTTGGAAGGCTGAGGTAATAGCCATTATACGATGCCCGCATTTCTCTAACCCAAAGAACTCAAACCGCAGAGAAATATGGTGGAGGGAGAAGGATTCGAACCTTCGAAGGCAGAGCCGTCAGATTTACAGTCTGATCCCTTTGGCCGCTCGGGAACCCCTCCAGATGCCAGATTGTCACAGTGGTAATTCTGCTTGCACCCACTGTTTTTTATCGCTTTTGCCGAGCAAACAGGCGACAGACATCCAAGCGTCGCGCATTTTATTGTAAGGATTTGGGGGATGCAACCATTGCACCCTGCAAAATGTGGATTATTGCCGGGATCCGGGCAAAAAAGTGGAGGGATTCAGGCCAATCTGGATGCGTCCCTTGTCGCTCTCCACCCCTTGGTGTATGGTCGCCGTGCCAAAGAAACAGTGATGACACCATGACGACAGAGCATAACCCCTATCTGCAATTCACCCGCGAAAAATGGGCGTTATTGCGCGATTCGGTCCCCCTGACCCTGACCGAACACGATCTGCAGACCCTGCGCGGTATCAACGAAAAGGTGTCATTGAAGGAGGTAGAGGAGATCTATCTGCCCCTCTCCCGCCTGCTCAATCTCTATGTCAAAGCCAAGCAGCGCCGTAGCCGGGTACTGGAGCAGTTCCTCGGCCAGTCCCGCGGCAAGGGTACCTATATCATCAGCATCGCTGGCAGCGTGGCGGGGGGCAAAAGCACCACGGCCCGTATCCTGCAGGCCCTGCTGGAGCGCTGGCCGGAGCACCCGCGGGTGGAGCTGGTCACCACCGACGGCTTTCTCTACCCAAACAAGGTCTTGGAAGAGCGTGGCCTGATGCGCCGCAAGGGTTTCCCGGAATCCTACGACATCCGCCATCTGGTGGAGTTTGTCGCCAATATCCGTGCCGGCCACGAGAAAGTGGAAGCGCCGGTCTACTCCCACCTTATCTACGACATCATCCCTGACGAGAAGAAGGTGGTGGAGCAGCCGGACATCCTGATCCTGGAAGGACTCAATGTGCTGCAGAGCGGTATGGATTATCCGCAGGAGCCACACCGGGTCTTTGTCTCCGATTTCGTCGACTTCTCCATCTATGTGGATGCCGAAGCCGACCTGCTGCGCACCTGGTATATCGAGCGCTTCCTCAAATTCCGCAGCGGCGCTTTCTCGGATCCCGACTCCTACTTCCACCACTACGCCAAGCTGACCGAGAGCGAAGCGACCCAGATCGCCAACAACATCTGGCAGGATATCAACTATCTCAATCTGCAGGAGAACATCCTGCCGACCCGGGAGCGGGCCAACCTGATCCTGACCAAGGGCAACGAGCACGCCATCGAACAGATCAAGCTGCGCAAATAAGCACGGCAGTTCGCACAGTCCCGGATAGCCGGATAACAGAGAGGGGACCCACTGGTCCCCTCTCTTTTTTGTCGCTAACGGTTATCGCCAGGCGCAACGTTCAATCACCCCGGCGCAGGGAGAGTTCGCCACCCAGATAGAACTTGGTGCCCTCCTCCGTCTCCAGCCGCAGGGCACCGCGATCGTCGATACCACGAGCGATACCGCGGATCTCCTGCTCCCCCATCAAGAGACGGACGGGGCGACCGGCAAAGTGGTCGAGCCGGTTCCACTGATCGACAAAGCTCGCCAATCCGCTCTGCTCGAAGGTCTGCATCGCCCGCTGCAGATAGGCGATCATCCGGGCGGCGAGCTCATTGCGATCAACCAGCTCGGGATTGATGTGGCGCAGCTCAGCCCAGGCCTGATCGATCTTCTCCCCCTCGCGGGCCGGCATCGCCAGATTGAGGCCGATACCTATCACCAGATGGCAACTGGCACCGGCGCTGCCGCTCATCTCTACCAGAATGCCCGCCAGCTTGCGCCCCTGATAGTAGAGATCGTTGGGCCACTTCAGCTCAACGCCGTGATAACCGAGAGACTCCAGCGCTTCCACTACGGCGACGCCAACCGCCAGACTCAACCCCATGGCGGCGGCCATGCCTTGTTCGAGTCGCCAGTACATGCTGAGGATCAGCTGGCAACCAAACGGCGAGACCCAGGGCTTGCCACGGCGACCGCGCCCGGCGGTCTGGCACTCGGCAAGGCAACTCTCGCCAGAGCGCAGTTGATTGACCCTGTCCAGCAGATACTGGTTGGTCGAACCGATCACAGGAAAACAGTGCACCGGCGCCATTGGGGCCAGCGCCTGCAGCTGCGCCTCGTCATAGAGCGCCATCGGCACCGCCAGCCGGTAACCCTTGCCGGTCAGGCTAAAGAGATCCAGCCCCAGCTCCTTGAGTGCGGCCATATGCTTGCTCACTGCCGCCCGGCTGATACCGAGCTGCTCGCCCAGCTGTTCGCCGGAGTGGAACTGGCCGTCGCTGAGCAGGGTGATCAGGGTCTGTCTGATTGGAGTCAACGTCATGAGAGCACCTCATCGAGCCAGGTTTCACCGTGCGCGCCCATGAAGCGCACCTCGTGTTCCAGCACCACGCCAAACTTCTGCTCCACGCTGTCACGCACGTGGGCAGCCAGCGCGATCAGCTCCATGGCGCTGGCTCCGCCCTGATTGACCAGAACCAGCGCCTGCTCCTGATGAACGGCGGCGCGGCCGATGGCAAATCCCTTGAGACCGCACTGGTCGATGAGCCAGCCAGCCGCCAGCTTGGCTTGCCCCTCCCCGGCCGGATAACAGGGCATCTGCGGATATGTCAGTTTAAGTGACTCCGCCAGCGCGGCGGGCACCACCGGATTCTTGAAGAAGCTGCCGGCGTTGCCGAGCACGACGGGATCCGGCAGCTTGGCCATGCGGGTGGCACAGACGGTATCAAAGATGGCCTGCGCGCTCGGTTGGTCGCCAAGAGCGGCCAGCGGGCCATAGCCCAGCACCGGCTGCCACGCCTTGGGCAACTTGAGGCCGACTGCGGTGATCAGATGGGAGTCCTGATACTCGTGCTTGAAGATGCTGTCGCGATAGCCGAAGCGGCACTGCTGCGCCTCGATCCGCTCGATCTCGCCGCTCTGCCAGTTGAAGGCCTCGACATAGGCACAGAAGTTCGCCAGCTCGACCCCGTAGGCGCCGATGTTCTGCACCGGGGCAGCACCGACCGTGCCGGGGATGAGCGCCAGATTCTCCAGTCCAAACCAACCCTGTTGCAGGGTATGACAGACCAGCTGATGCCAATCCTCACCCGCTGCGACATGGAGCAGCCAGTGATATCCCTGATCCTGTGCGGTAATTCCCTTGAGCCGGTTGAGCACCACCAGACCGTGGAAGTCGGTAGTAAACAGCACATTGCTGCCACCACCGAGGTTCAGACGGGGCAGAGTGTTCAGCTCGGCATCACTTCGCAGGGCAGCCAGATCGGAGATCAGCTCCACCTCGGCCAACCAGAGGCAGTAAGCATCGAGGGCGAGGGTGTTGAGTTTCAACAAGGAGGCGTTGGCATTCAGTTTCATCTGTCTATCCCGGCTTGGTGCAAGGAGGCAGTCTACCTCAAGTTGCCGGTGACGAAAAATCTGTGCTCTTTTCGGACGAATAACAGTGGGTTAGAGTAGTCAGCTTCAACTGTTGAGGAATAACTCATGAACAACCAGTTTGCCGTCATCGGCCTGGGCCTGTTTGGCAGTGCGCTGTGCGAAGAGCTGCAGCGGCAGGATGCCGAGGTGCTGGCTATCGATATCGACGAGAGCAAGACCCGCCAAATTGCAACCCTCTGCAACCACGTCATCGTGGCCGATGCCACCGACGAGGCCACAGTGGCAGAACTGGGACTCTCCAATTTCGACATCGTCTTCGTCGCCATCGGTGACAACCTGGAGACCAGTATCCTCACCACCTTGGTTCTGAAAGAAGCGGGGGTGAAGAAGGTATGGGTGAAGGCCCGCGACAAGTTCCACGCCAAGATCCTGCAGAAAGTGGGCGCCGACAAGGTGATCAACCCCGAGTGGGACATGGGGCGTCGCGTTGCGCAGAGCATGCTCGACAACCGCCTGTTCGACTATCTGGAGCTGGGCCACGACATGGTGCTGACAGAATTCGTCATCGGTCTGCCACAAAACGGCAAGGCCCTCAGCGACTTCCACCTGCTGCAGCAGAACGACTTCCAGCTGCTCGCCATCAAGCGCGGCGACGTGCTGCACAACGTGCTGACCGGCAAGATGGAGCTGCAACTGGGTGACATCCTCATCTTGGCAGGCAACAAACACGCGATCGATCACTGGCTGGAAACTCTATGACCCGTTGGCGTAACAACTTCGCCTTCGCCCTCCATAAGGAGGATGACTCCCGCTGGAGCGAGGCCAAGCTGATCCTTGGCAGCTTTCTTATCATCCTGCTGATAGGCACCATCTTTCTGGTGCAGCCCTCCAGCCATAACGGCGAGGTGAGCTTCATCAATGCCCTGTTCACCGCCACCTCGGCCATCTGCGTGACAGGTCTTGGCGTGGTGGATACCGGCACCGCCTTCACCCTGCAGGGGCAGATCTTTCTGATCATGCTGATGGAGATAGGCGGTCTGGGGCAGATGACCATGACCCTGCTGCTCATCGCCATCTTCAGCAAGCGGGTCGGCCTGCGCCAGCAGGTACTTGCCAAGGAGGCGCTGGGACAGGAGGGCTCGGTCAACATCATCCAGCTGGTGAAGCGGATCGTACTGTTCGCCTTCATCGCCCAGCTGATCGGCACCGGCCTGATGGCCATCCGCTGGGTGCCCGAAATGGGTTGGGATCGCGGCCTCTACGTCAGCTTCTTCCACGCTGTCTCCGCCTTCAACAACGCCGGCTTCTCGCTGTTTGCCAACAACCTGATCAGCTATCGGGACGATCCCCTCATCAGCCTGACCATCGCCGGCCTGCTGATCCTCGGCGGTATCGGCTTTACCGTCATCGTCGACCTGGTGCGCAACCGTCGCTGGCGCAAGCTGAAGCTGCACAGCAAGCTGATGATCCTGATGACGCCGGCCCTGTTGCTGCTGGGGACCGTGGTCTTCTGGCTGCTGGAGCGCAACAATCCGGGTACCCTCGGCAACGCCGGCATTGGCGGCCAGCTGCTGGCGGCGTTCTTCCAGTCGGCCAGTGCCCGTACCGCAGGTTTCAACTCCATCGACATCGGCCAGATGGTGCCCGCCTCGCTGCTATTCATGATGATGCTGATGTTTATCGGTGCCGGTGCCACCTCCACCGGTGGTGGTATCAAGGTGACCACCTTTGCCGTGGTGCTGCTGGCGACCAAGGCGTTTCTTACCAAGCGCCCTCACGTTACCGCCTTCGGCCGCACCCTGTCGCCCCAGATCGTCACCCGCTCGCTGGCCATCATTATCGTCAGCACCATGGTGCTGATGCTGGCCATGTTCCTGCTGATGATCACCGACGCCCTGCCGTTCGACAAAATCATGTTCGAAACCATCTCGGCGTTTGCCACCGTCGGCCTCTCCACCGGCATCACCCCCAGCCTGAGCGGCCCGGGCAAGTTCATTCTGGTGCTGGTGATGATCTGCGGCCGTCTTGGCCCGCTCACCCTCGCCTTTATGCTGGCCCGCCCGAGCGAGACCCGCATAAAGTATCCGGAAGAGAGCGTCTACACCGGCTAATGACCGCTGACCATTACGCCGACAAAAAGAGAGGGGCCCACTGTGGCCCCTCTCTTTTTCCTGCCGACACCCCATGGTCAGGCCGCCTGGCTTTTGGTAGTCCGCTTGCCTGTGCTCCTGCCCGCACTTCTGCCTGAACTCTTGCGAGGCGCTGCACCGCCAGCAACCGGACTCTTGCGCTTGGTAAAGCGCCGCTTGCCGGCGCCTGGTGCCTCCTTGGGTAGGGCGCTGAAGCTGGCACCGGAGTCCTGCCGCGCCCCCTCAATCAAGCCGTTGAGCTGCTCGGTGAGCGGCCCCATAAACTGCTGGTAGCTGCCGTGACGCTCGGCGATCTGACCGAGACTCTGCTCCCACAGCGCCGTCATATCCGGCGTGGTGGCGGTGGCAGGCAGCGCCTGCACCAGTGCCCGCCCGGTCGGAGTCGCCTTGATGCTCTTGCCCTGGCGCACCAGAAAGCGGCGTTTGAACAGCAGGTCGATGATGCCGGCCCGGGTCGCCTCGGTGCCGAGGCCATCGGTGTCGCGCAGGGTTTTGCGGATCTCGGGATCCTGCACATAGCGGGCGATGCCGGTCATGGCCGCCAGCAGAGTCGCATCGGTAAATGACTTGGGCGGCTGGGTCATCTTCTCCTGCAGCTCGCCCCGCTCGCAGAGCAGCTGTTCGCCCTCTTTCAGGGCAGGCAGAGTGCCCGCCTTCTCTTCATCGTCATCCTCCTCCACCCCGAGCAGCGCCTTCCAGCCCGCCTTGAGAATGCGCCGCGCCTTGGCCTGAAACAGGCCACCGGCGATGCGCAGCAGCACCTTGCTGTCGTTGTATTCGAACGGGGGATAGAACTGCAGCAGGTACTGGCGGGCAATCAGGCCGTAAAGCTTTGCCTCGTCGGCCCCCAAGGTGGCGGGGTTGCCCTGCTTCTCGGTGGGAATGATGGCGTGGTGAGCATCCACCTTGCTGTCGTTCCACGCCTTGCTGCGGATCTTGCCATCTGCCTCGCTCACCGCCTTGGCCAGCGCAGGAGCAGTGGCGGCGATGGCGCCGCGCACCTGCTCGGCCCGCTTGAAGTGGTCGGTCGGCAGATAGCGGCTGTCGGAGCGCGGATAGGTGATAAGCTTGTGGCGCTCGTAGAGGCTCTGGCAGATGTCGAGCACCCGCTTGGCATCCATGCCGAAGCGCTTGGCGGCATCGATCTGCAGGCTGGAGAGGTTGTAGGGCAGCGGCGCCGCCTGCTTGCGGGCCTGCTCCTCCACCGATTCAACCTGTGCCGGTTGGCCGTTGATCCGGCTCACCACCTTGTCGGCCAGCGCCCGGTTGAGCATCCGCCCCTCCTCATCCTGCCACGGCAGGCAGGCTTCGGACGGCAGCCACTTGGCGGTGAAGCGCTCGTTGCTATCGGTCAACAGATGGGCCAACACCTCGTAGAAGGGTTTGGGGACGAAAGCCTCGATCTCGAGATCCCGCCGCACCACCAGCCCCAGCAGCGGGGTCTGCACCCGGCCAACCGAGAGCAGCTCGCTGCAACCGGCCTTGCGCCCGAGCAGAGTGTAGGCGCGGGTCATGTTGATGCCATAGAGCCAGTCGGCCCGGCTGCGCGCCAACGCCGAGACCGCCAACGGCACGAACTCCTTGTTGTCTCTGAGCTTGTCGAGGGCGCGGCGCACCGCGGGCGGGTTGAGATCGCTGATGAGACAGCGCTGCACCGGCTTGGTTTTCGGGTAACCGAGAAAATCGATCACCTCGTCCACCAGCAGTTGCCCTTCCCTGTCCGGGTCACCGGCGTTGACCACGCAGTCGGCCTGCTTGATCAGCCGCTTGATGACGGTGAGCTGGGTTTTGGTTTTGGGTTTGGCCACCAGCTGCCACTGGGCCGGGATGATGGGGAGATGCTCCATCCGCCACTGCTTGAAGGCCGCGTCATAGGCATCGGGTTCGGCCTGCTCCAGCAGATGGCCGATGCACCAGGTGACCACATCCCCTTGGGCGGTCTCGATAAAACCGTCGCCCTTCTTGTGGGGCTTGGGCAGGGCATCGGCAATGGCGCGCCCCAGAGTGGGCTTCTCGGCGATGAAGAGTCGCATCGGTGACTACCTGAAACACTGTATATGTAGACAGTATACAGCGCCCACCGGTAAAGCCCAACCGCGACTATTCGTCGAACGGATTGTCGTGAATGGCGGCAAACAGCCGCGCCTGATTGAGCACGGGGGCATAGTGGAAGGCGTTGTCGCCATCCTCCGCCAGCAGGTAGTCGGTCAGCTGCTCGCGCACCGCCTCCTGCAAGCTCTCCAGCTTCCACGGCTTGGCGAGGTAGTAGTGCAATCCGCCGCGATTGACCGCCTCGATGGTCGCCTCCAGCCCAGCCTGCCCGGTCAGCAGCAACTTGCGGCTGGCCCGGGTCGCGCTACGCCGGTTCAGCTCCACCAGAAAATCGACCCCCAGGGTTCCCGGCATGATGTGATCGCAGAGGATCAGCGCCAGCCTGCCCCCATCCCGCTCCCAATCGTGCACCACCTCGCGCGCCTCCTCGACGCTCTCGGCGCCATCCAGCTCGAAATGGCTGCGAAACAGTGCGAGATCGTGGAGCACCGCCTCCAGCACCTCCCGCTCATCGTCCACGCACAGGATCAGATAGTGTTTGTTCATTGCTCCTCCTTGGCGGCGCACCATGGCTCGCCGTCTTTGGGCAGATGCGTCCGCTCAGGCCGCATGCTCGTTGTGGCGGGGCTCTCCCCCGTAGTCGGCCATCCCGATATCCCCCAGCGGCAGGCAGACCCGCATCCGGGTATAGCGTCCCGGCTCCGAAGCCACCTCGATCCGGCCGTGGTGCTGCTGCACTATCTGCAGCGAGACGCTCAGACCAATGCCGAGACCAAAGTGCCCCTCCCGCTTGGTGGTGAAGTTGAGATCGAAGATCCGCTGCCACAGCTCGGGCTCGATGCCGCAGCCGCTATCCTCCACCTCCACCATCACCCAGCCGGGCTCCGGCAGGCCGGTGCGCACCGTCAATCTTCCCGGCTCGCTCATGGCATCCAGACTGTTGGCGATGAGGTTGGTCCACACCTGCTGCAGGGCGGCGGGATGACAGCGCACCAGCGGCAGGGGTTGGTACTCCTTGCACAACTCATGCTGCTTGAGGCGGTTCTCAAACATCAGCAGGGTATCTTCCAGCCCCTCGTGCAGATCCACCAGCGAGGGCTCATCCCTGTCCTGCCGGGCATACTGCTTGAGGCTCTTGACCAGATCGCCGATACGACGGGCACACACCTCGATATTGCGCAGAAAGCTGCCGGTCTGCTGGAACAGCTCCAGCTGCACCAGCAGCGCCTCCCGCTCATTGGCGGTACGTCCGGCAAACCAGCGCTGCCAGCTCAGCTCGTCATCCAGATTCATCTGCACCGCCAGCCGCGCCTGCTGCCGCTCGCCAAAGCGCCGCTCGGCCTGCCGGGTTTTGTCCCGGATCTCGCTGGTCGAGACCGGCTGGGAGAAGAGCGCCTGACAGAGTGTCTGGTTGCCAAGCCCCTTGAGGGCGGCGGGCAGTTCGAGGTTGATGAGATCTGGGATGGCGGCGCGCAGGGTCTCGCTGCCGCGGATAATGGCCGCCACAGGGTTGTTGAGCTCGTGAGCGACACCGGCCACCAGCTGGCCCAGCATCGCCATCTTCTCGCTCTCCATCAGCTGGGCATGAGCCGCTTCGAGGGAGTCGAGGGTCTGCTGCAACCGCATCTCGGTGCGGATGCTGTTTTGCAGGCGACGGTTGAAGTGGCGCAGCAGCAGGTTGGTAAAGGAGGGAAGCAGCTCGCTGCGCGCCTCCATGACGCGGGAGAACTGCAGCTTGTCGAGCTTGATCACCTCGGCGCCGGTCAGGGTCACTCCGGTGGTAAAGGCGGGTTCGCCGCTCACGAAGGACATGCCCCCCACCAGCGCGCCGGTGCGGTAGTGCACCACCTCCTGATCGACCCCGTGGGCATCGCGCTTGCGCAGCACCACCTCCCCCTTGGCGATAAACCAGAGGAAGCTGTTGGGCTCCCCCTCGCGGGTCAGCACATGGCCCGGGCTGTAATGGCGGCAGACCCGCGCCTCGTCGTTGCCTTCGAAAAACTGGTAGAGGCCGTCGATCACCACTCGCGACAACTCCTCGTCGCTGCAACGGGTGTAATCCATAAAGCCCTGACGATACTCGGCCAGCTGGCGATCGACATGGGCCCGCAGCAGTCGCTGGTTATCGAGCACGGTCGCGTAGCTCAGCAGATCCGCCTCGGGGCAGTGCAGCACGAACTGACTCGCTTGCTCGATGACGGCGCGGCGCAGACTGCCATCGCGCCAGGGGCGCTGCAGGTAGTAGTCGAGGCGGCCGAGGTTGACCGCCTCGATGATCGATTTCATCTCGGGCTGGCTGCCCAGCAGGATCTTGCGGCACGCCTCGTGCTGGCTGCCGAGGCGGATCAGAAAGTCGGCCCCGCGCCCATCCCCCAGATCGCTGTCGCACACCACCACGGCCGGCGGCTGCCCCTTGCGCTCCAGCTCGTCGAGCGCCATCTCGGCCGACTCCTGCCCGGTGGCGACCACCAGCGCAAAGCGGCTGAGCAGCGGCGCCAGCTCCTGTTCGAACTCGGCCAGCAGCTGGACATCGGCGGCGACACACAGCAGGGAGAAAGGGCTCATCAGCGACACTCCGTTGAGGCTTAATCCCGACTATATCAACGAATCCGTCAGGGTTTTGCGAGGGGGCTAACAGCGGCAAAAGAAAGTAAAACAATCATTAAATTGATAATTTTCAGAACTAAATTCGACAAATCAGTCAATAACAAAACATTAATCACAATGTGACGTACATCTTAAAATTCAAACCATGATTGAGGTCAACACCCCCAGCGCCTCCGATGACTACCATGTACCTACTACTATGTTGGTATTCATCGACCACAGGACACCGCCCCCATGATTGGAAAACTGATAAGAAAGCCCTGGTTCTGGCTCCTGCTGCTGGGCGCCATGCTGGGTATCGCCGCCCTCGGCGTCACCGTAACCGTGCTGCACAAGACCAGCTCCACCGAATTCTGCGTCTCCTGCCACTCCATGCAGACTCCGCTGGCCGAGTATCAGGGCAGCGTTCACTTCCAGAACACCAAGGGGATCCGCGCCGAATGTGCCGACTGCCACATCCCGGGCGACCCCACCTCCTATCTGTGGACCAAGATCCGCGCCGTGAAGGATATCTATCACGAGGCGATCGGCACGCTCGACACACCCGAGAAATATGAGGCCCACAAGCTGCGGATGGCCCAGACCGTGTGGGACGAGCTGAAAGCCAATGACTCCGCCACCTGCCGCAGCTGCCACAGCTACGCAGCGATGGACATTCTGGCCCAGCGCCCCAACGCCCGTGCCGAGCACCCGATCGCCATCAAGGAGGGTCAGACCTGTATCGACTGCCACCGCGGCGTCGCCCACATCATGCCAGACATGAGCGGCCTGGCCGCCGCCGGTGCCAGCGAACTGGCGCAAGCGGCCGCCCAGACCCCGGCCAGCGTCACCACCCGCTACGCCATCGCCACCACCCCGCTGTTTCTCGATGCCGCAGCCAAGACTGACGAAGGCACCCTGATGCCCTCCACCAAGGTGGAAGTGCTGGCCAACGAAAACGGCCGCGCCAAGGTGCAGATCGAAGGCTGGCAGCAGGATGGCGTGAGCGAAGTGTTCTACGCCGCACCGGGCAAACGGATCCTCAGCGTACTGGTCGGCGATGCCGCCAAGAAAGCGCTGGTCACCGGCAAGAGCGAAACCGACAGCGCCACCAACCTCACCTGGCATCAGGTCAGCCTGACCGCCTGGGTGGACGAGAGCCAGCTCATCGGCGATCAGGGCAAGCTGTGGCAGTACGCCTCCACCCTGATGTCCAACAACTGCACCGGTTGCCACGGCCTCACCGCGCTGGATCACTTCAACGCCAACCAGTGGATCGGCGTCATCAAGGGGATGGAATCTCGTACCTCCCTGACCCCGGAACAGGCTCGCATGCTGACCCAGTATGTCCAGAAACATGCCAGTGACATGAGCGCGGCCCACTAAGGCTGGAACAGAGGAAAACCGTTATGACTTTTTTCAACGACAAGAAGACCAATCTGTCCCGCCGCAACCTGCTCAAGGGGCTCGGCGCCTGCGCAGCCCTGCCCCTGCTCGGCGGCATTTTTCCCAAGAGTGCGCTGGCACAAGCCATCAGCACCGCATTGAGCCAGTTCCCGACCCTGGTGCCCGCCCAGAAGGGCATTCTGACCGGCGCCCACTGGGGTGCCTTCGAGGCGATCGTCGAGGATGGCCGCATGGTGCGCGTCCAGCCGGTGGCCGATGATCCGGCACCTAACGATCTCATCGACATGGCGCCGTTCCAGGTGCACGCCAAGAACCGCATCAAGTACCCCATGGTACGCAAGAGCTGGCTGGAGCACGGCCCGGGCGCCAAACCCGAACTGCGCGGCGCCGACCAGTGGGTACGGGTGAGCTGGGAGAAAGCGATCGAACTGGTGGCTGGCGAGATCCTGCGGGTCCAGACCGACTTCGGCCCGCAGGCAATCCACGCCGGTTCCTACGGCTGGAAGAGCGTCGGCATGTTCCACAACAGCCGCACCCTGCTGCACCGCCTGATGAACCTCTCCGGCGGTTTCACCGGTTATGCCGGTGACTACTCCACCGGCGCGGCTCAGGTGATCATGTCCCACGTGATGGGCTCCATCGAGGTGTACGAGCAGCAGACCGCCTGGCCCAACGTGGTGGAGAACGCCGAACTGGTGGTGCTGTGGGGGGTCAACGCCCAGGTGACCCTGAAAAACAGCTGGAACATACCGGACCATGAAGGTCAGGCTGGCTTCAAGGCGCTGAAAGAGAAAGGCACCCGCGTCATCAGCATCGACCCCATCTACAACGAGACCGCCAAGCTGGTCGGCGCCGAGTGGATTGCCCCCAACGCCTACACCGACGTTGCCATGATGCTGGGTGTGGCCCACACCCTCTATACCGAACAGAAGCACGATCAGGCCTTCCTCGATCGCTACACCGTCGGATTCGACAAGTTCCTCGCCTACCTGCTGGGCAAGGATGACGGTCAGCCGAAGAGCGCCGAGTGGGCGAGCAGCGTCTGCGGCGTCGATGCCAAGGTGATTCGCCAGCTGGCCCTCGACATGGCCGCCAAGCGCACCATGATCATGGCTGGTTGGGGCATGCAGCGTCAGCAGCATGGCGAACAGCCGAACTGGATGCTGGTCACTCTGGCCTCCATGCTCGGCCAGATCGGCCTGCCGGGCGGCGGCTACGGCTTTAGCTACCACTACTCCTCCGGTGGCAGTCCCACCGCCAAGGGCGGCATTCTGGCGGGCATCTCCGCCGGCAACGCACCGAAGAACAGCCCGGCACCGATCCCGGTGGCGCGCATCGCCGACTGTCTCGCCAACCCGGGCAAGACCATCGACTTCAACGGCCGCAAGGTGACCTATCCGGACATCAAGCTGGTCTACGTGGCGGGCGGCAACCCCTTCCACCACCATCAGGACACCAACAACCTGCTGCAGGCGTGGCGCAAACCGCAGACCGTGATCGTTCACGAGCCCTACTGGACGGCCACCGCCAAGCACGCCGATATCGTGCTGCCGGTCACCACCAGCTACGAGCGCAACGATCTGGAGATGGGTGGCGACTACTCCCAGCGCTATGTGTTCCCGATGCACCAGTGCGTGCCGCCCCAGTTTGAAGCCCGCAACGACTTCGACATCTTCAGTGCCATCGCCGCCAAGCTGGGTGTGCAGGAGCAGTACACCGAAGGCAAGGACGAGATGCTGTGGCTCAAGCAGATGTACGACGGCATGGCGGCGCAAGCCCGTGGTGCCCGTGTGGCGCTGCCGCCGTTCAACATGTTCTGGGAGTCCAACAACTACATCAGTTTCCCGATCCCCGAGGCCAACCGCCAGTGGATCCGTCACGCCGATTTTCGCGAGAACCCGCTGCTCAACCCGCTCGGCACCCCGTCCGGCAAGATCGAGATCTTCTCCAACACGGTAGCCGGGATGGGTTATGCCGACTGTGCCGGCCATCCCAAGTGGTATGAACCCAAGGAGTGGGTGAAGAGCGAGGTGGCGACGCGCTATCCGCTGTCCCTCAACACCTCCCACCCGACCCAGCGGCTGCACTCCCAGCTCGACAACACCCCGCTGCGTGACAAGTTCGCCATCGCCGACCGCGAGGCGATCATGATCCATCCCGCCGACGCCAAGGCCCGTGGCATCGCCCAGGGAGATCTGGTGCGCGCCTTCAACGAGCGCGGTCAGATCCTGGTGGGTGCCCTGCTCTCCGAGGATGTGCGCCAAGGCGTGGTGCGGATCTGCGAAGGGGCCTGGTATGACCCGGCCAAGCCGGGCGAAACGGGTAGCATCTGCAAGAACGGCAACGTCAACTGCCTCACCTTCGACGAAGGCTCGTCCAGTCTGGCGCAGGGCAACTGTGGCCACATGGCCCAGCTGCAGATCGAGAAGTACACAGGCCCGCTGCTGGCCAACACCGCCCACGCGGTACCGGCTAACGGCTGTAGCTAACAGACAAAACGGCGCCATCATGGCGCCGTTTTTTTATCCCCGTCGTGGCGGGGATAACCCTTGTCGGGATAACCGCCACCGTCAGCACCAATAACGAGGATCGGAAGATCCCCTCGCACAGCACTGGCGGCGCTCGCAGGCACCGTGAGGGGTGCCTGATTATCCTGCATAAATTAAATTTATGGTTTTTCCGATAATGACCCTATTTTTACTTATACCAATGACCAACCGCCCCATGGCGGCCCTGCCCGTCTCCTATGCCGCCCCCGAGGGCAGCGCCCGATCACCATAAGGACGCGCCATCCTCGCCAATAGAAACGGCGCCCGAAGGCGCCGATTTTTTATCGCTGCGATGGCAGGAGAGAGGGAAATCAGAACTCGCCCTCTTCCATATACTCCTGCGCGCACTCCACCAGCTGCGGCCAGAGCTCTTCCGGCACCCAGGCGTCCGGGTCATCTTCATCCCCGTCGTACTGGCTCCAGAAGTAGCGGCGCAGACCGGAGGCGAACTCGTCGCTGATCTCGGCCAGCTCGGAGAGCGGCCCCAGCCAGGCGATGCGACGCAGGCCGGAGGCGAGATCGTTGATGGCATCCATCAGGGTGCGATCGTCGAAGCTCTGCTCCACCAGCAGGGTGAAGCGCTCGCGCGCCTGTTCGGTCTGATCCTCTTCCAGCTCGCCCACATCGGCCAGCAGATCGACAAAATCTTCCAGAAGGAACGCGATCAGGCCATCCCTGTCTTCAAACCACTGGATCTGGGCGCCCTTGACCCCCAGCACAGAGGCATCAAACGAATCGTCAAGGTGACACAGTGCCCACGGATCGTCGGTCATGGTTCTCTTCCTCAGGCTAAAACAAATGCCATATGTTATGCCTAGCTCTCGACTCTTGCCACCTTGGGCAACGAGAGGGAGGCGGCCAGCCCGCCCAGTTCGGCGCGGCCCATGATGAAACTGCCCCGATAAGCTTCCGCCAGATCGGAGACGATGTTGAGACCAAGGCCGGAGCCCGGCACCTTCTCGTCGAGCCGCACCCCGCGCAGCACCGCCTTGGCGATCTGATCCTCGCTCATGCCGGGGCCGTCATCCTCGATACGCAGGGTGATCCAGCCCCCCAGCTCGGCGCTGGAGATGCGCAGCTCGCTGGCAGACCACTTGAAGGCATTCTCCAGCAGGTTCCCCACCATTTCGTCAAAGTCCTGCTCCTCCACCCCGACCGCCAGTTCGGCCGGCACCTGCAAGTCCACCGTCTTGCCCGGATAGAGGCGGGAGAAGGCGCGGCAGATGTACTCCACCCGCGCCCGCACCGGGGTCGAGACCCCGAGGATCTTGGCGGCGCCGGTCACCCGTGCCTTGCCGAGGTGGTAATCGATATGACGCTGGATCTGGTCGAGCTGCTCACCGATGGCGGCCTGATCCTCCGGCGGTAACTGGGCCACCTGATTGCGCATGATGCTGAGCGGCGTCTTGAGGGCGTGAGCCAGATTGCCGGTGTGGGAGCGCGCCCGCTGCAGCAGCTCGCCGTAGTGGTGCAGCAGCCGGTTGATATCCTCCACCAGCGGCTGGATTTCCAGCGGATAGCGCAGCCGGAATCCCTCCTGATGGCCCTCATGAACCCGCCCCAGTTCGCGGCGCAGCAGATGCAGCGGCCGCAAACCGTAGACAATCTGGAACATGAAGCCGAGCACCAGACCGGCGGCGGCAAAGCCGAGGCCGAGGAACAGGCTGATGCGGGTCTTGTTGAGGGTCTGGGTCAGGGCGCTGCTGTCTTTCGCCATCACCAGGGTAAACAGCCGATCCGAACCGGGCAGCAGCACAGCACGGGTCATGATCAGCAGCGGCTCCTTGTTGGGCCCCTTGCCAAAGAAGAGGTCCGGGTCGCCAAAGGCGGACTTGAGGCCGCGGCTTTCCAGATGGGTGTCCCACAGGGAGCGGGAGCGCCCCACCACCTTGTGATCCAGCTCCAGCTGCCAGTAGTAGCCGGAGTAAGGCTGGCTGAAACGGGGATCTGACATCGGCTCGGTGACTACCGGCAAGCCGGTTTTAGCCACTTCCAGCCGGGAGAGCAGATCATAGAGCTGCAAACGCAGGCCGTCGGCCTCCGCCTCCTGCCAGTAGTTGCGCATCATGGTCTGCAAGCTGAAGCCGGTGGCGAACAGAAACAGCCCGCACCACACCAGCGCGATGGCGACCAGTCGCCCCCGCAGGGTTCTCACCAGCCTCATTCGTTGATCCGGTACCCGAGGCCGCGCACTGTCTCAATCAGGTCTGGATTGGTCTTCTTGCGGATCCGGCCGATGAACACCTCGACGGTGTTGGAGTCGCGGTCAAAATCCTGAGCGTAGATGTGGTCGATCAGCTCGCTGCGCGACACCACCTTGCCCCTGTGCTGCATCAGGTAACCCAGCACCCGGAACTCGTGGGCAGTCAGCTTGATGGGGGTCCCTTCGTACCACACCTGCGATGCCGCCATGTCGAGGCGCACTCCGCCGATCTCCAGAATGGAGCTGGCGTTGCCCGCCGCACGGCGCACCAGCGCATGCACTCGCGCCACCAGCTCGGCAACCTGGAACGGCTTGGTGAGGTAGTCGTCGGCACCGGCGTTGAGCCCCTCGATCTTCTCGTGCAGCTGGCCACGGGCGGTCAGCACCAGCACCGGGGTATCGATCCCCTTGCTGCGCCACTCCTTCAGCACGCTCAGGCCATCGCGCCCCGGCAGGCCGAGGTCGAGAATGATGGCGTCGTAGGGCTCGGTCTCGCCGAGAAAACCGGCCTCGTTGCCATCGTGGCAGAGGTCGGTGACAAAGCCGGAGAGGCGCAGCTGTTCAGCCAGCTGGCCGGCCAGAATTTTTTCGTCTTCAACAATCAGAATTCGCATGAACAGGCTTCCAAACAGAGGTTACTCATCATCCTCGACCGGGGGCTTGGGTGGCTCAAACAGCCGCTCCAGATGGTGGCCCTTGGCCCACACCATCTCCAGGTTGTCGGCCCGATAGGCCACCTTGAGCACGCTGTTCTCCCGATCGATCACGCGCAGTTCATAGAGCCAGATACCATCCTCTTCCCCCAGATCGACCCGCAGAACCCGCACCGGCAATCTGGATGCCACCTCCATCATTTCGTGGAAGGGCCGAACCCGTCCCTCATGGACAGCTTGCTGCAACAGGGCTTCGTCAGGCGTCAGCGCCTGCGCCAGCACTGGCAACAACAACCCGATCAGAGGGAGCGCTCTATTCATGGATGATTCATCTCCAAAAACCTAACATAATGGCGTTTATAGTCTGCCAGCCATGAATCCGGAATGAATATGATCCCGCGCAGTTTCCTGCTGATCCTCTGCCTGCTGAGCGCCTCAAGCTGGGCTGCCCAAAACCGCCTCGACATGGCCGGGCTGGTCAAACTGTTGCTGGCGCAAGGGTATCACGACATTCGCGAAGTGGAGCTGGAAGGGGACAAATTCGAGGTCAAAACCCTCGATCGCCAGAATGAAAAGGTACATCTCATCGTCGATGCCTACACTGGCGAGATCAAAAAACAAGAGGCCGATTAGGCCTCTTTTGCTTTCCAGCGCAGGCGCCAGGGGCGCAGCAGCTTCTCCCGTCTCGGCCAGAGCAGGGCGCAGGCCAGCAGCAGGTAGATAAGCGGCTCCAGCCAACCGCTCTTGAGCGACCACCAGTAGTGCACCGGCACCAGCAGGGCTACCGCATAAACCCAGTTGTGCAACTTCTGCCACCCCGCCCCCATCCGCCGCTGCAATACAGGCAGCGAAGTGATACCCAGCGCCAGCAACAGCAGCAGCGCCACCATCCCCACCACGATATAGCGGCGCTTGACCAGCTCGCCACCAATCAGCCCCCAGTCAAACTGCAGATCCAGCCCCAGCCACACCATGAAGTGGAGCTGCGCCCAGACCATGCACCAGAGCCCGAGGGGGCGGCGCAGCTTGATGAGCTGCCCCTGCCGCCAGCGTTTGGCCAGCGGCGAGACCAACAGGGTGAGCAGCAGCAGGTTGAGAGCCCCCTTGCCGAGGTAGTGGATAAGCTCGGGCACGGGGTCGCCCCCCAGCAGACCGGCCGGCAGGGCGTACCCCAGCCAGAGTAGAAAGCCGAGGGAACCCAGATGCACCAGCGCCCGCAAGCCGCTGATATGTGAGGCTTTCAGTTTCAGTACCATTGGCGCAGATCCATCCCCTGATAGAGCGAGGCGACCTCGTCGCCATAGCCGTTGAACATCAGGGTTGGCTGGCGCTTGGCACCGAACAGCCCGCCCTCGCCGATGAACCGCTCGCTCGCCTGACTCCAGCGCGGGTGATCCACCTGCGGGTTGACGTTGGCGTAGAAGCCATATTCGTTGGGGGCCAGCAGGTTCCAGGTAGTGGGTGGCATCTCCTCCACCAAGCGGATGGAGACGATGCTCTTGATGCTCTTGAAGCCATACTTCCACGGCACCACCAGCCGGATCGGCGCGCCGTTCTGGGCTGGCAGGGTCTTGCCGTAGAGCCCCATGGCGAGGAAGGAGAGCGGGTGCATCGCCTCGTCGATACGCAGCCCCTCGACGTAGGGATAGTCGATGCCGCCGCCAAGGGAGGCTGAGGCCTGACCGGGCAGCTGTTTCGGATCGAACAGGGTCTCGAAGGCAACAAACTTGGCGCGGCTGGTCGGTTCGGCACGGCGAATAAGCTCCGCCAGCGAGATGCCATTCCAGGGCAGCACCATGGACCAGGCTTCGACGCAGCGCAGCCGGTAGATCCGCTCCTCCAGCTCGGTTTTGTTGATGAGATCCCACACATCCAGAGTGAAGGGCTTGGCGACCTCCCCCTCCACCTTCAACGTCCAGGGTTCTGGTTTGAGGTAATGGGCGTTGCGGGCCGGATCCGTCTTGTCGGTACCAAGCTCGTAGAAGTTGTTGTAACTGGTCGCCTTCTCTTCCGGTGTCAGCACCAGATCGGCTGGCCGCGGGGCCTGCTTGCTGTTGAGCGGTTTGGTGGCTAGCTGGGGCGCATCCTCTTTACCGCGCAGCAGATCGAGTACCCCGGCCTGGGTCGGAAAAGCGAGGGTGGCGGCGCCCAGACCCAGCCCCTTGAGAATAAGGCGGCGATCCTGATAGACGGCTTCCGGGGTGACATCCTGTTCGGTGAGATGATGGGGGGCACGACGTTTGATCAACATGAAAAACTCCCGGGGCAGTTAGAGGCGACAGAGATAAGACCCGCCCCGGCAGATTTTTATTTCACACCGGATTACATGAGGTGGTACAGGGGCAGCGCCTTGGCCATGGTTCCGACCAGAAACAGCACTACGAATACCAGCAGGGGAACGATCACATTTGGCACCATCAGACTCACTCCATGAGCAGGACAGGGCCTCTAACTATGGTCGAGGGTTTGGCCGGTCACCAATGAATTTTTTTCGCGAGCGCAAGCGTATTCCTGAGTTGAAAAAGGTGATGGAGATCACACACAATTCCGCCCCCGCTTGCCGCCCCGATTGCCAGGGGTAGGCTGCCCGTTTTCGTGAAGCCAACTGAAGAGTCACGCCATGAGCCCACTGATCGCCATCGCTATCACCACAGGTATTCTCTCCGCCGTATGGGGCTGGCTGGCCGTCGCGCTCGGTCTGCTCTCCTGGGTCGGCTTCCTCGGCTGCACCAGCTACTTCGCCTCCAGCGGCGGTTACAAGGCGCTGTTGCAGACCATCTTCTGCAACACCAGCGGCATGTTGTGGGCGCTGCTGCTGATCCATGGCGGTGACCTGTGGGGTGCCGGCGTGGCGGGTTATGTGATGACGGGTGTGGTGGCGACCCTGATGTGCGTACAGGCCAAGCAGCAGTGGCTTGGCTATATTCCCGGCACCTTTGCCGGCTGCTGCGCCACCTTCGGGGCGGCGGGCGAGTGGCGGCTGGTGCTGCCCTCGCTGGTGGTAGGTGCCCTGTTCGGTTATCTGATGAAGGCGAGCGGCCTCTGGTTCTCCCAAAAGACCCTGAAGCCCCGCAACGCGGATGGCGTCACCGACCCCGCCTGAGCGACATCCACTGCGAAGCGGCCCTCTCATTCAGGGCCGTTTCGCACAGCGTTACCCTTTCGACTTGAAGTTTGCCGCCTCGATGCCGTGTCGATTCAATAGCTTGTAGAAATCGGTACGGTTCCTCCCCGCCATATTGGCCGCCAGAGTCACGTTGCCCTCGGTGGTGCGCAGCAGCCGGATCAGATACTCCTTCTCGAACTCGGCCCGCGCCTCGTTGAACGAGGGGATGCCACCACCACCACCGCTCAGGGCAGACTCCACCATGGATACCCCGATCACCGGGCTGCAGCAGAGGCTGGCCAGCTGCTCCACCACATTGCAGAGCTGGCGCACGTTGCCGGGCCAGGCCGCCGCCGCCAGCATGGCCAGCGCCTCGGGTGAAAACCCCATGGCAGCGCAGTCACTGTTGCGACTGCGGTAGTCATCGAGGGCCTGACGGGCCAGCAGGGGAATATCCTCGCTGCGGGCGCTGAGGGATGGCAGGGTAATATTGGCGACGTTGAGGCGGTAGAAGAGATCTTCGCGAAAGCGCCCCTCCTCCATCGCCCTGACCAGATCCTGATGGCTGGAGCTGAGCACCCGCACCTCCGGGGTGCCCTGACCATACTCCTCCATCACCTGCAGCAGCTTGGCCTGCAGCGACTCCGACAGGCTGCCGATCTCGTCGAGAAACAGGGTCGCTCCCTTGGCCTGTTCGAACAGACCCGAGTGCCCATCCTCCCCGAACAACTGCAGGTCGAGGGCCGCCCAGGGAATGGCGGCACAGTTGATAGTGTGCAACGGCCGATCACGCCGCTGGCTCGCCTGATAGAGCGCCTGCGCCATCGCCCCTTTACCGGAACCGGACGGCCCCATGATCAACACGGGCACCTCCATGGTGGCGATGCTGTGCGCCTGGATCAGCAGCTGCTCCAGCTGGGGATTGCGGGTCAGGATCAGCGACTGCCACTCCAGCTGCTGTTTCGGGCGGGTCAGGCTGAGGGCCTGCTCTATGGTGGCCAGCAGCTCATCCTTGTCGATGGGCTTGGTCAGAAAGCTGAACACCCCGGAACGGGTCGCCTGAATGGCATCGGGTATGGTGCCGTGGGCGGTCATGATGATGACCGGCAAGCCGAGCCACTGGGCCTGGATCCGCTCGAACAGCGCCAGGCCGTCCATACCGGCCATCCGCAGATCGCTCAGCACCAGATCGGCCCGCTGCTGACGCAGCCGGTCGAGGGCCCCTTCCGCACTGTCGGCGGTATCCACTTCATAACCCTGACTGCGCAGCCGCATGCTCATCAGTTTGAGCAGGCTGGCATCGTCATCCACCAGCAGGATCCGGCTCATGGTACTACCTCACGATGCTCGTTCAGTTTGCGCTGATTCAGCTGTTCATCGATGGCTGAGAGCTGTTCGATCTGGCGGCGCAGCCGCTGGATCTCCTGACTCTGGTCATCGCGCCGGCTGTCGCGAGCCAGCAGCTGTTCGCCGAGGGCGATCCAGCTGCGCAAAAAGGCCTGCGCATCGAGACCCAGTTCTGGCAGCATCTTCTTCAGACGCGCCAGACCGGCGGTACGATTGGCCACCGATTCGGCGGGGTGGGAATCCACCATCGCCAGACTGACCCGGCTCTCCAGATCGTCGGCCCCCTTGAGACGCTGACGCTCCTGCACCCGCTGCTGGGGATGGCTGGCCAGCAACCAGTCGGAGTATTGCAGACGCACCTGCATCTCCTTATTGGCAAACTCCATTCGCTTGGCAAAAGCGATATCGGAGGACTCCTGCTGTGCCTGCGGCGGCAGCCAGGAGCAACCCGCGAGCAGCCCGGCTAGCAGGGCTGGAAATACGCGCTGTATTTTCATAGACCTCATTTCAACGTCAACCTGAAGCAGACATCTGCCTGTTCATCCTTCACCAGAACCAACTCCCCTCCCAGGCTGGAGGCAGACTCGCGAGCGATGGAAAGCCCCATGCCAGAGCCTTTCAGGACACCTTGCCGCACTGTGCTGCCCTGCTCAAAGGGTTCAAAAATACGCAGCCGGTCTGCCTCGGGGATCTCGGGCCCCTCATTGGCAACCTCCAACCAGTTCGCCTGCTCCTCTGCTCCGGCGCGGATCCAGATATTGCCACCCTGGGCACCATAACTGACGGCGTTGGAGAAGAGGTTATCGAGGATCAACCGCAACCGGTAGGGCTCTGCCCACAAGGTAACCGGTTCGGTCGGCAAGTGTACACGGATCTGCTTGGACTCCAATGCAAGCCGATACTCGGCAGAAAGTTCTGCCAGCATGGGCAACAGGGGAACCGGCTCCAGTTCGAACGTCTCCTGCTGGGTGAGGCGGTTAAAATCGAGCAGGCGCTCGATCAGGGTCTGCAGCCGGCGACTGTTCTCATCCAGCATCTGGCAGATCTCCAGCTGATCCGGAGTCAAAGGCCCGACCAGCTGCTCGCAGAGCAGATCCGACCCCTCGCGCAGCACCGCCAACGGGGTCTTCAGTTCGTGGGAAACATGGCGCAGGAACTGGTATTTTTGCAGCTCCAGCTCCTTGAGTTTGTCGTGCAGCCAGAGGATCCGCTCCCCCAGCAGCACCAGTTCGGCGGGGCCATCCACCGGCTGCGGATCCGGCTCTACCCCCGCCCCCAGACTCAAGATACGCGACTCAATTTGTCGTACCGGATGGGTGATCAGGTAGGTGAAGATAAAGACCAGCAGCAGGCTGATCACCGCCACCACAGCGCTGACCCACCAGAGCTCTTTGGTCAGGGCATCGATGGCCAGACGCACCCGATCCATCTGCTCGTCAACCCGGCTGCGGGTGCCCGCCTCGAGCTGCTGACTCAAGCGATTGAACTGGTCGAGGATGTCACCCGCCACCGCCTTTTTGGCCTGCCCCCCCTCCTGCAACGAGCCAAATTGCGCGAGCAACTCATCAAGGCCGCCATAGAGCTGGGGATCCGACAGGGAGTTGCGATGCTCCGCCAGCAGGCGGTGATACCCCTCAAGCTGCAACCGGTAACTGGCCAGACTGCGGCTATCCCCCAGCACCGCAAAGCGGCGCAGGGTGCGCTCGATATCGATCGCCTGGGCGGTGAGCAGGGTAGCGCGGCGGGTATCCTTGATCGCCCGTTCCATCTCGTCGCTGGTGAGCTGGCTCAGGTGGGTCAAGGCATTGGTGTTGTGCCAGATCATGCCGCCGAGCGGCATCAACACCAGCACAAACCCTATCAATACCACCTGCAGCAGGGAGCGTGGGCGAACCTTGGTCATCGTCTTTTCTCTTGCGTTCTCACCGGTGCGCCAGCATAGCCCTCAGCGCCCAAAAAACAAAACCGGCCAACAGGCCGGTTCGGATTATCTGGATTGTGGGGACTCACGCCAAAGCGACAGAAGCCAGACAGATGGTCAGGATCATCGCCAGCGCGCCCGAGGCGGTCAACAGCGCCCATTTCAGCTCAACACTCATGCAAACCTCCTTTCTGCCAATCAGTGCCGGATCACAATAGATAAAACAATGTTACGCCATAGTTAATCCGATAACCGTGAGCTGCGTATACATTTCAGATGAGCCCTAACCAAGGATGGTGAGCATGTTCTATCTGTGTAGCATTGGTTCCAATCTTGACCCAAACAGTCATGTCACCCGGGTGCTGGAGGAGCTGGCCAGCCGTTTTGGCCGTTTGCAGACCAGCTCGGTGATCAGCACCAAACCGGTGGGGATGCACTCCAGCCATGACTTTCTCAACTGTCTGCTGATCCTGGAGAGCGAACTGGATGCCTCCGCCCTGAAGCAGGCCTTTGTGGCGATGGAAGTGGGTCATGGCCGCGACCGCAGCGATCCCCTCTGCAAGGTGCACGACCGCCCGCTGGATATCGACATTCTCGCCAGCAACCCGAACGGCGACTTTGCTGCGGAGCAGGTCGACTCCTACCTCATCGAGCTGCTGGCCGAACTCTACGGACGCGGCGAGGTGCACGATCCCAAGGTTGCGCTGCAACTGCATCTACCCGCCGGCTCGGGCAAAACCGTGCATCTCCAGTCGATAGGTCTGGAGCCAGCCACGGTTTGCATACCATCAGAGCACGGCCAGAGCTCGCCCGCCATCCACCTTGACGCTGGCCCCGGTCATATAGCTGTTCGCCATCAGTAACTGCACCGCCTGCCAGATAGGCTCCAGCCCTCCCTCCCGCGCCAGCGGCGTTTTCGCAAGCACCTGCTGGCGCCACGCCTCGTCATGCTCGTCGAGAAACAGGATGGGGCCCGGCTCTATGGTATTGACCCGGATTGCCGGGGCCAGCTCGCGGGCAAAGCTCATGGCCAGCGAATGGGCTCCCGCCTTGGTGGCCACATAGCTGGCAAAACGGGGGGCCGGTGCATGGATATAGATATCGGTGATGTGGATGATGCTGGCGTTGGCATTGCTCGCCAGTTGCGGTGCCAACGCCCAGTTGAGTTGGAAGGGGGCCGCCATGTGCACCCGGTAGAACTGATCAAACTGGGCCAGCTGCGCCGCGGGCTCGGCAGCCTGCGGCTCGAAGGCCGAGGCGTTGTGGATCACCAGCGCCAGATCCTGATGGGATGCCAGCACGTCGATCAACTTACCCACCTGCTCTTCACTCGCCAGATCGGCCTGCACCAGCTCGACCCCCAGCGCGGCCAGTCTGGCCAGCTCCGGCCGCTCGCTGCGATAACTGCCGGTCACCTGCCAGCCCGCAGCCACCAGCTGTTCACAGAGATAAAACCCGAGCCGACGGCCACAACCGGTTACCAATGCACGCATAAGACCTCCCTCTCCTTTCATCCTCATCCATGAGTTATGCCGACACCACGGCTGGCAACAAAGCTAGATCTGGTAACGCCCCTTGTCACCAATATCAAAATGGAGGGGCATCCGCCACTTGGCCAGCGCCAGCAGGATGAGCAGAGCCCCGCTCACCAGCGCCACCAGGGCAGCGGCCCATACCACTTGCAACCACTCCAGCAACCACAACAGCGGCAGCAGCAATGGCACCAGTTTGATCCCGGGGATCGCAAAACAGAACTGCTCCTTGAAGGCCAGCCCGGATAGGGTAACCAGGGCGGCCCCCAGCACCAGCGCATCCGGAGCTCCGATGGAGAACAACGCCAGTGCGGCCCATCCAGAACCCTGAAGTATCAGCCGAATCCGCTTGTCGTAGATGTGCAGCGAAAAGGCACAGATAGCGCTTGCCAGCGCCAGCAACATCAACCATTGTGCCGGTGGCAGCAGGTCACCATGACTCAACAAGGCCGCACCGCGACAGAGTAGCAACAGCGCCGCACCGCTCAAGCCAAGGCGATATAGGAGGACGGTCAATTTGTCTATCCCGTCCAGCGGGCTCTCGATTTCAGGGTTTGCCATACACTGTCGCCTCTACCAATCAGGAGCCACCCAATATACGGGGATCAGGCTCCAAAGTTCTTCATCCGGGTTCAGGAGGGGTAGTTTGCGTGTAACCCATCTGCTTTGGCTACTACTGTTCCCGATCAGCCTATGCGCCAAAGAGCTGGTAGTCTGCGGCACCATGGAGCACCCGCTCAAATTTCTCGATGCCAATCAGCAGCCCCGTGGCCTCGATATCGACATCGTCACCGCCATCTTCGGCAAGCTGGGGATCCCTGTCCGAATAGAACTGATCGACTCCGGCGCCCGCCTCACCCGCAATGCCGAAACCGGTCTCTGCGATATGGTACTGACCCACTCCTACAATGCAGCACGCGAGCGCTATCTCATCTACCCCCAGCAGGCCCATGTTCGCCACAGCTGGCACTTCTTTGTACGCAAGGCAGACCAGCTAAAGATCCGTTACGAGACGCTGGCCGACCTCAAACCCTGGCGGATCGGCGTGACCAGGAATTTTTCCTACACCCCCGAGCTCACCGCGGCCATGGCCGATCCTGCCTACCACTTCCAGCAAATTCCTATGAATCGGCTGCAGCTGCGCAAGTTGCTGGCCGGGCGGATCGATACCGTGCCCATGCCGCTGGTCACCGCCTTTGCCCAGATCAGGGAAGAGGGGCTGGAGGGCAAGCTCGACTACCTGCCCAAACCGCTCAAGAGCAGCCCCTACTTCAACACCTGGGCCCGCGCCAAAGCGGACAAGAATACCCCTGCCCAGATGGCCGCCTACGATGCAGAACTGCTGCATATGAAACGGGATGGTCGGCTCAAGGCGCTCTACGACAAGTACGGCATTCCCTATATCGAACCCTGATCAGCCGGTCAGGGCTTCACATCTCTTAATATCGGGTTTTGCAGCGAGATCAGGGTTTCAGTGGACTGGATCTCGTCAATGGTCTGGATCTTGTTGATCAGCACAATCTGCAACTCGTCGATGGAGCGGGTCATCACCTTCATAAAGATGCTGTAGTGGCCGGTGGTGTAGTAGGCCTCCACCACTTCGTCCAACGCCTGCAGTTTGTCCAGTGCCGAGGGGTAATCCTTGGCGCTTTTCAGATTGATCCCGATAAAGCAGCAGACGTCGTAGCCCAGCTTCTTGGGGTTCACCTGCACCCGCGTCCCCTCGATGATCCCCGCCTGCTTCATCTTCTCCACCCGCACATGGATGGTGCCCGGGCTGACCGCCAGCTGCTTGGCCAGTTCGGCATAAGGAATACGCGCATTCTCCATCAGGGCGGTGAGGATGGCCTGATCGAGATTATCGATCCGGTAATTTTCCGGCATTTTTTTGCCCTCCCGTTAACGATACATTATTAAAAACCAACTTATTTTGAAGAAAAAAACACACAAAGCCTATTTATATTATCGAATATTGAATTTACTTGTCGTTCTGTTGAAGAATCACCACATCCAACGGAATTTGAAACAGGAATTCAGCATGAAACAGCACTACATTCGCAGCCAACAGCAGATCAGCTTCGTCAAAGAGATGTTCTCCCGCCAACTCGCCCAGCAACTGGGTCTGATGGAGGTGCAAGCCCCCATTCTGAGCCGGGTCGGTGATGGCACTCAGGACAACCTCTCTGGCCACGAGAATGCAGTGCAGGTCAAGGTGAAGACCCTGCCGGAGCACAGCTACGAAGTGGTGCATTCACTGGCCAAATGGAAGCGCCAGACCCTGGGTCGTTTCGGGTTCGGCCCGGGCGAAGGGATCTACACCCACATGAAGGCGCTGCGTCCGGACGAAGACAAGCTCACCCCCATCCACTCCGTCTATGTGGATCAGTGGGACTGGGAGAAGGTGATGCCGAGCGAGCGCCGCGATCTGGCCTATCTGCAGGAGACCGTGCGCGGTATCTGGGCCGCCATCAAGGCCACCGAGCGCGCGGTCTGTGCCGAGCATGAGCTGACCCCCTTCCTGCCAGCCGAGATCCAGTTCCTGCACAGCGAAGAGCTGCTGGCCCGTTACCCGGATCTCGATGCCAAGGGGCGCGAGCGCGCCATCGCCAAGGAGCTGGGGGCCGTGTTCCTGATCGGCATCGGCGGAGCTCTGTCCCACGGCGAGCGCCACGATGTGCGCGCCCCGGACTATGACGACTGGAGCAGCCACAGCGAGCTGGGTCTGGCGGGTCTGAACGGTGACATTCTGGTGTGGAACCCGGTGCTGCAAGACAGCTTCGAGATCTCCTCCATGGGGATCCGGGTCGATGCCGAGGCGCTGCGCCGCCAATTGGCCATCACCGGCGATGAAGATCGCCTGCAGTACGACTGGCATCGGGATCTGCTGGCCGCACGGATGCCGCAAACCATCGGCGGCGGCATCGGCCAATCCCGTCTGGCCATGTTGCTGCTGCAAAAAGAGCATATCGGTCAGGTACAGGTCGGCGTCTGGCCAGCCGAGATGAAAGCTGCCGTGCAAGGCATGCTGTAACGAATGAAGGCCATGCCGGCCATCGCAGCCGGCATGGCAACAGGCAGGTGGCCGTCGGGGTTGAGCGAGCGCATCCCCGGCAGGCTGTAAGAAGCAAGGCCAGCTGTGGCCACGCTTCGCAATCGGGGGCTTGCCCCTGCGACCCGCTCAACCCACGTCAGGTCGCTTCACTACATTCCTCCCGGCAATCTTCGGATTGCCGTTTTTTTATTTTCCATCGCCCAGATATGGCAACGCCAGCCCGAGGGCTGGCGTTGCAAACATAGATACGAGACTGGTCACTGGGTCATGGTGAGGCCGTTGCTGTCGGCTCCCAGCAGCAGTTTCTTGCCGGGAACGATGCGGCCGGAGAGCAGCGCCTGTGCCAGCGGGTTCTCCACCTTCTGCTGGATCGCCCGCTTGAGGGGTCGTGCCCCGTAGACGGGGTCGAACCCGGCGTGAACCAGCTTGTTGAGCAGCGCTTCGCTCACCTCCACCTCGTAACCCTGAGCCTCGAGACGGCCCATCAGGCTCTTGAGCTGGATCCGGGCGATGGACTTGATGTGCTCCTCGCCGAGCGGATGGAACACCACCGTCTCGTCGATCCGGTTGATAAACTCCGGCCGGAAACTACGAGTCAGCACATCCATCAGCATCGCCTTCATCTCGTCGTAATCCTTCTCGGAGTGGTGCTCCTGAATCAGATCCGAACCGAGGTTGGAGGTCATGATGACCACGGTGTTGCGGAAATCAACGGTACGACCCTGACCATCGGTCAGGCGGCCATCATCCAGCACCTGCAGCAGGATGTTGAACACATCCGGGTGCGCCTTCTCCACCTCGTCCAGCAGGATCACCGAGTAGGGACGACGGCGTACCGCCTCGGTCAGATAACCGCCCTCTTCATAACCCACATAGCCGGGAGGCGCCCCCACCAGACGGGCCACGCTGTGTTTCTCCATGAACTCGGACATATCGATCCGCACCATGGCATCCTGGGTATCGAACAGGAACTCCGCCAGCGCCTTGCACAGCTCGGTCTTGCCCACCCCGGTGGGCCCCAGGAACAGGAAGGAGCCGATGGGGCGATTCGGGTCGGAGAGCCCGGCACGGGAGCGGCGAATGGCGTTGGAGACCGCATCGACCGCCTCTTCCTGACCAATCACCCGGCTGTGCAGCTGCTCTTCCATCCGCAGCAGCTTGTCGCGCTCCCCTTCCAGCATGCGGGCGACCGGAATACCGGTCCAACGGGCCAAGACGTCTGCAATCTCCACGTCGGTGACCCGGTTGCGCAGCAGACTGGTCTCCTGCATCTCGGCCTGAGTGGCGAGATCCAGCTGTTTCTCCAGCTCGGGAATGCGGCCATATTGCAGCTCGGACATGCGGCCCAAGTCGCCTGCGCGGCGTGCCACGTCGAGATCCTGGCGGGCCTGTTCCAGCGCTGCTTTGATATGCTGGGTGCCGGCGAGGGCAGCCTTCTCGGCCTTCCACACCTCGTCCAGCTCGTTGTATTCCCGATCTTTTTCGCCAATCTCCTGATTGATCAGCTCCAGACGCTTGCGGCTGGCGTCATCGTCCTCCTTCATCAGCGCCTGCTGCTCCAGCTTGAGCTGGATGATGCGCCGCTCGAGGCGATCGAGTGCCTCGGGCTTGGAGTCGATCTGCAGCCGGATGCTGGCTGCCGCTTCGTCGATAAGGTCGATGGCCTTGTCCGGCAACTGGCGATCCGCAATGTAGCGGTGCGACAACTGGGCCGCCGCCACGATGGCGGGGTCGGTGATCTGCACATGGTGGTGCAGCTCGTAACGCTCTTTCAGGCCGCGCAGGATGGCGATGGTATCTTCAACTGTCGGCTCCTCCACCAGCACCTTCTGGAAACGGCGCTCAAGCGCGGCATCCTTCTCGATGTACTGACGGTACTCATCCAAGGTGGTGGCCCCGACGCAGTGCAGGTCGCCACGGGCCAGCGCCGGTTTGAGCATGTTGCCCGCATCCATGGCCCCTTCGCCCTTGCCGGCGCCGACCATGGTGTGCAGCTCGTCGATAAAGAGGATGACGTTGCCCTCCTCCTTGGCGAGATCGGTCAGCACGGCCTTGAGCCGCTCCTCGAACTCGCCGCGATACTTGGCACCGGCCACCAGCGCCCCCATGTCGAGGGAGAGCACCCGCTTGTTCTTGAGCCCCTCCGGCACCTCGCCGTTGATGATGCGCTGGGCCAGCCCCTCAACGATGGCGGTCTTGCCGACACCGGGGGCCCCGATCAGTACCGGGTTGTTCTTGGTACGGCGTTGCAGCACCTGAATGGTACGGCGGATCTCGTCATCCCGACCGATCACCGGGTCGAGCTTGCCGAGCTCGGCTCGCTCGGTCAGATCGATGGTGTACTTCTCCAGCGCCTGACGGTTCTCCTCGGCGTTGGCATCCTCCACCTTCTTGCCGCCACGCACCTTGTCGATGGCCGCTTCGAGTTTCTCTTTGGTCAGCCCCTGAGCGCGCAGCAGCTCGCCCAGCGTTCCCTTCTCGTCGAGGGCCGCCAGCACAAACAGTTCGGAGGAGATGAACTGATCCTTGCGCTGCTGAGCCAGTTTGTCACAGACGTTGAGCAGGCGGCCGAGGCCGTTGGAGAGCTGCACGTCCCCTTCTACGCCGCTGACGCGCGGCAGGCGATCGAGCTCCTCGCCGAGGCGAGAGCGCAGGGCATTGATATCCATCCCGGTCAGGGTGAGCAGCGGACGGATAGAGCCGCCATCCTGATTGACCAGCGCGGTCATCAGATGAACGGGTTCGATGAATTGGTGGTCACGACCCAGCGCAAGAGACTGGGCATCGGAAATAGCAATCTGGAATTTGCTGGTAAGGCGATCGAGGCGCATTGCACTCCCCCTTCAAACAGGCAGACGCCGCTTGCGCGGCAAACAACATAACTTTCTGAGATGAAAGATGAGGCCCGTACGGGCTATTTCAAGGGGCGATGCTGGTTATTTTTTCTGCAAAACGGGGCAAAAGCAGGATCCCCGCCCTTGCACGATGCAGGGCGGGGAGATTCATCAGGACGCCAACCAGATGATGGAGGCCATGCGGCCGGTCTGGCCGTTGCGACGATAAGAGTAGAACTGCTCGCTGTCGCTGAAGGTGCAGTATTCACCGCCATAGACGGCGGTGACGCCGGCGCGGGCCAGCCGCAGCCGCGCTAGCTGGTAGATATCCGCCAGCCATTTCCCTTCATTGGACGAAGGCACGAACGCCGCTTCTGCTTCGGCCTGCTCCGCCATAAAGGCCTCGCGCACCTCACCACCCACTTCAAATGCGGCAGGGCCAATGGCCGGGCCCAGCCAGGCCAGGATCTCGCCCGGCTCGCAGCCCATGGCCGCGATGCTTGCCTCCAGTACGCCCTCCTGCAGTCCACGCCAGCCGGCATGGGCGGCAGCCACCACAGAACCGGCCCGATCGCAGAAGAGTACCGGCAGACAGTCGGCGGTCATCACGATGCAGGCCTGATCCGCCTCATGGGCGCAGGCGGCATCGGCATCCGGCGCCTGCTCATAATGGCGGCTGACCGGATGAACGACGGTGCCGTGTACCTGATTGAGCCAGTTGAGGGGTCCCGGGATGGCGGCCACCTGCTGCAGCCGGGCCCGGTTGGCCTCGACCCTGGCCGGTTCGTCCCCTACGTGGGCCCCCAGATTGAGACCGGCAAAGACACCTTCGCTGACACCACCGTCACGGGTGGTCGAAAGCGCCCGGACGCGTGCTGGCGCCGGCCAGTCGGGTTCAATCCATTTCATTGCTCACTCCTTCACGCTCTATTGTTCAAATGGAAACGGGGCTCTTGGCTGCAACCAGTCAAGACGCCCCGTTTCAAGGTTCTGTGTACTACGCGCTGTATCGGCGGGTTACGGCAGAAGTCGTCGCAACACAGCCAGATTTACCACTATTTCCAGACCAGTTCGTCCGGATTGGCCAAGGTATCTGCACGCAGCACCTCCATCAGATCCAGCATGTCCTGCGGCGTGGGGGAGTGCCACTGCATGACCTCACCGGTAATGGGGTGGGCCAGCTGCAGCATGGTGGCGTGCAGAGCCTGACGACGGAAGCCACGCAGCACCTCGGTCAGTTCCGGCGTGGCGTTGCGCAACGGGCGCAGACGGCCACCGTAGGCCGGGTCACCCACTAGCGGATGCTTGATGTGAGCCATGTGGACACGGATCTGGTGGGTACGACCGGTTTCCAGACGCAGACGCAGACGGGTGTGGCCACGGAACTTCTCATGTACACGGTAGTGAGTCACGGAAGGACGGCCATTGGGCACGACGGCCATGTGGGTACGTTGGGTCGGGTGACGGCCGATGGGCGCATCAACGGTGCCGCCGGCGGTCATGTGACCGATGGCGATCGCTTCGTACTCACGGGTGATCTGGCGCGCCTGCAGCGCTTCCACCAGATGGGTCTGGGCCGGAACGGTCTTGGCAACCACCATCAGACCTGTAGTGTCTTTATCCAGACGATGCACGATACCGGCACGAGGCACCTCGGCAATACCGGGGTAGCGGTGCAGCAGGGCGTTGAGAATGGTGCCATCCGGCGTACCGGCTCCCGGGTGGACAACCAGACCGGCCGGCTTGTCGATCACCAGAATGTGTTCGTCTTCGTAAACGATGTTGAGCTCGATATCCTGCGCATCGAAGCGGGTGTCATCTTCCAGCTCTACATCCACATGCACCTGTTGCCCAGCAATCACCTTCTCGCGCGGGGTGTTGGCAACCTGACCATCCAGGGTCACTTTGTCCTGTAAAATCCACTCCTTGATGCGGGTTCGGGAGTAGTCGGGAAACAATTCGGCCAGGGCCTGGTCGAGTCGCTGCCCGAATTGGTGATCCTGGAATTCGCCTGTCAGTTCAATATGCTGGCTCATGTATGGTCTCTTGAGCGGGGGTATCAATTCGAAATAATCCGGGTATTCTAGCTTTTCTTTTAGCCAAGCATAACGGATACTTTGCCAATTTCGTGGAAATGGACCGGATGTTGTTGATGGGAAAGAAGTCTCACCTGCTGATGTCGCTCGCCTTGGTCGCTACCTTGATCACAGGCTGTTCCAGCACCAAACCCAAGGTACCCGACGAACCGCCGGAGACCCTGTACCAGAAAGCACGCCTCAAACTGGACGTTGGCAATTACGTGCAAGCCACTGAATTGCTGGAGGCTTTGGACTCTCGCTACCCGTTCGGCGCCTACTCCAACCAGGTGCAGCTTGACCTCATCTATGCCTACTACAAGCAGGATGATACCGCTCAGGCGATCGCCAATATCGACCGTTTTATCCGCCTCAACCCGGCGCACAAGAACATCGATTACGTCTTCTATATGCGCGGCCTGACCAACATGGCGGCGGATTACAACTTCTTCCAGAGCCTCTTTGGCATCTCCCGCGATGACAAAGACCCGGCCTATGCCCGCCAGGCATTCCAGGACTTCAAGACCCTGTTGCAGAACTACCCCAACAGCGTCTATGCCGCCGATGCCCGTGCCCGCATGATTGGTCTGAAGAACCGTCTGGCCAAATATGACCTGAGCGTCGCCGAGTACTACGTGAAGCGTGATGCACTGGTCGCCGCGGCCAACCGGGCCAAACTGATTGTCGAGACCTATCCCGACACAGCCGAAACCGAAAAAGCGCTGGAGATCATGGTCGAGTCTTACGACACCCTGAAGATGCCGGAGCTGGCCAAGCATGCTCGCGAAGTACTGGCCAAGAACTACCCGGAAAACCGCCTCGCCCGCAGCTGAGTGCGAATAAACCGGTAACAGTAAAAAACCGATGCCTTGGCATCGGTTTTTTTATATCCGCAATCAATAGCGGTAGTGAAACCCCACCCCGCGGGCATCCCCCTGCATGGCAACCGGCGCTACCACCATATTGCGAGATAGCGGTGTCGTGAACAGATAGCTAATCCCGGTCGCGATGGCTGCTCCGGCAATGATATCGCGCCAGTAGTGCTGCTCGGCATTCTCTCTCGACCAGCCCACAGCACCGGCCGCAATGTACGCCGGCAACCCGTAGTGCCAGCCATAGCGGATCTGCAGATAGCTGGCGCCACTAAATGCCGCCGCCGTATGACCGGAGGGAAAACTCTGGCCAGAGCCGGATGGTCGCTCCGCATCAATGGTGAACTTCATCCCCTGCACCAGCGCTGTGGTGGTGGCAAACGAGTAACCAAACTGCTTCAGCCCCTCGAGATCATCCTCCCCCCATGAGATGAGTGCCGCCGCCACCGGAATCACAACCTGGCCGATATCGCCATAGGTTTCAAAACCACTGCCAGCATGACCGGCAGGTACCTTGAGCAGACAAAGCGGAACTATTAAAAAACGAACATATTGCGTCATCCGACGCTCCTGAAGTGGAAATAGATAGGTCAATGGCACTGCTCTGCGGCAACCAGCGTCAGCAATTGCCCCTTGTCCGAACGAAGCGAGGTCTGTGCCAGCTGCTGATAGGGGATCCCCTCCAGCAGATTTGCCACCTCCCTCGCCGTACCGTTGACCAGCACCGCATCGAAATCATCACTGCGACAGGTAATCACCTTACGCGCCGCCTCCGCATCGAGATTCACTACCTGCATCTCTTCATAGACAGAGAGCAGACCTAGCTCGGTTTCACCCAGCCGCCAGCCGGCAATGCGATCCCGCGTCTCGAGCGGTATCCCCTCAAGCAGATGGGTCATCTTGCCCGAAACCCCCTTGGCGGCATCGATCAGCGGGTAGACCAGCGCAAAGGTGAGCAGAAACATGATGGCCACCGAGCTGGTGATATGAATGGCGCCATGCACCTCCTTGCGCCGCAACAACAGCTCCAGCGCCATCACGAACAGGGTGATGGCGGGAATGTAGCGCCACCCCAGCTTGCTGGCGGCTTGCTGAACCTCTGCCGGAATATGAATGGCGACAGGGAGTGGCAGACCGAGCAGAGGGAGTGCAATGATGGCGACGCAAAACAGCAGCATGAAGTAGAGCCACCCCCGACCATAACGGGCAGTCCACACCGGCCAGCTCAGGCTGACCTGACCCAGCATGATGGCAAATACCGGCAATAGCGGGAAAAGATAGAGGGTTCGCTTGGTCGAAGAGAGAGTTAACAATAAAAGGGTTCCCAGCGCCCAGCACAGCAAAAATAACCGCTCACGGTTCCACTCCCGCTGTTTCACCGTTTGCCAGCCCCAATAAAAAATGAATGGCAACCATGGGATGGTATATTCCACCATGCCCCACAAATAATAGAGGTAGGCACCTTTCTTGATATGACCCAGTTCGGTCGAAGCGCCTGTCAAACGGCCAACCTGATTTTGCCATAACCACTCATGCCACAAGGCATCGCCATCGGCATGATTAATTAGCTCACGAACCCAGGCTGTGACCGGAAATATAAAAAAGAGCAACATCAGCAAGTGCTGAAATATAAAAATGGGGACGCCTTTCTCGCTTGAAGTTTTGCGCGCAGCAAAAGTAAAGAGAGGCAACCAGCCGAAAAATACCGTCAATGGCCCAATCGGCCCTTTTGCCATAAAACAGCCAGCCAGACCCAGTCCGGCAATAATCACCATCAAGTTGCGATGCGCCAGATAATATTCGGCAAATGCCCAGAGGGTAAATACGACAAAGAAGGCGAGCGCACTGTCCGTCCTGATCCAGTGCGTATTGATAATAAAACCCTCCATGGTGCCCAGCGCGATGACCGACCAGAGTGCCGCTGACCTGTTGCCGAGCAGGCGATAGGCCAGCAGGCCGGTGAAGAGCAGCATGCCTGCCGCCCAGACCACGCCCGCCAAACGCAGGGTGTTGGTTATCCCCAGCCAGGATGCAAACCCATCAAGAAACGGCAAAGCGGCCATGTAGAAGAGCGGCGGCTTCTCGATAAAGCTGCGCCCTCCCAGGGTAGGTAACACCCAGTCACCACTGCGGTACATCTCGAGCGCAATGGCCGCTTCGCGGGGTTCATCAGGAGTCCAGAGCTGATGATCAAACTGGCCAAACAGTAGCACCAGAGTCACCAGCAGCAACATCCAGCAGAGCTTGCGCCCCGATATTTCAGGGCGTGGCATGGCTCATTCCTTCTGCAATGGTCTCCCCACGTCCGATGGCGTAGTAGGAGAAGCCCTGGGTTTTCATCTTGTGCGGATCATAGAGATTGCGACCATCGATGATGAGCGGCATGGCCAGCATCTTCTTGAGCTGGGCAAAGTCAGGCGCCTTGAATTCGTTCCACTCGGTGCAGATGACCAGTGCATCCGCCCCCGCCAGCGCAGCCTCCTTGGTGCCCATCAGCGACAGCTCGGGCTGGCAGCCATAGATGCGCTGCGCTTCCTTCATCGCCACCGGGTCAAAGGCCTGCACCCGCGCCCCCTCCTGCCACAGCGCCTCCATCAGGGCCCGACTCGGCGCTTCGCGCATGTCATCGGTATTGGGTTTGAAGGCGAGCCCCCAGATGGCGATGGTCTTGCCCGCCAGCGACTCGCCCCGCTCTTGAAAGTGAGTGGACAGCGTATCGAATAGCTTGAACTTCTGCCGCTCGTTGACCCGCTCCACCGCGCGGATGAGCGGCGTGTCGTAGTCGAGGGCCGCGGCTGTCGCCAGAAACGCCCTCACATCCTTGGGAAAACAGGAGCCGCCATAGCCGCAGCCGGGGTAGATAAACTGGTAGCCGATGCGCTGATCGGCACCGATCCCCTGCCGCACCAGCTCGATATCGGCACCAACCCGCTCGGCCAGCCCGGCAATCTCGTTGATAAAGCTGATCTTGGTTGCCAGCATGCAGTTGGCGGCGTACTTGGTCAGCTCGGCACTGCGCACATCCATGAATAGAATGCGGTCATGATTGCGGTTGAAGGGCTCGTACAGCTCGCGCATCACGGCTCTGGAGCGCTCCTTGCCGGTGCCGATGACGATACGATCCGGGCGCTGGCAATCACGGACGGCCGCCCCCTCTTTGAGAAACTCGGGATTAGAGACCACATCGAATTCAAACTGCTTGCCAAGCTCGGCTTGCTGCTCACTGACCCAGTGGAACACCTTGTCTGCCGTACCAACCGGCACGGTGGATTTGTTGACGATGATCACCTCGTCTACACGATGTTGGGCAATCGATCTCGCCACCGCCCTGACGGCACTCAGATCGGCCGAACCATCCTCATCGGGGGGCGTACCGACGGCGATGAATTGCACCTCACCGTGGGTAACCGCCATGGATATATCCGTGGTGAATTTCAGCGAGCCATTTTGTAGTGTCTGATGCAGCAATGAATCCAGCCCGGGTTCATAAATAGGTAATTCGCCGCGGGACAACCGGCTTATTTTTTCTGCATCGAGGTCAATACAAACAACCTGATGGCCGACATCGGCCAATACAATTGCCTGTACCAGCCCGACATAGCCACTGCCAAAAACGGTGATATTCATAACGACTATTCCATAATGCGTGATGCTGGAAACTTTACATCCTTTCCCCAATTGCACTACGGGCAATTTGTAACAAGAAATTTCAATGCTGAATGACATGGCGATTATTCAGCAATGGCAAATAGCTCGAGTAGTGACACTAAAGATAAGTGGCTAAACACCAATTCAAAATAAAACCAAGCAATATTTTGTTACGAGACATTTCCAAATTGAGCTTTCCATAAAAACACCAGCAATTGTTACCAAGTGTTGCTGTGCGCTTGAATGAAAACTCGCTATTCAGCTACTTTCGAAAATATATCAAACGATATAGATATCTGCGCCATGCATATTTCCAGTGAAAATCGGCAATACCGGTTTTCATCGCCATTTGATCTCTTGCGACATTAAGACTGGAGTCGTATGAAAAACTTTTTGCCATTCTCAAAACCCGCCATGGGTGAGGCCGAGATCAACGCCGTCAGCGAGGTTCTGCAATCGGGATGGATCACCACTGGCCCGAAAAATCATGAGCTGGAGCAGCGCTTCTGCGAGACCTTTGGCTGCCAGCATGCGGTAGCGCTCTGCTCCGCAACGGCCGGTATGCATGTCACCCTGATGGCACTGGGGATTGGCCCGGGTGACGAGGTGATCACCCCCTCCCAGACCTGGGTCTCCACCATCAACATCATCACCCTGCTGGGGGCGACTCCCGTCTTTGTCGATGTGGACAGGGATACCCTGATGGTCAGCGCCGGGCAAATAGCCCCGCTCATCACCCCCAACACCCGGGCCATCATCCCGGTTCACTACGCCGGGGCGCCGGTCGACCTCGACCCCATCCTCGCCCTGGGTCGCCAGCACGATATTCCGGTCATCGAAGATGCCGCCCATGCGGTCGGCACCCGCTATCGCGCCCGCTGGATCGGCGAGACCGGCACCGCCATCTTCTCCTTCCACGCCATCAAGAACCTCACCTGTGCCGAAGGGGGCATGCTGGTGACCGATGACAAGGCACTGGCCGACAAGGTGCGGATGCTGAAATTCCACGGTCTGGGGGTGGATGCCTTCGACCGGATGACGCTGGGTCGCAAGCCGCAGGCAGAGGTAATCATGCCGGGCTTCAAGTACAACCTGGCCGACATCAACGCCGCCATCGCCCTGGTACAGCTGGCCCGCTTGCCCGAGCTCAACGCCCGGCGCGCCATCCTGGTTGCCCGCTATCGGGAGCAGCTGGAGGGATTGCCGTTCGAGCCGCTCGCCATCCCTGATTATTCCCACCTGCACGCCTGGCACCTCTTCATGGTGCGAGTCGATCCGGCCCGTTGCGGCCTCGATCGCGATCAGCTGATGCAGGCACTGCAGGAGCGCGGTATCGGCACCGGCCTGCACTTCAAGGCGGCCCATACCCAGAAGTACTACCGGGAGCGCTACCCGGCGCTCTCGCTGCCCAATACCGAGTGGAACTCGTCACGGCTCTGCACCCTGCCCCTCTTCCCCGACATGACACTCTCCGACGTGGATCGGGTCGTGGCAGCCCTGACCGACATACTGGAGTAACGACACGTGAACCATAACGATATCAAGCGAGTCTCCGTCATCATCCCCGTCTACAACGAGGAGGAGAGCCTGCCCGAGCTGCTGCGGCGCGTCACCGAGTCCTGCGATCAGCTGAGTCAGGATTACGAGGTGATCCTGATCGACGATGGCAGCCGCGACCGCTCCACCGCCATCATCAGCGAAGCTGCCGCCCGCGAAGGGAGCAAGCTGGTCGCTGTGCTGCTCAACCGCAACTATGGCCAGCATGCCGCCATCATGGCCGGCTTCGAGACGGCCAAAGGGGATCTGGTGATCACCCTGGATGCCGACCTGCAGAACCCGCCGGAAGAGATCCCGCGACTGGTCGCCACCGCCATGGAAGGATACGACGTGGTCGGCACCATCCGCCGCAACCGGCAGGATTCATGGTTTCGCAAGACGGCCTCGCGCTTTATCAACAAGTCGGTACAGCGGGCGACCGGCGTCCAGATGAGCGACTACGGCTGCATGTTGCGCGCCTATCGCCGCCACATCATCGACGCCATGCTCTGCTGTCAGGAGCGCAGCACCTTCATCCCCATTCTGGCCAACAGCTTTGCCCGCCGTACCACCGAGCTGGAGGTGGGCCACGCCGAGCGCGCCCACGGCGAATCCAAATATGGCCTGATGCACCTCATCAACCTGATGTACGACCTGGTCACCTGCATGACCACAGCCCCGCTGCGCCTGCTCAGCATCGTCGGCAGTGTGGTGGCGGGGATCGGCTTCACCTTCTCGATCCTGCTGATCCTGCTGCGCCTGCTGATGGGCGCCGACTGGGCAGCAGACGGCGTCTTCACCCTGTTTGCCATTCTCTTCACCTTTGTCGGCGTGCAGCTGATCGGGATGGGGCTGCTGGGTGAGTACATTGGCCGCATGTATACCGATGTCCGCGCCCGCCCCCGCTACTTCATTCACCAAATCGTTCGCTCCACCCCGGATGCTTCGCAACAGGAAACTCAATCATGAACGTTGTCGTCTTTGCCTATCACGATATCGGCTGTACCGGTATCGAATCCCTGCTTCAGGCCGGCTATCAGATCCAGGCAGTCTTCACCCACGCCGATGATCCGGGCGAGAACCGCTTCTTCGACTCGGTAGCCCAGCTCTGTGCCGAGCACGATCTGCCGGTCTTCTCCCCCGAAGACGTGAACCATCCGCTCTGGATTGAGCGCATTCGCGAGCTGGCACCCGAGGCCATCTTCTCCTTCTACTACCGCAACATGCTCAAGCAGGAGATCCTCGATATCCCGACCGTCGGTGCCTTCAACCTGCACGGCTCCCTGCTGCCCGCCTATCGCGGCCGAGCCCCTATCAACTGGTGTCTGGTCAATGGCGAGACCGAGACCGGCATCACCCTGCACCGGATGACAGCCCGTGCCGATGCCGGCGATATCGTAGCCCAGCAGGCAGTGACCATTGCCGACGACGACACAGCGCTGACCCTGCATGGCAAGGTGCGCCAGGCTGCCCATGCCCTGCTGGAAGGTGAGCTGGTCAAACTCAAGCGCGGGGAGTGCCGCTTCACCCCGCAGGACGAGAGCAAGGCGAGCTACTATGGCCGCCGCACCCCGGCCGATGGCGAGCTGCACTGGCACCGCCCGGCCCGCGAGCTCAACAATCTGGTGCGCGCCGTCACCCAGCCCTATCCGGGTGCCTTCAGCTTTGCCGGCGATCGCAAGCTGACGGTCTGGAAGGCGCAACCGCTGGCAATCCAAAGTGACCAGCAGCCGGGCACCATTCTTTCCCACGACCCGCTGCGCGTGGCCTGTGGTGAAGGAGTGCTGGAGATCCTGGCCGGTCAGGCCGAAGGGGGGCTCTATATACGCGGCGCCCAGCTGGCCCGCGAGCTGGGGCTGGTCGAAGGAATGAAGATCGGCGCCAAGGCGAGCAATGCCCTGCGCAAGGCGCGCCTGACCCGGGTGCTGATCCTCGGCGTCAACGGCTTTATCGGCAACCACCTCACCGAGCGTCTGCTCAAGGATGGCGGCTACGAGGTCTATGGCCTCGACATCGGATCCAGCGCGGTGGACCGTTTCATCGGTCACCCCAACTTCCACTTCGTGGAGGGGGACATCAGCATCCACACCGAGTGGATCGAGTATCACATCAAGAAGTGCGACGTGATCCTGCCGCTGGTGGCCATCGCCACCCCCATCGAGTACACCCGTAACCCGCTGCGGGTGTTCGAGCTCGATTTCGAGGAGAACCTCAAGATCGTCCGCTACTGCGTCAAGTACAACAAGCGCATCATCTTCCCCTCCACCTCCGAGGTGTACGGGATGTGCGACGATCACAGCTTCGACGAAGATGAATCCCGCCTCATCGTCGGCCCCATCAACAAGCAGCGCTGGATCTATTCGGTCTCCAAGCAGCTGCTGGATCGGGTCATCTGGGCCTACGGCAAGAAAGAGGGGCTAAACTTCACCCTGTTCCGCCCCTTCAACTGGATGGGGCCGCGCCTCGACAGTCTGGACTCCGCCCGCATCGGCAGCTCCCGCGCCATCACTCAGCTCATTCTCAATCTGGTGGACGGTACCCCGATCCAGTTGGTGGATGGCGGCGCCCAGAAGCGCTGCTTCACCGATATCGAGGATGGCATCGAAGCCCTGTTCCGCATCGTCGAGAACAGGGACGATCGCTGCAACGGCCAGATCATCAACATCGGCAACCCGGACAACGAGGCGAGCATTCGCGAGATGGCAGAGGTGCTGCTCGCCAAGTTCGATGCCCACCCGCTGCGCGACCACTTCCCGCCGTTCGCCGGCTTCAAGCTGGTGGAGAGCAAGTCCTTCTACGGCGACGGCTATCAGGATGTCTCCCACCGTCGTCCGAGCATCCGCAATGCCCGCAAGCTGATCGACTGGGAACCGACCATCGAGATGGAAGAGACCATCGGCAAGACGCTGGACTTCTTCCTGCAAGGGGCGGTCACCACAGGAGTCGAGCATGACTGAGGTGGGTCTGCGGATCGACGTCGATACCTTCAGGGGGACCCGTGACGGGGTGCCCCGCCTGCTGCAACTGCTCGACCGGCATCAGATGAAGGGGAGTTTCTTCTTCTCGGTCGGTCCCGACAACATGGGGCGCCACCTGTGGCGCCTGCTCAAGCCCCGCTTCCTGCTCAAGATGCTGCGTTCCAACGCAGCATCTCTGTATGGACTCGATATCCTGCTGGCCGGTACCGCCTGGCCCGGCAAGTCCATCGGCAAGCAGCTCGGGTCCCTGATGCGCGACACCGATCAGGCGCACCATGAGGTGGGGCTGCACGCTTGGGATCACCACGGCTGGCAGGCCAACACCGGCCGCTGGGATGAGACCGAGCTGATCCGTCAGACCCGGCTCGGAGTCGATGCCCTGAGCAACATTCTGGGGCGAGAGGTAGATTGCTCCGCCGCCGCTGGCTGGCGGGCTGATTCGCTCACCACCCAGGCCAAGGAGCAGTTCGGCTTTCGCTACAACAGCGACTGTCGTGGCTGCGGCCTGTTCCGTCCCATTCTGGAGGATGGACGGCCCGGCACCCCGCAGATCCCGGTCAACCTGCCCACCTTTGACGAGGTGGTGGGGCATCAGGTGACGGTCGACGGTTTCAACCATTTCCTGCTGGATCAGCTGACCGCGGCGCCGCAACCGGGCCCCCATGTCTACACCATCCACGCCGAGGTGGAGGGGATCGTAATGGCGGATCAGTTCGATGCCCTGCTCGGCGAGGCCAAAGCGCGCGGTATCCGTTTCGTCCCCCTTGGCGAGCTGCTCCCGTCCGACCCGACTCAACTACCGACCGGTCACCTGCTGCGCGGCACCCTGCCGGGTCGCGAAGGGTGGCTCGGCTGCAAGGCCACCCCATGAACCAGCTCACCAGATTGCAACCGAGGATCTCATGAAGATGACCCGATGGGCCCTGCCCCTTTTCTTTCTGCTCTTTTACCTGCTGCCGCTCAACCAGCGGATGCTGTGGAGCCCGGACGAGAACCGTTATGCCGAGATCAGCCGGGAGATGGTCACTACAGGTGACTGGGTGGTGCCCCACTTCCTCGGCCTGCGCTACTTCGAGAAACCCATCGCTGGTTACTGGTTCAACAGCCTCAGCCAGCTGATGTTCGGCGAGAGCAACTTTGCCGTCCGCTTCGCCTCGGCCGCCTCGACCGGGCTGAGCGCACTGCTGGTCTTCTGGTTTACCCTCCAGCTCTGGCAGTGCCGGCGCAAGGCGTGGTTCGCCAGCCTGATCTATCTCTCGACCCTGATTGTCTACGGCATCGGCACCTACAGCGTGCTTGACGCCATGGTGACCCTCTGGCTCAACGCCGCTATGGTGAGCTTCTACCTCATCCGGCAGGAGGGGCCACCCAGCCGCAGGATGGCGGGCTATCTGCTGTTCGGCCTCGCCTGCGGCATGGGCTTCCTCACCAAGGGCTTCATCGCGCTGGCGGTACCTGTGATCGTGCTGGTCCCATATATGCTGACCCGGGGACGCCTGCTCGAACTGGTGCGCTTCGGGCCGCTGGCCATCCTGAGCGCCGCCCTGCTGGCCGCCCCCTGGGCCATCGCCATTCATCAGCGGGAGCCGGACTACTGGCACTACTTCTTCTGGATTGAGCACATCCAGCGCTTCGCCTCGGAAGATGCTCAGCACAAGTCCCCCTTCTGGTACTACCTGCCGATGGGACTGCTCGGCACCCTGCCCTGGCTGGGGCTGCTGCCGGGCGCGCTGAAGCAGGGGTGGCAGGAGCGCAAGGTCGGCCCGCAGACTCTCTATCTGCTGGCCTGTCTGGTACTGCCCTTTATCTTCTTCAGCATCGCCAAGGGCAAGCTACTCACCTATATCCTGCCCTGCTTCGCCCCGCTGGCCATCCTGCTCGCCAATAGCGCGGTCAATGCCCTCAGGGAGGGGCGCGATCAGCCATTTCGCCTCAACGCCTGGCTCAACGGCCTGTTCGGGCTCGTCTGCGTAGGGGTGCTGGCGGTACTGGCCTTCTCGCCGCAACATGCAGTCTACGGTCGCTACGAGATGGACAAGCTGGCCATTGCCATGGCGATCTTTGCCGGCTGGTCGCTGCTCGGCTTTATCCAGCTGGTGGCCCCCACCCGCAGCTGGCAACTGAGCGCCCTCTGTCCTATGGTGCTGGCCGTCGCCCTGCCACTGGCGCTGCCGTTATCGCTGGTGGACTCCAAACTGCCGGAGCACTTCATCAAGGCCAACCGGGAGATCCTGATGGAATCCCACACACTGCTGGCCAACGAGGTAGGTACCGCCTCCTCCATCGCCTGGGAGACCAAACGCAGCGAGGTCAACCTGTTCGACAGCATGGGCGAGCTGAGATATGGCCTTGGCTATCCTCAGGGCAAGGGGCGCTACGTCACGCAAGAGGAGTTCCCGAACTGGCTGGCACAGGCACGCCAGGAGGGGCAAGTCGCCCTGCTGCTGCGCACCGATGATGGCGAGCAGATCGCCGCGCTGCCTCCGGCAGACAAGACCATCCGCAGCCACCGCTTCACCCTGCTCGTCTACCACGGGAATCGTTGATGGATATCCTGCTCCTCCTGCTGGTCAGCCTCCTCACCAGTGCGGGCCAGATGTTGCAAAAGCAGGCGGTCATCAGCTGGCAACGCACACCGCACGACCACTGGCAGAAGCTCGCCTCCCCCTGGTTGCTGGGGAGCATTGCAGCCCTTGGCAGCGGCATGCTGCTCTGGATCTACCTGCTGCAACGGCTGCCGCTGAGCATGGCCTACCCCATGCTCAGCATCAATCTGGTGCTGGTGCTGCTCGGCTCGCGCCTCTTTTTCCGCGAGCCGGTGAGCAGCCGCAACTGGCTGGGGGCTGCCGCCATCATTGTCGGCGCCCTGCTGCTGGGAGGTCTGTTATGAAGGGTTATCTCTACGTACTGGGCAGCATAGTGCTGGTGACGGCGGCGCAACTCTGCATGAAGTGGGGGGCAATCAGCCTCCCTGCGTGGCAGGCCGATCCCGCCGTGATGCTGGCTCACCCCCTGCCACTCCTCACCATCGCCATCGGCATCCTCTGCTACGGGTTGTCGCTGCTCTGCTGGCTGGCGGCGCTGCACTCCACCCCGCTCAATATCGCCTACCCGCTACTCAGCACCAGTTACGGGCTGGTCTATCTACTGGCGGTGAGCATGCCGGCCTTTGCCGAACCGCTGGTGGCGAGCAAGGCGGCTGGTGTTGCGCTTATCTTCTTCGGCGCCGTGCTGGTCGGCAGCAAATCGGCAACTGACAAGCCGGAGCAGCAAGAGCCCCCTACCGATCCCTGAGGCAGTTTTAAGTAAAAAGAAGAGGCGGCACCCTGTGCCGCCTCTTCTCATTTTCCGCCTGACCAGCGCCCGTTACCTGGCGACGTTACCCGCCACGTTCAGGGCATCCCAGGTGCGGGAGAAGGGTGGCGCGTAGGCAAAGTCCAGCATGCCGAGCTGCTCGGTGGTCACCCCCATGGTGATGGCGACCGCCAGCGCATCGATGCGGTGTACCGCCCCCTTGCGACCGAGGATCTGGCCGCCCAGCAGCCGCTTGCTGCCAGCCTCGTAGACCAGCTTGACGTGAATGTCGGACTGACCCGGGCAGTAGTTGGTGTGGCACTTGTCCTTGATCACCACGGTGCGATAGTCGATCCCCATCGCCCTGGCTTCCTGCTCACAGAGGCCGGTACGGCCCGCCTCCAGCCCCAGCACCTTGAGCGCGGCAGAGCCGAGGGTGCCCGGGAACGTCTGCTCGGCCCCCGCCAGGTTCTCGCCCACCATGCGCCCCAGCTTGTTGGCGATGGTGGCGAGCGGCACATAGACCTGCTGCTGCTTCACGCTGTGCCAGACGCTGGCACAGTCGCCAGCCGACCAGACGTTGGCCAGCGAGCTGCGCCCCTGCCGGTCCACCTTGATGGCGCCGTTGCCGAGCAGCTCGATGCCGGTATTGGCCAGAAACTCGGTGTTGGGCTTGACCCCGGTGCAAACCACCACGATATCGGCTTCGAACTCGCCCTGGCTGGTTCGCACGCCGGTCACCCGGCCATCCCCCAGCAGCGCTTCAACTCGCTCACCCAGATGGAGAGAGACCCCCTGCTCGCGCAGTTCGGTTTCGATGTGCTGGGTGATCTCGCCATCAAACGCACCGGGGATGACCCGATCCGCCAGCTCGATGAGACGCACCTCTTTGCCCTGATGGACCAGCGCCTCGACCACCTCCAGCCCGATAAAGCCGGAGCCGATCACCACGGCGCGGCGATTGTTTTTGTCTTGTACCGCCGCCTTCAGCGCCAGCCCATCGGCCATCCGGCGCAGACCGAATACCCCTTGCTGCTGCAAACCGGGGATGGGGGGCATCACTTCGCGGGCACCGGTGGCGATCATCAACCGATCGTAATGGTCGGTGAAGGTGTCGCCGTTGTGCTCGACAGTCAGCGTCTGCGCGGCAGCATCCAGACTCAGCACCCGGTGGCCAATCTTGACCTCGATCCCCTTGGCGGCGAACTGCTCCGGGGTGAACTCGGCCATGTAGCCGGGCTCCTGAAACTCGTCGCCGACGAAGTAGGGCAGGCCGCAGGCGCCGAAGGAGATCACCTCGGAGGCTTCATACACCACGATTTCGGCCTCTTTGGCCAGTCGGCGCGCTTTGGCGGCCGCACTCATACCGGCGGCTTCGCCACCGATGATCACGATTCTCATAGTTGCTCCTGTCAATGACGCAGGGAGGGTATGCCCTCCCTGTGGTTGATGGCGGGAAGTTTACCCCTCCCGCAGCGGATCAGATGGTGGACTCTTCGCCGTCCAGACTCACTTCGTGATCGCTGTTGAATACATTCATGTCGGTCTCCCCCAGCAGGCGGCTGGTAACCGTGCCCGCGGTGATGGAGCCGGAGACGTTGAGCGCAGTACGGCCCATGTCGATCAGTGGCTCGATGGAGATGAGCAGACCGGCCAGCGCCACCGGGAAGTCCAGCGCGGAGAGCACGATCAGCGCGGCAAAGGTGGCGCCACCGCCGATCCCGGCCACCCCGAAGGAGCTGACGGTGATGATGGCGATCAGGGTCATGATGAAGCTCGGGTCCATCGGGTTGACCCCGACAGTCGGTGCAATCATCACTGCCAGCATCGCCGGATAGATACCGGCACAGCCGTTCTGGCCGATGGTGGAACCGAAGGAGGCCGCGAAGTTGGCGATCCCCTCCGGAATACCCAGCGACTTGGTCTGGGTCTGCACGTTCATCGGGATGGAGCCCGCACTGGTGCGCGAGGTAAAGGCAAAGGCCAGCACCGGCGTGATCTTCTTCAGGAAGCGGGCCGGGTTGATGCCGACCATGCCGACCAGCAGCAGGTGCACGGCGAACATGATGGCGATGGCGCCGTAAGAGGCCATGACGAAGCTGAGCAGATTGATGATGTCAGCGTAGTTGGAGCCGGAAACCACCTTGGTCATCAGGGCCAGCACGCCGAACGGCGTCAGGCGCAGCACCAGGGTCACCATCCGCATCACGATGGCATGGGCCACGGCGATGAAGTGGCTGAAGCTGGCGAAGATCTCCGGCTTCTTGCGGGCGATGCCGGTAGCCGACAGACCGATGAAGATGGAGAAGATCACCACGGCAATAGTGGAGGTCTTGCGACCGCCGGTCATGTCGAGGAAGGGGTTGGCCGGAATGAACTCCAGCACCATCTTGGCAAAGGACATGCTCTCGACGCTGCCGAGGGTGCTCTGCAGCGCCGCACCGCGAGCACTTTCCGCAGCACCGGCAGTGAGCCCTTCCGCCGTCAGACCAAACAGGTTGGACATCAGGATGCCCGCCCCTGCAGCAATAGCGGTGGTGAAGATCAGCACGCCTATGGTCATGGCGCTGATCTTGCCAAGAGCGGTACCGCCGTTGAGCTTGAGGATGGCGCTGATGATGGAGACCATGATCAGCGGGATGATGATCATCTGCAGCAGCTTCACATAGCCGCTACCGACGATATCGAGATAGTCGATGGTCTGGCCAATCACCGCAGAACCCGCTCCGTAGAGCAGCTGCAGGGCCGCGCCGAACAGGATACCCAGCCCCAGACCGGCAAACACCCGGCGGGTGAAGCTCACATGTTTTTGCTGCAACCGATAGAGGAAGAACAGCAAGAAGGCCGTAATGGCCAGATTACCGATAACGCTAAGTGTCATGAGATGACCCCCCCAAAAAGCGGGCAATGCCCGGGAAACAAGAGCAAGCACGACGCATGCCCTGGCAACCGTGTCGGACGGCCTGACCCGTCACGACATAAACAAGGGGGTCTGAGCCCCCTTTGTTTCTACAAACTTATGGCTTCTGCTGTTTCGCTCGCATGATGTTGATGATCTCGATATCCGTATCCAGCATCCCCTCTTTGGAGAGGCGGCCCAGATTGGCGATTGTCTGGTCCACATCGTCGGAGACGATCCCCTCACTCTGGGGCACATGCAGATTGTTGATGGCCATCAGCGAGGATTTCACCGCCGCCGAGGTCGAGGTGGAGACCTTCATGGAACAGGCGCTGCCGGCGCCGTCACAGATGATGCCGGAGACATCGCCAATCATGTTGTTGATGCAGTGGCTGATCTGCTCGAACTGGCCGCCCAGCAGCCAGGTGATGGCCGCACCGGAGCCCATGGCGGCGGTGCTGGCGGCACAGAGGGCCGACAGCTTGTTCTGATAGGTCTTGATGTAGATGGCCACCAGATGGCTCATCACCAGCGCCCGGGTCAGCTGCTCGTCGCTCACCTTGAGGAAGCGGGCGGCGGCGACTACCGGCATGGTGGCGGCAATGCCCTGATTGCCGGAGCCCGAGTTGGACATGGCGGGCAGCATGGCGCCATCCATCCGTGCATCGGAAGCGGCAGAAGATAGGCGCATCGCCAGGGTCATCAGGTCATCGGAGAGCAGCTTGCGCTCCACCTGCTCGGTGAGGATCTTGCCGATGCGCAGGCCATACCCCTGCAACCCTTCGTCCGCCAGCGCCTGATTCATGGTGGCCGCCTCCCGAATGAAGTCGATCTCGGCCAGCGGTACCTGCAGGGCAAAATCAACGATCTCGCGCAGGGTCATGGCGGGCTTGCTGGAAGGAGCAGCCTGGATCTGCACGCCGGGAGCGTTGTCCTGCTGCATCAGCACCTCGCCATCCTTCTCCATCAGGATGATGCGGGTGTGGTCGGTGCAGATCACCACCCGGGCGCTGTGGCCATCCACCTCGGCCAGCACCTCGGCGTAGAGCACGTCCGGCACATCCTTCACATCCACCTTGATGGCAGGCAGCAGCGCCTTGGCTGCTTCCACCTGATCTGACGTGAGAGTCTTGAGCACCTCCAGCCCGGCATCCGGGTTACCACCTGTGATGCCGACCGCAGCGGCCACCGGCAGACCGATCATGCCGGTACCCGGCACCCCGACGCCCATGCCGTTCTTGAACAGGTTGCCGCTGACCCATACGCTGATACGGGTCGGATCCTGCCCCAGCAGCTTGCGGCAGTTGGCCGCAGCCAGGGCGACCGACATTGGCTCGGTGCAGCCAAGGGCCGGCACCACTTCACGCTTGAGCAGGGTAATAAAGTCGGTCCATTGTGCTTTCATCTGTGCAATCTCATCTTGGTGGCGCAATGCCTGTCATCGCTACAGGCAACAGCATGGCAAAAAAGGGTGACCCGGGGTCAGCATCAATTCGGGGAGCGCCGCAACGGCGTCGCGAGAGAGGTAGCCACCTGATGGCAGCCCCATGCAAATCAACTGGATTTGATCCTAATATCAATAAAATCAAATTAAGTTGCGCAATATCGCTTTTTTCAGCGCCATTATGCCCGTCTTTTAACAAAGTGCGACAAATTGTGAGGCAACGCACAGAGGGCGGGCCCGCCTAGAGGTGATAGCGGGCCAGCAGCTGCTTGTAGGCGGGGGTCTGCTTGAACTGTTTCAGGGCGGCAGAGAAACGGATAGCCAGCTGATCGTGGCCGGGTTTGTGGGTAAATCCGAGAAAGTTGCGGCTATCGTCGGTCAACATATAGGAGCCGTGGCTCACCTGATCCTGCAAACCCTGGGTGTGCAGCAGGTAACGCCCGACCAGCTCGTTCAGCACCACTCCATCCAGCCTGCCCGCCATCATCAGGTGAAGCTGCTTGACGGCATTCCCCTCCCCCGTCATCGGCACCCGGATCACCCCGGTATCGGTCAAGAAGGATTTGCTGTAGGCATAGTCGGCCTGAATGCCGACCCGCAACCCCTTGAGGTCGGCCAGCTGGGCAACGTGGAGTGGGCGATCCACCGGATAGAAGAGCACCTCGCCACTGTAGGAGAGCGGCTCCTCGGGATAGTGGAGCCAGCTCTTGCGGGCCTCGACATAGAAGATATCGATCACCGCATCTCCTTCACGCAGCATCGCCTGCTGCAAAACCCGCTTCCAGGGGAGCACCCTGATTTCGGTGCGATAGCCAAGCTGCTGCAGCACGGTACAAGCCAGATCGAGATCGGCTCCCACCAGTCGACCACCATCATCACGCATCACGTAGGGCGGCCACAGCTCGGTTAGCAGCGTCAGGGTCGGCGGTTTGTCCGCCGCAGCCGCCAAACCGGCACCAAGCAGGGAAGCCAGCAGCCAGCCGTAACACCCGATCCTTCGCCAACCCTGACACCACATCATGGAGATCCCTCACGGTCCGTATGGATTGAGGATATACAAGGGATGAGCAATAAAAAAGGAGGCCGAAGCCTCCTTGATATCCAGTCTCTGAATGGCACTTACAGTGCTTTCAGGATTGCCTCGACGCTGGCCTTGGCATCGCCAAACAGCATCTGGGTATTCTCTTTGAAGAACAGCGGGTTCTGGACACCGGCATAGCCAGTGTTCATGGAGCGCTTGAAGCCGATGACGTTCTGCGCTTTCCACACTTCCAGTACCGGCATACCGGCGATCGGGCTGCCCGGATCTTCCATCGCAGCCGGGTTGACGGTGTCGTTGGCACCAATCACCAGCACGGTGTCGGTATCGGCGAAGTCCTCGTTGATCTCGTCCATTTCCAGCACGATGTCATACGGTACTTTCGCTTCCGCCAGCAGCACGTTCATGTGGCCAGGCAGACGACCGGCAACCGGGTGGATACCGAAGCGCACCTTGACGCCGCGGTCACGCAGCTTCTGGGTGATCTCGGCAACCGGATACTGAGCCTGCGCCACCGCCATACCGTAGCCCGGGGTGATGATGACGGAGCTGGAGTTCTTCAGCAGGTCAGCCACTTCCTCGGCGCTGGTTTCGCGGTATTCGCCCATCTCCTGATCAGCCGTGGAGGCCACGCCATCAGAGCCGAAGCCACCGGCGATCACGGAGATGAAGGAGCGGTTCATCGCCTTGCACATGATGTAAGAGAGGATGGCACCGGAGGAACCTACCAGCGCACCCACCACGATCAGCAGGTCGTTGGAGAGCATGAAGCCCGCCGCCGCCGCCGCCCAACCGGAGTAGGAGTTCAGCATGGAGACCACTACCGGCATGTCGGCACCGCCGATGGAAGCCACCAGATGCCAGCCAAAGGCGAAGGCGATCAGGGTCATCACCAGCAGAGCGAAGGTGGAACCACCGGCGTTGACGAAGTAGACCATCAGCGCCAGCGAGGCGACCACAGCCAGCAGGTTCAGCTTGTGGCGGTGCGGCAGCATCAGCGGCTTGGAGGAGATGAGACCACGCAGCTTGCCGAACGCCACCACGGAACCGGTGAAGGTCACGGCACCGATGAAGACGCCGAGGAAGATCTCGACCAGGTGGATGTTCAGCATGGCGCCGGTCAGGTGCTCGACCTGGGCAACGCTGGCTGCCTGCTCGAACGCCGCACGGGCGGCTGCCAGCGTGGCATCCAGGTTGGAACCGACGGAGACAACCACTTCAGCCGGTGCGGAGGGGTGCAGGTCGATGAAGCTGTTGAAGCCCACCAGTACTGCTGCCATACCCACGAAGCTGTGCAGCACGGCCACCAGCTCGGGCATCTCGGTCATCTCGACCTTGAGCGCCAGACGCACGCCGATGGCACCACCGATCACCATGGCCAGAATGATCCAGTGAACGCCACTGGTCTCCGGGTTGAACGCGGTCGCGATCAGGGCGATGGCCATACCCGCGATACCGAACAGGTTGCCATGTTTGGCCGTCTCTTGCTTCGACAGTCCCGCGAGACTGAGGATGAAGAGCACGGCGGCAACGATATAGGATGCTGTTACCAGTCCTTGAGACACGTTAAACCCCCTTAATCCTTACGGAACATCTTCAGCATGCGCTGAGTGACGGTGAAGCCGCCGAAGATGTTGATACTGGCAATCAGCACGGCGACGAACGCCAGCGCGGTAACCAGAGTCGACCCTTGCCCGATCTGCAGCAGGGCACCGACCACGATAATGCCGGAGATGGCATTGGTGACCGACATCAGCGGCGTGTGCAGGGCGTGAGAGACGTTCCACACCACGTAGTAACCGACCACACAGGCCAGGATGAATACGGTGAAGTGGGAGAGGAAGGCTGCCGGGGCAACGGAGGCGATCCAGCCGAAGGCGGCGATGCCGAGGGCACCGAACACGAACTTCTTGTTGGAGGGCTTGGCCTCTTCCTTCTTGGCTGCCGGTTTGGCGGCGGCCGGTTTCTGCGGGGCAGCAGAGACGGAGATGGCGGGCGGCGGGAAGGTCACTTCACCGGCCTGGATCACCGTCATATTGCGCTGCACCACGTCTTCGAAGTCGATGGCGACGTTGCCGTCCTTCTCCTTGCACATCAGCTTCATCAGGTTGACCAGGTTGGTACCGTAAAGCTGGGAGGATTGGGCAGGCAGTCGACCCGGCAGATCGGTGTAACCAATCACCTTGACGCCGTTGGCGGTGACATGCAGTTCGCCCGGCACTGTGTATTCACAGTTGCCGCCGGCCTGAGCGGCCATGTCCACGATGACGGAGCCCGGCTTCATGCTGTCGACCATCTCTTTGGTGATCAGCTTGGGAGCCGGCTTGCCCGGGATCAGGGCGGTGGTGATGATGATGTCCACCTCTTTGGCCTGCTGGGCAAACAGCTCCATCTCGGCCTTGATGAACTCTTCGCTCATCACTTTGGCGTAACCATCGGAGGAGGAACCATCCTCACCGCCGAAGTCCAGCTTGAGGAACTCGCCACCCATGGACTCGATCTGCTCGGCCACTTCCAGACGGGTATCGAAGGCACGCACGATGGCACCGAGGGAACCGGCAGTACCGATGGCAGCCAGACCGGCTACGCCGGCACCGATCACCAGCACCTTGGCAGGCGGCACTTTACCGGCAGCAGTGATCTGGCCGGTGAAGAAGCGACCGAACTGGTGCGCAGCTTCAACAACGGCACGATAGCCACCGATGTTGGCCATGGAGGAGAGGGCATCGAGGGACTGGGCACGGGAGATCCGCGGCACCATATCCATCGCCATTACATTGATGTTGCGCTCGGACAGCTTCTTGACCAGCTCGGGGTTCTGGGCAGGCCAGATGAAGCTAATCAGAGTGGCGCCATCTTTAATTTGTGCGATCTCGGCATCGGTCGGCGCATTGACCTTGAAGATAAGGTCGGCTTGCCAGACATTCGGCACCACGCTGGCACCGGCAGCCTCGAAGGCGGCATCATCGAAGCTGGCCGACAGGCCTGCGCCGGTCTCGATGGCGACCTCGAAGCCGAGCTTTTTCAGCTGCTCGACGGTAGCCGGGGTCGCTGCGACCCGGGTCTCACCGACGAGACTCTCTCTCGGTATTCCAATCTGCATGACTATTCCCTGATGGTTAATAAACAATCGCTGCCCAGTGTCTCATTTCTGGCGAAACAAGACATGACCAAAGTGCAGGTCTTGGGCTCTTTGTTATGAAAATCAGTAGGCTTTACCTCAACCTCCTGTCATGGTCAGGCCCCCGCTTTTCAGGCGCGAAGGTGATTAGTATCAAATTTTGGAGTTTTATTACAACCGCACGCCCGACAGCACGCGTACAGATTTCAGCCCATCCCCGCCGAGGATTAAAAAAAACAAACCAAATTAGAGGCTTATACCAGTAAAAACGGCTGAAAAAAGTGATCCAACCAGTCAAAAAAAATGTTTCACCGGCTCTCTATCTTAGCGTTTTTTGTTCTTACTAAATGCGCCGGAGCTCTGTACGGCTGCGGCAAAGGCCGAAAAATAACAATTTCACAACAATGACAGGGCCGCACTCCCGCCAGCTGGCAGGAGGCGGCCCTCGATATTCAATCGTTTCGCCGGTTGGCGCCCGTTCAGAGGCTTTTACCAGGCAGCTTCATAAATATGCTGACTCTGCACCAGATCGATATCGCCGTGCTCGCCCAGACGGCTCATGCCGTGCTCACCCAGCTTGCCGATCAGGGTATCGATACCCAGATCGTTGAGACCGTAGTCGCGCAGCCGGGTCTTGACCCCCATCCGCTCGAAGAAGTCGCGGGTCGCGGCGATGGCATCGTCGATGCGCTCCGCTTCGCTGCCGCTGCGCAGACCCCACACCCGCTCTGCGTATTGCAGCAGCTTGGCATGCTTCTGTTTGCGCTTGGCCTGCAGCAGAGCGGGCAGCACGGCCGCCAGAGTCTGGGCATGGTCAAGGCCGTGCAGGGCGGTCAGCTCGTGACCCAGCATGTGGGTGGCCCAGTCCTGCGGCACACCGGCACCGATCAGGCCGTTCAGCGCCATGGTGGCACTCCACATGATGTTGGCGCGCACCTCGTAGTTGTGCGGCTCGGCCAACGCCTTGGGGCCCTCTTCAATCAGGGTCAACAGCAAGCCTTCGGCGAAGCGATCCTGCACCTTGGCGTTGACCGGATAGGTGAGGTACTGCTCCACGATGTGGACGAAAGCGTCCACAACCCCGTTCGCCACCTGACGCTCGGGCAGGGTGTAGGTGAGCACCGGATCGAGCACGGCAAAGCGCGGCATCACGAACGGCGAGAAGAAGTGCACCTTGTCGCCACTGCTGCGACGGGTGATGACGGCACCCATGTTCATTTCGGAACCGGTCGCTGGCAGAGTCAGCACTGAACCCAGCGCAATGGCGGAGCGCACTTCGCTGCCGACGGTCTCGAGAATGTGCCAGGGATCCTTGGCCAGATCGTAGTGCGCGGCAGCGGCGATAAACTTGGAGCCATCGAGCACCGAGCCGCCGCCAACGGCGAGCAGGAAATCGACCCGCTCGGCACGGGCCAGCTCCACGGCACCCATCAGGGTCTCGTAGGCCGGGTTAGGCTCGATGCCGCCAAATTCAAACAGGGTGAAGCCAGCCAGTTCGCTGCGGATCTGCTCCAGCAGGCCGCTGCGTACCACGCTGCCGCCACCGTAGGTGATCATGACGCGGGCATCGCTCGGGAGCTGCTCGCGCAACTGGGCGATCTGCCCCTGGCCGAACAGGATTTTGGTCGGGGTATGGAGAGTAAAGTTGTTCATCGACATTGCCTTCTTCTGATAGTCAGGGCGGCCTAGCCGCGAAATCGTGATTGCATTTTTCTCCAGAACAACCCTACCATCAAGACAACATCCTGCTTGATTCTTGCCTATTTCTACAAAGCAGCGAAAACCGGAACAGTCGAATCAAAGAGCCCCCATGCAAAACCGTTACAGCGACCTCGCCGCCAGAGTGGCCCGCCACGTCACCACCCCCGGCATCTCCCCGTCACCGGTGAAACAGGTCAACTTCATCTACACCACCGAGTACCACGGCCGCACCCCGGTGCTCTACCAGCCGCGGATGATAGTGATCCTGCAGGGGCACAAGGTGGGCTATCTGGCGGATCAGGTATTTCGCTACGACCCCAACCACTACCTGCTGATGACCCTGCCGCTGCCCTGCGAGTGCGAGTGTTTCGCCTCCCCCGAGCAGCCCCTGATCGGCTTCACCATCGAGATCGATCTGGTCATCCTGCAGGAGCTGTTGCTGGAGCTGGGCGATGCCCTGCCCGCCCCCGCTCCGCAAAAGAGCGGCGTCCACTCGGTCCCCCTGTCGGAGACCATGTTCTGCGCCGCCGAGCGGCTGATCGAGCTGATGGACAATCCGCTGCACGCCAAGGTACTGGGGCCGCAGACGGTGCGAGAGATGCTGTTTCACGCCCTCACCGAGGGGGGCGGCCCGGCGTTGCAGGCGCTCGCCAACCGCCACAATCATGTGGGCCAGATTGCCCGGGTGCTGCGTATGATAGAGCAGCGCTACGCCGACAACCTCACCATGGAGGAGCTGGCGCGGGAGGTGAACATGAGCGTCTCCGCCTTTCACCACCACTTCAAGGCAGTCACCGCCACCTCGCCGCTGCAGTACATCAAGTCGTTTCGCCTGCACAAGGCGCGCCTGATGATGCTGCACGACGGCATCAAGGCGGGGGCGGCCGCCGCCAGAGTCGGTTACGAGAGCAACTCCCAATTCAGCCGGGAGTACAAACGGTTCTTCGGCAGCACGCCGACAGATCAGGCCTCCCGCTTTCGGGATGGCCAGCTTCGTATCATAGAGGGATAACAAGAGAGGGATTACCTATGCGTTCACTGCTTTGTCTGTTTACCGTCTGGCTGCTGACGGCCTGCACCGGCCTCGCCGACGGCATCCGTCCCGTCACCGGCTTCCAGCTCGACCGCTATCTCGGCACCTGGTACGAGATTGCCCGCCTCGACCACGGTTTCGAGCGCGGGCTGGAGCAAGTGAGTGCCACCTACAGCCTGCGTGACGATGGTGGCGTCAAGGTGCTCAACCGCGGCAAGCAGAGCGATGGCAGCTGGCGCGAAGCCGAAGGCAAGGCCTACTTCGTCGGCAGCCCTGACGAGGCTCGGCTCAAGGTGAGCTTCTTCGGCCCCTTCTATGGCGGCTACAACGTCATCGACCTCGATCCCGACTATCAGCTCTCGCTGGTGACCAGCTACAACCATGACTACCTCTGGATCCTCTCCCGCTCACCCAACCCGCCCAAGGCGAAGGTGGATGCGCTGGTCGCCAAAGCGAAATCGCTGGGCTTTGCTACCGACCAGCTTATCTGGGTCAAACAGAGTCACTGACCCCGCACCGGTGGCGAAACGCCTTCGCCACCGGCTTGTTTTCCCTTTCCAGTTAATATCCCAACGCCACCTTCGCGGCCATAAAAATACCGCCGCTTGGTTGTTGCCAATATATTGCGAAGCTGCACCCGCCCCTACCAATAACGCAACAAATAATAGCCATGTTGTCAGTTCTGCCTTGCCACACAGGCACCGGCAATGATTGCTACAGCTGATTAAGGTGAAACGAAATAGCGCCAAAATAATGGGATTCACCATTGACCAGAGAGCAATAAACCAACAGCAAACCGCAATTAAAAACCAAACGAATCCCACCAAGGTGATTATTTGTTGCCATCCCCGGAGTCTGGTGATAAACAACTCGGCTACCCAAAATTACACATAAATATTCACTTTAACGAGGTGGCTAATTGGAATGGATTAAACTGAGCGGCATTCTTATTATTTTGTTGGGTTTTTATTTCAAACTCGACACCCTGGCTGTCGTACTGGTGGCCGCCGTCACCACGGCGCTGGTCTCCGGTCTCTCCATGACCGATTGCCTCTCCCTGCTGGGAGAAGCCTTCGTCTCCAACCGCATGGTGACACTGTTTCTGCTGACCCTGCCGATGATCGGCATCTGTGAACGCTACGGCCTCAAACAGCAGGCAGTCACCCTGATCGAGCGGATCAAGAAGCTCACCCCGGGCAAGTTCATGACCCTCTATATGTTTATCCGCGAGCTGGCCGGTCTCTTCTCGGTGCGGGTTCAGGGTCACACCCAGTTTATTCGTCCGCTGGTCAACCCCATGACTCAGGCAGCCGCCACCAAGGTACACGGCAAATTAAGCGAAGAGGACGAGGAATATATCAAGGCGCGGGTTTCCGCCACCGAAAACTACGGTAACTTTTTTGCCCAGAATACCTTCGTCGCCTCCGCCGGGGTATTGCTGATCGTCGGTACATTTGAATCTCTTGGATATAGCGTCTCTGCCGTCGATATTGCCAAGGCATCCATGCCGATCGCCATTATCGCCCTGCTGATGGTGGCGATTTCCAATATGTGGTTTGACCGTCAGATGGCCAAGACATATACCGTGAGCAGCGACGAGGAGGGGCAACAATAATGGCGACCCTCATCCCCAACATGCTCGAATTCTTTTATGTGCTGATCGGCGTCATCCTGTTCAGCAGCGCCTGGCGTGTCCTGCGTGACCCCAACCACCCGGCCAAAATCGGTACCGCCCTGTTCTGGACCATCCTGGGTGTGCTGTTCGCCTTCGGCAGCTATATCCCCAATGTCATCAATGGCGTGCTGATCCTCGCCATGGGGGTCATCACCCTGCTCAAACAGGTGAAGATCGGCAAGCTGGAGCAGGCGAGCGAGGAGGAGTCCCAGCGCCACGCCAACCGCATCGGCAACCGGATCTTCCTCCCCTGCATCCTGCTGGCCGTGCTGGCGGTGGTGATCGCCCAGTTCACCCCCCTTGGCGGTCAGGTCGGTATCGGTCTGGCGGCGGTCATCGCCTTCGTCATTACGGTACTGCTGACTCGTGCCACCCCCTCCACCGTGGTGGGAGACTCCGACCGGATGATCCAGCAGGTGGGTATCACCGGCATCCTGCCGCAACTGCTGGCCGCCCTCGGGGTGATCTTCAACAAGTCCGGGGTCGGTGATGTCATCTCGCAAGGGATCTCCACCGTGGTCCCGCTCGGCAGCCCCTTCATCGGGGTAGTGGCCTACTGCCTCGGGATGATGGTCTTCACCATGATCATGGGCAACGCCTATGCCGCCTTCACCGTCATCACCGCCGGGATCGGTATCCCCTTCGTGGTCGCGCAGGGCGGTGATCCTGTCGTGGCCGGTGCGCTGGCGATGACCGCCGGTTTCTGCGGCACTCTGATGACCCCCATGGCTGCCAACTTCAACGCCCTGCCCGCCGCCCTGCTGGAGATGAAGGATCTCAACAAGGTGATCAAGGTGCAGGTGCCGATGGCACTGACCCTGGTGCTGGTCCATATCGTCCTCATGTATTACTGGGCATTTTGAGAATTCGGGAGAAGATGATGAAAGTTCTGATTACCGGTTTTGACCCCTTTGGCGGCGAGCCCATCAACCCGGCCTGGGAGGCAGTAAAACGCCTGCCGGACACCATTCTGGATGCCACCGTGATCAAGGCCCAGATCCCCACCGTGTTCGGCAAATCGGCCACCCTGCTGGCGGAGCTGATGCATCAGCACCAGCCGGATGTGGTGATCAACGTCGGTCAGGCGGGAGGTCGCTTCGCCATTACCCCGGAGCGGGTCGCCATCAACCTCGATGACGCCCGCATCCCCGACAACGAGCAGCAGCAGCCCATCGATGAAGTGATTCAGGCCGATGGCGCTCCGGCCTACTTCTCCCGCCTGCCCATCAAGGGGATGGTGCAGCGCATCAAGGAGAACGGCATTCCTGCCGCGGTCTCCAACACCGCGGGCACCTTCGTCTGCAACCACATCATGTATCAGCTGCACTACCTGATCGAACAGCAGTTCCCGGCGGTGCGCGGCGGCTTTATCCACGTCCCCTACATCACCGAACAGGTGGCGGACAAGGTGAACCAGCCCTGCCTCGCCATGAGCGATATCACCCGTGCGCTGGCGTTGGCCATCGAGGCGGTGGTGCTGCAACAGGATGGTGACCTCAAGGTCGTGGGTGGCGAGATTTCATGACGCTTTGCCAGCCACGCCCGCTGTTCGTCTATGGCAGTCTGATGGATGGGCTCTTCAACTACCGCCGCTATCTGGCCGCTTATGTGAGCCAGCCGCCACGACGCGCCCGGGTGCGCGGCGCCCTCTATCACCTGCAGCACAAGGGCTATCCGGCCCTGCTGCCGGGTGATGACTGGGTCTATGGCGAGCTGTTTGTGCTGGACGACTTCCCCGCCGCCATCGCGGCGCTCGACGAGATGGAGAACTTCCACGGCGAGGATGATCCGCAGAGCGAATATCTGCGCCAGCTTGTCGAGGTGGAGATCTTCGACCCGCAGCAAGGGCGCTATGTCGGCCAGCAGCTGGCCTACCACTACCGCTACGTGGTGCAGCACGATCCCCAGTGGCAGCAGGGCAAACACTACCTGCCCGATGGCAACTGGCGCGCCTTCCATCTGGCACAGCTGGAGAGCGCCGCCTGACGGTCAGCGACAATAACAAAGGGCAGCCCGCGGGCTGCCCTTTTGCATGGAGAGTTGGCGGAGGATCAGAGCCGGAAGCGGCCAATCTCCTGCTCCAGCCGCTCGGTCAGCGACTTGAGCTCGGCCGCCTGCGCCGCCTCGTTGCCCGCCTGCTCGGCCAGCTCTTGCGAGACGTGGCGGATATTCTCGGTATTGCGGCTGATCTCGCCGGTCACCGAGGTCTGCTCCTCGGCCGCCGCCGCGATCTGGGTCGCCATGTCGCTGATGGAGCCGATCGCCTCGTTGATCCGGCCAAGGCTCAGGTTGGCGGCTTCCGCATCCTCCACGCTGGTGCCCGCCAGCTGACGGCTGGTCTCCATGCCGCCCACGGCGCGACGGGTCGTCTGCTGCAGGGTCTCGATCATCTGCTGGATCTCGTCGGTGGAGTCGTGGGTACGGCGCGACAGCACCCGCACCTCGTCCGCCACCACCGCAAAACCACGGCCCTGCTCACCGGCCCGGGCCGCCTCGATGGCGGCGTTGAGCGCCAGCAGGTTGGTCTGCTCGGCGATGCCGCTGATGGTAGCCAGAATGCCGCTGATCTTCTGGGCATGGCTGTCGAGCTCGTTGATCACCTGACTGGCATCGGCCACTTCGTCCGCCAGACCGGTAATGCTGCGCTGACTCTGGCCAACCTGGGATTGACCCGCGACCGCCAGGGCGACTGCATCGGTGGCGGTGGTAGCGGCAAACTCGGCGTTACCGGCGATCTCCTGGGTGGCGGAGGCCATCTCGGTCACCGCGGTCGCCACCATCACGATCTCGTCCTGCTGCTGACGCACCCGCTGGCTGCGGGCCTGGGCGCCAGCCGCCTGGGCACGGGACTGGGCCGCCAGCTCGACGGTCACATCCCGCAACCGGCTAACGATGCCGTGCAGCCGCGCCACGAACTGGTTGAAGTTGCGCGCCAGCTGACCCACCTCGTCCTGACTGCGGGTATCGATATGAACGGTGAGATCCCCCTCGCCGTGGGCGATGTCGTGCAGTGCGTGCGCCACCCGACCGAGATCGGCGAACAGGTATTTGAAGGTGGCGGTGAGCAGGGCGCTGAACACCAGCATCAGCACCAGCGTCAGCCCCACCAGCTGCCACAGCAGGTTGCTGAGCGGCGCCTCCAGCACATCGCGATACATCACCATGGCCAGCAGCCAGTCGGTGCCCGCCACCGGTTGTACCGCCAGCAGCACATCCCGCCCGTCGATGGTGGCGGTGTGCAGCTCGCTGTTCTCGCGGCCCCACTGCTGGAAGGTGGCGGCAGAGAGTCCCGGCGCCAGCTCGGCGATGGGCTTGAGCGCCAGATCCTTCTGCGGATGGCCGACGATGAGGCCGCTGCTGTCGAGCAGCATGGCGTAACCCTCACCCTGCACCTTCATCGCCAACACCTCGTCGATCAGCTTGTCGAGCGCCAGGTTGGCCCCCACGGCGCCGACCAGCTCGCCCTGATGACGCACCGGCTCGGAGAGGGTGACCACCAGCTTCTGCATGGTGACGCTGACATAGGGGGCGGTGATGATCAGCTGACCCGCCTTCACCGCATCCTGATACCAGGGGCGCTCGCGCGGGTCATAGTTGCCGGTGTTGAGAGAGGGGTCCTGCCGGGTCATCACCCCCTGCGCGGAGCCAAAATAGGCGAGCCCGAAGCCACCGGAGGTGTAGGCCTGCTTCAGGTGAGGCACCAGCTCGGCCTGCGGGTTATCGCCGATCAGATTGACCAGCGCATGGACCGTGTTCTTACGGTCCTCCATCCACTCACCGATCGCCACCGAGTAGGCGTGGCCATAGTTGACCGCTTCGCTCTGGATAGCGGCCATGGTACGTGATTTGAGGGTATGGAATGCCACTACACCTAGCAGTGCTGCCATCAGCAGCACCACGCCAAGGCTGGTGGCCAGCAGCTTGCCGCGCAAAGAGAGGGTCATGACTACAAATCCTTGTTGTTGTTGTGTCAGGCAGGGAAAACCCCGTGTGATCCGGGCTATCGGCCGCAACATGAACAGACTTTAGTGAATCTGTATATTTTCACATCTATCAACAACAGAGATTGCTTTCAAAGAGTTCCGCTTCGCTATTCCATGCTACTGAGCCATTTCACAACAAGCAGCAGGCCGCCCGAAGGCGGCCTGTCACTTACCCCTGATATGCACCGGCGGAGTAGGTCAGCTCATAGCTGTGGCTGTAGATCTCGATGATGTTGCCGAAGGGATCTTCCATGTAGACCATGCGATAGGGCTTCTCGCCCGGGTAGTACTCGCGCACCGGCATCCGCTGCTTGCCGCCCGCCGCGACGATACGCGCCGCCAGCCCCTCGACATCCGGATCCTGCACGCTGAAGTGGAACACCCCGCTCTTCCAGAATTCGAAGTTGTTCTCGCGGCGCTCGCTGTTGGGGAACTCGAACAGCTCGATGCCGATCTTGTCGCCGGTAGAGAGGTGGGCGATGCGGAAAGAGCCCCAGCCCGGGCCGAACACGTCGTTGCACATCACGCCGATGGCGGAGTCATCCTCGGTGATGGTGGTTGCCGGCATGATGAGATACCAGCCCATCACCTGGGTATAAAACTCGACCGCTTGGTCGAGGTCAGTCACCGTGATACCGATGTGGGAGAAGTTGCGCGGGTAAGTCATAAGTCACCTTGAAACTGTGTGTGGGAAACAGGTGACATGATAGGAAGAGGCGCCATAATGAAAAATAAGGTCAAACTAATGGAAGGCATAAATTAAATTTATGATTAATCCACTCTGGCTCCACACCCTGCTGGTGGTGCATGAAACCGGCAGTTTTACCCGCGCCGCCGATCGGCTGGATCTCACCCAGGCCGCCGTCAGTCAGCACATCTCGCGTCTCGAGGCCGAATTCGGCCCCCTGCTGCTGCGCAAGCCCCGTCAGCTGGAGCTCACTCCACGCGGGCTGGTGCTGCTCGACTTCGCCCGCCAGCAGGAGCAGGCCGCCGAACAGCTGCGGGCCCGCCTCTCGGACGACGATCCCCATAGCGGCACCATCACCCTGTCCACCCCGGGTAGCATCGGTCTGTTGCTCTATCCCCTGCTGCTCGACCAGCAACAGGAGCACCCCGGGCTCACCATCCAGCACCGTTTCGCCCCCACCCCCGACATAGTGCAGGCGGTGCTGGCGGGGCGCAGCGATCTGGGACTGGTGGATCAGCCGCCGGAACACCCCAGCCTCGCCGCCGAGCCGTTCGCCCGCGAGCCCCTCTGTCTGGTGGTGCCCAACGATGGCGAGGAGCAGAGCTGGCAGCACCTCTGCCAACTCGGTTTTATCGATCACCCGGATGGCCGCAGCATGGCACAACGCCTGCTGGGACGACGCTACCCCGGCCAGCGCCTTGACGAGATCCCGCTGCGTGGTTTTACCAACCAGATCGGTCTGATCCTGGAGCCGGTCGCCCGAGGCCTCGGCTTTACCGTGCTGCCCCGCTTCGCCGTCACCGCTTTTGCCCAACAGGAGAAGATCCGGGTGATCCAGAGCCGGATCGAGGTGATCGACACCCTCTGGCTGATCTACCGCGCCGAGTGGCCGCTCCCCGCCCGCCACCAGCGTCTGGTGGAAACTCTCAAGACGCAGGTCGGCGCCAGCTGACCTGCCATTCAGGGCGATTGAGATTGTCGGAGTCTGCGAAAGATTGAGCCTCAATCCGGAATCAAACGGGTGCTCACCCTGTTGCCTCCCCTCTCGGCAACGCGCGCTGTGATAGATTGGGTATCCCGTTTTCAAGGAGAGCCCGCTGCCATGCCACGAAATATCGAGATCAAAGCCCGAATAGCCGGGGTCGATGACCTTATCCCCAAAGCTGCGGCCATCGCCGATAAGGGCCCCGTCGAAATCGCCCAGGACGATACCTTCTTCCGCTGTGAATCGGGCCGCTTCAAATTGCGTACTCTCTCGCCTTCGGCAGGCCAGCTCATCTTCTACCGCCGGCCTGATCAACAGGGTCCGAAGGAGAGCTACTACCACATCACGCCAACCAGCGAGCCGGACAATCTGCGGGAAACGCTCACGCTGGCTTGCGGCCAGATCGGCCGAGTTCGGAAACAGCGGACCCTGTTTCTGGCGGGCAGAACCCGGATCCATCTCGATCTGGTTGAAGGGCTGGGTCACTTCCTCGAACTGGAAGTGGTGCTGGAGGATGACGAACCGCTCGAGGTGGGGATGCAGGAAGCCCACGACATCATGGCGCGCCTCGGTATCGATCCTTCCCGGTTGATCGAAGGCGCCTATCTGGATCTCCTGCTGCAACGGCAACCCTGAAGGATTAACAACAGCGAGGCCGCCCTTGGGCGGCCTCGCACTATCAGGTGGCAGGGTTATTTGACCCGCGCCAGCGCCGTATTGATCCTCAGGTTGGTCGCCTCCAGCCCCGGCTGCTGGCCGTAGAAGTCGAACTCCAGCTCGACCCCGGGGCGGAACAGCAGGCAGTGGGTGGAGCCACCGAAGTGGAACATCCCGAGCTGCTCACCCTTCTCGATCCGCTGCCCCGGCTGCACCGTCACCTCGCAGCTCGACACTTCGGCCATCCCGACCGGCACCACGCACATCAGACCGATTTTGGGATTGTCCGCCTCGATAAAGATCAGGGCGCGGGTCGCCACCGCGGTGAGGAAGGGTTGCGACTGATTGGGGGCGCTCGGGTCAGCGCCGTCGAGGTTGCCAAAACCCTGATGGCGGTTGGCAAGGTAGTAGCTGCCGTTGACCACCTTGACCGAATGCACCGTGCCGCTCACCGGGCTGTGCCAGCGGTGATAGCTCAGCGCGCTGAGGAAGGCCTGATAGATGGTGCCCCCCTCGAACTCGGCGGCACGCGGGTCGAAGTCGAGCAGGTTGTCCAGCGAATAGGGTTGCCCCTTGAGCCAGAAGGAGTCCTGCCGGCGCACTCTTTTGGCCACCTGCAGCGGGGCAGATTCGCAGGCGTTGGCGATCACGTTGTCATCGTCGGGGGCCGTCACCGGCCGCACGCCGGGGCGAAAGCGGCGGGTGAAGAAGTCGTCCCAGCTGGCAAACCCTTCATATTCGGCCCCCGGGGTGGAGTGGAAAATCCCCTCGAAGCTGTCCGGAGTGGGGTTGTCACCGGCACCGAGCGCCCCCTGCGCCACCTTGACCATCTCCCGTTTCGCCACGTCCCCCAACCAGGGGACAATCAGGGTCTGGTGATCGAGGGGACTGACCGACTCGGTCAGCACATAGCGTGACGCCGGGCTTTGCAGGAAATTGGCCCAGTAGCCGAGGATCTTGCGCAGCTGCTGGTTCACCAGCTCGTTGGCAAAGAAGCCGTAGCCGGCGGCCGTCGCCATGGGCCAGTTGAGCAGGGCATTGATGGGAAAGCCGATGAGCCCCGCCGGCTCGTGGCTCTGCACATCCTGATAGGCTTCCGGCGCCGTGGTCATGATGCCGTTGAGCAGCAGCAGAAACTCTTCGAAGCTGCGCACCTCGACCTGGCCGAGCGGGGTTCTGTGCTTGTGCTGCCACGCCTCGTCAAACATCGCCTGCGCCTGCAAATGCAGCGCCGGCTCCTGCTCGACCAGCGCCTTCAGCTCGGCGATCGGTGCCACCAGCGGACGGGGCTGACGGGTAACCGCCTGCCGCAGCCGCTGCACCCAGCGCTCTACATGCACCTGATCCCGGGGTACCCAGCCGCCAGCGTGGGTGTGATTGTGACGAGTCTCCACCGCTTTGTTCATCGTTCTGTCTCCTTGGATTGAAGCGCCTCAGGCCAACCGGATGCAGTACAGACGCCGGGCAACAGGGCACCATCTGACAAGAAGCAAGGTGTAGCACAGGGGTAGAGAGGCCTCAATTGACAGATGTGGCAGAGGCAAACGGCAAGAAAGAGAGCTAGCGGGGAGAGTGGCAAACGCCAGAAAGCGAAAAGCCAGCTCGATGAGCTGGCTTTTCTTGAATTAAATGGCAGGGGCGGCAGGACTCGAACCCGCAACCATCGGTTTTGGAGACCGCTGTTCTACCAATTGGAACTACGCCCCTGCAACAAACGAGGCGTAGTATACAAAGCGGGTTTCAAAGGTAAAGGCTTTTTTCACACTTTTAATGCGATTGCACAAATCCCGAACAAGTCGCGCCGATTTGTGCAGCAACGAGGGGTAACTTGCTGTATTTCCAGACTCAGCGGGGTAGGAATGGGACATAAATGGGGGTAGGGTGAAAGCAGGTACCGGGAGGCTGCTTATGCTCAATTACCGACTGCTCCAACAACTGGCGCCCCTCAACTTCAGGGACGAACGCAAAACAGAGTCCCTGCCCGACTACCTAGCCCGGGTCGCCCCGCTGGTGCCCTTCATCCCCGAAAATGTGCTTTCCCAGTGGATTTACCGTCATTGGCGCGGTTTTGAGTCCAACTGGAGCTTTATCGATCTCGCCAGCCACCAGTTCGCATGCGAAAGCTGGCCCACCGCGCAGATTATCGAGCAGATAGACTCCCGCCATATGGAGGTGATCGAGCGCTGGGGCGAGATGCTGCGCAGCAATCGCTATGTCCGTCGCTCCTGGCTCGGCGAGAAGATGCTGAGCGAAGGGAGCTGGCCCGAGCCGGTCATCGTGCTGGCGCCGGGGGCGGGAGCCAGCTACCCGAACGGCCATCCCCTGCCCCACCCATTCTGTTTGCTGGAGGGGCACCACAGACTCGGTTATCTGCGCGCCATGGCCCGCGATGGGGAATCGCTGCAAGAGACGCACAGGGTGTGGATTTGTCGTCCTGTTCCCGCTACTTAAACGTTTTTCAGGCCAAAACAGGCATGGAAAATAAAATTTTGACAATTAAAAATGCAGCCCTATAATCTGTCCGGTTTTGAACAAGGTCGGGACAGGAAGATGCCGTTTTTGATGAAAAAAACAGCTTTGCAAACGGGTGGAGCGCACCAGAGCGGCCCCGTTGTTTCCGGTTTCCGACCCGATGTTCCCCAGTTATTTTTAAAAAAAGCCCCTGTTTCCAGGGGCTTTTTTTTGTGCCCGAAAAACCTCCAATGATGTCAAAGGGAATGCAGACGATGACCAATCCACTCTACAAGAAACATGTCATCTCCATCACGGACCTGACCCGGTCTGAAATGGAACTGGTAGTCTCAACCGCACAACGGTTGAAGGCCGAGCCCGACACCCGCTTGCTGAAAGACAAGCTGGTTGCCAGCTGCTTCTTCGAAGCCTCCACCCGCACCCGCCTCTCCTTCGAGACCGCGGTGCAGCGCCTCGGCGGCAACATCATCGGCTTCGCCGACGGTGGCAACACCAGCGCCAAGAAGGGCGAGACCCTGGCTGACTCCATCAAGATCATCGGCTCCTACACCGATGCGGTGGTGATGCGTCATCCGAAAGAGGGGGCTGCCCGCCTCGCCTCCGAGTTCTCCCGCGTGCCGGTCATCAACGGCGGCGACGGCTCCAACCAGCATCCGAGCCAGACCCTGCTCGACCTGTTCACCATCCATGAAACTCAGGGTCGTCTGGACAACCTCAACGTCGCCTTCGTCGGTGACCTGAAATATGGCCGCACCGTGCACTCGCTGGCCCAGGCCCTCAGCCTGTTCAACTGCCGCTTCTTCTTCATCTCCCCGGAAGCGCTGGCGATGCCGGACTACATCTGCGAAGAGCTGGAAGAGAAGGGCATCCAGTTCAGCGTCCACCAGACCATGGAAGAGGTGATGCCGGAGCTGGACATCCTCTACATGACCCGCGTCCAGAAAGAGCGCTTCGACGAGACCGAATACAAGCACATGGCCGCCAAGTTCATTCTGGAGCTGGCGACCCTGGAAGGGGCCAAGCCCACCATGAAGATCCTGCATCCCCTGCCCCGCGTCGACGAGATCGATGTCGCGGTCGACAAGACCCCCCACGCTTGCTACTTCCAGCAGGCGGAGAACGGGGTCTATGCACGCCAGGCGCTGCTGGCACTGGTACTGAACGAAACTGTCTGAGCTTAGGGGAATATCATGTCTGACAAGAACCAACTGCAAGTCGAAGCCATCCGTCACGGCTCCGTCATCGATCACATCCCCGCTGGCCAGGGCATCAAGATCCTCAAGCTGTTCCAGCTGATTGAAACCCAGGAGCGGATCACCGTCGGCTTCAACCTGAAATCCGGCGCACTGGGCAAAAAGGATCTCATCAAGATTGAGAACACCCGACTGACCGAGCAGCAGGCCAACCAGCTGGCGCTGTTCGCCCCGAAAGCGACCGTCAACATCATCGAAGACTTCAATGTGGTGAAGAAGCACCAGCTGGAGCTGCCGGAGTTCATCACCGGGGTGTTCCACTGCCCCAACTCCAACTGCATCTCCCACAACGAGCCGGTGGACAGCTACTTCCGGGTACGGGAAGTAAAAGGCGTGGTGCGAATGAAGTGCAAATATTGTGAGAAGTCCTTCACTCAGGACATCGTCAGCGAGCGTGACTGATATCTGATTGGGCCCTGCGGGGCCCATTTTTGAACCCTGTCACATCACCGAATTTCCAGTCAGCTATAATTTGCCATCCCAAGATGGTAATGCCCGTTCATTCCCTGCATATAGATTGATTATCAGTGTTTTTGGCTGATAACTGACTGCTATGGCAGATATCGCGCGTTTACCTCCGGTCATAGTCAAAGGAATTCGCCGTGGTCAAAACCCTCAGTCGTCCCGTTGCCCAAGAGCCCGATCTGGCCCAGCTGGATGCCTGTCGCCAGATCATCGGTCAGCACTGCTACAGCACCCAGGAAGAGATCCGCCGCGAGCTGTCGGAGCGGGGCTTTGCCGACATCAGCCAGTCCACCATCTCCCGCCTGCTGCGCCGTCTCGGCGTCGCCAAGGCGCAAAATGCCAACGGCAAGAAGGTCTACACCCTGGTCGACGAGCAACTGGAGCCCGCCGGCAGCACCCGCTCCATCCACGACATGGTGCGCGACGTGGTGCACAACCAGCAGATGGTGCTGATCCACACCACTCCCGGCGCTGCCACCGTGGTGGCCCGCCTGCTCGATCGCAACGCCAATCCCGAGATCATGGGCGCCGTCGCGGGCAACGACGTGGTGCTGGTCGCGCCGCGCCATATCAGCCGTACCCGTCAGGCCCACGCCGCCGTGGTGCGCACGCTGGCTCAGGCCCGTTAAGCCCCCTCCCCCAAATGCATCGAAGCGACCCGCAGGTCGCCTTTTTGTTGCCTCTCATTTGCGACCTTCACTTGCGCCCATAAAAAACGGGAGCCAGTGGCTCCCGCTTTCGGCTTTCTCTTGTCAACTAATCAGAGCACGGCACCCAGGCTCAGGCAGACCACGATCAGCACGGTCAGCATGGCGAGCAGCGGAGCCACCCACTTCAGCCAGCGCACGTAGGGCACCTTGGCGATGGCCAGACCACCCATGACCACGGCGGAGGTCGGGGTCACCAGGTTCACCAGACCGGAAGCAGACTGGTAAGCAGTCACCACCAGATCGCGACCCACGTTGGCGAAGTCGGCCAGCGGCGCCATGATCGGCATGGTCAGCACGGCCAGACCGGAGGAGGACGGCACCAGGAAGGAGAGCACCACTTCCAGCACGAACATCACGTTGATAAAGACGATGGTGGAGAGGCCGGTCACGATCCCTTCTGCACTGTGCAAAATGGTGTGAGTGATCATGCCGTTATCCATTACCACCACGATACCGCGGGCGATACCGATGATCAGGGCCACACCCAGCAGGTCGCGGGCACCATCGATGAAGTTGGAGGTCAGCTCCTCCTCGCTCATGCGGGAGATGATACCGACGATGATGGCGGCAGCCAGGAACACGCCGGAGATCTGCGCCATCCACCAGCCCAGCACGGCCACACCGTAGATCATCACGGCAAAGGCGGCGACGAAGATACCCAGCACGATTTTACGGGTCAGGGTGAACTCCAGCATCTGATCGCTCTTGTTGCCAAGGAAGTGGGCACGGTTCTCTTCCCACTTGTCAGCCACCAGCGATCTGCTGGGATCATTGCGCACCATCTTGGCGTAACGCATCACGTAGGCGACACAGAGCAACCAGCCAGCGACCAGCATGGCAACGCGCAGCCAGATACCGTCGGTGAAGGAGATACCGGCCGCGTTGGCCGCGATAACGGTCGCAAACGGGTTGATGGTGGAACCGAGAGTACCGATACCGGCCCCCAGCAGCACGGTTGCCGCAGCCACCACCGGGTCGAAACGGGCGGCCATCATCACCGGCACCAGCAGGGTGTAGAACGGCAGCGACTCTTCGGCCATGCCGTAGATGGTGCCGCCTGCGGCGAACAGCGCCATCAGGATCGGGATCATCCACTCTTCACGGCCACGCAGACGATCGGTAACACGTTCTATACCGGCATCGATGGCACCGGTCTTGGTCACAATGCCAAGAAAACCACCGATGATCAGGATAAACAGGGAGACGTCGATGGCGCCTGCCTGATAGGTGTCATGGTTGTAGAGGCCATCGATAGGTGCCAGCAGCACGTCGACGATCCCCTGAGGATTGCCCTCTACCAGCTTGTAGGTACCCGCCACCGGCACTTCTTTGCCGAGGGCTTCGTTCATGGTCATCTCATATTTGCCGGCCGGCACTATCCAGCTCAGGGCGGCCACCAGGGCGATCAGCACAAACAGTATCGTGTAGGCTGACGGGAACTTGAATTTGGTCATGGTCCAGCTTCCTTCTGTGGGTGTGGTATCCATGCAGGCTGCGGGTTGTAGGGTTAGAGGTATTATGCCGCTGTCACATGGTCGAAAAGCCGGGGGTCGCCCCCCGGCACCACTACTGCGACCTTAGTCGCCCAGCGTAGCAACCATCACTGCCTTGATGGTGTGCATCCGGTTTTCGGCCTCGTCGAACACGATGCTGTGCTCGGATTCGAACACATCCTCGGTCACTTCCAGGCCTTTCATGCCATATTTGTCAGCCACTTCCTTGCCCATGGTGGTCTCGTCGTTGTGGAACGCCGGCAGGCAGTGCATGAACTTCACATCGGGGTTCTTGGTGGCGTTGATGACATCCATGTTGACCTGATACGGGGTCATCAGTTTGACGCGCTGATCCCAAGCTTCTTTCGCTTCACCCATGGATACCCAAACGTCGGTGTAGAGGAAATCAGTGCCCAGCACACCCTCTTTCACATCTTCGGTCAGGGTGATGCGTGCGCCGGTCTCTTCGGCGATCAGGCGGCACTTGGCAACCAGCTCCTCTTCCGGCCAGAAGGCTTTCGGCGCAACCAGACGAATGTCCATGCCCATCTTGGCGGCACCGACCATCAGGGAGTTACCCATGTTGTTGCGGGCATCACCCAGGTAGGCGAACTTGATTTGATCCAGACGCTTGCCCTTGCCGTGCTCCAGCATGGTCATGAAGTCTGCCAGGATCTGGGTCGGGTGGAATTCGTTGGTCAGGCCGTTCCAGACCGGTACACCGGCGTAGGCACCCAGCTCTTCCACGATCTCCTGACCGTAGCCACGGTATTCGATACCGTCATACATGCGACCCAGTACCCTGGCGGTGTCCTTCATGGACTCCTTATGACCGATCTGGGAACCGCTTGGGCCAAGGTAGGAAACTTGCGCGCCCTGGTCGAAGGCCGCCACTTCAAACGCACAACGGGTACGGGTGGAGGTCTTCTCGAAAATCAGAGCAATGTTCTTGCCGACCAGATGCTTGCGCTCGTAGCCACCGTATTTGGCTTTCTTCAGGTCGATGGCCAGATCGATCATGTATTGGATTTCGCGCGGGGTGAAGTCCAGCAGTTTCAGGAAGTTACGGTTACGCAGATTAAAAGCCATGATGAGTTCTCTCTATATTTGTTCAGACCAATTTAGGCAGTAGTGTTGACTACGCATTCTTCAGTACAGATTTGTAACTACGCATTCACGGTACGGGTGGCGACGATATTGGTACCAGCTTCACCCTTGAGGATGGCGAGGCCATCTTCCAGAGAGCCGATGCCGACCATGCCGCCGGTCGCTTTGACAAATTCACAAGAGGCTTCGACTTTCGGTCCCATGGAACCTGCGTCGAACTTGACCCCGGCCAGCTCGTCCGGGCTGGTGACTCGCAGCGGACGCTGGGTCGGTTTGCCCCAATCCAGGTAGACGGCATCGGCATCGGTCAGGATCAGCAGGGCATCAGCCTTGATCTGCTTGGCCAGATAGGCGGCAGACATATCCTTGTCGATGACCGCTTCGATACCGGTCAGGCTCTGACCATCCCAGGTCACCGGGATGCCGCCACCACCGGTACAGATGATGAGGTGGCCCTGGGCAATCAGGGTTTCGATGGCGTCGCCTTCGACGATGCGCTGGGGCAGCGGGGACGGCACTACGCGGCGGAAGAACTTGCCGTCAGCCTTGACCACCCAGTGCTTCTCTTCTGCCAAGGTGCGGGCTTCCGCTTCTTCGTAGACGGGGCCGATAAATTTGGTCGGATTGGCGAAGGCCGGATCCTTGGGATCAACCTGCACCTGAGTCAGCAGCGCGGTGACGTTGCGGCTCGGCATCAGATTCTTGAGCTCCTGAATCAGCATGTAGCCGATCATCCCCTGGGACTCGGCACCCAGCACATCCAGCGGATAGGGGGAGACCTTGGTGTAGGCACTGTTTTGCAGGGCCAGCAAGCCGACTTGCGGGCCGTTGCCATGCACCAGCACCACGTTGTACTCCTGAGCGATCAGGGCGATGGTTTTGGCGGCAGTTGCGATGTTCTTGCGCTGGATATCCGCTTCAAGGGGCTCACCACGACGGAGCAGAGCATTGCCACCCAGAGCGACGACGACAGTTGGTTTTTTCATAGTGGTTAATCTCGAGTTTGGTTCTGTGTGGCGCCAACTTCTGCCAGCGCCACGCCGTCTCATCAGATGCTGTCGCGTTCCATCGGGCAGCTCATGCAGCGTGCGCCGCCGCGGCCACGTCCCAGTTCGTCACCCGGGATGGAGAGAACTGTGATACCGGCCTTGTCGTATTTCTCGTTGGTGTAGGTATTGCGCTCGTAACCCACCACCACGCCGGGACGTACGGTCAGCACGTTGTTAGCATCGTTCCACTGCTCGCGTTCGGCTTCGAAGCTGTCACCACCAGTGGTGATGATCTTCAGCTGATCTACGCCCAGTGCTTTCTCGATAGCGGTGACGAAGTAACCCTCTTCCTTGATGTTCATGCCGGTAGCACCGCCCGGAGTCAGGCTCCAGCACTGCACGTCCTTGCGGATGACTTCCGGATAGACGGAGAAGGTGTCGACATCCATGTGGGTCATGACGGTATCCAGGTGCATGCAACTGCGGTGTTTCGGCAGCTCCATGGCGATGACCTGCTTGGCCTGACCATGTTTGAACAGGCTGCGAGCCAAGTGCTCGACACCTTGCGGGGTGGTGCGCTCGGACATGCCGATCAGCACGGCGCCGCGGCCGATAACCAGTACGTCGCCACCCTCGATGGTGGAGTTGTCGTAGTCGCGCTCCTCGTCACCGAAGTACTTGATGAAGTCCTGACCGGCAAACATCGGGTGCCAGCGGTAGATGGCCTTCACATGGTTGGTTTCACGGCGACGAGCCTGTTTGGCCATCGGGTTGATGGAGACGCCACCGTAAACCCAGCAGGATGTGTCACGGGTAAAGAGATGGTTGGGCAGCGGCTCGATGATGAAATCGGTCGGTGCGTGCATGCCTACTACCATGTTGACGCCGCTGTAGGGCATCTCGGAGTAGGTCAGGCCGCCGGAGAGAATGCGGGCCAGTTCGCGGTGCGGCATGTCAGCCAGGAAGCAGCGCACGTCGTTGGCAAAAGAAGAACCGAGGCGATAGTCGGAGACCTGATGTTGCAGCAGCCAGGTTTTGGCTTCCGGCACATCCAGGGTCTCGGCCAGCAGATTGGTCAGCAGGAAAACTTCGACATTCTGATCGCGCAGTACCTGAGCGAATTTGTCGTGCTCCTGACCGGCGCGTTCAACAGACAGGACGTCATCGAACAGCAGATCCTGGCAGTTGGAAGGGGTCAGACGCTTCAGACTGAGGTTGGGGCGGTGCAACATGACACGGCGCAATTGGCCAACTTCAGAACCTACATAAAATTTGCTCATGATTATATTCCGTCTAGCAGTGGTCCCTGCGAGTGATTGAATAGATTCCTTCTATTCATGCTCGTGGCTAAGGCGGGATATTCTTTATGTAGGGTAATCGGCTTATGTTCTATCCTGCCCTTGCCTTTCGAGACCGAGGTTAGACCTGCCAATCACTGCAAACTTAGAGATTGATCACATTCACCCAGAACTGAATAAATTCATGAAAAGATCTTTGATAGGGGTAACAGATCCCACATTCTCTTATTCACCAAGCCCGCATACATACTTAAAAAAAGCCCTTTATATTTCATATTGAAAGCCATTTCATTCATGGCGTCACTCTCAAAATGGATAGAAACAAAAAGACAATATCATTAATTTCAATTGGTTAAATTAAATCAAAAATATTCTGTGAATTTACCATGCACTATTATGAATAATGTCACCCTCTCATCGCCTCTAACCAATAAATAAAAAGTCACCCATCCTTCTCACTCTGCATAATTGTTTTCTTGTCCCAGATCATGGCATTCACGCCAGCTTGGTCGCACTGCGGCTCATATCATTACCGCCCAGCTATCTGTTGCTCATTAATATGCACAAAGTCAGCATCTTGGCCGCCAGACATTCAGAGCCTGACGTCAGGTTCATTTTGAGAGTTTTTTCATTGGCTGAATTTATTCGCTCTTCCTTGCGCTGGGTCGAACCTCGGCTTAACTCAAAAAGTGATCCAGATCACGTATGAATGGTGTTACCAAGGAGTTGTTATGAAAATGAAGTCCATGCTGCTGTTCGCAACCCTGTTGCTGCCTCTCGTACCCAGCCTCACGCAGGCAGAAGGAGCCCCGGCCATGCCCATGGTGGTATGCCATGTCGACAAGGCTCCCCAGACGCTGGTACCCGACTATGTGTGCCGCTCCAGCGGCGGTAGTCAGCACTACTGATAGATTGGGCGGGAGGCAAACCACCTCCTGCCTTGTTATGAGAGCAGCCCCTCCTATACTGAAAACAGCGGTTTTCTCATGGATAGGGGAACGTCATGATCTTGTTGGTGGGCGGAGAAAAAGGAGGGAGTGGCAAGAGCTGCCTGGCGCAAAATCTGGCGGTCTACCTCAGATCCCAGTTTCAGGGGGAAGTTTTGCTGGTCGACTGCGATCCCCAGCGCACCACCTCCGACTGGATCCAGGAGCGCAACGACAATCCGGAACTGCCACAAATCAACTGCGTCCAGCTCTACGGCAATATCCGCAACGACCTGCTCAGCCTGAAAAACCGCTACGACTACGTCATCGTTGACTGTGGTGGACAAGACAACCGGGCGCTACGTTCTACCATGGCAGTCGCCACCCACGCTCTTATACCGCTGCGCCCCAAACGTCGGGATCTCAAGACCCTGCCCCATATGGAAGATCTCATCACCACCTGCAAGATGGTCAACCCGACCCTCAATGCGGCTGTGGTGCTGACCCAGTGCCCTTCCCTGCCCAATCAGGTGAAACGGATTCTTGAAGCGAAAGAGGTTTGCTCCTCCTTTGGGGTAGATGTGCTCAATGCCATCACCTATGGCCGCAACGTCTACGACGACAGCGAGGAGAAGGGGTTGTCGGTGATGGAGATCGAGCCGGATGGCAAATCCGCCGAAGAGATCCGTGCCATCGCCAAAGAGTTCCTGCAAGTGGGGGTATGAGATGGGTCTGGCCGATCTGAAGAAGAAGCACCAGCTTCATCACCAGAAGAACTTTACCGTCGACGAGTTTATCGAAGATGCGGAGTTCTACGCCAAAGGCAAGCCCAAGGTCGTCAGTCTGGAGCTGAGCCTGCACCGGGACGAAGCCCTGACGGCACTGGCCTTCATCGAGAGCGGTGAACACCTCAAGCCCAGTTACAAGAAGGCGACCTTCTCCATGAGTACCGTCGCCATCGATGAGTTGGGTAATCTGACCCAGCAGGACGGCATGAACAAATCTCTGCTGCTGCGCCTCTTTACTCACTACTTCTCATCGCTCAGCCCTGAAGAGCGGCAGACCATATACGAACGCCTCAATCAGCGCTCCTGACCCCGCCTTTTCTTGCTCAAGTTCCCCTTTTCCTGTTGGTGAAAGACATCACCATCAGGACGACATATTTGTTTCCACAGCAACCATAATGCCGCGTAAGAGATCAGCCATTAAAGATGTGAGCAATAAGCTCAAAATGTTCTCGAAATAATCGGAAGATAACGTCTTAAAAACAGTAGTAAATTTCAATAACACAATGTTTTATATCAAATAAATCGAAAGAGATTGCTTTCGTTAACTATCAACACAAAAACGTTTTCCAACTTGCCATTGTCGCCTCTCGGAAAATCCTTATAGTTACTCATGCACGGACGCAATGAAGTCGGTCAGGAAGACTGGCTGCCAGGGTTGGGCAAATGGACTAGTCACAGGACGTGGCAAAGGACACCTCCCAGGACGGAGAAAGTGCGGCGGGAAAGGATGACTCGTCAGGCCAAGATGGCTAAAGGACACCCCAAAGGATTGGGAAGGGGAAACCTAAAGGAAGAGGTAAACAGTCAGGGATTGCAGGGAGCAACTTCGTTCAAGGATTAGAGCGATACGACTACCGGGGGCGACGCAAGTCGCCCCCATCTTTTTATCTGCGTTTCACTGTGCAATTGCTTGCCTCATCGCAGCGCCTTCTTGCCAAAACCTCCCTAAGTCACAGTTCAAGCACACTACATATGAAAAGGGCGCCACTGATGGCGCCCTTTTCTGTTTTCTGAGCTGCAAACAAAAACTTATATAACGCGAGAGAACTGCTGCTGGCGAGCCTTGTTGCGCAGGTAGAGGTCGAAGCACATGCAGATATTGCGGATCAACAGCTGCCCTGTGGAAGATACCTCGAGCCCCGAATCCGTCATACGCACCAGCCCATCGTCGATAAAGGTCTGTAGCAGCTTGAGATCCTCGGCGAAGTACTCTTTGAAATCCAAGCCAAATGTCTGCTCAATGGTGGCGAAGTTCAAACGAAAGTCGCAGATAAGCCGCTTGATCACTTCACGACGGATCAGGTCATCCTGATTCAGCGAGCACCCTTTCCATTGCGCATGCCCCAACTCCTCAACCTGAGCGTAATAGGTTTTGAGCTCTTTCTGATTCTGCGAATAGGCATCGCCGATCATGCTGATGGAGGAGACGCCCAGCCCAAGCAGATCACAATCCCCCTGGGTGGTATAGCCCTGGAAGTTGCGATGCAGCTTGCCTTCGCGTTGTGCCACAGCCAGCTCATCATCCGGCTTGGCAAAGTGATCCATGCCGATGAACTGGTAACCGCGACCGGTAAGGAACTCGATAGTCCCCTGCAACATGGCCAGCTTCTCCTGCGGAGCAGGCATATCCTCTTCCTTCAGCTTGCGCTGCGCAGCAAAGCGGCTGGGTAGATGGGCATAGTTGAAGATGGAGAGGCGCGCCGGATCTGTTTTGAGCACCTCTTCCAGCGTATGGTGGAAGCTCTCCCTGTTCTGATGCGGCAGACCATAGATAAGGTCAAGGTTGGTTGAACGAAAGCCCAGCTCTCTGGCTCGTTCCAGCATGGCACGAATGAAGTCGTTATCCTGCTCGCGATTTACGGCAACCTGCACATCCTTGTTGAAGTCCTGCACGCCGAGACTGATACGGTTAAAACCGACTGCTCGCAACACATCCAGCATCGAAAGTTCTATCTCGCGCGGATCGACTTCGATACTGAATTCGCCTTCATCGGCAAAATGGAAGTGCTCACGCAGCATGGCCATCAGACGCCGGGTCTGGCTTTCATTGAGATAGGTAGGAGTGCCACCGCCCCAGTGCAGCTGGGTAACCAGCCGCTGTTTGAATAGCGGAGCCTGCGCCTTGATCTCCCGTTCGAGATAGTCGAGGTACTCGTCAGCCTTGTGCTGATGACGGGTTATGACCTTGTTGCAGCCACAGTAGTAACAGAGTTTATGGCAGAAGGGGATGTGAACGTAGAGAGAAAGATGACGCTCGGGATACTGCCCGGCAGCGCGAACAAAATCCGGGTAACCGAAGTTCTCGTTGAACTCCAGTGCCGTGGGATAGGAGGTATATCTCGGGCCGCTGTAGTTATATTTTTCGATCAGGGCCTGATCCCACACAATCTGTCCTGCTTGCACGCTCGCTTCCTCTCTTTTTGTTATCAATGGCTTATCGGCTTAACTGAAAATCCTTCAGTTGTGCCACATCCTTGAGGATCTGGGCTTCCAGCTCGGCCTCATAACCGCTGCGCTCGAGATCCATCTTCATCACTTCATTGCGCTTGAGTGCACGCCGCGCCTCATGGGTCGGCATATCCTTCACCTTCTCGTATAACCCGTAGAGACCGGGAAATTCGCTGGCAAAAGGGCGCCCATCCTTGATCTGCAGAGCATCCAGCAGATTGGTCAGCCGAATGGCTCCTTCGGAGTAGTCGCACTGCCCCTCCTGCACCGCATGGGCAATGACCCGCACGCTCTCCAGGATTCGTTCATTGCGAGCTGCAATGGCCTGCCACTGCATCACCTGCTGGCGCCGGAGTCTGGCCAGCAGCATACCTGCATAAATGGCCAGCCCGGACAAAATCAGGCCGCCCGACAGGGCGGCCAGCATCGATCCACTCATCACTTCTTCTTCGGCTCAGGCTTGGTCTCGGGCTGATAATCGACCTGGGTAAAGCGATCCCACAACTCATCTTCGGAAGCCGGCTGGAACGACTCTTCATAGTCGCTCTCCTCGAAGGCTTCGTCAGCCTCTTCATCATCGTCGTTGTCGATGATGCCGAGCTCATCCATCAGCTCCTGATAACGATCAACCCGCTGGTCAACCCAGGCCTGCTCAGCCGCCTCCAGAGTTTCACCGGCATCGAGACGATCCAGCAAATCATTGAGACGGTCATCATTCTCGATGGATGCCAGCTCCTGCTCCGGAGTCATCACCAGCTTCTTCTCTTTTACCGCCTTGGATACGGTGGACTTGGTGCCCTTCTCTTCAACAATCAACGCGACCGGCTTGCGTGAGCCGATACGCGGATCCTTGGCCTGTTTGCCGGCTGACTTGCCTTTCTGCTGCTCGACTTGCTGGCGAGAGCCCGCTTTCAAGCCCTTGCGCTTGGCCGCACGTTTCCGCTCACGACCTTCCTGAGCACTGGCTTCTGATTCTTTGCGCTTGCCAGCAGGCTTGCGATTGGGTTGTTTGGCAGACATGAATGGATAACTCCGAAAAATAACTGGATTGAGCCCGACTCCGGGATGATCTCACCCGGCGGGATGCAATTCTGGGGAACAGTGAAACCGGAACATCAGCAGGATCCCGCATCAATCCGGCCCTTTAGGGCCACTGAACACCGCAGGATCGGTATCCTCTGGGCATATTGCTGGTATTTTGACACAGAAAGGCTGATCGGGTTAATGACCCAATAAGAAAAAAGGCAGCCGAAGCTGCCTTGATATGTCTGTGTGAGGATCATCCTGAATGGCAAAACAGTCTGTTTTGTCCCGTCCATGACGACTTGTTGCCACATCATATCTTTATATGGTCATCCTGACCTTCTTGTGGTCGTTCCTGAATGTGCGTGTGCCTGTTTGACCCGTTCCGACCGCATCCTGCCATCGTGCCGGGGAGCCTGCATCCCGCAACCCCATCCCGCTCCGGAGATGGTCACCATCCTGATCTTTCAATCCCTTGCCAGTTCTTGCGAACCCACGGCATCCCGCCATGCCAAACATCCTGTGCTCACAGCATCCCACTGTGAAACCGCTATCCATTCCGTGGATAAATCCATTGAACTTAATGTATCAGCTCTATAAAGGCGCTCAATCTACCTGAATACATCCCAATACCGCAGAAAACCGCAATAAAAGCATAACAGATTGATAAATATCATTTATTTTAAATTTTATACAAATCTATGAGCCTTGGCCTGCTGCGAAAATGGAGGATCTCTTACATAACGAGAGGATTAAACCGAGAATGACGTGGAAACCATAAAAACAACGAGGAGCCCAAGCTCCCCGTTTCTCATCAATTGCAGGTAACGCAATCAGCTTAGTGCAGTCCGGCAACATACTTGGACAACACATCGATATCCTGATCAGTCAGCTTCTTGGCAACGTCGCGCATCATGCCATTCGGGTCGTTGTCCCGAGTACCGGCACGGAAACCGGTCAGCTGCGCTTTGATATAGGCAGGGTGCTGCCCGGAGAGACTGGGATATTTGGCCTGCTCAACCCCGGAACCTCGCGGTCCGTGGCAAGCAGTACAGGCTGGCAGGCCGCGACTCATGTCGCCACCCATATAAAGCGCCTTGCCTGCAGCAACAACGTCATCAGGAACGGCCACCGGAGTCACTTTCTGGCTGGAGAAGTAAGCCGCCAGGTCATCCATGTCCTGATCCGACAAAGGCAGAGCCATCGGCCCCATAACGGGCGCAACCCGACCAATTTGGCCAGAAGCGGCAGCCTTCAGTTCAACCAACTGCTTTTTGATATATGATGCGTGCTGACCAGCAATTTTGGGGTACATATCAATCAGGCTGTTTCCGTCCGGTCCATGACAAGCCGCACAAACTGCAGCCTTGGCCTGTCCCGCAGCGGCATCGCCTTTGGCTTGTGCCATCCCCGTTACGCCAACCATCAGAGCAAGAGTAATGACTAGGTTCTTCATGGCGTTCCAACTTTTAGTTATTAGGCTTCCAGATCCCATGCCGCTGAAGGCATGTTAAAATAAACGCGTTTAAGCGACGCCATTTTACACCTTTTTACAAAAAAGTAACTCTATAACCCTCTATCTCCATGGGGAATTTACGTTGGATACACAAACTCTCAATTTCAATAAGGTGCATTTTGTGACCAGCGCACCCGACATCCGCCACCTGCCAAATGATGGGGGTGTCGAGATCGCGTTTGCTGGCCGTTCCAACGCCGGTAAGTCATCTGCATTGAACACGTTAACCAAACACAAGAACCTGGCCCGAACCAGTAAAACCCCCGGCCGCACCCAGCTGATCAACCTGTTTGAGCTGGAACCGGGCAAACGTCTGGTCGACCTGCCGGGTTATGGTTATGCCCAGGTTCCGCTGGAAATGAAGCTCAAGTGGCAAAAATCACTGGCAGAATACCTGCAGCGTCGTGAGTCATTGAAAGGACTGGTAATCCTGATGGATATCCGTCATCCGCTCAAAGATACCGACATGAACATGCTGGAGTGGAGCGCTCATCGCGAACTGCCGGTTATGCTGCTGCTGACCAAGGCCGACAAGCTGAGCCCTGGCCCGCGCAACAATCAGGTGATCAAGGTGCGTCAGGCCGTCGCCAGTCTGGGTTCCCAGATCCAGGTTGAAGCCTTCTCCTCCCTCAGCAATATCGGGGTAGAAAAACTGGCACAGACCCTGACCAACTGGTATGTCACCGGAGCCGATGACTCTCACATCGCAACGGATGAGCAAGAACCCACCGGGGAGTGATCCACTCCTCGCTAGTCTCGCAATTGGCGGAGTCCCCCTCCGCTGATTGAAAGACTTTCAGATCCCTACAGTCCTCACAATCCAGCCAACACATCAGATATCACTCTTGGCAAGAGCGAGTTAGTGGTTGAAATTCATATAGATAGGAAATTAATTCTCGACAAGAATTAACCTTTCATGTTTTTGATATCGTTTTCATATCTGCCCCCATATCGGGGATGAAAATCACCAAAAACAACCAAAAATGAAATTTAATTACAGATCTGGCAGAGAAGGGATAAAAATGAGGCCGGACGACAGTTCTGCCATCCAGCCTTAAACAATAAGTTCAAAAATTGGGAAGAAGCTGAATCTCGAGCACCAGACGACCGGTGTACCTCAAGAATCGACCCCATTTTAGCAAATGCATCGACAAATTAAAGCTTTTACTCTAAATGCTGCGCATAAAAAAACACCCCGACGAGAAACTCATCGGGGCCGCTATTCAGCCACATTCAATTACGTGAAATAAAAGGTCTGAAAGATAGAACATCTTACCTCTGTACCCTACGCAGACAACTGTACAGCAAAGCAGCAAAAAGTGAAAGTAATTTATGTAATTTAGTTTCATGACTTTTTGCTTTATAAAAAACACTTTTATTTCAAATAGATAAAAAAATCCCCAGTACGAATACTGGGGAGTTATAAAGGTGACTAGCTAGCACTTCCTCAACTATCAAGTTAGTCAGCAGAAAATCGATAAAGTTCCGCTGCAAAGGAAAAAAACTTTGAAAATCTACAGATAGATGGCGCCATCTTCAGCAAACGATTGTTCTTCAATGAGTTTTTCCACAAAATCCTCAATATCAAAACGCACGCTTTCGAACGCTCGCAGGATGTCATCCTCTCGGCTCAGAGCCAGACCAGTCATCTTCTCCAACCGACGCAGACTGATATAGCAGTTGATCAGTGCCCCCATCTGCTGGGCAGGAAAATGCACCCGCATCTCCTGGGCCTGCCACTCCATCAGATCAGGAAACAGAATACCCTGGTTCATATCACCCCCAAGTTACGCTTCAACTCTCTCAATACCTGTTTAGTCCCGGGACGGATTCCACGCCACACGGTAAACGCCTCGGCAGCCTGTTCGACCAGCATGCCGAGCCCATCCATGGTTTGACGGGCGCCATGTTGCTTGGCCCAACCAATGAAGGGGGTATCCGTTGCACCATACATCATGTCGTAGATAGCAATATCGGCGTGGATCAGACCGGGAGCCAGCGGCGGCAGTTCACCCTGCAGACTGGCCGATGTGGAGTTGATAACAAGATCGAAATGACCGGCCAGCTGTTCATACGTCAGGGCGCTGACACTACCCAGGTCGCGGAATTCGGCAGCCAGTTGTTCTGCCCGGGCGTGGGTACGGTTGACGATCACCACCTCGGCCGGATGTTCAGCCAGCAGTGGAGCCAGAGCACCTCGAGCGGCGCCTCCAGCCCCCAGCAGCAGGATCCGGCTGCCGGTCAACATCACGCCATGAGCCTTGAGATCCGCCACCAGCCCGGCACCATCGGTGTTATCCCCAAGCAACACACCATCATCGGTCAGTTTGATGGTATTGACTGCCCCCGCCCGTTTGGCCCTTGGGCTCAGCCGATCAACCAGCGCGAATGCCTGCTCCTTGAACGGCACGGTGACGTTGCAGCCCTTGCCGCCCCGAGCAAAGAAGTCCCGCAGAGTGTTGGCAAATTCATCCACCGCAGGTTCGGCCAGCCCATACTCCAGCTCTTGCTGGGTCTGTCTGGCAAACAGGGTGTGAATGAAAGGGGATTTACTGTGGCGCACCGGGTGGCCAAAAACCAGATAACGATCCATCAAACAGTTCCTTTATAGGGCAATCTCCCGATTTAACGGTTTTTCCCCTGCGGGAACAAGTCGAATATCGGCCAACAAAAAGGGGCCGTTATGGCCCCTTCGTTCACAACCACTCGCGTGGCTTGAGGTAATCGCTGTAGAGCAAGGCTTCCGGACTGCCTGCTGCCGGTTGCCAGTCATACTCCCAGCGAGCCAGCGGTGGCATCGACATCAGGATCGACTCGGTACGGCCACCGGTTTGCAGCCCGAACAGAGTACCCCGATCGAACACCAGATTGAACTCCACATAACGTCCGCGACGATAGAGCTGGAACTCCCGTTCCCGCTCACTATAGGCAAGATCTTTGCGTCGCTCGATAATCGGCAGATAGGCCGCAAGGTAGCCGTTACCCACCGCCTGCATAAAGGCGAAGCTGTCGGCAAATGGCCAACGATTCAGATCGTCGAAGAAGAGGCCACCGACACCGCGTGTCTCGTCCCGATGTTTGAGGAAGAAGTAGCGATCGCACCAGGATTTGAACTCCGGATAGATATCTGCGCCAAACGGCTGACAGAGGTCGTGAGAAACCTGATGCCAGTGGCGAACATCCTCTTCGAACGGATAGAAGGGAGTCAGGTCAAAACCACCGCCAAACCACCAGATGGGCTCTTCACCCTCCTTCTCGGCAATAAAGAAGCGCACATTGGCGTGGCTGGTCGGCACATAGGGGTTGTGCGGATGGATCACCAGAGAGACCCCCATCGCCTCGAACTTGCGACCAGCCAGTTCGGGTCGATGAGCGGTGGCAGAAGCCGGCATGGCATCCCCATACACATGGGAGAAGTTGACCCCGCCCTGCTCGATCACTGCACCATGGCGCAGCACGCGGGTGCGACCACCGCCGCCGCCATCACGGCTCCAAGCATCTTCCACAAAGTGTCCGCTGCCATCGCCCTGCTCCAGGCCACGGCAGATCTCGTCCTGCAACTGCAGCAGAAAGGCCTTGACCCGGGCCACATCCGGTTTGCTCATCTTGTCTCCAGCTCAGGCGGGATCTACAGAGTCCCGCTCATTTTTATAGTGATATTACAGACGGGCTAGCCCGCCGGCATGGCCGCAAAGCGGTCTGCCATTCAGGAAGGGCGGATGATTGCGCCGCTTCTGGCATCCTTGATTTCCGAGGGGTTGGCTTGCCCACCCACCTCACCCGGCAGGACATAAGCCAGCTTGCTTGCCAGCAGTTCGCCGATATCGGCCACGCGGCGAGCCGGCTCTTCACCAGTCAGGTTGGCGCTGGTAGAGACCAGCGGCTTGCCAAAGGCGCGGCACAGCCCTTGTACCTGCGGATGCGCCGTGACCCGCACTGCCAGCGTATCGAACTGACCGGTCAGCCATGAGGGTGTGTCGGGCTTGGCAGGCATGATCCAGGTAAAGGGGCCTGGCCAGCTGGCCTCAACCCGAGCCAGCTGCTCTGCGGTGAGCTGACTCAGGTCGATATAATCGAGCAGTTGCCCCAGTTCGGCCGCAATCAGGATCAAGCCCTTCTCCACCGGGCGCTGCTTGATATCAAGCAGACGCTGCACGGCCAGTTCAGAATCCGGATCACAACCCAGACCGAAGACCGCCTCGGTCGCATAGGCGATCACCCCTTCGTTCTCGAGCGCGGCAACCGCTTGTTCAAATTCGTTTTGCATCAGAAAAAATGCGGCAGTCCAGCTGCCGCCTCATCATTGGGTTGCTATCAACACAATGACCACCGTTGCAAACCCGGCGCCCCGGAGGGGAGCACCGTGCAACTGGCGGCCACCTAGAAACTTACTTAAGCTGCGCCTGCAAGGCAGCATCTTTCGCCATCACCTCTTCGGCGCTCTTCTGGCGTTCGGCACGCACTCTTGCGGCCAGCTCGTCGTCAGCGACAGCCAGCAGCTGAGCTGCCAGATATCCGGCATTCTTGGCACCCGCCTTGCCGATGGCAACCGTCGCTACCGGTACGCCGCCCGGCATCTGCACGGTAGAGAGCAGCGCATCCAGCCCTTTCAGCGGGCCACCATCGATGGGCACCCCGATCACGGGACGCGTGGTGATACCTGCAACTGCCCCTGCCAGATGGGCAGCAAGACCGGCAGCACAGATAAATACCTTGCAGCCACGGGCCTCGGCATCGGTCACATACTGGTGGGTCGCAGCCGGAGTCCGGTGGGCTGAAGTCACTTTGACTTCCACTGTGATATCAAACGACTTGAGCACTTCAAGGGTGGCTTGCATCACGGGGAAATCAGAGTCAGAGCCCATCAGTACGGCAACAAAGGGTTTCTTCATGGTGGGAATTTCCTTACTCCAAGTGGGAGGTTGAAGTTCGCCGAAAACGTTTTAGTTCCGTTATGGCGGCGCGATTATACCCGCTCACTTTGATGGCCGCATTTCTTTTGCGGACAGACCCAGCGCAGCGTTCCCCGCACCTTTTTCTCCACCATGATGCCCCAGCCACACTGCGGGCAAGGCATGGGAACCGGCTTCTCATTCACCACATATTTGCAGTGTGGATAGCCGTCGCAGGAGTAAAACTGCTTGCCGTAGCGGGAGGTGCGGCTCACCAGATGGCCCTTGCCACACTCCGGGCAGAGGATCTGGGTATCGTCGCTCTCCTGCAGGGATTCGATATGTTGACAGGCCGGATAGTGAGTACAGCCGACAAACAGACCATAACGCCCCTTCTTGATCGCCAGCGGCTGACCGCATTCGGGACAGGCAGAGCCCTCGAGCACCTTCTCGATATCGCGGCCGGATGGCGTCAGGGAGCGAATATAGTCACAGGCGGGGTAGGCAGAACAACCGAGAAAGGGGCCATGTTTGCCCTGACGGATCACCAGCTCGGCCCCGCACTGCGGGCACGGCTCGCGCTCGAAGGCATGTTCGTGGGCTGAAAAGAGGTGATGATCGATTTTTGACATGGGCCGCGCCTTGAAATCCAGATGGCCTGAATTCTACCAGCGCGGCACCGGACTGTCAGTGAATGACGCCGTCTGACTCGTCAAACACCAGCTCTTCCATCTGCTGGTAGGCATTTTCACTGCCCGGCACGTTGAATAGCACCATCATGACGACCCACTTGAGATCATCTAGTTCGATGTCCGGCTTATCCAGCTCGAGCAGGCGCTCGATGCAGATCTCGCGGGTCTCGGCGTTAAGCACCTGAGCCTGTTCCAGAAACAGCAGGAAACCGCGGCACTCGGTGCTGAGACGAGCCAGCTCTTGCGGAGCATAGATACGCATGGAGCCTTGCGCGCTGGCGGCTACATAGACCTCCCGCTCGCTGTCATGCAGGTTGGCCAGCCGCTCCAGCCAAGTCAGCGCCTTCTCGATCTCTTCCTTGTCAAAGCCGGCACGGCTCAGCTCGTCGGTGAGTTCATTCTGCTCGACCATCACATCTGCATCGCTGTGGATGTAGGTCTCGAAAAGGTACATCAATACATCAAACATGATTCACCCTCCTCGCTCTGACGTATCCACCGGCGACCGCCGTGACTGCTCCGGCCAGCTCCAGCTCTACCAACCTGCCTAATACCACTTCGACAGGAAGCTGGGCCCGCTCGGCGACGGTATCCACACTTGTGGGCTCGTAATCTACGTTATCCAACAAATCTGCATAAGGCAATTCGCTATTATGCGATTGCTCAGATGATACGACCGGTTCCGGCAACCGCACTGCCCATTCGGGCAGCTCTTCCACTATATCGGCCGCACTCAACACAAGTTTGGCCCCCTGCTGAATTAATTTATTGCACCCGGTTGCCTGCCCGTTTTGCGGCGCTCCGGGCACCGCAAATACCTCACGCCCCTGCTCAAGCGCATAGCGCGCCGTAATGAGCGAGCCACTCTGCTCGGTTGCCTCAACCACCAGAGTGCCAAGGGATAGGCCACTGATGATACGGTTGCGGCGGGGAAAATGTTCAGCCAGCGGACCTTTGTCCGGCGCCAGCTCGGAAATCAATACGCCGCCCCGCTCGAGTATCGCCGCAGCCAGCGCTTGATGACGTTTGGGATAGAGCTGATCCAGCCCAGACCCCAGCACCGCCAAGGTCATGCCTCCGGCGGTCAGGGCCTGCTGATGGCAGACGCCATCGATGCCAAGCGCGAGACCCGAGGTAATTGCCAAGCCACAGCCAACCAGCTCGCTACAAAGACGGGCTGCATTATCCTTGCCGGCATAGGTTGGATGGCGGGTCCCCACCATCGCCAGCTGTGGAAGAGACAAAGCAGAAAGCTCGCCACGGCAGTAGAGCAGCAAGGGGGCGGCGGGGATCTCCCTGAGCAAGGCAGGGTAAGCGGGATGATCCTGCGGGAGTAGTGCATTGCCGGGCTGGGTAGCCCACATCAGGCTCTGCTCGACAACAGGTGATGGCCAGCGCAACTGGCGGATCTGCTCTGGCGCCAGCCCCATCTGGTGCAACTGCGTTTCGTCACACTGAAACAGTTGCTGAATATCGCCGCCAACCCGCTCCAACAGACGGGATGCCGTCACCGGGCCAATCCCGGTGACGGCATCCAGCGCGAGCCAGAGTGCAAGGCGATCGTCAGGATAGTGCACGGTCAGAAGTGAGTTACCTGATAACCAGTACTCACCATGTCCTTGCTCTGCATGATGAGGCCGTAACTCAGCTTGTCATACACCTTGAACAGCATGACCCGGGCAATCGCTTCGGAAGGCAGTGGCGCTTTTTTGTTGCTGCTGTAAAACACCTTGTTGTAGACCGACGAGAGCTCTTTGTACTGGACAGTACCGTTCTTGGTCACCAGTGCCGCACCGGGACGGCGAATATCGAGCACATCACCCGCCGACAGCTGATCCCGACTCCCCTTGTTGATGAGCACCACATCGAACTTGCCGCCGCCTCGCACCTTGCTTGGCAGGTCGACGATATAGCCCGGTTGGATGGCAGGTGCCGCCTTTGGCATGAATACGGCAGGCATGCTCTCCTGCTCGGGTAGCTGCATCACCTTGTCACCCTGCAACACCTCCCTCTGGTTGTGAGTCAGAGTCACTTCGGTGCGATCACCATCCAGGCGCGCCACAGCGCGAACGATACCGGTTAGCACGGCCTCCTGCCCAAGCAGTTCGCCCGTATCACGATCCTTGTAGATTGCGCCGAGGTGGTACACACCATACATCTGGCCAGGGGTCAAAGTCCCCTGCACATAGAGGGTGTCCCCCTCCAGCATACCGATATGTTTCTCATCCGACCCCAGCAGATAGGGCAGTTTTTTGCCTTCCTGAGCGTTGGCAAGAATATGGTCGGTCTGCAAAAACGGGCCAATCTCGCTGATAGGAAGGGTGGGAATAGGATTGGCTTTGCTCTCGTAGCGGTTTTTCGGGCTCAGGCGGATGACCTGCTTGCCCCCTTGCATCGCCTTGCCAAGACGGGGTTCGCCATTGACCCAGCTCAGTTGCAGCACGTCACCCGGGTAGATCCAGTGCGGGTTGGCAATCTGCGGATTGATATTCCAGAGATGGGGCCATAGCCATGGCTCGGAGAGATATTTGCCGGAGATATCCCACAATGTGTCGCCTTTTTGCACGACATAACTCTCGGGATAGCCGGCTTTAAGCCGCAGCTGGTCGGCCAGCAGAGTCGGGCTCGCGGCAACCAGCAGACAGGCCAGGATGGTTCGCTTCAGATACATAACACTCCCTGTTACTTCTGCGCGCAAAGTGTTGCTGTTTTTTGTCGGCGTAAATGACTAGAATTACGCCAATATTGACTGCATTTATACGAAACTAAAGAAAAAACTATGGCCATTCTAGATGTATTGCGTTTTCCCGATGAGCGCTTGCGCACCGTCGCAGCCCCTGTCGAGACCTTTACACCCGAGTTACAGCAAATTGTAGATGATATGTTCGAAACCATGTACGCAGAGGAAGGCATCGGCCTGGCTGCAACTCAGGTGGACATTCATCAGCGCATCATAGTGATCGATGTCTCTGAAAACCGTGAAGACCCTCTGGTATTGATCAATCCGGAAGTCATCTCCCAGTGCGGCAGCACCGGCATCGAAGAGGGTTGCCTCTCCGTGCCCGGCAGCCGCGCTCTGGTGCCGCGTGCCGAACAGATCAAGATCCGCGCGCTGGATCGCCACGGCCAGCCGTTTGAACTGGAAACGGACGACCTGCTCGCCATCTGCATCCAGCACGAGATGGATCACCTGATGGGCAAGCTGTTTGTGGATTACCTGTCCCCGCTCAAGCGCCAGCGCATTCGTCAGAAGCTGGAAAAGATGGCCCGTGAAGATCGCAAAGCCCTCTGAGGATCTGCCCCGTTGAATAAGTTGAAACTGATTTTTGCCGGTACTCCCGACTTCGCCGCCCGTCACCTGGCGGCGTTGTTGTCTTCCGACCACGAGGTCGTCGCCGTTTATACCCAGCCGGACAAGCCCGCCGGTCGCGGCCAGAAGCTCACCGCCAGCCCGGTCAAAGAGCTGGCGCTGGCCCATAATCTGCCAGTTTACCAACCAGCTTCCCTGCGCAAGGAAGAGGCACAGGCCGAACTGGCAGCCCTTGGCGCCGACCTGATGGTCGTCGTGGCCTATGGCCTGATCCTGCCCAAAGCGGTGCTCGATACCCCGCGTCTGGGTTGCATCAACGTGCACGGCTCCCTGCTGCCGCGCTGGCGCGGTGCGGCCCCGATCCAGCGCTCCATCTGGGCGGGCGATGCCGAGACTGGCGTCACCATCATGCAGATGGATGTGGGGCTGGATACCGGCGCCATGATCCGCAAAGTGACCTGCCCCATCGCCGCCGACGAGACCTCCGCCAGCCTCTATGACAAGCTGGCCGAGCTGGGTCCGCAGGCGCTGGTCGACACCATCGATGCCATGGCCGCCGGTGAAACCGCTGCCGAGGCGCAAGATGATGCGCTGGCCAACTACGCCGAGAAGCTCTCCAAGGAAGAGGCCCGCATCGACTGGTCGATGGAGGCCGTCGCCATCGAGCGCTGCATCCGCGCCTTCAATCCCTGGCCCATCAGCTGGTTCGAAGTGGCTGACCAGACCGTCAAGGTATGGCAAGCCGCCGTCATCGACAGCGACCATGGCCAGCGCGCCGGAACCCTGCTCAAGGCTGACAAGCAGGGGATCGATATCGCCACCGGCAAAGGGGTACTGCGCCTGCTGACCCTGCAGCCGCCCGGCAAGAAGGCGATGTCCGTGACGGACCTGCTCAACTCTCGCCGCGACTGGTTTGAACCCGGCACGCAATTGAATTGAACTGGATTGAATTGACACAAGCGGGGCCCAGGCCCCGACTTGCGCATCTAAGGTAACACTATGAAAACACGCGCACAGGCTGCTCTCGTTATTCAACAGGTGCTGGATCAGGGCCAGTCCCTCTCCGCCGTTCTGCCTGCTGCCCAGGAGAAGGTTGCGCCCCGCGATCGCGCCCTCCTGCAAGAACTCTGCTACGGTACCCTGCGCTGGTTGCCCCGCCTCGATGCGGCGGTCGGCGAGATGATGGACAAGCCGCTCAAGAACAAGAGCCGCATCTTCCACTACCTCATCCTGGTCGGCCTCTACCAGCTCATCTACACCCGCATTCCGGCTCACGCCGCGGTGGCCGAGACCGTCAACGCGGTCAAGCTGCTCAAGGGCACCTCCCTGCGTGGCCTCATCAACGGTGTGCTGCGCAACTTCCAGCGCAGCGCCGAAGTGATTCTGCTGCGTATCGACCGCGTGCCGAGCGTGCGCCTCGGTCACCCCGAGTGGCTCACCAAGCGCCTGCGTCAGGCTTATCCCGACGAGTGGGAGTTCATCATGGAGGCGAACAACCAGCGCCCCCCCATGTGGATCCGCAACAACAGTCAGCGCCAGAGCCGCGAGCAGATGCTGGCCCGCATGGCCGAAGCCGGCATCAATGCGGTGGCCGGTGAAGAGGGCGAGGATTGCATCCTGCTGGAGCGTCCCTGCGATGTGACCAAGCTGCCCGGCTTCGAAGTCGGTGACTGCTCGGTACAGGATGGCGCAGCACAACAGGCGGCCGCCCTGCTCGACCCGCAACCGGGTGAGTGGGTGCTGGATGCCTGCGCCGCCCCCGGCGGCAAGACCGCCCACCTGCTGGAGCGTCAGCCCAAGCTGGCTGGCGTGGTCGCCGTCGATGCCGACGAGAACCGCCTCAAGCGAGTGCAGGAGAACCTGGATCGCATCGGCCTGACCGCCAAAGTGATCCACGGCGATGCCGCGGCACCGGAACAGTGGTGGCCGGAGGGCCAGTTCGACCGCATTCTGCTGGATGCCCCCTGCTCCGCCACCGGCGTTATCCGTCGCCACCCCGACATCAAGTGGCTGCGCCGTGATCAGGACATTCGTGAGCTGGCCGAGCTGCAGCGCCGGATTCTCAATGCCCTCTGGGGCAAGCTGAAGAGCGGCGGCACCCTGCTCTACGCCACCTGCTCCGTCCTGCCGGAAGAGAACCGCGAACAGATCCGCGCCTTCCTTGCCGCGACCAAAGATGCCAAATTGGTACCGTTGCACGAACAGGACACCCCGGAGTGCTCGGGTCGCCAGTTTCTGCCGGGTGAAGCCGAGATGGATGGCTTCTACTACGCCAAGCTGGTCAAGCTGTGACGCTGACATGCTTCTTCCGGGGCAATCGCCATGCTGGCGGCATGCCCCTTTACTGCCTCAACGTGAGTAGACGTTCCCTATGAAAATCATCATTTTGGGAGCCGGCCAGGTCGGCGGCACTCTGGCCGAGAACCTGGCCGGAGAGAACAACGACATCACCATCGTCGATACCGACAGCGAGCGCCTGCGCGAACTGCAGGACAAGTTTGACCTGCGGGTAGTCAACGGCCATGGCGCTCACCCCAAGGTGCTGCGCGAAGCGGGGGCTCAGGATGCCGACATGCTGGTCGCCGTCACCAACAGTGACGAGACCAACATGATCGCCTGTCAGGTGGCCTACTCCCTGTTCAACACTCCGAACAAGGTGGCGCGGATCCGTTCGCCCGCCTATCTGACCGAGCGGGATCGCCTGTTCCTGCCGGAATCGGTGCCGGTGGATCACCTGATCGCGCCGGAGCAGCTGGTGACCGACTATGTGCGTCGCCTGATCGAGTACCCGGGCGCCCTGCAAGTGGTTGATTTCGCAGGTGGCCGCGTCGGTCTGGTGGCGGTCAAGGCCTACTACGGCGGCCCTCTGGTCGGCAATGCCCTCTCCACCCTGCGCGAGCACATGCCCAATATCGAGACCCGGGTGGCAGCCATCTTCCGTCAGGGCCGCCCAATCCGCCCGCAAGGCACCACCATCATCGAAGCGGATGACGAGGTCTTCTTTGTCGCCGCCGCGGGCCATATCCGCGCCGTGATGTCGGAGCTGCAGCGCCTCGAGAGCCCCTACCGTCGCATCATGATCGTCGGTGGTGGCAACATCGGTGCCGGTCTCGCCCGTCAGCTGGAGAAGCGCTACAGCGTCAAGCTCATTGAACGTAACCAGAAGCGGGCGGAGCAGCTCTCCGAACTGCTGGAGAACACCATCGTCTTCTGCGGCGATGCAGCGGATCAGGAGTTGCTGGCCGAGGAACATATCGACCAGATCGACGTCTTCATCGCCGTGACCAACGAGGATGAGGCCAACATCATGTCGGCCCTGCTCGCCAAGAAGATGGGCGCCAAGAAGACCATGGTGCTGATCCAGCGCGGCGCCTACGTCGATCTGGTGCAGGGTGGTTCCATCGACATCGCCATCTCGCCGCAGCAGGCCACCATCTCGGCCCTGCTGACCCACGTGCGCCGGGCCGATATCGCCAACGTCTACAGTCTGCGCCGCGGCGCCGCCGAGGCGATCGAGGCGATTGCCCACGGCGACGAGAACACCTCCAAGGTGGTCGGCAAGACGGTGGGCGAGCTCAAGCTGCCGCCGGGTACCACCATAGGTGCCGTGGTGCGTGGGGATGAGGTGCTGATCGCTCACGATCGCACCAGGATCCAGCAGGATGACCACGTGGTCATGTTCCTGGTGGACAAGAAGTACATCCCGGAAGTGGAACGGCTGTTCCAGCCCAGCCCCTTCTTCCTGTAACGGGCCCATGGCCGCTCACTGTCACGCCAGACCCGGCTCAGCCCCAACAGAGGGATGGTCCGGGTCTTTTTTCAATCACCGACCAGGTTATCGAACATGATCAAGCTGCGTCCCATCATCTTTACTCTCGGGCTGGTGCTCTCCAAGCTGGCGCTCTTCATGTGGCTGCCGACCCTGCTGGCCCTGCTGACCGGCTCCGAGGGGTTCGTCGAGTTTCTTAAATCGGTGCTCATCACCCACGGCGCCGCCCTGCTCTGCCTCCATTACGGGCGCAAGGCGGAGTTCCATCTGGGGGTACGGGAGATGTTCCTGCTCACCACCTCGGTCTGGGTGGTGGCCTGTATCTTCGGGGCGTTGCCCTTTGTCTTCATCACCCACATCAACTTTACCGACGCCTACTTCGAGACCATGTCCGGGGTGACCACCACCGGCTCTACCGTGCTCTCCGGCCTCGACAACATGGCTCACAGCATCCTGCTGTGGCGATCCATCCTGCAGTGGCTGGGCGGGGTCGGCTTTATCGTGATGGCGGTGGCGGTGCTGCCCTACCTCAACGTCGGCGGCATGAAACTGTTCCAGACCGAGAGCTCGGACTGGTCAGATAAAAGTGCGCCACGGGCCAAGACGGTCGCCAACAACATCGTAGTGGTCTATCTGGTGCTCTCCATGCTCTGCATGATGGCCTACTGGGCCAGCGGCATGACGCTGTTCGAGGCGATCAACCACTCGATGACCACCCTCAGTACCGGCGGCTACTCCACCTCCGATCAATCCATGTCCCACTTCTCCAACTCGGCACACTGGATTGGCACCCTGTTCATGTTCCTCGGTGGCCTGCCCTTCCTGCTCTATGTGCAGAGCCTCAACCACCGGGATTACAGCCTGTTCAAGGATGCCCAGGTGCGCGGCTTCTTCTGGCTGGTGGTGTGGGTCACCGTCATCATGACCTTCTATCTGTGGGAGAGAGACCTGTTCGGCTTCTGGGATGCCCTACGCATCAGCTGCTTCAACATCGTCTCGGTGCTCACCACCACGGGCTTTGGCCTCGGTGACTTCGGCACCTGGGGGCCGCTGGCCAGCATCACCTTCATCGTGCTGCTAGCGCTTGGCGCCTGCTCAGGCTCGACTGCGGGCGGCCTCAAGATCTTCCGGGTACAGGTGGCCTTTGCCCTGTTCAAGAAGCAGATGCGCCAGCTGATGCACCCCTCCGGCGTATTTCCCCAGAAGTACAACGGCCGGACGGTCAACGATGCCATCATCCGCTCGATGATCTCCTTCGTGCTGGCCTACTTCACCATCATTCTGGTGATCGCGGCGCTGCTGGCCGCCATCGGGCTAGACCCCCTCACCTCCATCTCCAGCTCCATCACCGCGGTTGCCAACGTGGGGCCAGGGATGGGGCCGGTGGTGGGCCCCAGCACCAACTTCGCCAGCCTGCCCGACTCGGCCAAGTGGCTGCTGTCGTTCGGCATGCTGCTGGGCCGACTGGAGATCCTGACGGTCGCGGTGCTGTTCTTCCCCTCGTTCTGGCGCCAGTAACACGCAAGTAGCGACGCCCTCCACCGGTTGATAGCAACCGGTGGAGGGCGTCGTCTTTTATGCCCCCGGATCGGGCACAGCCCTGTAACGGCCTGGCATGAGCCGCAGAGTGCTTCAGGCAGCCGAATTCGTTCGCATAAGATAAAGTTGGGCCATTAAGGCTAAGTCCATAAATTAAATTTATAGCGATTGATTTGGCTCACTCATAAGGCCCCGCCCCTGCCAGCAGGCCCGGTAAAGCCATCTTCCGATCTGCAGAGCCCTGCTTTCAGAACACGCCCACAGCCCCAGCCATGGCGAGCCAGATACAACTCCAAAACGAATGCCCATTGATAGCCTGCCATGCTCGGCAGCAGCGTTTATCCGCAAAGCAAGGTGCAACCGATCAGCCCAGCCCAACGCAAATAAAAAAAGGCCCAAACCGGAGGTTTGGGCCTTTCTATCAGCGAATCGTCAGCAGCCGCGAGGGCTACCGGGACTCAGCACATGGGATTAACCACGGCCAGAGCGCTTGCGATCCAGCTCGGTCAACAGCTTCTTACGGATACGGATGCTCTTCGGAGTCACTTCTACCAGCTCATCGTTGTCGATGAACTCGAGAGCCTGTTCCAGAGTCATGCGGATCGGCGGAGTCAGAACCTGAGCTTCGTCGGTACCGGAGGCACGCATGTTGGTCAGCTGCTTACCTTTCAGGCAGTTAACGGTCAGGTCGTTGGAACGGGAGTGGATACCGATCACCTGGCCTTCATACACTTCGGTCGCGTGACCGATGAACAGACGACCGCGGTCTTGCAGACCGAACAGGGCGTAAGTCAGTGCCTTACCGGTAGCGTTGGAGATCAGCACGCCGTTCTGACGCTCACCGATGCTGCCACCCTTGTGCGGACCGTAGTGGTCGAAGGTGTGGTACAGCAGACCGGTACCGGAGGTCATGGTCATGAACTCGGTCTGGAAGCCGATCAGGCCACGGCTCGGGATCATGAAGTCCAGGCGGACACGACCCTTGCCATCCGGGGTCATGTTGGTCATTTCGCCCTTACGCAGACCCAGCTGCTCCATCACGGAACCCTGGTGCGCTTCTTCCACGTCCACAGTAACGGTTTCGAACGGTTCTTGCAGTTCGCCGTCAACGGTACGCAGGATTACTTCCGGACGGGATACCGCCAGCTCGTAACCTTCGCGACGCATGTTTTCGATCAGGATGGAGAGGTGCAGTTCACCACGACCGGATACGCGGAACTTGTCCGGATCATCAGTCTCTTCCACGCGCAGGGCCACGTTGTGGACCAGCTCCTGGTTCAGACGCTCCAGAATGTTGCGGGAGGTCACGAACTTGCCCTCTTTACCAGCGAACGGTGAGGTGTTGACCTGGAAGGTCATGTTCACGGTCGGCTCGTCGACGGAGAGCGGCGGCAGCGCTTCAACAGCACCGTTGTCACAGATGGTGTCGGAGATCTTCAGCTCGCCCAGACCGGTGATGGCGATGATGTCGCCAGCTTGCGCATCGGCAACTTCGGTACGGGACAGGCCCAGATAGCCCAGCACCTGACCGACTTTACCGTTGCGGGTCTTGCCGTCGGCACCAACGATGGTGACCTGCTGGTTGGTCTTGACGCGACCACGAGTGATACGGCCGATACCGATAACGCCCACGTAGGAGTTGTAGTCCAGCTGGGAGATCTGCATCTGGAAACCACCGTCAGCATCAGCCTTCGGCGCTTCAACGTTGTCGACGATGGCCTGGAACAGCGGCTCCATGTTCTCGGACTCGACGTCCTGATCCATGGTGGCCCAACCGTTCAGTGCAGAGGCGTAAACCACTTTGAAGTCCAGCTGTTCGTCAGTCGCGCCCAGGTTGTCGAACAGGTCAAATACCTGATCCATTACCCAGTCAGGACGAGCACCCGGACGGTCAACCTTGTTGATGACCACTATCGGCTTCAGACCCTGAGCGAACGCTTTCTGGGTCACGAAACGGGTTTGCGGCATCGGGCCGTCTACGGCGTCAACCAGCAGCAGCACGGAGTCAACCATGGACAGTACGCGCTCTACTTCACCACCGAAGTCGGCGTGACCCGGGGTATCAACGATGTTGATGCGGTAGTCATTCCAGCGGATCGCAGTGTTCTTGGCGAGAATGGTGATGCCACGTTCCCGTTCCAGATCATTGGAGTCCATGATCCGTTCCTGGCCTTCCGTGGAGCGGTCCAGGGTACCGGACTGCTGCAGCAGTTTGTCCACCAGCGTCGTTTTGCCGTGGTCAACGTGCGCAATAATCGCAATATTGCGTAAATTCTCTAACATTCTCGCCTCAATCACCGGGTAAAATTGGGCGCTAATTGTACTCTTGCCTTTGTGATCTGCCTAGCAGAATTGCAGTACATTCGCGCATGACAACGGATCTGGATCATAGACCTCGTCTGTAAACCCTGCTTATATGGGGTGCGACCGCATCTTGCGCACTATTTCAGTGCACCAAAACGATCCACGGTCGCACCATTTTGATGCAACACCAGTCGAGATTGCCTGCTTTTGGGGAACCACCGAGACGGGATTGCCCTGAAATCAGGCTGTCACAAACTTGGCACGATACTGGCTTATGTGAATACGACGACGCATTCACCCAGAGAGTTTTAACACCGGAGGTTATTTAGCATGTCAGTCCAGAACGTTTTGGCCCTGATCCAGGAACACGAAGTCAAGTTTGTTGATCTGCGCTTTACCGACACCAAGGGCAAAGAGCAGCACGTATCCATCCCTGCCCATCAGGTTGATGAAGATTTCTTCGAAGACGGCAAGATGTTCGACGGCTCCTCCATCGGTGGCTGGAAAGGCATCAACGAATCCGACATGGTACTGATGCCGGATGCCGCCTCCGCCAAGCTGGATCCCTTCACCGAAGAGACCACTCTGAACATCGTGTGTGACGTGCTGGAGCCTGCCACCATGCAGGGCTACGACCGCGACCCGCGCTCCATCGCCAAGCGCGCCGAAGATTTCCTGAAGTCCAGCGGCATCGCTGACACCGTGCTGTTCGGGCCGGAGCCGGAATTCTTCATGTTCGACAACATCACCTTCTCCAATACCATGGGCCACAGCTTCGTGAAGATCGAATCCGAAGAAGCTGCCTGGAACTCCGGCACTGCCTATGAGCATGGCAACAAGGGTCACCGTCCGTTCGTGAAAGGCGGTTACTTCCCGGTTGCGCCGGTTGACTCCTCCCAGGACATCCGTGCCGCCATGTGCTTGGTGCTGGAAGAGATGGGCCAGGTTGTTGAAGCTCACCACCACGAAGTGGCTACTGCCGGTCAGAACGAGATCGCTACCCGCTTCAATACTCTGACGCTGAAGGCGGACGAAGTGCAGGTGCTGAAGTACGTGATCCACAACGTAGCCCACGCCTACAACAAGACCGTCACCTTCATGCCGAAACCCATGTTCGGTGACAACGGCTCCGGCATGCACTGCCACCAGTCTCTGGCCAAGAACGGCGTCAACCTGTTCGCCGGCGACCTGTATGGCGGTCTGTCCGAGATGGCGCTGCACTACATTGGCGGTATCATCAAGCACGCCAAGGCCATCAACGCCTTCGCCAACCCGACCACCAACTCCTACAAGCGTCTGGTTCCGGGTTATGAAGCACCGGTCATGCTGGCCTACTCTGCCCGCAACCGCTCTGCCTCCATCCGTATCCCGGTGGTTCCGAGCCCGAAAGCCCGTCGTATCGAAGTGCGCTTCCCGGATCCGGCAGCCAACCCGTACCTGGCCTTCGCAGCTCAGCTGATGGCCGGTCTGGACGGTATCATCAACAAGATCCATCCGGGCGATGCCATGGACAAGAACCTGTACGACCTGCCGCCGGAAGAGGCTGCAGAAGTACCGACCGTTGCCGGCTCTCTGGACGAAGCACTGGCCGCTCTGGATAGCGATCGCGAGTTCCTGACCCGTGGCGGCGTGTTCAGCGATGACTTCATCAACTCCTACCTGGAACTGAAACAGCAGGATGTTGACCGTGTGCGCATGACCCCGCACCCGCTGGAGTTCGAGCTGTACTACTCCGTCTAAGCCGGGAACAGCTGTCCGGTTAATCGGACCAGCTTGCCCAATCGTGACAAAACCCGCCATCTGGCGGGTTTTTTCTCTGATAGGATTAAGCAAGATACCGTCAAGGAGAGATGGATGAACAACAAGTATGGCATCGGGCTTGTCGCCCTCCTGTTGCTGACCTCGTTTGGTACGCATGCCGCCAAGGTCTACTCCTGGGTCGATGGCAATGGCGTCACCCACTACACGGATGCACCACCTCCCGGCAAGAAGGTAAAGGAAGTCGATCTGCGCACGGCCCCCTTCTTAAGCGGTGCCCCCCGTTCGGTACAGGTGGAGAACTTCAACTCCCTGACCGGCGTCGATGCCAACAAGAAGAAAGAGGCGACCAAGCTGGTCATCGCCCTGCTTTCACCGGAACAGGGCAGCACCCTGCGCGACAACACTGGCAATATCGTCTTTCAGGGCCAGATCAGCCCCAAACCCCCCACCCAGTATGATGTCCGGTTGACTCTGGATGGCAAAGCAGCTCCCCTTGTCAGCAACAGCCTCTCGATCCGGGTCGAAAACGTCGACCGCGGCGCCCACGAGGCCCAGCTCGAACTGCTTACCAAAGACGGTACGATCCTTGCTAAATCCACTCCAGTCACCTTTTACCTGCATAGAGCAAGCGTGGATCCGGCTCCCAAACCCACCCCCAAAGCCAACCAGGGGTGATATAGCGCACCGATGCGGGTAAACTCAATGCACCATATCGGTGCATTACAGGTGCACAGCACCGTTTTAGGGAGAAACCTGTGCCAACCCGCTCGGACAATGCCAAAACACTCTTGGATAATTTGCTGACCGCCGTGATCCTGATGGATGATCGGCTCTGCATCCAGTTCGTCAACCCGGCGGCTGAACAGCTGCTCTCCCTCAGTGAACGTAGGCTGATCGGCATCGAACTGCCCCATCTGCTGGAACATATCTCCCTCGACCTGCAACGACTGAAACAGTGCCTCGTTTCAGGGCAGGGCTTTACCGATAGCGAAGTGACTCTGGTGGTAGAGGGAGAACCGCGGCTGGTAGAGCTGAGTGCTACTCCCATGGCCGACCACGAGCAGCGCCTGCTGGTCGTGGAGCTGCGCAAGATCGACCAGCAGAAAAAGATCAGTCAGGAGCAGCAGCAGCATGCCCAGCAGCTGGCAGCCAAGGAGCTGGTACGTGGTCTCGCCCACGAAATCAAGAATCCCCTCGGTGGCCTGCGCGGCGCGGCCCAGCTGCTGCAAAAAGAGCTGCCGGACCCGGCCCTGCGCGAATATACCGGCATCATCATTGAACAGGCTGACCGGCTGCGGGTACTGGTCGATCGGCTGCTCGGCCCCCAGCGCCCCGGCCGCCACCAGATGCACAATGTCCATTCGGTACTGGAGCAGGTACGCCGACTGGTGGAGCTGGAGCTGCCACCCTCGGTTCGCATCGAGCGGGATTACGACCCCAGCATCCCCGAATTCGAGATGGAGCCGGATCAGCTGCAGCAGGCGTTTCTCAACATAGTGCGCAACGCCGCCGAAGCGCTGGGCGATCAGACCGGGCTTATCCGTATCAAGACTCGCACCGCGTTCCAGATCACCATCCACGGCCAGCGCTACCGGCTGGCGGCGGAGATCAAGATCATCGACAACGGCCCCGGTATTCCGGATGCCATCCGCGACACCCTGTTCTATCCCATGATCACCGGCAAAGAGGGCGGCACCGGGCTTGGCCTCTCCATCGCCCAGAACCTGATCGACCAGCACAAGGGGAAAATCGACTGCATCAGCTGGCCGGGCCACACCGAATTCACCATTTTTCTACCGCTTCGCAAGTAAGGGAACACCATGACAGCCAAAGTGTGGATCGTCGACGATGACAGCTCTATCCGCTGGGTGCTGGAGCGCACTCTCGGCAGCGAAGGCTTCAACTGCGAGAGCTTTGCCGATGGCGAAGCGCTGCTGCATGCCCTTGAGCTGCGCTCGCCCGATGTGATCCTCTCCGATATCCGGATGCCGGGTATCGACGGCCTGAGCCTGCTGGAGCAGATCCACCGCCGTCAGGCCGATCTGCCCATCATCATCATGACCGCTCACTCGGATCTCGACAGCGCAGTCAACGCCTACCAGCGCGGCGCCTTCGAGTACCTGCCCAAACCGTTCGACATCGACGAAGCAGTGACACTGGTGCGCCGCGCCGAGAATCACCTCAAGGAGCAGCGCACCAAGCGCAAGGCTCGCCAGCAGGAGACCACCGCCACTCCCGAGATCATTGGTGAGGCGCCGGCAATGCAGGAAGTGTTTCGCGCCATCGGCCGCCTGTCACGATCCAGCATCTCGGTGCTGATCAACGGCCAGAGCGGTACCGGCAAGGAACTGGTCGCCCATGCGCTGCACAAACACAGCCCGCGCGCCCACAAGAACTTTATCGCCCTCAACATGGCGGCTATCCCGAAAGATCTCATCGAATCGGAGCTGTTCGGTCACGAGAAGGGGGCCTTTACCGGCGCCAACAACATCCGCCACGGCCGCTTCGAGCAGGCCGACGGCGGCACCCTGTTTCTCGACGAGATCGGCGACATGCCGCTGGATGTGCAAACCCGGCTGCTGCGGGTGCTGGCCGATGGCCAGTTCTACAGGGTCGGTGGCCACCAGCCGGTGCAGGTGGATGTGCGGATCATCGCCGCCACCCACCAGAATCTGGAGAAAAGAGTGGCCGATGGCGAGTTTCGCGAGGATCTGTTCCACCGCCTCAACGTCATCCGCATTCACATCCCCGCCCTCAAGGAGCGCCGTGAGGATATTCCCCAGCTGGCTCGTCACTTCCTGCTGCGCGCCGCCAAAGAGCTGAACGTGGAGGCCAAGAGCCTGCATCCGGATACCCAGGCCTATATCAGCCGCCTGCCCTGGCCGGGCAACGTGCGCCAGCTGGAGAACGTCTGCCGTTGGCTCACCGTGATGGCCTCCGGTCAGGAGGTGCTGGTGAGCGATCTTCCCCCCGAGTTGCTTACCCCCATCACCCACAACGCCGAGCCCGGCCAACCGGCGTTGCCCGGTTGCTGGCAGCAACAGTTGCAGGAGTGGGTGGCCAGCAAGCTGGCGCTGGGAGAGACAGACATCCTGGCCGATGCCATGCCCCAGTTCGAACGGATCATGCTGGAGACGGCGCTGGAGCACACCCATGGCCACAAGCAGGAGGCCGCCCGTCTGCTTGGCTGGGGTCGCAACACCCTCACTCGCAAGCTGAAGGAACTCGATCTCTCCTGAGTCCCGGGAAAAAACGATTCCCATCACGCCTTGGTAAATCACCGACCAATAAGACCCCGTTTGCCAGCAAACGGGGTATCTTTTTTGAAAGCCCCGCCTAGAATGGCAGGCTTTCAAACCTGACTCGACGAGGGCGCCCCCATGATTGACAGATCTCTCCCCCTGACCGACCTGCACCGCCATCTGGACGGCAACATCCGTCCGCAAACCATCCTCGAGCTGGGTCGCCAACACAATATTCAGCTGCCAGCCTTCGAGCTGGAAGCACTGCGCCCTCACGTACAGATCGTCGAGAACGAGCCTAGCCTGGTCGCCTTCCTCAAGAAGCTGGACTGGGGGGTAGCCGTGCTGGCCGACTATGACGCCTGCCGCCGGGTCGCTTACGAGAACGTGGAAGATCTGCTGCGCGCCGATATCGACTATGCCGAGCTGCGTTTCAGCCCGGCCTACATGGCGATGGCCCACAAGCTGCACCCGCAGGGTGTGGTGGAAGCCATCATCGATGGCGTGGCCGCTGGCAGCCGTGACTTCGGTATCAAGGCCAACCTGATCGGCATCATGAGCCGCACCTTCGGCACCGAGCAGTGCAATCAGGAGCTGGCCGCCTGTCTGGCCCACCGCGACAAGCTGGTTGCCATCGATCTGGCCGGTGACGAGCTGGGCTTCCCGGGGGAACTCTTTGTCGACCACTTCCGCAAGGTGCGCGATGCAGGCATGCGCGTCACCGTACACGCCGGTGAAGCCGCTGGCCCCGAGAGCATGTGGCAGGCCATTCGCGAGCTGGGTGCCGAGCGTATCGGCCACGGTGTCAAAGCGATTCAGGATCCGGCCCTGATGGCCTATCTGGCCGAGCACCGCATCGGCATCGAATCCTGCCTCACCTCCAACGTCCAGACCACTACGGTGGCAAGCCTGACTGAGCACCCGATCCGCCAGTTCCTGGCTGCCGGCGTGCTGGCCTGCCTCAACACCGACGATCCGGCGGTGGAAGGGATCGACCTGCCCCACGAATATGAGGTGGCCGCCCCGGCCGCGGGTATGACCGTGAGCGAGATCCGCACCGCCCAGCAGAACGGCCTGACCCTGGCCTTCCTGAGCGATAGCGAGAAAGCAGAACTGAGCGCCCGCGCTGCCAGCCGCTGATTAACAGCGGTAGAATAAATAGCAACGGCCCACTGAAGTGGGCCGTTTGCTTTGCGGATTTCTAATGATGGGTAAGCGCTGGGCAGACGGTAGATTGTAAAAGGCCCAAACCGGGTTTGGGCCTTTTACTGATTACTGTACGGGGAAAACTACTCCCGCTCCTTGTCACGCTCCAGCGCCCGCTCAACCAGCGGCTCGGGCAGGCTCTTGGTTACCTCCACCCCCAACTCGCGGAAACGCTCGACCTGCGCAATCAGGTTGCCACGACCGTTGACCAGCCTTCCCATCGCCTTGTCGTAGCTCTCCTGCGCCTTGTGCAGGCTGCCGCCCATCTGCTGCATCTCCTCGACAAACAGCCGCAGCTTTTCGTAGAGGCGACCGGCCCGCTCGGCAATCTGGCGGGCATTCTGATTCTGCCGCTCGTAGCGCCACAGGTTTTCAATGGTTCGCAGCGCCACCATCAGGTTGGTAGGGCTCACCAGCAGGATGTTGTTGTCGAGACCGTAACGCACCAGCGAGGGATCGGCTTCCATCGCAGTGAGGAAGGCGGGCTCCACCGCCACAAACATCAGCACATAGTCGAGGGTGCGCACCCCGGGCAACTGCTGGTAATCCTTGCGACCCAGCTCGCGGATATGGTTGCGCACCGAGGCGACGTGCTCTTTCAGCGCCACAGCCTTCTCCAGCTCGTCATCGGCGTTGTACCAGCGCTCGTAGGCGGTCAGCGACACCTTGGCATCGATGATGATGTCTTTGTCTTGCGGCAGGTGGACGATGACGTCAGGTTGGTAACGCTTGCCCTTCTCCACCTCGATATTGACCTGGGTGTGGTACTCGTGACCCTCGCGCAGACCGCACTCGCTGAGGATCCGCGCCAGCACCACTTCCCCCCAGTTGCCCTGCTGCTTGCTGTCGCCCTTGAGGGCTCGGGTCAGTGCCGCGGCCTCTTCGGTCATGCGGGCATTGAGCTCGGCGAGGCGCTCCAGTTCGAACTTGAGGCTGTGGCGCTGGGCCGTCTCCTGAGCGTGAGTCTCACCCACCTGACGACGAAAGCCCTCGAGCTGCTCTTTGAGCGGGGTGAGCAGCAGATCGAGGCTGTTCTGGTTCAATTCGCGGAAGTTGCCGGAGTTTTGCTCGAAGATCCGGTTGGCAAGGTTCTCGAACTGCTGGCTGAGGCGCTGCTCCGCCTCCTGTTGCAGTTGCAGCTTCTCGGCGGCAGCCAGCCGCTCGCTGCGCAGGGTCGCTTCCGCATCCTTGAGGCGGGCGGTGAGCTTGATGAGCAGGGTCTGCTGCTGATCCAGCTTCTGCTGCCCCTGTTGTCGCTCATCCTGCAACTCGTCAAAACGCTCCTGCAGTGCCTGATAACGCTCCTGTGCCAGCAGCAGCGCCTGAGCCTGCGCCGTGCTGCTGCGCCGACCAATCAGCCAGCCTGTTCCGAGGGCCAGCAGGGCGGCTGGCAGCAGGATGACCCAGAGCCCGGGCTCGATCATTTACGGCTCCGCTGGCGCAGGAAGAGTTCGAGATAGCGGTTGGCCAGCAGCCAGAGCAGCACGTAGATGAGGTAGGCGGCGAGCACCACCCACTTGTGGCTGTTGACCCCGGTATCGAGCTCGACGAACTCGATGCCCTTGATGCGGCAGTAGCCCCACATCAGCAGGGGAAAGATATAGAGCAGGGACGAACGCCAGAGAAATAACCACATATGTTTTCATTCAACCACGGAAAAGAGACCCGCCTAGCTTACACAAGGGCAACAGCCCTTGCGATCCTGACGGCTGCTATTCTCTGGCCTGCCCTCGCAAACTTCGATAAAATTAACCCCTAATAGGTATCAGGGGTGGGCATGACTCATTATTTCCTCCGTTGGCTGACACAAGGTTGGCAAGCTTCGCGCAAACCCGCAGTGGTTTGCCATGAAGCGCGCCCGCCGTGGGCGATCGAGGAGTCCCAGTACCTCACGCTCTGCACCCGCTGTGGCGAGTGTTTCAAGGCCTGCCCGCGCGGCCTGCTCAAACCGGCCACCCAGGAGGAGTACGAAGGGAGCCCGATTGCCGGCACCCCGGTGCTCGATCTCGCCTGCGGCCAGTGCAGTTACTGCGGCAGCTGCGCCAGAGCCTGTCCGACCGGTGCGCTCGACTTGCAACTGGGCCGTCAGGTGCAGACCCGGGTACAGATTGAAGAGAGCTGTCAGGCCCGTCAGGGCTTCTACTGCCTGCTTTGTGAAGATGCCTGCCCCCAGCAGGCGATCAAGGCCACTGCCGATGGCATCAACGTCAATATGGACGCCTGCAATGGCTGCGGTGCCTGCGGCCTCGCCTGTCTGCACGGCGCCATCACCCTGATCCGCCAGCCGGGCAATCGCTGACAAGCAAAAGGGGCCATCAGGCCCCTTTCACATCTGTTCTTGTTTCCTGCCCATCAGGCCATCGCCAGAATGGACTCCTGCTCGATGCCCAGCAGGTGACAGAGGCGGTTCGGATCGCGCACCGCATCGGCCAGGGTGTACTCGCCCAGCACTTCAAGGAAGGCGTTCATGGCGCGGCGCAGGATACCCTGAATGCGGCAGCCACCGGAGAGACGGCAGTTCTCGCGCTTGCAGTCGACCGGGCAGAGCACGTGCTCCATATCCATCACCACATCGCGCAGATTGATGGAGACCGCTGAACGGCCGAGGCGGATACCGCCATGCTTGCCACGCACCGTCTCGATGTACCCCTTGATGCCGAGCTGGTGCACTATCTTGACCACGTGGTTGCGAGAGATGCCGAAGGTATCGGCCACTTCGGTAATGGTCGACAGGCGATCGCCCGGCTGCACCGCCAGAAAGGTCAGGGTACGCAGGGCATAGTCGGTAAATCGTGTCAGTTGCATGGTCGCACTTGCCTCTTACTACAAGCCAGGAATCAGGACGACAACATTGAGCTAAGAGGCAGGAGACAACCGGTTTGCCTCTGTTCGCCATTGGTTCGCCAGAGGGGGGGGCCTGTCTCTTAATCTGAGTTGCGGAGTGACAAGGTTAAGAGCAGCACAACCGGGTGTCGATGAAGATGCACATAAATCGACACTTTCTTTGATTGATCGCAAACTTGCCGGGTTAGCCCGGCGTTTGCCTCCATTCTGGCGGCTAAATTTCCCGAAATTCCTCGCCGCCGCCCCCAACAGACAAGAGGGGAAATCCCCCTTCGAACAGTGAATGAACGGGGCGTCAGTGAGGCTGTTTCAGCCAGTTTTTCAGCGCGACCGAGGGGATTGAACTCTCGGAGGCGACGGCAAATGCGCCCCAGTCCACCGCACACTGCAACGCATCCTTGATGGCCATGCCCCGCGCCAGACCATGGATCAATCCACCCGCAAAAGCATCTCCCGCCCCCGTGGTATCGACCACCGAGACCGGCCGGGCGGCGACCCTAATCTGCTCCTCGCCGTGGATGGCCACCGCGCCTGCCTTACCCTCGGTCAGCACTAACCACTCCAGCTGCTCGCCCGCCAGCTGACAGGCGTGTTGCCAGGGGTCACTTACCTCGCCGAGATCGGAGCGGGAGGCCACCAGCACGTGGCAGGGACGGCGCGCCTGCCCCCCCTTGGGATACTGGGCTACCACGAAGCTCTTGCCGAGCATCTGGCGCATGTAGCTGATGATGGCGGTGCCGGGATAGTTCACATAGAGGCAGTCGATCCCCTCCAGCGGCAGATCTCCGGGCAGATCGGGACGCCGCGGGCGGCGCAGTATGGTGCGCTCGCCAGTGGAGTCCACCAGAATGAGCAGCTCGCCGGTCTCGCCGCCAAAGCGTTCCACATGTCTGCAATCCAGCCCATAACCAGCCGCCTGCTCCAGCAACCAGTCGCCGGTCTCGTCCAGCCCGATGCGGGAGGCAATGGTCACCTCGTGACCCGCCCACACCAGCCCGATGCCGGTGTTGGCCGCACCGCCCCCCAGCCTGCGCCCCTGATCCACGTATTGCAGCCGGGCCCCCGCCACCAGCGGTTCGGAGAGGGAGAGCACATGATCACAGTTGAGATTGGCAAGCAGCAGAATGCGGGACATAGAGACCTCGGACGATGGAGATAGCCCAAAAGAGACAGGCTGGACCCCGAGTAGAGCCCAGCCTGACAGAAGAGACAACCGGCAGCGATCGGGAATCCGATCGGGATCAATAGATGGGCAGCTCCACCCCGGCCAGCAGCTCGTCGATGCGCGCCTGGGTCGGCTGCTGCATCACGCTCTGGATCACCTCCTTGGTGAGGTGGGGCGAGAAGGAGCTGATGAAGTCATACATGTAGTTCTGCAGCAGAATGCTCTTGCTGAAGCAGATCTGGGCCGGGCAGGGCTTGAACAGATGCTCCAGATTGATGGAGACCAGCCCGGGGCTGTCGGTGTCGTTGGCCACCAACGAGGAGATGATGCCGATGCCAAAGCCCAGCTCCACATAGCGCTTGATCACCCCGGCATCCATTACCGTCATGTAGTAGCTCGGGGTCAGCCCCGCCGCCTGAAACACCTCGTCCTGCACCTGCCGACCGGTGGCACCGCTCTCGTAACTGAGAATGGGGTAGTGGCAGAGCTGCTCCAGCGTCGGCTTCTTCACCTTGGCCAGCGGGTGATCCTGCGGCACCACCAGCGAGAGGGTCCAGAGGTAAGCGGGCAGCGCGATCAGCTCCTTGTCGAAGCCAATCTCGTGGGCAACGATGGAGAAATCGGAGTAACCCTTGCTGATCTGCTCCTTGCTCGCCGACATCACCGGATGGAGGTGGAACGAGATCTTGGGGTACTTCTTGGTGAAGTAGGTAACCGATTTGGGCAGCAGGTAGCGGGCGATAGTGTGGGTAGTGTGGATGTTGAGGGTACCCACGGTCGGATCCAGATACTCGCGGGAGATCGCCTTGATCTTGCTCTCGATGTTGAGCATCGCCTCGGCACACTTGATGATCTCCTCGCCAACCGGGGTGATGCGATGCAGATGCTTGCCACGGCGCTCGAAGATCCGCACTCCCAGCTCGCTCTCCAGCAGGCCGATCTGCTTGCTGACCCCGGGCTGGCTGGTATAGAGCGCATCGGATGCCACCGAGACGTTGAGGTTGTGGTCCCGGATCGCGATCAAGTACTTCAATTGCTGTAGTTTCAAGGCTTCACCCTCTCAAGCTGGTGCGGCGATCACGCCAGACAAACAGGCCGCCACAAAGGGCGGCCAGTGTATCATCCGATCCCGACATCGCAGCGCTTGATCCTTCATTTTGCTACAAAATCTAGCACCCGAAGGGGGTCGCTGACAAACCGGGCTCAGGCCGCGCCGGCTTGCAGCGGCAGGATCCCCAAAAACTGCAGCAACCACTGCATCATGGTGGTCGAATCCACCTCCCCCTCCAGCGAGGAGAGGCTGCTCTGGTAACGCTCGTCGGGCAGCAGGCCACGGCGTCGCTCGATCAGCGCCCGGTTGTACTCCACCGAGAACTCGGGATGTCCCTGAATGGCCACTATGTTGTCCCCCTGCAGGAACATGAAGTTGGGACAAAAATCGTTGCCCGCCAGCCGGGTTGCTCCGGGGGGGAGCAGCGCCACCTGATCCTGATGGCTCGCCAGAATGCGGATATGATCCCGCGCCGGCGCCATCCAGGGGGCATCTTCCAGCATGGGGTGAACCGATACCCCCAGCCCCCATCCCTTGGTGGACTTCACCACCTCGCCACCGAGCGCCTGGGCTATCACCTGATGGCCGAAACAGATCCCGGCCAGCTTGACGTCGGCATCGTGGGCACGACGGATCCAGCCGCGCAGTGTCTGGATCCAGGGGATATCGCTATAAGCATCGTGGCGCGAACCTGTGATAAGCCAGGCATCACACTCGTGCAGATCCTCCGGCAACTCGCCATCGATGGCTGACCAGACCCGAAACTCCAGCTCGGGTGCCAGCGGCTGAAATCCCCTGATAAACATCTCTGAGTAGACGGGGCCAAAACGATCCGCCAGATCGGGATCCAGCCGGTCACAATCGAGAATTCCCAATCGCATCTGTTGCTCCTTTACAGAAGTGCCCCCGCAGACCAGCGATCTGCGGGGGCAAGAGAATCAAGTCATGGTAGTGAGCCTTGGGCTCACTTCATGGTTGGCATGGAGAACTCGGCTCCGCTGCGCAGGCTCTGGGGCCAGCGCGCCGTGACCGTCTTCATCCGGGTATAAAAGCGAACCCCATCCGGCCCGTGCATGTTGAGCGGCCCGAAAATGGAGCGCTTCCAGCCGCCAAAGCTGTGAAACGCCATCGGCACCGGAATGGGGACGTTCACCCCTACCATACCGACCTGCACCCGCGCCGTGAAGTCCCGCGCAGTGTCGCCGTCACAGGTAAAGATGGCGGTACCGTTGCCGTACTCGTGCTCGTTGATGAGCCGCAGCGCCGTCTCGTAGTCCGGCACCCGCACGATGGAGAGCACAGGGCCGAAGATCTCCTCGCGGTAGATGCGCATCTCGGGGGTTACCTCGTCAAACAGGCAGCCACCGATAAAGTAACCCTCGTCGTGGCTCAGCGTGCGACCATCGACTCGCAGCGTGGCCCCTTCTGCCACCCCCTGCTCCACGTAGCCGCGCACCTTTGCCAGATGCTCCTTGCTGATGAGCGGCCCCATCTCGTTCTCCGGGCTCTGGCCCAGCCCCGGGCCCACCCGCAGTTTTTCCACCAGCGGTGTCAGCTTGGCCACCAGCGCATCGGCGGTCTCGTCACCCACCACCACAGCCACCGAAATGGCCATGCAGCGCTCACCAGCAGCCCCATACGCAGCCCCCATCAGAGCGGAGACCGCCTGATCGAGATCCGCATCCGGCATCACCACCATGTGGTTCTTGGCGCCGCCCAGCGCCTGCACCCGCTTGCCATGGGCCGAGGCGGTGGCATAGATGTACTGGGCGATGGGGGTGGAGCCAACAAACGACACGGCTCCGACTCGCGGGTCAGTCAGCAGCACATCCACCACCTCCTTGTCACCGTTCACCACGTTGAGCACGCCGTCCGGCAGACCGGCCTCCTTGAGCAGCTCGGCCATCCGCAGCGAGAGAGAGGGATCCTTTTCGGAGGGTTTGAGAATGAAGGTATTGCCGCAGGCGATGGCAACCGGGAACATCCAGAGCGGCACCATGGCCGGGAAGTTGAACGGCGTGATACCGGCGCAAACCCCGACCGGCTGCATCATGGAGTAGCTGTCTACCCCGCGGCCGACGTTGAGGGAGTGCTCCCCCTTGAGCAGATGGGGAATGCCGCAGGCAAACTCCACCACCTCCAGCCCGCGGGTCAGCTCACCCTGCGCATCGGAGAAGACCTTGCCATGCTCGCGGCTGATGAGCTGGGCCAGCTCGTCCCTGTGCTGCTCCATCAACTCCTTGAAGCGGAAAAAGACCCGGGCCCGCACCAGCGGCGGGGTTTGCGACCACTCGGCAAAGGCGCGCTCGGCGATGGCGATCGCTTCCTGGCACTCGGCGGCGCTGGAAAGCCCCACGCTCCCCTGCTGCTTGCCACAGGCGGGATTGAAGATGGCCCCCTGGCGCTCGCTACGACTCTCCTGCGGCTGGCCGTTGATGAAGTTGCTGACCCTGTATGTCATGTATCCTCCGTGATGACTGATGTCGTGGTGGCGCAGCACTCGTCAAAACGAGGCAACGCAAGGCCCCGCCAGAGCGGGGCCACCAAATGGGTTAGGGTTGGGCCTGCAGGGCATCCTGCAGCAGGGTGAAGAGATCGTCGATCTGGCTGCGCTCGATGATAAGGGGCGGCGACAGGGCGATGATGTCGCCGGTCACCCGGATAAGCAGACCCTTCTCGAAGCAGCGGACGAACACCTCGTAGGCGCGCTTGCCCGGCGCATCCGGCATGGATTCCAGTTCGATGCCGGCCACCAGCCCGTAATTGCGCACATCCTTCACATGCTTGCAGCCCTTCAGCGAATGGGCTGCCTCCTCCCAGTAGCCCGCCAGATCGGCGGCGCGGCTGAGCAGGTTTTCGTTGCGATAGATCTCGAGGGTCGCCAGCCCTGCGGCCGCAGCCACCGGATGGCCGGAGTAGGTGTAGCCGTGGAACAGCTCGATGGCCCCTTTGCCTGCCGCCATCATGTCGTCATAAATGTGCTTCTGCACCAACACCGCCCCCATGGGGATGGCGCCGTTGGTGAGCCCCTTGGCGCAGGTGATCATGTCGGGGATGACATCGAACTCCTGTGCGGCAAAGGGGGAACCGAGGCGACCAAAACCGGTGATCACCTCGTCAAAAATCAGCAGGATACCGTGCTTGGTGCAGATCTCCCGTAGCCGCTTGAGATAGCCTTTGGGGGGCATCAGCACGCCGGTACTGCCGGCGATGGGCTCGACGATCACCGCCGCGATATTGCTGGCATCGTGCAGGAAGACGATCTTCTCCAGCTCGTCGGCCAGCGCCACATCCTCCTCGGGCAGCCCTTTGGTGAAGGCGTTTTTGGCGATGTTGAGGGTATGAGGCAGATGATCAACGCCAGTCAGCAGGGAGCCGAACCACTTGCGGTTGCCGGGAATCCCCCCCACCGAGATGCCGCCAAAACCGACGCCATGGTAGCCACGCTCGCGGCCAATCAACCGGGTGCGAGTGCCCTGACCACGCGCTCGCTGCCAGGCCAGAGCGATTTTAAGAGCAGTATCGACCGATTCGGAGCCGGAGTTGGTATAGAAGACGTGACCGAACCCCTTGGGGGCAATCTCCACCAGCTTGTTGGCCAGTTCGAACGGCAGCGGGTGGCCCATCTGGAAAGTGGGGGCGAAATCGAGGTGGGAAATCTGCTGGGAGACCGCCTCGGCAATCTCGCGCCGACCATGGCCCGCGTTGCAACACCAGAGTCCGGCTGTGCCATCCAGTATCTTGCGGCCATCCTCTGAGTGATAATACATCCCCTCCGCCGACTTCAGGATGCGCGGCGCCGCCTTGAACTGCTGGTTGGCGGTGAACGGCATCCAGAAGGCGGACATGTCGGAGGGGGTATTGATGTCGCTGATCGGTTTCATGGTCACCTCATCCTTAAGGTGTTTAGCAACTATCGGCCATTGCCTATTAAATTAAACACCTGAATCCTTAAAAAAGGGCTCATTATGGCCCTGTCTGATCTCACCCCAACTAGCTGTGCTGAACGGGGTGGTATAAGATATTTAACACAAATTTAATAATAGTAAACAGTCAAGGAGTGTCTATCGATGGATATCGGCCACCGCCTCAAGGCGGTTCGCACCAAAGCCGGCCTCTCCCAGCGCGAGCTGGCCAAACGCTCCGGCGTGACCAACGGATTCATCTCCCAGATCGAGAAAAATCAGGTGAGCCCGTCGGTTGCCTCCCTGCGCAAGGTGCTGGAAGGGATCCCCATGTCGCTGGCCAGCTTCTTTACCGACGAGACCGAAATGGACTCCGAAGTGATCTTTCGCGCCGCCGATATGCCGGATCTCGGCACCCATCCCATCAGTTACCGACTGGTGGGGCACAGCCGTGCCAACCGCGCCATCGGCATGATGCAGGAGATCCTGCCCGCCGGAGCTGACACCGGTGACGACATGCTGAGCCACGAGGGTGAAGAGTGCGGCATCGTCATCAAGGGCGAGGTTGAGGTGACCGTGGGCGAGCAGATCTATCTGCTGACGCCGGGCGATGGCTACTACTTCGACAGCCGTACCCCCCACCGTTTTCGCAATGTGGGCGAACAGGAGTGCGTGCTGATTTCGGCCAACACCCCCGCCAGTTTCTAACTGACAGACATCGGTTAAAAACGGCTCAATGTTTAATGAATTGTTACAGAATGGATTTACAAGCGGCAAGATGTTTAGCATATTGATACGCGGATAGTGACTTTTGCCGGTTCAAGGAGTGAACATGAGTGACCTGACCCTAGCCCAGTGGCAACACAAGGCCTCCCACCTGACCCTGCCCTCGCAAGCCTTTATCGACGGCAGCTATCGGGATGCCATCAATGGCGCCACCTTCGACTGCATCAACCCGGCCAACGGCAAGCTGCTGACCAAAGTGGCCGCCTGCGACGCCGCCGATGCCGAGTTGGCGGTACAGGCCGCTCGTGCCGCATTCGATGACAAGCGCTGGAGCGGCCTGCCACCGAAACAGCGCAAGCAGATCATGCAGCGCTTCGCCGAACTGATGCGTCTCAACAAGCTGGAGCTGGCGCTGCTGGAGTCGCTCGACATGGGCAAACCCATCGGCGATGCCATGGGCTATGACGCCCCTGCCGCTGCCAACTGCATCGCCTGGAACGCCGAAGCCATCGACAAGATCTACGATCAGGTCGCGCCGGTCGAGGAGTCGGCACTGGCGCTGGTGACCCGCGAACCACTCGGGGTGGTCGCCGCCATCGTGCCGTGGAACTTCCCGTTGGTGATGGCCTGCTGGAAGCTGGGCCCGGCGCTCGCCACCGGCAACTCGGTGATCCTCAAGCCTTCTGAAAAGTCCCCCCTGACCGCCCTGCGTATCGCGGGACTGGCCAAGGAAGCGGGCATTCCGGACGGTGTGTTCAACGTGCTGCCCGGCTTCGGTCACACCGTGGGCGAGGCGCTGGCCATGCACATGGATGTGGATTGCATTACCTTCACCGGCTCCACCAAAATCGGCAAACATCTGGTGGAGTGCTCCGGCAAATCCAACCTCAAGCGCGCCTTTATGGAGTGCGGCGGCAAGAGCCCCAACATCATTCTGGCTGACGTGCCCGATCTGGACGCTGCCGCCAGAAGCGCGGCCGGCGCCATCTTCTACAACCAGGGCGAGGTGTGTACCGCCGCCTCCCGGCTGCTGGTGCAAAACAGCATCAAGCCGCAGTTCATGGAGCGACTGCTGGCCCATGCCCGCGAGTGGATCTCGGCCAACCCGCTCGACCCTGCGACCCGCATCGGCGCCATGGTGGATCACATCCAGATGGAGCAGGTGCTGCGCTATATCGAGATTGGCAAGCAGGAGGGAGCCAAGCTGCTGCTGGGAGGAAACCGCACCAACACAGTGAGCGGTGGCTTCTATATCGAGCCCACCATCTTCGACGAGGTAACCCCGCAGATGCGTATCTTCCGCGAGGAGATATTCGGCCCGGTGCTGGCGGTGACCGGCTTCGATACGCTGGGGGAGGCCATTGCGCTGGGCAACGACACCGACTACGGCCTGGCAGCGGCGATCTGGACGGCGGATCTCAACAAGGCGGTCAAGGGCTCACGCGCGCTACGCGCCGGAACAGTATTCGTCAACAACTGGGATGGCGGCGACATGACCATGCCGTTTGGCGGCTTCAAACAGTCCGGCAACGGTCGCGACAAGTCGCTGCACGCGCTGGAGAAATATACCGAGCTGAAAAGTACCTGGATCCAGCTCGAATAAGGGCATAAATAGCCATCATCATCAGCAAGGGGGGAGAAATCCCCCCTTTTGCATTTCGGTCTTCCATCAGACGGCACAATCGATATAATCATCAAATAAGCAAGCCATTAAATATAAAGACAAAAATGCTATTTTTTCTGGGAAGTGTCCTGTTTCTGGTGATCGGTTTGCCCCTGCTGTTCTTCGTGCTGGGGCACGGCGAGGCCTACGTGACCTGGGGCCCCTGGATCTCCGCTATCGCCCTGATGCTGTGGCTGCTGATGGATGTGGACAAGATCCGCCGCGGCAAAGGCTGATCCCCCTCCTCCCCCCGACTTCGCTTTATTCGCTTCTTTCCCCGTACAAGGATCGCTACACTGATTTTTTGCGATGTTTTTCCAACATCCGCACTCCAGTGAAGGCTATCTGCATGTCGCAACAGACCGAGCGCGAGGGGATCATCTACGCCCTGAGCGCCTATACCCTTTGGGGCATAGCCCCGATCTATTTCAAAACCATTGCCGCCGTGCCGGCCATCGAGATCCTCACCCACAGGGTGATCTGGTCCTGCGCCCTGCTGATGGTGCTGGTACTGCTGGGCCGCCAGTGGCACAAGGTGCAGGCGGTGCTGCGTCAGCCGAAAGTGCTGCTTACCCTCGCCTTCACCTCCTTCACGGTAGGGGGCAACTGGCTGCTCTTTATCTGGGCCATCAACAACGGCCATATGCTGGATGCCAGCCTCGGCTACTACATCAATCCGCTGTTCAACGTGCTGCTGGGCATGCTGTTCCTGAGCGAGAAGCTGCGCCGCCTGCAGTGGTGGGCGGTCGCCCTCGCCTTTATCGGGGTGGCAATCCAGCTTATAGCCTTCGGCTCCCTACCCTGGATCGCGCTGGTGCTGGCGTCGAGCTTCGCTCTGTATGGTCTGGTGCGCAAAAAGCTGGCCCTCGATGCCCTCACCGGCCTGCTGCTGGAAACGCTCATCATGCTGCCTGCGGCGGCTTTCTACCTGTGGGGCATCGCCGACAGCCCGACCAGCCACATGACGGAGAACGGCTGGCAGCTCAACCTGCTGCTGATCGCCGCCGGCGCCGTCACCACGGCTCCCCTGCTCTGCTTCACCGCGGCGGCAACCCGGCTCAAGCTCTCCACCCTGGGTTTCTTCCAGTACATAGGCCCCAGCATGATGTTCATTCTGGCCGTCACCCTCTACGGTGAGGCGCTGGCAATGGACAAGCTCATCACCTTCGCCTGCATCTGGAGTGCGCTGGTGATCTTCACGCTGGATGGACTGCGCAACGGCAAGACCAAGCCTGTACCGGCCAAAGAGTAACCCCTGTCATCCCGCCCCGGCCGTCGTGCCGGGGCAAACCTCACCCGCACAACTATTCGCGCCACATCACGCCAGTCACGATTGAATCGCCCTCCTGATAATGAAGCTATGCTATCCATGAACAACACCGCATGGAGGCATCATGTTCAGGCAAATTCACGACCGTTCACTGCTCTTTAGCCAGCTGCTTGGGGTGCTGGTCATTATCGTACTGATATCCATCAGCTTTTTTGGCCTCTATTCGCTCAGAAGTGCAGCCGACCAGATGGGGCAAGGCAAGGACGTGGTGGCCGACATCCTGCCACCTCCGCTCTACCTCATCGAATCCCAACTGCAGGTCTATACCCTGCTCCATGCCAAACCGGAGGAGCGGGAGGGGTTGCTGCAGACTCTCGCACGCCTGCAAAAGGAGTTCGAAGAGCGCAACCGCTTCTGGCAGGAGAGCAACCTGAACGAACCGCTCAAACAGCTGCTACTGGGTGAGCAGAAACAGCAGGGGGAGCGCTTCTGGCAACTGCTCAATACCCAGTTTGTTCCCGCTATCAAAGCAGGTGATATCGCAACGGCCACCCGCATTGCGACAAACCTTCATGCCATCTACAACGCTCACCGCCTCGGAGTGGATGCTACTGTCACCAGTGGTAACCAATATGCCGCCGCGCAAATGACTCATCTCGTCGATACCACCCGCCTCTGCTACGGCTTGCTGCTCTGTGCCGCACTGATCGGCATAGCCCTTATCTTCGGCCTCGGCCTGCCGACCCAGCAACGGTTGCTCGCTGCAGGCAGGGCAACAGCCGCCATCGCCGAGGGAAAGTTAACCGTGACAATGCCGGAGCCAGGACGAGATGCCATCGGCGACCTGATTCGCCAAATAGGCGCAATGCAAGGCCAACTGGCCACGCTGGTCTCCTCACTGCAACGCAGTGCTACTACGCTGGACGAACGGGCCATCATTCTGACAACTACAGCGCAGCGACATTCCGATGACAGTCTGACCCAGGTAGATACCGCCCGACAGATAGAACAGGCTATCGAGCAGCTCACACATTCAATGGGTCAAGCGGATGAACAACTGCACCATGTCAGCGAGCTGACCCGGCAATCAGCTTCCCGAGCCGCCGAAACCGCTCAGGTCATCCACGCTGTCGAGAAGGTCATAGACGAACAGGCAACCGGTGTGAAACGGGTCTCAAGTACCATTTCAGATCTGGCCAGTCTCTCGCAACAGATCTCGGGACTGGCGGGCGCTATCCAGTCCATTGCGGAGCAGACCAATTTGCTGGCTCTTAACGCAGCGATTGAAGCCGCCCGGGCGGGAGAACAGGGGCGCGGCTTTGCCGTGGTGGCCGATGAGGTGCGCTCTCTCGCCACCCGTACCGGCAGTGCCACGACCGAGATCAACACCATCATCGACCGAATCCAGAGTGTCAGCCTGCGGGCCGTTAGTGAAATGGATACCGAACTGGGCAGGGTTGGCGAAGCAATTGAGCACGCAGGCATGGCGCACCAGAGTGTGGCAGGCATTGAACAGAGCTGTGGTGACGTGGGTCACCGCATTACCCAGGTCGAGCAACTGATGAGCGAGGAACGGCAATTGATCCGGGAGATCACCGAAAAGGTTGGCGAGATGTCTCATCTGGCGAACGAGGTCAATCAAAGTGCCAGCCTTGCTGCCGAGGAGGCAGAACAGGTCGCCCAGCACGCACACATCCTTACCAAACAGACCCGTCATTTCCATCTCGACACCCAGCAACGCTGAGCCCCCAGCCGGCCATAACAGACACCTCCACCCATTTTTTCAATCACTGGCAAAATGGGTGGTGTTGGGCTCCATGAGGGAATAGGATCCGCCCCTCCAATAACCAACTACAAGGATCAACTGGCATGAATCGAAAATGGTCGCTCCCCATCGTGGCAATCGCGGGGGGAGCGTTACTCTGGCTCGGCAACACCTTTGGTATGAAATGGGCCCTGATGGCCCTGATCGGATTCGGCTTCGGCTTCACCCTCTCCTTCAGCCGCTTCGGCATCGTCTTCGGTTGGCGCGAAATGCTGACCAAGCGCAACAGTTACTATGTGCGGGTTCACCTGCTCACCATCGCCATCGAAATTCTGCTGTTCACCACCTTCCTCTCCTTTAGCCACGCCCTGTTTGGCGATGCCATGGTGGGTAACGTGATGGCTATCGGCATTCCTTTCATCGTCGGTGCCTTCCTGTTCGGCATCGGCATGCAGCTGGCAGGCGTCTGTGCCACCGGCACGCTTTATTGCTGCGGCGAGGGGCAACCCCGCTTCTGGCTGGTGCTGATCTGCTACGGCATCGGCACCCTCATCAGCAACCAGTTCCGCCCCGAGCTGGAGGCCACCTTCTCCAGCCATGTAGTGCTGGCCAAGGATTTGACCGGCAATATCTGGAGCGGCATGCTGCTCAACCTGGCGCTGGTCGCCGCGCTGTTCCTGCTGTTTCGCAAGAGCGAACTCAAGCGTACCGGCGAACTCAAGCCCCTCTTCAGCGGCGGCAACCTGTTCTGGCGCGATGGCCGCTTCACCGTGCTGACCGGCGGCATCATCATCGCAGTGCTCAACTCCACTGTCGTCGCCCTGCACGGCTCGGCCTGGACCATCACAGGCGCCGTCTATGACATGGCGCTGCGCGGCGCCTCTCTGTTCGGCCTGTTCGAGGGCAGCCCCAAGCTGGCCCAGCCGCTCTTCATCAACCCCATGGTCGGCATGTTCTGGCTCGGCATTCTGGGGGCCATGCTGGCGCGCTGCATCAGCGGTGGCGGTAACTTCGCCCCGATGCGGATCGGCAACAGTCTGGCATCCATCCTCGGCGGCCTGCTGATGGGGATGGGCGCCATGTACAGCGCCTGCAACCTCGGTGGCTTCTTCGATGGCACTGCCTCCGGCAGCCTGCACGGCTGGGTCTGGATGCTGATGGCCCTCGCCGGCAGCCTGATCGGCATTCGCCTGCGCCCGCTGTTCAAACTCTGAGCCACAGACCTGCACTCGCTGCCAAGGGAGTCGGGTCACACCAAATAGAGAGAGCCAGTCCGCTTGCGCGGGCTGGCTCTCTTTTCTCTGTCGCGACGGGATCACCCCGACCCTTTAGCTAGCACGTCATCAGAACCACTGACCGTGGCGCTTGATGTAGATGCTCTTGACGGTCTGGGTCAGCCCCATGTAGGCCAGCATGGTGATCACCAGCCACATGAAGTACTTGGGCCCATCCAGGGTGATGAAGCCGAAGTGCTCAGCCACAGGCGAGAAGGGCAGGTAGCAGCCTATGGCAATGGCGATCGAGGTGGAGAGCAGCACCGGCAAGGTAGCGGTACTCTGCAGGAACGGGATCTTGCGGGTACGCAGCATATGCACCACCAGAGTCTGCGACACCAGCCCCTCGATAAACCAGCCGGAGTTCATGATGGCTTGACCGTTGACCAGCGGATCCATGCTGCCGTTGGCGGTGGCATAGAGAGCGCCGGCACCGAACACGAACCACATCAGGCAGTAGGTGCTGATATCGAATACCGACGAGGTCGGGCCGAGCCAAAGCATGAAGCGCTTGATGTTGCTCGCCTCCCACTTGCGCGGCCGCTTGAGGAATTCGGGGTCCATCTTGTCCCACGGCAGCAGCATCTGGGAAACGTCATACACCAGATTCTGGATCAGCATCTGCATCGCCAGCATGGGCGCCCAGGGCAGCCAGGCGGAGGCCACCAGCACCGAGAAGACGTTGCCGAAGTTGGAGCTGGCGGTCATGTTGAGGTACTTCAAGATGTTGCCAAAGGTCTCGCGCCCCTTGATCACCCCCTCCTCCAGCACCATCAGGCTCTTCTCCAGCAGGATGATGTCGGCAGTCTCCTTGGCGATGTCGGCACCGCTATCCACCGAGATCCCCACGTCCGCATCCCGCAGTGCCGGTGCATCGTTGATGCCGTCACCGAGGAAACCGACGGTGTTGCCGTTGGCCTGCAGCGCCTTCACCACCCGCGACTTCTGCAGCGGGGTGAGCTTGGCGAAGATGGTGGTCTGTTTGACCGCCTCGCACAGCGCCACGTCGTCCATCCCTTCGATATCCTTGCCGAGCAGCGGCACGCCGGGCTCCAGCCCCACATCGCGGCACACCTTGCTGGTGATGATGGGGTTGTCGCCGGTCAGCACCTTGACCGCCACGCCATAGTCGTTCAGCGCGCGGATGGCCGGTGCAGCCGAATCCTTGGGCGGATCGAAAAAGGTGAGGAAGCCGCGCACTACCAGATTGACCTCATCACTGGTGCGATAGCTCTGCTTGCGCTCGCCCGCCGGGATCTCGCGAGTTGCCACGATCAGCACCCGATACCCCTCGGCATTGAACTCCTCGCTCTGGCGCAGCAGGGCACGGCGATCGGCGTCGGTCAGTGCGCGGATCTCCTTGCCATCGGCGATCTGGCCGGAGACGGCCAGCATCTCTTCCACTGCCCCTTTGGAGACCATCAGCTGCTGGCCCAGATCGTCCTGCACGATCACCGACAGGCGACGACGCACGAAGTCGAACGGCAGCTCGTCCACCTTGCCGTAGTTGGCCGGCTTGCAGCTCTCACCCAGGGCATCGGCGTGTTCGATCACCGCGATGTCCATCAGGTTCTTCATGCCGCTCTGGTAAAAACTGTTGAGCCAGGCCAACTGAAGGATCCGGTCGTCCCGATTGCCACGCACGTCGTAATGGTGCTCGAGGATGATCTTGTCCTGGGTCAGGGTGCCGGTCTTGTCAGTGCAGAGCACATCCATGGCACCGAAGTTCTGCACCGAGTTGAGCCGTTTCACCACCACCTTGCGCTTGGCCATCGCCACCGCGCCCCGCGCCAGATTGGCAGAGACAATCATCGGCAGCATCTCTGGGGTGAGGCCCACCGCCACTGCCAGCGCAAAGGTGAGTGCCGACATCCAGTCGCCACTGCTGATGCCGTTGAGCATAAAGACAATGGGCACCATCACCAGCATGAAGCGGATCAGCAGCCTGGTGACGCTGTTTACGCCGCGATCGAAGCTGGTCTCGATGCGCTTGTGACTCACCACATTCCGGGCCAGCGAACCGAAGTAGGTATCACTGCCGGTGGCCACCACCACGGCGCGGGCGGTACCGCTCACCACGTTGGTACCCATAAAGCAGATGTTGGGCAGATCGAGCATCCCGCCATCGCAAGCACCGGTGCCTTCCGCCGACTTGCCGGCCACAGCGCCCAAAGTGTCGTACTTCTCAACCGGCAGAGCTTCGCCGGTCAGCACCGCCTGACTGATGAAGAGGTCGCGCGATTCGATCAGCTTGATGTCGGCCGGGATCATATCCCCCGCCTGCAGGTGCACTATGTCACCGACCACCAGCTCGGTCATCGCCACCTCCTTACGCTGGGGGGTCGCCCCCGGCGAGGGGCGGCGCTGCACGGTGGCGGTATTGCGTACCAGTGACTTGAGCGCCTCAGCCGCCTTGGCAGAGCGATACTCCTGCCAGAAACGGAGCAGGCCGCTCAGGCTGACCATCACACCAAGGATGATCACCTTGACCCAATCCTCGTCACCCGGTTCGGCCATCAGCACGTCCATCACGTAGCTGACCAGCCCCAGCGCGATCAGCACCATTACAAAGGGGTTCTTGAACGCCTGCAGCAGCTGGATCAGCGCATGGGGTGGCTTGTCGTGATTCACCTCGTTGAGACCGAACTCGGCCAGCCGGTTGGCTGCTTCGGTCGCGGTCAGGCCGTCAATATTGCTGCGCACGGCGGTGAGGGTGTACTCGAGGGATTTGTCGGCCTCGTCGAGCACCCGGGAGGAGATTTTCTCTCTCTGCGTACCCGGTGCAACAAAACCCTTCTGCTTGTGCCGGCTGGCTGTATGTTGTTGTTTCATTACTCTTTATCCTGATTTTTACGCGCAGGAAGGCCCCGTCGCGGGCTTGGCCTGGCGTCAGTACTGATATCGAAGGCTGTGAACCCAACACGCTGCGGGTGCGCTCGATCGCCGCGCACGGGGCGGCCCGTCAGACAAATGTCTGCCGTCGCGCTAACCAGCATGGTTGAGTCAGATCAGGGGTCAGGACACCGCATCCCGTCCCCGTAGGGGGATCAGGAGTGGGGAGGCGTGGACCCCGAGGGTCGAGGTTTGGGCTCTTCGGTCATCGGTTTTCCTCCGAGTTTGCCAGGGCACATGGCCGGATACGGGTATCCGCCAGCAGTGCCAGTAGTGCCAGTAGTGCCAGTAGTGCCAGTAGTGCCAGTAGTGCCAGTAGTGCCAGTAGTGCCAGTAGTGCCAGTAGTGATGATGAAAATCAGGATAACAATTGCGAACTACAAGATAATGGCGCGAGTCAAATAATGTCAGGCGTGTTTCATTTAGCCATTCACAGAAAAATGACAGGCCATGAAATATATTTCAGCGGAAAACAAAAACCACCAAATATATATTTCACACAAACCCAAGATATATTTATTCGCAACCACGCCTATCGAAAACAGAGCCGTTTTCAATATGGTGGAATTCATCTTGTTCTTCGACGCCCGCTCGCCAACGGCCAGTCAGATGCTGCTCGACGGCAACACGGACTTGCGGCGCAACAGGGGCGACGATGAAGCGTGCGATTACATGATTCGCGAGGCGGTGCGGCTCGCAGATGAGCGGAACAATCCGGTTTGCAACGACAATCCCTGTTAAAACGGGCCCTTGGCTGTTGCGGGAGTCAGTGGTGACTCATTGAAATGCTGCACTCTAATGCTACGTTCGAGCAATCAGAGTGAGGAGGAAAGAGAGAATATTCGGCCTCAGCTCTGGTAAACCCGCATCGCGATTTGCAATCGGCTACAACTGTCGCAGTCCATAATATTCATCCATCTGTTGATAACACGCAGGGATTCTAACCAAAAGGCTCTGCGGGAGCAAAGTTTAAATCGATATTTTTTCATCTATTTATTTACCTCCCATATCACCGATATTTTCCATATCGAAAATATTCGCTGATTCATTGCCTTGTACTACCCGTTATCCATAAAGAACGGGAGGCCAGGCCTCCCGCTTTTCTTGCCATCTTATTGAGCCGGATGGGAAACCCCTTCCAGATGGACTTCGACCCGGCGATCCGGCGCCAGACAGGCGATCAACGCCTGTTTGGAGTGACTGGCGCAGTTGCTGCCGGTTACCGGATTGGCCTTGCCACGCCCCTCAACCCGAACCTTGTCGGCATAGAGTCCCTTGGCCACCAGATAGCTGGCCACACTCTGGGCCCGCTTCTCGGAGAGGGCGAGGTTGTAATTGTCGGAACCGATGCGGTCGGTGTAGCCGATCACGGTGGCCACCCCGTCCTTCGGATTGGCTGCCACGATCTGGTTGAACAGGGCGTCGAGCGCCTCGCTGGCAGCCGGTTTAAGGGTCGCCTTGTTGAACTCGAACAGCACGTCGGAGCTCAGGCTGAACTCCTTGGGTGCCACCACCACAGCCGGGGCCGGGGCGGCAACTACCGGAGCTGGAGCCGGGGCTACCTCCCCTTGCTGGCCGAAACGATAGAGCATGCCAAACGCCAGCAAGCCATTGTCCAGCTCGATGCCTGAACGATCGATGGAGGTGTCGCCCAGTGGGGTAGTATATTGGTACTCCAGACGCGCCGCCCAGTTCTGGTCGATGGTGTACTCGGCACCCAGTGCCCCGACAAAGGCGGCACCATGTTTCTTGCCGGTATCGCTCGCGCCACCAACGCCGATCTTGCTATCCGTCCAGGCATAGCCACCACCCAGACGACCATAGAGATCAAGAGTGTTGGTCGCCGGGAAGCTGATCTTCATGGTGGCCTGTACCAGCTGGCTCTTCGCCTCGCCATCGAGTGCCGTCGCACCGCTGCCACCGCTCATCTTGTACTTGCCGAGCCAGTCATAGCCCAGTTCAAAACCGAGGTTGGGATTGAGCTGGTAACCGGCGAATGCCCCCAGCCCCAGATCGTTCTTGTCCTCACTGTTGTTGCCTACAGCATTGAAGGCACTGGCGATATCCTGGTTTTTATCTACACCGTAGTAGTTGGACCAACCGGCCTTGCCGCCGGCATACCAGGTGTTGTCCTGAGCAGCCGCCTGCACGGCGCCCGCAGCCAGCAATCCGCCGACCAACACGGCAAGCATCGATTTATTCATGTTCAGCCTCTGCAATAAGTCGTTTAGGCGCCTGAATGCGCACTCTCCCTGTGTGAAGCCGTCAGGCGGCCTCGCCGCATTCAGGTTATCCCATCCACTGCCAGCCTCAAATGACCAAGCCATCAGGAGTGTGAACTTGCCTGCATTATCTGTGCTAAAAACAGCCAGTTAGCGGCCTGCCAATAAAAAAGGGAGGCCGACGCCTCCCTCCTTCTTCATCGCGATCGTGCCATCAACTGGCCAGGAACAGTCGGTAGGCGGGGTCGTCGCTCACCTCTTTCCAGCCGTAGCCAATCTCGCGCAGGTAGTCGTGGAAGGCGGCAACGTCCTCGTCCGGCAGCTCGAACGCGCAGAGCACCCGGCCGTAGTCGGCACCGTGGTTGCGGTAGTGGAACAGGCTGATGTTCCAGCGACAGCCCAACGTCTCCAGAAAGCGCATCAGGGCCCCCGGCTGCTCCGGAAACTTGAAGCTGTAGAGGCGCTCACCAAGGGGCCGGGCCGGGCGACCACCAATCATGTAGCGCACGTGGTTTTTGGCCAGCTCGCTCTCGGTCATGTTGACCACCGGATAGCCGTTGCCACCCAGCTGATCGATGATCTGGCCGAGCTCCTCGTCACCGCCGGTGAGGCGCACCGAAACAAACAGCGAAGCCTGGGCCGCATCCGCATAGCGGTAGTTGAATTCGGTCACCATACGGGGCCCGAGCTGACGGCAAAAGTCGAGGAAGGCCCCCTTGCGCTCGGGGATGGTCACCGCCAGCATGCCCTCGCGCTTCTCGCCAATCTCGCAGCGCTCCGACACGTAGCGCAGGCTGTGGAAGTTGACGTTGGCACCGGAGAGAATGGCCGCCATCCGCCCACCCTTGACCTGCTCACGCTCGCTGTAGGCCTTGAGGCCCGCCAGCGACAGGGCACCCGACGGCTCGGCGATGGCGCGGCAGTCGTCGAAGATATCTTTCAGCGCGGCGCAGATCTGGTCATTGGAGACGGTCACCACCTCGTCCAGATACTGGTTACAGAGGCGGAAGGTCTCCTCACCGATGCGCCTGACCGCCACCCCGTCGGCAAACAACGAGACGCGCTCCAGATTGACCGGCTCGCCCGCCGCCATGGCCGCCTTGAGGCAGGCTGAGCCTTCCGCCTCCACCCCGATCACCTTCACATCCGGCAGCAGCTGCTTGATATAGACCGCCACCCCGGCGGCCAGACCACCGCCCCCCACCGGCACGAAGACGTGGGTGAGGTGAATGTCCTGATCCAGCAGCTCCTTGCCGATGGTGCCCTGCCCGGCGATCACCTCGACGTCGTCAAACGGCGGGATCAGGGTGTAACCCTCCAACTCGGCGAGGCGGCGGCTCTCGGCATAGGCCTCGTCGAAGCTGTTGCCAAACAGCATGACGTTGCCGCCCTGACGACGCACCGCGTCGATCTTGATGTCCGGTGTGGTCTTGGGCATCACTATGATCGCCTTGATGCCGAGCTTGGCCGCCGACAGGGCGACCCCTTGCGCGTGGTTGCCGGCGGAGGCGGCGATGACGCCGTGATCCTTCTGTTCCTGAGTCAGGGTGGCGATCTTGTGGTAGGCGCCGCGCAGCTTGAAGGAGTGGACCGGTTGCAGATCCTCCCGCTTCAGACTGACGTGGTTGCCGAGCCGCTCGGAGAGTTTTTTCAACGTTTGCAACGGGGTCACCCGCGCCGCCTCATAGACGGGAGAGAGCAGCACCTTGCGTAGATAATCAGCCGCAGAGACCATGACTTACTCCCCCAGCATCAGGCGGTCGCGCCACACCAACCCTTTGTCGGCACTCTTGTCGAAACACAAGCTGAGGCAGGCAAATAGGGTCGACGGCTGATATTTCATATTGGAATTCATCTTTATTCCCCCAGCATCGAACGATCGCGCACCGCACCTTTATCGGCGCTGGTGGCGAACATGGCATAGGCGCGCAGGGCAAAAGAGACCTGACGCTGACGATCGAGCGGCTTCCAGCCTCGAGCTTCCACGGCGACGCGGCGGGCGGCCAGCACGCTGTCGGCCACTTCCAGCACCATGCTGCGAGCCGGGATGTTGATACTGATGATGTCACCATCCTCCACCAGACCTATGGTGCCGCCGGAAGCGGCCTCCGGCGAAACGTGGCCGATGGAGAGGCCTGAAGTACCGCCGGAGAAACGGCCATCGGTGATCAGGGCGCACGCCTTGCCGAGGCCCATGGATTTGAGATAGGTGGTGGGGTAGAGCATCTCCTGCATGCCGGGGCCCCCTTTCGGCCCTTCGTAGCGGATCACCACTACCTCGCCCGCTTTCACTGTGCCGTCGAGGATGCCGTTCACCGCGCTCTCCTGACTCTCGAATACCCGGGCCGGACCACGGAAGGTGAGGTTCTCTTCATCCACCCCGGCGGTCTTGACGATGGCGCCGTTGACCGCGAGGTTGCCGGAGAGCACGGCGAGGCCGCCCTCCTGGCTGTAGGCGTTGTCCAGCGAGCGGATGCAGCCCTCGGCACGGTCCAGATCCAGCTCCGGCCAGCGGCAATCCTGACTGAACGCCTTGGTGGTGCGGATCCCGGCCGGGCCTGCGCGGTAGAAGTCCACCACCTCCTGACTCGGCTGACGGCTGACGTCATATTCATTGAGCTGTTCGACGAGAGAGCAACCCAGCACAGTGCGGGTATCGCCGTGTACCAGACCCGCTTTTTCCAACTGGCCCAGAATCGCCACCACGCCACCGGCGCGGTGCACATCTTCCATATGGTACTTCTGGGTAGAGGGCGCCACCTTGCACAGCTGCGGCACCTTGCGGGACATGCGGTCGATATCGGCCATAGTGAAGTCCACCCCGGCTTCCTGCGCCGCCGCCAGCAGGTGAAGCACGGTATTGGTGGAGCCGCCCATGGCGATATCCAGCGCCATGGCGTTCTCGAACGCCGCCTTGGTGGCGATATTGCGCGGCAGGGCGCTCTCGTCATCCTGTTCATACCAGCGCTTGGCCAGCGTCACGATGCGCTGACCCGCCAGCTTGAATAGCTGCTCGCGATCGGCGTGGGTCGCCAGCATGGAGCCGTTACCCGGCTGGGAGAGGCCAAGCGCCTCGGTCAGGCAGTTCATGGAGTTGGCGGTAAACATGCCGGAGCAGGAGCCGCAGGTGGGGCAGGCACTGCGCTCCACCTGTTCGCTCTGGGCGTCGGAGACCTTGGGGTCGGCACCCTGGATCATGGCGTCTACCAGATCCAGCTTGATGATCTGGTCAGAGAGCTTGGTCTTGCCCGCTTCCATCGGGCCGCCGGAGACAAAAATGACCGGGATGTTGATGCGCAGTGCGGCCATCAGCATCCCCGGGGTGATCTTGTCGCAGTTGGAGATGCAAACCATGGCATCGGCGCAGTGGGCGTTGACCATGTACTCCACCGAGTCGGCAATCAGCTCCCGCGATGGCAGGGAGTAGAGCATGCCGCCGTGGCCCATGGCGATGCCGTCATCCACGGCGATGGTGTTGAACTCCTTGGCAACGCCGCCGGCGGCTTCGATTTCGCGCGCCACCAGCTGGCCCAGATCCTTGAGGTGAACGTGGCCCGGCACGAACTGGGTAAAGGAGTTGACCACGGCGATGATGGGTTTGCCGAAATCCTGATCGGTCATTCCGGTGGCGCGCCACAGGGCACGGGCCCCGGCCATGTTACGTCCGTGGGTGGTGGTGGCGGATCTCAACTTCGGCATTGTCTCTACTCCCTGAATGCCCATATGGGCTCGATGCGTTATGCGGTGATGATTCGAGTGGATCGGAATCGATCCTGGTGAAGGCTCTACTGGGCAGCCCTCACCGGAAGCGACTCGGGGAGGCATGACGCCTCCCCTCTGCACTCAGTCGTTAACTGGCGTCAACCAGCCCCACTTGTCTTCGGTCTGGCCGTTGAACAGGCCGAAGAAGGCGTTTTGCAGTTGCTCGGTCACCGGGCCACGGCTGCCAGCGCCCACCTTCATCCGATCGACGGAGCGCACCGGGGTCACTTCGGCGGCGGTGCCGGTCATGAAGATCTCATCCGCCACATAAAGGGCTTCGCGGGGCAGCGCCTGCTCGCGCACCTCATAACCGAGGTCGCGAGCCAGCGTCATGATGGTGTCACGGGTGATGCCGGGCAGGATGGCGGCGGTAGCGGGCGGGGTAAACAGCACACCGTTCTTCACCAGGAACAGGTTCTCCCCCGCCCCTTCGCTCAGGTAGCCGTTCACGTCCAGCGCTAGCCCCTCGGCGAAGCCGTTGCGCTTGGCCTCGCGGCTGATCAGTTGGGAAGAGAGGTAGTTGCCGCCGGCCTTGGCGCCGGTGGGAATGGTGTTGGGCGCGAGCCGATTCCAGGAGGTGACGCACACATCCACCCCGTTTTTCAGCCCCTCTTCCCCCAGATAGGCGCCCCACGGCAGGGCAGCTACCATCAGGTCGGCCTTGGCATCCAGCGGCGGATGCAGCCCCAGCCCCACGTTGCCGACAAAGGCCAGCGGGCGCAGGTAGCCGCTCTTCAGGCCGTTCTCGCGCACCACGGTGCGGCAGGCTTCATTCACTTCGGACTCGCTGTAGGGGACGTCCATCCAGTAGATCTTGGCGGAGTCGAACAGGCGGCGGGTGTGCTCCTGCAGACGGAAGATGCAGGTGCCTTTGGGGGTATCGTAGGCGCGTACCCCCTCGAACACCGAGGAGCCATAGTGCAGGGCGTGGCTCATCACGTGCACCTGGGCATCCTGCCAGGGCACAAGTTTGCCGTTGAACCAGATGTATTGGGGGTGAGTGGCGGATTGGGAAGGCTGTGACATTGGCTTGGCTCCTTAAGCTCTGATCCGGGGTTGCTGTTCCAGTGCATCGACCCGGGAGACGTCCACCAGCTTGACCAGCTGGCTCCACAACTGCTGGATGGGACGCACCGACTCGACAGTAACCGTGATCCGCAGCTGTTGGCAATCCTGCTCCATATTAAGGGCGCAGAGATTGAAGCCGCGGTGACGCACCACCCGCAGCACCCGCTCCATCACTTCGGGTCTGTGCTGGGCGTGGATATGCAGGGTGTGCTGTGCAAATGCTGGCTGGGCAAGGGTGTGCGGATTCATGGGCGTTGCTCCATCATCTTGTGGTTGGCGACTCCCGGCGGAACCAGGGGCCAGACGTTTTCTTCCTCTGAAATAGCCACATGCAGCAGATAGGCACTCTCGCTCTTCAGCAGGCGGTCGAGGGCACCGGCTATCTGCTCCTTGCATGTGATGGTCTCGCCCGGAATGCCGAAGGCGGCAGCCAGGGCGACGAAATCGGGATTGTCGGAGAGGATGGTCTCGCTGTAGCGGCCGTCGAAAAACAGCTCCTGCCACTGGCGCACCATGCCGAGGCGCTGGTTATCCAGCAGCACCATCTTCACCTTGAGCTGGGCGCGGCGGATGGTGCCGAGCTCCTGCACGTTCATCATGAAAGAGCCATCACCGCTCACCAGCACCACTTCATCCTCCGGGCGCGACATCTTGGCGCCGATGGCGGCGGGCAGACCGAACCCCATGGTGCCGAGACCGGCACTGGAGAGGTGATTGCGCGGGCTGGTGAAGCGCATGTGCTGGGCTACCCACATCTGGTGCTGGCCCACATCGCAGGCGACCACGCTGCTCTCCGGCAGCCGGGCAGAGAGCTGCTTGAGCAGGGCCGGGGCGTAGATGGCCTGACCCGGATGGTCGTAGCGAAACGCATATTCGCGGGCCATGGCGGCGCAGTGTTCACGCCAGGGGTCAATCGAGAGGGACATGGCGAGGGCGGGCAACACCCGCTTGAGATCCGTGGTGATCCCCACCTCGGCGGCACGGCGCTTGCCGAACTCGGCGGCGTCCACATCGAGATGGATCACCTTGGCCCCGGGGGCAAACTCCTCCAGCTTGCCGGTCACCCGATCATCGAAACGGGCACCCACCACCAGCAGCAGATCGCTCTGCTGCACCGCATAGTTGGCAGCCTTGGTACCGTGCATGCCGAGCATGCCCAGATAAACAGGGCTATCGGGGTCGAGCGCGCCAATCCCCTTGAGGGTGGTGACCGCAGGCATGCCGGTGACGGTGGCAAAGTCGCGCAACTGCTGCTCTGCATTGGCCATGCCCACTCCTCCACCGACGTAGAGCACCGGGCGCTCGGCGGCGGCGATCAGGGTGCGGGCGGCGGCCAACTCCGAGGGGTTGAGGGCTTCCGGCTCTTCCACCGCAAACAGCGGGCTCTGGGTAGGCACGGCGGCCAGCTGCACATCCTTGGGCAAGTCGATGAGCACAGGACCCGGACGCCCTTCGGTGGCGATGGCGAAAGCCTCTGCCAGCACCCGCCCCAGATCGGCGGCATCGGTCACCATGAAGGAGTGCTTGGTGCAGGAGAGGGACATGCCGAGCACGTCGACTTCCTGAAATGCATCGGTGCCGATGGCGGAACAGGGCACCTGACCGCTGATGGCCACCAGCGGCACAGAATCGAGCAGCGCCTCCGCCAGACCGGTCACCAGATTGGTGGCGCCGGGGCCGGAGGTGGCGATGCAGACGCCCACCTGACCGGAGGCGCGGGCATAACCCACCGCGGCCATGGCAGCGCCCTGCTCGTGGCGGCAGAGCTGATGGGCCAGACCACCGTCATACAGGGCATCGTAGACCGGCATGATGGCCCCACCCGGGTAACCAAACACCTGGGTCACACCCTGTTTTTTGAGAGCCTGTACCAAAAACTGCGCGCCGTTCATGTGGAAAATCCTGTCCTTTGGTCGAAAAAAAACCCCCGAGCTGTGAGGCTCGGGGGTCGCTTGTTTCGTTCTGTCCGGTGGTAGGTCTATCCCTTGTTCCGTGCAGCTAAACGAGCCCCGAGCGGTGAGATAATAATCACCACTAGGACCACAATAATGCTGACGAAACGGGAGGCCATGTTCATAGTTACAACCGGAAATCCTGTGAAATTGGGGCGATTTGCACCGCGAATGGCTATTAGAACTAGCACGGTGATTTTTATTGGGCAAGGCTTTTTTCTGTGACAACCCACTGATTTTGGCTATTCCTCAGCCGAAACTCTGGAATAAAAAACCAACAATGAGCAGTTAGTCAGAACATATATCAACTCAAGGACGGGATTTATGTCATTAGCTGTGGTTTATAGCCGTGCCAGCCTCGGGATCGCGGCCCCGCAAGTTACAGTGGAAGTCCACCTCTCCAACGGCCTGCCCGCCTTCAACATGGTCGGCCTGCCGGAAACCTCGGTGAAAGAGTCGCGGGATCGGGTGCGCAGCGCCCTGCTCAACGGCAATTTCGAGTTTCCGAGCAAACACATCACCGTCAATCTGGCGCCCGCTGACCTGCCCAAGGAAGGCGGCCGTTTCGATCTGGCCATTGCCATCGGAATTCTCGCAGCTTCAAAACAAATACCTGCAAAATACCTGCTCGATCACGAATTTTTAGGCGAATTGGCCCTGACCGGCGAAATTCGCCCCGTGCTCGGCGTGTTGCCCGCCGTGCTCGCCTGCCGGGATGCGGGGCGCACCCTGCTGGTGCCGCGGGAGAATGGCCCCGAAGCTTCCCTCATTCAGGATGCAGAGGTGCGCACCGCTCACCAGTTGCTGGCCGTCACCGCCTGGTTGGCAGGCCAATACGAGCTGCCACTGCCGGATCAACAAAACGCGGAGAGTCTGCCCGATGTACCGGATCTGCAGGATGTGATCGGCCAGTCACAGGCTAAACGGGCGCTGGAGATTGCCGCCGCCGGCAGCCACAACCTGCTGTTCATCGGCCCGCCCGGCACCGGCAAGAGCATGCTGGCGAGCCGTCTGCCCGGCATTCTGCCACCGCTCAGCGAGCAAGAGGCGCAGCAGACCGCCGCCATCCACTCCATCGGCGGCCTCACCCCGCGCGCCGGTCACTGGCACCACAGACCCTATCGCACGCCGCACCACAGCGCCTCGGCGGTGGCGCTGGTGGGCGGCGGCAGCCACCCGCGGCCCGGCGAAATTTCGTTGGCCCACAACGGGGTGCTGTTTCTGGATGAATTGCCCGAATTCGAGCGCAAGGTGCTCGACTCACTGCGCGAGCCACTGGAGACGGGCCACATCACCATCAGCCGGGCCGCCCGTCAGGTGGATTTCCCCGCCCGCTTCCAGCTGGTGGGCGCCATGAACCCCAGCCCCTGCGGCCACTATGGCGACGGCCAGACCCGCTCCAGCCCGGATCAGATCCTGCGCTACCTCGGCAAGCTCTCCGGCCCCTTTCTCGACCGCTTCGACCTGACTGTGGAGGTGCCGCTATTGCCCAAGGGGAGCCTGACCGGCAAGGCGGAGCGGGGGGAGTCGAGCCAGCAGATCCGCGATCGGGTGCTGGCGGCGCGGGAGCGCATGCTGAGCCGCAATGGCAAGCTCAACAATCTGCTGGATAGCCGTGAAATCGAAGAGATTTGCCGATTATCAGCGCAAGATGCCGAATTTCTGGAGAATGCCATCCAGAAGCTGGGGCTCAGTATCCGGGCCTGGCACCGCATCCTGCGGGTGTCTCGTACCATCGCCGATCTGGCGGGACAACCGGCTATCGGCAAGGAGCATCTTATCGAGGCGCTCGGTTATCGCGCCATGGATCGGCTGCTGTCGCGACTACGCAGCAGCTGACAGAAGGGAAAGGATGAGTCCGCCCTCCATAACGGCTCTTAATGGTCTCACGGGCCATCGGCTGATATTATGGCCACAGATCTGACCACTTGATGGCCCTTTATCGACAGCAAGACGGACCCGAACTCATGCCCAATAAGCTGACAGAGCGACTGCGTGGCAGCCTCTCCACCCTGCTCTATTTTTTCAACACCCTCTTCTGGTTTGTCCCCATCTTCTCGCTGGGTCTGCTCAAACTCCTGCTCCCCCTCAAGGGGTGGCGCACCCTCTGCAACTGGCTGCTGGATGGCTGTGCCAGCTGCTGGATCGGTTTCAACAACCTGATCCAGAAAACCATTATCAGAACCCCTTTCGAGGTGGTCGGAGTGGACAAAGGGCGCCGGAATGAGTGGTATATGGTGATTGCCAACCATCAATCCTGGGTCGACATACTGGTATTGCAGCGGGTTTTTAACCAAAAAATCCCCTTCCTGAAGTTTTTCCTCAAGAAAGAGCTGATTTGGGTACCTTTTCTCGGTCTGGCATGGTGGGCGCTCGACTTCCCCTTCATGCGGCGATATTCCAGAAAGTTTCTGGAAAAACATCCCCATCTGAAGGGAAAAGACATAGAGACAACCCGTAAAGCCTGTGCCCGGTTCCGCCACATTCCGGTGAGTGTGATGAACTTCGTCGAGGGCACTCGCTTCACACCGACCAAGCACCAGAAGCAAGGCTCGCCCTACCGTCACCTGCTCCATCCGCGCGCAGGCGGCATCGCCTTTACTCTGGCCGCCATGGGTGACCAGTTGCAGCAACTGGTGGATGTCACCATCGCCTACCCGGACGGCATTCCCAGCTACTGGGATTTCATGTGTGGCCGGGTCGGGAAGATCAAGGTTCAGATCCGCTATTTGCCGATCGACCGCAAACTGGTGGGGGATTACTTCAATGACCCCGAGTTCCAACAAGAGTTTCAGCAGTGGCTGAACGGGATCTGGCACGAGAAGAACCAGACCCTGAACCAGCTGCTGGCAACCAAGGCGCAGTAAACACTCATGTTATCCATGCTTCCTGGCCCGCTGGTGCTGATCATCAGTGCCGGCCTGACCATCCTGTTCACCGCCTTGTGCGCCAGCCTGATCCTGCTGGTGTCGCTAGCCAAACTGCTGCTGCCGATCCCGGCGTTTGGCCGCGCCTGCAGCCGCCTCAACAACCGCTTCATGCGCCTGTGGCTGGCCTGCAATGCGCTGGTGATCCGTCTCACGATGCGCATCGACTGGCAGATCGAAGATAAGACCCGACTGCGCAAGGATGGCTGGTATCTCGTCATCAGCAACCACATGAGCTGGACCGACATAGTCGTACTGGGTCACCTGTTCCGGGACCGGCTGCCGGTGCCCAAGTTCTTCATGAAGCACGAGCTGATATACATACCGCTGCTGGGGCTGGCCTGCTGGGGGCTCGACATGCCCTTTATGCGCCGCTATTCACGGGAATTCTTGCTGCGCAACCCGCACCTGCGCGGCAAGGATATCGAGACCACCCGCAATGCCTGCGGGAAGTTTCGCCACATCCCCACCACTGTCATCAACTTCGTGGAAGGGACCCGCTTCACCGAGCAGAAACGGGATGCCGCCCGCTCCCGCTATCGTCACCTGATGCCGCCCAAGGCGGCGGGGCTGGCCTTTACGCTGGCTGCCATGGGCGAGCAGTTCGACAGCCTGATCAACGTCACCATCCGCTATCCGGACAATGCCGAGACCCCGTTCAAGGACTTCCTGATGGGACGGGTAAAACGCATTCAGGTGCGGATTGAGGAGCTGCCGGTGGATGAGCTGCTGATAGGGGATTACTTCAACGACAAGCAGTTCAAGCGCGGTTTTCAGGAGTGGCTAAACCAGCGCTGGCAAGAGAAGGACGAGGTGCTGGAGGGATGGCAGAGCGGTCAGGCACCGCTGCCGGTTGCCGCCAAATCCGGGGATGAATCCAAAGAGAGCGCAGAAGCCAACTCGGCCAACTGATCCTCGGAGAACACTGCAATACCGTGGCGGCGCAGCAGGGTGGCGGTCTTGCCCTCGCCTGCCACAGAAACACCTTCGAAGCGGCCGTTATAGATACGGCCGCTGCCACATGAGGGGCTCCCCTCTTTCAGCAGGGCGAAGCGAATACCCTGCGCCTGACAGATTTCCAGCGCCAGCTCGGCGCCGCGGTCAAACTCGGCAGTCACATCCAGCCCGCTCGCCGTCATCACTCGCTCTCCCTGCCGCTCGGCAGGAGGACGCGGGGTCGGCAGACCACCCGCCACTTCGGGGCAAAACGCCAGAGTTCGCCCTTCGGCACCCAGCTCACTGAGCCAGTCGCTGACGATCCCCTTGCTTTGACCATCGTAACGCACCGGCTGACCCAGCAGGCAGGCACTCACCAGCACACGAACAGGGGATGCGCTCATGCTTCCGCTCCGTGCATCACCTGATCGAACATCACGCAGCAGGGGCTTTCCATCCGGTAGAGAATGGCGGGGCGCTGTTTGCCAGTCCGCTTGCGGCCTGTGTCCACCAGGATGTCGGCACGATGGATCCGCTTGCGAAAGGCGGCCGTATTCATGGGTGTTTGCAGGATGATCTCGAAGGCGCGCTGCACCTCCGAGAGGGTGAACTCGGTACCCAGCAGTTGCAGCGGCAGAGTGCTGTAGCGGCTCTTGATCCGCAGCCGCTCCAGCCCCTTGGCGATGAGCTGGAGATGGTCGAAGGCGAGGCTCATGCCCGGCAGGGTCGAGACCGGATGCCAGCAGCCGTGGCGGATCTCCACTTCAGGCGCCACCAGACAGAGGTAAACCAGGGTGGTGGACCAGCCGCGGGGATCCCGCTCCAGATTGCCGAGGGTGCAGACCTGCTCGCTGTAGCAGTCACCCAGCCCCCACTCCGCCAGCAGGCGGCGCTGGGCGGCGTCCAGATCCCGGTCCAGCGTCTCGTCGATGCGCAGGGCAGGCAGTTGCCAGCAGTTGGCAAAAGGGGGGCGATCGCGGGTCTCGAGCAGCAGCTCGAGCCGCTCCTCATGCAACCGCAGCACCACCATATCCAGACTCATTCTCAGCATCCCGATCGCCCTGCTCGCCTTCCATTAATGTTTGGTAGATAATATCACACGAATAGTATGTGCAGGAGCCAATCATGGGAACCGTCGCCAGTCTGGATATTGATGCGCAGAAGGGCTTTACCCCTCTCTGCCCGAACGAACTGCCCGTCGCGGGCGGGGATGATATTGTGGCGGCCCTCAACGCTCAGGCCACTCTCGCCAGCCTGCGCATCGGCAGCAAGGATGCCCACCCCGCCAATGCGGTCTGGGTGGCCAGCGAGCCTGCTACCATGCTGCAACCGCTTGATTTGCCTAACGCCGATCTCACCTGGCCGGTACACTGCGTCCCCGGCAGCAAGGGGTTCGAGCTGCTCGACGGCCTGCCCGCTCCCATCGACTATGACTTCTTCGTCTGGAAGGGAGTCGAGCCTGACCTGCACCCCTATGGCACCTGTTTCCACGATCTGGCCGAGCGCCGCAGTACCGGCCTCATTGAATTCCTGCAAGCCCGTGGTGTCACCACTGTGCTGGTCGGCGGCCTCGCCACCGACTACTGCGTCAAGACCAGCGTGCTGCAACTGCGCCGCGCCGGTTTCCGGGTGATCGTCCACCTCGATGCCTGCCGTGGCATCGCGCCCGAGACGATTGCCAGCGCCCACACCCAGATGATCGAGGCTGGCGCCGAACTGGCCCAGACCCTGACCGATGTTCAACGCCTGCTGGACGCCTGATATGCCCCCCATTCTCATCAGCCTGCCCGATACCGGCGTCTGCAATCTACAAAAGCGGCAGGGGAGCGCTCTTGCGTTCACCCGCCTGCGGGGAGTCTGATATGCCACCCATACTCACCAGCCTGCTCGACACCGACGCCTACAAGCTGCACATGCAGCAAGCGGTGTTCCATCGCTATCCGGATGCCGAGGTGGTGGCCGAATTCCACAGCCGCAACGAAGAGGACCTGCTGCCCATGATGGGGCAGATCGAGGAGCAACTGCGCCTCGCCGGCTCCCTGCGGCTGACCAAATCCGAGCACCACTTTCTGGCCGAGCGCCCCTTCTTCACCCCTGACTACCTCGACCATCTGCGCCGCAAGCCGCTCGACGCCTCCCTGCTGAAGGTGTTCGAGCAGGATGGCCGCATCAATGTGCGGGTCGAAGGGCCGTGGCAGGATGTGATCCTGTGGGAGATCCCGGTGCTCGCCATCATCAGCGAGATGCGCAACCGCTTCCGCTACCCCCAGTTTGGCGTCAGCCACGCGCTGGAGCGGCTCGATCAGAAGATCGACAAGCTGGAGCGGGAGCTGAGTAGTGACGAGATGAGCGAGTTCAGCCTCATCGACTTCGGCACCCGCCGCCGCTTCTCCCATGCAGTACAGGATGCGGTAGTGGGGCTCCTCAAGGAGCGGCTGCCGGCATTTCGCGGCACCAGCAACTACATGCTGGCCCAGAAATACCAGCTCCCCGCCGTCGGCACCCAGGCCCACGAGTGGTTCCAGGCTCACCAGCAGCTCGGCTTCCCGCTCGAACACAGCCAGCGCGCCGCCCTCACCAGCTGGCTGGACGAGTTCACCGACCATCTCGGCATTGCGCTGACCGACTGCATCACCATGGATGCCTTCCTGCGCGACTTCGACTTCGAGCTGGCCAGCCGCTATCAGGGCTTGCGCCACGACTCCGGCGATCCCGTGGTATGGGGCGAGAAGGCGATCAGCCACTATCAGCGCCTCGGTATCGATCCTGCCGAGAAGACCCTGGTCTTCTCGGACGGCCTCAATCTCGACAAGGCGGTCGAACTGTTCCGCCACTTCCGCGGCCGCATCAACACCAGCTTCGGCATCGGCACCAAGCTCACCTGCGACCTGCCCGGCGTCAGCCCGATGAACATCGTGTTCAAGCTGATGGAGTGCAACGGCGGCCCGGTTGCCAAGATCTCCGACAGCCCGGGCAAGACCCTCTGCCGGGATGCGGAGTTTATCCGCAACCTCAAGCAGGCCTTCCACGTCGGGGTCTGATCTGCCAGATCACCAGAAAACAAAAAGCCCGCCGGTTTGCACCGGCGGGCTTTTTTTATCGACTCAAGAGTGATCAGTCTTTCTTGGCCAGCAGGAATTTCACCAGCTGGTTGAACTGCTCCTGAGAGGAGATGGATTCAATCTTGATCATGTACTTGCCGTTCACCAGGAAGGCCGGTACGCCACGGATGTTGTAGCTCTCCATGTTGCGATCGAACTGGGAGACCATGCCGGACACGGCGAAGCTGTCGACGGCACCGTCAAACTCTTCGGCCGGTACACCGTTAGCGACGAAGAGCTGCTTCACGTCATCACGGCTCATCGGCGGCTGACGCTGAACATGGATCTTGTTGAAGATGGCCGGGGTCAGCTTGGCTTCGGCGTTGAGCAGGCTGGCAACGGCGTAGGCGCGCTGCATCTCCGGGCCCATTTCACGGCCGAGGAAACCGACCGGGTTCTTCTTCAGGGTGACGCCCTTGGGCAGCTCGGCTTTCATCTGCTCGACGATCGGTTCAAAGGTGGCGCAGTGCGGGCAGTAGTAGGAGAAGAACTCCATCACTTCCGGCTGGGCGGTACCAGTCTGTTTGACCACATCGTAGTTGACGCCTTCCTTGAACTCGGGGGCGGCGTGAACCATGGGGATCATCAGCATGGCAGCAAGGAAAAATAGAACTTTTTTCATGATGTTTCCTGTTAAGGGATCACTGTGAGGCACGCCCGGCGAACCGAAGCAGTGCCAAGCCTATTGTTTCGCCATGCAGACGTCAATGGTCAGGGCCGGAGATCGAGCCCCTCCTGCCGCGCAATATCCCTTCAATTTCACCAGTTTGGCATCAGACTCAACGGCGGTGCCTTCAGAGCCTCCAGCTGTTCGTGCAGGGTCGCAATCTGCTGGCGCCAGTAGTGATCCGTATTGAACCACGGGAAGTGACGGGGGAAGGCGGGATCTTCCCAGCGCCGCGCCAGCCAGGCCATGTAGTGAACGATACGCATCGCCCGCAGCGGCTCGATGAGCGCCAGCTCGCGCGTATCGAACTCCATGAACTCCTCGTAGCCAGCCAGCAGGGTGTCGAGCTGGATCAGCTGCTCGTTGCGCTCGCCACTCAGCATCATCCAGAGATCCTGAATCGCAGGGCCGGTGCGGCAGTCATCGAGGTCGACAAACATGGGGCCATCGCGCCACAAGATGTTGCCGGGGTGACAGTCGCCATGCAGGGAGATCTGCGCCACATCCAGCGTCATGGCGTCGCTGACATGCTTGATCAGCTCGTCGAGCACCCCGAAAAATTGCTTGGCCAGCCCGCTTGGCAGCCATTCGCCGGACGCCAACAGCTGACGCGGCTCGAGCAGCATGCTATCCACGTCGAGCCGAACCCGGTGGTGGAACGGTTTGCTGGCACCGAGCTGATGGATGCGGCCAAGATAGCGGCCCACCCACTCCAGCTGGTCGAGGTTATCCACCTCGAACTGGCGGCCACCAACGCTCTGCCAGATGGCAAACGGGTAGCCTTCATGCTCCAGCAGGGTCTCTCCGGCAAAGGCGAGCGGCGCGGCGACCGGGATCTCCTCCTCACAGAGGCGGGCGGCAAACTCGTGCTCTTCGAGGATCTGGGCCCGGCTCCAGCGGCCGGGTCGATAGAACTTCACCACATAGCGGCGACGATCCTCATCCTGAAACTGGTAGACCCGGTTTTCGTAGCTGTTGAGCTCGATAAGACCTGAGTCGAGCCGAAGACCGCTGAGATCCAGCGCATCCATGATGAGGTCGGGAGTGAGATCGGAATAGTTGAAACGCATGTCATCCACCATAAGAAAGGGGCGCCGTTGCGCCCCATTCTATCACTACTGCCCGCCGTTGCCGTGCATGGCGGTAGGCCAGACCGTTACAACCGGCCGATAAACTTGCTGCCCTGACGCAGGTTGCCCTTGCTGTCATCGGGGGCAGCCCCTTCCCGCTTGAGCACAAACTGGATATCCAGCGTCGGCCGCTTCAGGTTGTAGGGATCCACCGCCAGACTGACCGGCAGGGTGTAAATTTCGCCCGCCTTAAGAGTCACTTCACGGGGGCCGAACCACTGATACTCGGGCAGCCCCTCCACATCCAGCTGGTAAGTCTGGGGTTGCAGGGTCTTGTTGAGGATCTTGAGGGTATAGGTGTTCTCGATCAGCCCGTCGTTGTTCTCACGGAACAGTTGGTTGCGATCCCGCAGGATATCGAGCCCCATCGGCATGATGGACATGGCGTTGTAGGCAAATACCCCCAGCATGGTGGCCATCACCAGGCCATACCCAATCAGCTTGGGCCGCGCCACATGGGTGGAGTCGTTGGCCAGCTTGTGCTCGGTGGTGTAGCTGATGAGCCCCTTCGGATACCCCATCCGCTCCATGGTCTGGTCACAGGCGTCGACGCAGGCGCCGCAGTTGATGCACTCGTACTGCAGACCGTCACGGATGTCGATACCGGTCGGGCAGACCTGCACGCAGAGGTCGCAGTCGATGCAATCCCCCAGCCCCATCGACTTGTAATCGGCTTTGCGCGAGCGGGCTCCCCGGGTCTCGCCACGCTTGGGGTCATAGCCGACGATGAAGGTGTCCTTGTCGAACATGGCGGACTGGAAGCGGGCATACGGGCACATGTGGATACACATAATGGCGCGCATCCAACCAGCGTTGCCGTAGGTGATGATGGTGAAGAAACTCACCCAGAACAGCACCCATCCGCTGGCCTGCAGGGTGAAGAGGTCCGGCACCAGTTCAGTCACATCCTGGAAGTAGGCGACGAAGGTCAGGCCGGTCACCAGCGAGATCGCCAGCCAGGCCAGATGCTTGGCCCCCTTGCGAGCCAGCTTCTCGCCGCTCCAGGGCGCTTCGTCCAGCTTGCGCCGCTTGTTGGCCGGCCCCTCCAGCTTCTCTTCGAACCAGATGAACATGAAGGTCCAGACCGTCTGCGGGCAGAGATAGCCACACCAGACCCGACCGAGGAAGGTGGTAATAAAGAAGAGCCCGAAGGCGGCGATCATGAAGAGCCAGGCGAGCAGGGTCAGATCCTGCGGCCAGATGGTGGCACCAAAGACGTGGAACTGCTGATGGCCGAGGTCGAACAGCACCGCCTGTCGCCCCTCGTAGCGCAGCCAGGGCAGCAGCACGAAGAGGGCAACGAAGAACCAGCCCATCCCTTTGCGCACCCGCTGCCAGTAACCGGTCTGGGCCCGGACGTAGATACGGTTGCCGGGGTTGAATCTGTCATCGCTGGCTTTGAACGTATTGGGGTTGAAAGTCCCGGTTACGCTCTTGTCGGTGACATCCTTGATATCGATTTTCTCGTGATCGGCCATTGCAAGACATCGCTCCCTTATTTGTTATGGAGCGGATTATATCTTAAACAACCTGCTAATTGTGTGGATTAGATGTATCTAATATTGGGGTTGGATCGCAAATTTCGGCAACAAAAAAGCACATCACCTTGCGGTGATGTGCTTCTGTTCAAGATTCACTTGATTCCGCGCGCCTTGAGCAGTGCCTCTTTGAAATCGGGCACGTGATCCTTGGCCAGACCGGGGATCATCGCCTGCTTGTCGGATTCCCGCATCTTGAGGTGATAGATCAGCATGTCGTCGGTCAGCTCGGACAGGGGACCTTCAAAACCCGCTTCTTGGGACAGTTTGGCAACAAACTGCACCAGGCTGAGATCCTGTTCCTTGATCCAGGCAGGCTGCAACAACTCCAGCAGCTCTTCGATACGATGACATTGCATAGACAACCTCTTTAATCTGTCTGTATTAACTCAGGCAACCTTACCCATCAAGGCTACTTCGATTCGATCCCTCCCATTATGCTTGGCCTGATAGAGGGCCGCATCCGCTTTTTGGATCAAATCGGCGATTTTCATGCTGTTGTCCGGTATCAGAGTGGCAACACCAAAGCTACATGTGACCCGACCGGAGACCAGTGACTTCTGGTGCGGGATGGCCAGCTCCTTGAGCGCCTGCCGCACATTGTCCGCCACCTGCAGCGCGCCCTGCATGCCGGTGCAGGGCAGCAGCAATGCAAATTCCTCGCCACCGTAGCGAGCAGCCAGATCGTCCTCGCGCCGCTCCACCTCGGCCAGCAAACCCGCCACCTGCTGCAGGCAGTCATCCCCCAGCTGGTGACCATAGAGATCGTTGAACTGCTTGAAGTAATCCACATCCACCAGCACCAGCGACAGCGGCGCCCGGGCCCGGTGGCAGCGGCGCCAGGCGCGCTCCAGACAGTCGTCGAGATGGGCACGGTTGGCGATGCCGGTCAGGCCGTCGAGACGGGAGGTGAGGCGCAGATGTTCGGAGACCGCTTTCAGCTCTGCCACCAGTTCGGCGTTGGAGAAGCGGTGGTGGAGCGAGGCGATCTGATCCCGCCGCATCCGGCGCAGCAGAGTCGGCAAAAAGACGAAGAGGTAGCCCGCCAGCATGCAGGAGACGATCCGCTCCTGCTCGTTGCCCGCCCCCAGCTCGAACAACATGGCGCACCCGAGCGGCAGGGCGGAACCATAGAGGGTGCGGCGGCTGCCAAACAGCATGATGGCGCTGCCGGTAAGAATGAGGCTGGAGAGCATCATCATGGCGGCCCGGTAGGTATCGGGCAGCTTGTCCATGTAGAGCAGCACCCCAAGCGCCCAGATGATGGAAGTGATGGTGGCTCCGATAAAGAGCTCCCGCTCCAGCACCGGCAGCGGCGTCTGGTGCAGGCGGGCTCGGCGCCAGCGCAGGTGCCAGCCCCGGCCAAGCAACCACAAGAAAGTCCCTGCCAGCCAACCGAGCGCCTCGATGGCGGGCAGATAGTCGTGAAACAGCAGACTCCAGCCAAATGCCAACACGCCCAAACAGGGGAGACTGAACGATGCATGGGTATAGAGCTGAGCCATGATGGCCTGCTTAACCTGGCGTGTCACACTCTGGGTCAACTGAGTACTCCTGTACAAGAGCCGAGCAGTCTACCATTACCCCCTGACCTGCAACAATAAAGCGCCGTTTATTAAGAAGTTAATCAGTCAACGACGCTTTCTCCTGCGCTGGCCGGTGAGCCCTTGCTCACCCCTTCTCCAGCTCGTCGAGGATCGGGCACTCGGGATTCTCATCCCCGTGGCAGCAGCAGACCAGTCCCTCCAGCGAGCTGAGCATCGCCTGCAGCCCGGCGATGCGCGTGCGCAGATCGACGATCTTCTCCTGCGCCAGCTTCTTCACCTGGGCGCTGGTTCTGTGCTCGTTCCGATAGAGCGCCAGCAGCTCCTGACACTCCTCCAGATTGAAGCCGGTCTCCCGCGCTCGCTTGACGAAGCGCAGCTCGCGCAGGGCCGATTCGGTGTAGCTGCGGTAGCCGTTGTCGCTGCGTACCGGTGCCGAGATAAGGCCGATGCTCTCGTAGTAACGGATGGTTTTGGCGGTCAGTCCCGTGGCCTTGGCTACCTTGCTGATGTTCATGGATGACTCCTTAACGGTTCGATTCAGTGCTGACATTGTGGCTGACCTGGGCAATTGCCCGCGGCTGCCAGCGTTTCAGTAACAGGGAATTGCTTAAAACTGTGATGCTGCTCAGGGCCATGGCAGCCCCCGCCAGCTCGGGGCTGAGGTAGCCCAGCGCCGCCAGCGGAATGCCGATGATATTGAACACGAAGGCCCAGAACAGGTTCTGCTGGATGGTGCGCCAGGTCGCTGCCGAGATATCGATAGCATCGGCCACCAGCCGCGGGTCAGATCGCATAAGGGTGATGGAGGCGGTTTCCATCGCCACGTCGGAGCCGGAGCCCATGGCGATACCCACATCCGCCGCCGCCAGCGCCGGGGCATCGTTCACTCCATCCCCCACCATAGCCACCAGCCCGCGGGTTTGCCCCCGCAGCGCCTCCACTTTCTCCACCTTGCCCGCTGGCAGCACGGAGTCAAAGGCCCCGTCCAGTCCCAGCTTGGCAGCGATATGGGCCACGGGGGCCGGCGCGTCGCCGCTCACCAACCAGCTGGCGATGCCGCGCTGGCGCAGGGTGGCGATAGCCTCCGGACTCTCGGGGCGCAGGGTATCGGCCAGTGCGGCGATACCAGCCACCGTGCCGTCGATGGCCACCCAGACCCGGGTCGCGCCATCGGCGGGCTGTTCATCCTGTTGCGGCTGCTCAATGCCGAGTTGGGCCAGCAAGGAACCATTACCGATGGCGACCGCGTGACCCGCCACCTGACCGACTATGCCAGCACCGACCCGCACCTCGACCGCCTCCGGCTGGGGCAGCACTACCTCCTTGCCGACCGCCTCGCGCATGGCCAGCGCCAGCGGGTGTTCGCTCGCCTGCTGCAGGGCGGCGGCGAGACGCAGCTGCTCGGCAGTACCGCTCCAGCTCGCCAGCACAGGCTTGCCCTGAGTGAGCGTGCCGGTCTTGTCAAAGATGAGCGCCTTGATGGCGTGGGCCTTCTGCAGGGTATCCACATCCTTGATCAGAATGCCGTGGCGCGCAGCCACCCCGGTACCGGTGACGATGGCCGCCGGCGTGGCCAGCCCCAGCGCACAGGGGCAGGCGATCACCAGCACCGCCACCGCTGCCAGCAGCGCCTGACCGAAATCGTTGCTGATGGCGTACCACACCAGCAGGGTGAACAGGGCGATGGCCATCACCACCGGCACAAACACGGCGGAGACCTTGTCCACCAGCTGTTGCAGCGGCGCCTTGCCCATCTGGGCGCTCTCCACCAGTGCGATGATCTTGCTGAGGCTCGACTCCTCCCCCACGGTAGTGGCTTCAATCTCCAGCACGCCGGAGCGGTTGATGGCACCGCCCAGCACCTTGTCGCCCTCGCCGCGCGGCACCGGCAGGCTCTCGCCGGTGAGGATCGACTCGTCCAGCTCACTGGCGCCGCTCACGATTTTGCCGTCCACCGGCACCCGCTCGCCCACCAGCACCCGCAGCCGATCGCCACGCAGCACCTCGTCGATGGCGACGATCTGCCAGCTCTCGCCACGCCAGACGGTGGCGCTTTCCGGCCGCAGTGCCATCAGTTCACGAATGGCGGACTGGGTGCTACGTCTGGCCCGAGCCTCCAGCAACTTGCCGAGGGAGATCAGGGTAATGATGATGGCGCTCGCCTCGAAGTAGAGCTTGCCGCTGGCGGCCATCCCCAGGTTAAGCAGCAGATAGAGGCTGTAGAAGTAGGCGGCACTGGTGCCGGTCGCCACCAGCACATCCATATTGGCCGCGCGGTTCTTGAGGGCGAGCCAGGCACCGCGATAGAAGCGGCCCCCGATCCAGAACTGCACCGGGGTGGCGAGCAGCAGCTCCAGCCAGGCGGGCAGATGCCAGGGGAACAGTCCGGCCATGGCCAGCATCCCCACCAGCAGCGGCAGGGTGAGCAGGGCCGAGACAATGACCCGGGTTTGCGCCTGACGGGCGCTGGCCGCTTCCTGCGCTTCCCGCTCCAGCAACTGCTGGCGACGGCCGCTGGCCGAGCCCTGCGCCAGTTTGGCGCCAAAACCGAGCGCCTCGATCTGCTCGCGCAGAGCGGCGGGGCTCTGGGCGCCCGGCACCAGCACGATCCGGGCCTGTTCGATGGAGAAATTGACCTCGGCCGAGATAACGCCGGGCAGCGCGGCCAGCATCTTGTTCAGTCGAGCCGAACAACCTGCGCAACTCATGCCGGTAATTTGAAACAAAAAGGTCTCGCTGCCGTAGTCGTAACCCTGACTTTTGATGCTGTCGAGCACCGCAGGCAGGCGATCGGGGCTGGCCAGCTCGATGGCCGCCTGCTCCAGCGCGAAGTTGACGGTGGCCGATACCCCGTCGAGTTTGTTGAGGCTTGCCGTGATGCGGCTGGCGCAGTTGGCGCAGCTCATGCCGCTCAGTGGCAACTGCAGATGAATGGGTGATTGAAGATGAGTGGTCATGTTGTTCCTCCCCGGAACCCGTCGGCACCACAAAACGCCGACTGGCAAACCCTAACCTTTACTGTAAGGGCAAGCTCAAGCCACATGATCCACTTTTTGCAGATGAAAAAAACGGCGCCCGTTTGCTGCCAGAGAACAAACGGGCGCCACATTCAACTATTGCGCGGTGTGAGCGGAGCTCAGATACCGTACTGGGCGCGGTAAGCCTGCATGGCCGCCAGTTGCGCCGCCAGCTCCGGCTGCTCGGCCTGCTTCTCTTCCAGATAGGCAATCAGGTCGCTCATCTGGATGATGGCGATGATGTGGGCGCAGTAGTCACGCTCCACCTCCTGAATGGCGGAGAGCTCGCCCTTGCCCTTCTCCTGACGGTCCAGCGCGATCAGCACGCCCGCCAGCGAAGCGCCGTTGGCCTGGATCAGATCCATGGATTCACGGATGGCGGTGCCGGCAGTGATAACGTCGTCCACCAGCATGATGCGCCCCTTGAGCGGGCTGCCCACCAGATTGCCGCCCTCGCCGTGATCCTTGGCCTCCTTGCGGTTGAAGCACCAGGGCACATCCACATCGTGTTGCTCCACCAGCTGTACGGCGGTAGCGGAAGCGATGGGGATCCCCTTGTAGGCCGGGCCAAACAGCACATCGAACTCGATGCCGGCATCCATCAGCGCGGCGGCATAGAAACGGCCGAGACGGGCCAGATCGCGGCCGCTGTTGAACAGACCGGCGTTGAAGAAGTAGGGGCTTTTACGACCGGATTTCAGGGTAAATTCACCGAATTTGAGAACCTGTTTCTCCAGGGCGAACTCGATAAATTGACGCTGGTAGGCTTTCATTCTGGCTCCTTGCTTGGCTTGTCGTTTACTGGTGTGGGGGTATAAAAAAACGCGGCCAATGCCGCGTTTTTAAAATCAGGAGAGTGACTGCTTCTGCAGCGCAATGATCTCTTCAATGCCGCCCTTGGCGAGCCCCAGCATCGCCAGCAGCTCCTCATGGGTGAAGGGCTCGGCCTCCGCGGTGCCCTGCACCTCGATGATGCGACCATCTTCGGTCATCACCACGTTCATGTCGGTCTCGGCGGCGGAGTCTTCGATGTACTCCAGATCGCAGATGGCTTCACCCTGATACATGCCGACGGAGACGGCGGCGATCATCTGCTTGAGCGGGCTCTGCTTGAGCATGCCCTTCTCGACCATCCAGTTCAGCGCATCCACCAGCGCCACGCAGGCACCGGTAATGGAGGCGGTGCGGGTACCGCCATCGGCTTGCAGCACATCACAGTCAACTGTGATGGAGTGCTCGCCCAGCGCAGTCAGATCTACCGCCGCACGCAGGGAGCGGGCGATCAGACGGGAGATCTCCAGGGTACGGCCACTCTGCTTGCCAGAGGCCGCTTCGCGGTTCATCCGGGAGTGAGTGGAACGCGGCAGCATGCCGTATTCGGCAGTGACCCAACCCTGACCCTTCCCTTTCAGGAAGCGCGGAACGCTGGTGTCGACGCTGGCGGTGCAGAGCACGCGAGTGTTACCGAACTCCACCAGCACTGAGCCTTCTGCATGTTTGGTGAAATTGCGGGTAATGGTAACCGGGCGAAGTTGCGCGGCACTGCGATCGCTGGGACGTGACATGGGACGGACCTCTGGGCTGGCTCAAATTGGCGAAGGAGTATAAGCGATTGCTACTCAAATATCAGCCGCTAAAACCACGGCATCGGCTGACGAGCAGGGCCGGGCTGAGTATACTGGCCGCACACTTCATCAAGCCCGGAACAATCAATGATTCACAGCATGACCGCCTACGCCCGCAAGGAATTCAAGGGCGACTGGGGCACAGCCGTTTGGGAAATTCGTTCGGTAAACCAGCGCTATCTGGAAACCTACATTCGCCTGCCGGAGCAACTGCGCAGCCTGGAGCCGGTACTGCGTGAGCGTTTCCGCGCCAAGCTGCAGCGCGGCAAGGTGGAGTGCAACCTGCGTTTTGAAGCCGCTCAAGCCGATGCAAAGCAACTGCATATCAATGAAGAGCTGGCCAAACTGATCATCGACAGCGCCAACTGGGTAATGAAAGAAGCGGGCCAAGGCCAGCTCAACCCGGTCGACGTACTGCGCTGGCCGGGCGTCATGGCTGCCGCCGAACAGGACATGGACGCGGTCGCCACCGAGCTGCTCGGCGGTTTTGACCAGACCATGGACGATTTCCTCGCCTCCCGCGCCAGTGAAGGGGCAAACCTCAAGGCGCTGATCCAGCAGCGTCTGGATGGTATTCAGGTAGAAGTGAAAAAGGTGCGCGTCCACCTGCCGCAAATCATCGAATGGCAGCGCCAGAAGCTCACCGACCGTCTGGCCGAAGCCAAGGTCGAGCTGGATCCGGCCCGCATCGAGCAGGAGATCGTCATGCTGGCCCAGAAGATCGACGTGGCCGAAGAGCTGGATCGTCTGGAGATGCACATCAGCGAAACCAACAAGATCATGAAGAAAGGTGGCGCCTGTGGCCGTCGTCTCGACTTCATGATGCAGGAGTTCAACCGCGAGTCGAACACCTTGGGCTCCAAGTCTATCAACGCCGAAGTGACCCAGTCCGCCGTCGAGCTGAAGGTCCTCATCGAGCAGATGCGCGAGCAGATCCAGAACATCGAGTGATCGATTGAGCACTCTGTTCTGATAAAAAAGCCCTTGTCGAACAAGGGCTTTTTACTTGATGGCAATGTCACAAACCTAGTCATAGAGCAATGTGACGGGGGCGCTCAGCCGGATATTGCCGCCAGAGCCCTGATAAGACTCCAGCGCCACGGCAAAATCGATGCTGCAACGCGATGAGGCGTAGCACTGCACGCTGCCGATATTGTTCCCGCTCGCCGTTCTCACCCGGAATACCGCACCACTTCCCGACACCAGTGCATTGCCAATATTGGCCCTGACAACCGCCGTCTGGTTGCAGGAGCCGCTAATCGAGACCCCGACCTGCTGACCATAACTGGGCGATATCCGGATCGTGCCGAAGTTGGCAGCTCCTATGTTGAATGAGCACGACGTGATGGGCAGGCTCAGCTCGGATCTGCGCCAATACCAGCTCAGCTCGGCGTGCCCCCTGAGGACGTTGAAGACCCCCCTCCGCTCAAAACCGACGATGGCCTGGATACCGGTGATATTGCCATTTTCGGATGCGCCGGATGCAGTGAGCGACAACCGCCTGTTGCTCAACACACTCATGGCGTAGGCTCGCAGTTTTGGGCACAGATAGAGATCGCAGGCAGCCTCCCATGGTACCGAGGTGCCGCTCGGGAGATACCCTTCATAGACTCTGGTTCTCCCGTTATCGTAGGAGACCTCCATTCTGACTTTATTGGCATAACGGGAGCAGTTTCCCGAATTGTTGCCACAAACTCGTGAGTCAGTAATATTGTTCGAATCCGAACTGTTGAAAACGATCGACATATTTGACAAGGTCATGGTCGATACATCCAGCGCCCACGTCGGCATGCTCACTGCAAATAAAAAAAACGGTAGAAAAAACAACCTCACCCAGTATTTTATGGTGGACGACAGACGTGAATGATTGAGTATTGAACTCGCTTTAAACCATAGATACATGGCCAATAAACTGTCCCTGAAGATATTATTCATAATCCAGTTTGAATTGTGCAGATGCCTTGAAATATCCCGGTTTAAGTTCATTGGCAGACAACACCTTGACGTAGGCACCAAACTCCAGCGTCATATTGCCGGTCGTGATGGAAACCAGCTGACTCGCTCTGTTAATCGGCAGGGGCGTGCCGTTTTTCTCCTCCAGCCCAACCGCAATCCCCTTTGCCTGACTGCTGGAGTCCAGCGCCAGCAGTGAGTTGTCACCAACTGCCGAAGTGCCACTAAACGTCACCTTGACGTTTTTGGCAACGATGGGGTTGCATCTCTCCAGATGGATTTGAAACGCCTTGCTTTTGCTTCGCATATTTCCGGCAAGGTCGTGATCGGTGATCGTGGACATATCGACCTGAACAAGCTCATCTCCTGCCCGCAAATAGCATGGCTGGCTGACCAGTTGTCCGGTAATTACCAGCTGCAGCGTATCGCTAGCTGCCAGAGTCAAAAAAGGGGATAGTAATATCGCCATCCCCCCCACAATGTTACACCCAGAAAATAATTTCATCTGAATGTCCTTTAACGGTTTTATTTTATCTGCTGCAACCTGCAAGTATTGGCGCAGCGATAATGGAGTTGCTTACGGCCACCATAATCATCGATATAGGTGAGCGATGGCCTTGCCCCCATATTGAACGATAGGGTGGCACTGCCATGAGGAGCCAGCATCACGGGTTCAAACGTGCCGACTACCTTGCCATCCACTACCGCCTCGACGAGCGAGATATAGTAGGGCGTAGGGTTATCCAGCCTGGTTTTTCCGCCCTGCTTGCTCACCTCCACCCCGTTCTGCCAGGGCGTCTTGTGACTTGCTCCGGCAACCAGCAGGCTCGTCGGCCGATAGAAAAACTTGATGCGCGTCTGCAAGGCCAGCTGCAGGGTATTGGGTGTATTGCTGCGCGGAGGGATCTCGCGCATGTTGAAGTAGAGGAGGCTCTCCCGGTCCTGTGGCAGCCTCGCCACCTCCGGCAGCGCCTGCACCTTGAACAGGCTCTCCATGCCCGGCTCCAGCCGCTGCAACGGCGGCAAAATGGTAAACGGCGAGTTCACCTTGTTGCCTTTTTCATCTTCCAGCCAGGCCTGTGCCAGATATGGCAGGCTGTTGTTATTGTTGTGGATCGTCAGGCTTATTGATTTGGCCTCACCCGGATAAATGACCCGGGTGCGATCCAGCGATACGGCCGCCTGCAGATGAAGGCTGGTCAAACTCAAGAAAACAGAAACAATCCAACGCATTTTGTGTACCACGATACCCACTCTCGATTCACGATTCGTATTTATTGGCAGACCAGAGAGACCAGAACGCTCTCGGCCGGCAAACGGGCTGGCAAACGGGTTTGGCACTGCTGCTCGCCCCAGCTCACCGTCAGCTCTTCACCGTCATGCAGCCCTGCCAGATAGCCAATCCCATCATCTGCCAGCATGCCTATTTGCTGCTGTTTGGCATTGCGCACCTCGGCCGCAAACGGCAGTGGCTTGTTGTTTGTTGTCCGGATTTCCACCATGCGCTTGGCACCGGAAAGCATGTCAAAGTGACGATATCCAATAGCCCCTTCGGTCAGAGTGCCCGCCGTGATCGGGGGGCCCAGCGGCTCGGCATCTTCCCCAAGCAGATCGACGTTGATCATGGTTCTCTGCCGGTAATAGCTGGTAATGTCGGCTATCACCGCCTTGCCGGAGCGGTTGCTGGCGGTCACATGACCGGCCGACTGCAGCGGCACATCCGCCACCCCATCGGTATCCACCAGCATGCGGGTGCCCCCCATCATGCCCACCGGATGCAGCGCCGAGCCTTGCGCAGTGGCGGTTATGCCACCAGCCATCGACAGGCCAAGCGAGCGGCTGTCTGGTTGATAGCTGGCATTGGCCATCACTGTGCTCTTGCTGCCCGCATGGGTATAAAAACCGCTGATGCCCTCTCCCTGCGGCGAGGTTGAAGCGGTCAGCGAGTAACTGTTGCGCTCATCCGCCATATCGCGAAAACCCACGTTGTGGCTGGCCTTGCCGCTCATACTCGCCGCGTTGTAGCTCAGGCTCTTTCCCAGCCCGAACGGCATGGAGAGCGAGAAATAGAGGCCGTCATCCGCCTGGTTGCCCTGGGTATTGCGATAGGCAGTCAGCGAGGCGTTCAGACCATGCCACTCCATCAGATCGAAATAATGCGACACCGAGACGCTGGCATATTCGCTGTCACGCTGGTTCCAGTAAGACTGATAGGTGTAATCCAGATAGAGACCCAGATTCGCATCGCGAAACTGCGAGCTCAGCAACACCTTGTACATCTCCTTCGAGCCCCCTCCGTAGTGACCGCTCTGCTCTTTTGCACTGACAAAATCACTCATGGTCATGAAGTCGTGCTCGGAGAAGCGATAACCGGCAAAGGTGATCTGGCTGTCATATTCATCGAAGTTCTTCGAGTAGTTGATCCGGTATGACTCACCGGATTTCCGCTCCTGCAACAGCTCAGCCCGCGATGTGGTCACATCAAACGAGATGGCCCCGAGATAGAGCAGATCCCGGCCGATTCCGAGGGCAAGGGCGTTATACCCATCCCCCAGCAGCGTCCCGCCAAACAGCGACTTGCCGTTATCAATTCCCCACGAGAACTCGCCACTCGCAAACAGGGGGCCATCGAACGGGTGCCTGTCCAGCGCGACCTTGCCGCCATAAACCCGGTAACGCAGCGAACCGGGACGCGCCAGATAGGGGATGGTGGCCGTATTCACCTGAAATTGCTGTACCGTGCCATCGACCCCCTCCACCCGGACATCCAGCACCCCGGTGATGCCGTTGCTGAGCTCCTGGATCCGGAATGGCCCGGCAGCTACCTGGGTTTCGTAGATAACGCGCCCCTGCTGGCTCACCACCACCTTGGCGTTGGTCTCGGCTACTCCCACCACTTCGGGAGCATAACCACGGAGATTGGGGGGCAACATACTGTCATCGGTGACGAGGGATGCCCCGGCAAAGCGAAAGCCATCGAACAGCGAGTAGCCACTGTCCAGCTCGCCAACCAGCAGCTGTGAGCTCCAGGTCGGTAAGGCCCGATAACCGTACACTCGCGAGAGCTGCACTTCACTACGGACACTTTCTGCCTCTCCTGTCCCCTGCTCATGGCGAGCTTGCCAGTCCGCCCGCAGGCGCCAGGCACCGAGGTTGGCGCCCCCCACACCATAGCCACTCAGGTTGGTGAGCTGCTGCAGGTCATGGCTCCAGCGTCCGTGCTGAATATTGATGCCGTAGTCGAGCATCACACCGCCAATCCCCTCTTCCCATCGGGTCGGCGGATCCCAGTATTCGTTGACGTAGTCGCGATAGGCCTGTGGCACCGAAATAAACAGGGTGTCCTGACTCAGCTCTCCCCTGACCATCAGGCCGTCGAGCACCCGCAGGTCATAGCACCCCTCGCCATTTTCTGTTGCTGTCAGCTTGGCAAGCTCGGACTGTTTTAACCCCAGCTCCAGACTCAGCTCGCGAGCAAGACAAAATTCTGACTCGCCATGACTGTTCTTTTTAAATTCAATTTGTAGCTCTCCGAGCGAGACCTCATTCACCTTCACCTGCATCAGATATGACCCGGGAAGAATATATCCCGACTTATTAAATGCGCCGGAGGCAATATTTTCCCTGTCATTGATATCAAGCAGATCGGTGTTGAACTCAAATTCGGAAGCAACGGCAACATCAAAGAGCATTAAATATATAAAAAGAGACTGCAGTATGTAGAATATGCGCATAAAAACGAATATGGCTCCATATCAATACTGCGCATCCTTGCGCCTGCAATCAGTCGTCGTGACAACGCTTATTGGTAATTCATGACGAAGTCGGTGGTGGCAGAGAATTCACCTGCAACAGCCTTGACCCCCGTCTTCAGGGTACTGACTACCTTGGCACCAAACTTCAGGCGGTTATCACCGTCAACCAGCGTCAGGGCATTGGTTGGCTGACCCAGTACCACCTCTTGCCCATCATGCTGGCTCACAAGAGAGATAGCGGCACCCTTGGCATAACCACTGACTGCCAGGCGAGTTTTTTCGGTGTTATCTGCAATGCCATTGAAAGTCACGGTCGCAGAGTTGACCGTATCGAGTGTGCAGCCTTCCAGATGAATCTCGAAAGGACGCAGCGGCCCCTCTTTATTCAACTCCAGCACCCGACTCGATATTTGTCCCATCTGCACGGTCTGGTTCACGCTCTCGGAGGCAATTGAACAGGGTGCATCAATAATTGCACCAGTGAAGTTAATAGTACCGCGACTCTGTTCCGGAACAGGTGTCGGTGTCGGCGCGGGAGTAGTATCATCTGCCATCGCATAACCGGACATAATAGAGAACATAGCCACAAATAAAGCCTTATTTCCTGACATCACACATCTCCTTGGTTAATAAAAAGCAACCATTGGAGATATTATTCATATTATTCCGCGGCCATACATAAGAATAATCCCATTCTTTCCGGAAAATAAATGTGCTTGCCCTTATTAAATTCGGTTATGAAGAACACCATTCTGGTGCAGTGACCCACCAGCTTGCCCTGGCCAAGGTCGGCCGATTACCCTTGAGGATTGCGATGGAGGAGGTATCCCGTGAACTACGACGTTTCGTTGTTGGAGATAAAGCTGTTTCTGATGACCACCCGGTTTGGCAGCTTTTCAGATGTGGCGCGTCGGCAGGATATGACCCCTTCGTCCGTCTCGCGCAAGATGGCGCAACTGGAGGAGAAGGTGGGCTCCAAACTGTTGCACCGCCATACCCGCTCCATCTCCCTCACCGAGGAGGGGGTCGCCTTTGCCAAACAGTGCGCCGAGATCCTCCAGCAGTATGAGCGGGTGGTCGGCCAGATCGAGCAGCGGGCGGACACCCCAAGAGGCACCATCCGGATCAGCGCGCCGGTCGCCTTTGGCCGGCTGCACATTGCCCCCTATCTGACCGAGCTGCTGGAGCGCTACCCCCTGCTCAAGGTCGAGTTGCAGCAGACGGATCACTATGTCGATCCGGCGGCCGAGTCGATCGACCTGCTGATCCGCATCGGGATCTCGCAAGACTCCTCCCTGCGGATGAAGCAGTTTGGTCAGCAGCACTACGTGATGGCGGCCAGCCCCGACTACCTCAATCGCCATGGCGAACCGGCCCGTCCGGATGAGCTGGTGCAGCACAACTGTCTGGTCTTCAAGGGGAGCAATGGCCTGCAACGCTGGTTCATCGGCCAGGAGCAGCTGCAACCCTATGAGGTGAGCGGCACCCTCTACAGCAACAATGCCGATACCTTGGTTGCCGGCGCTGTAGCGGGTGCCGGGATTGTAGTGTTCCCCACCTGGCTCATCGGCGAGGAGCTGAAAACCGGGCGGCTCAAACCGATCATGACCCGGTTCACCGTCTCCACCAGCGTGGAGCAGCAGGTGATCAGCGCGCTCTATCTGGAGACCGACCAGCTCGCCGCCAAAGTGAGGGTGGTGATCGATTTTCTGGCGGGAAAATATGGCTCTCCCTGCTACTGGGATGCCAGACAGGTTTAGCCAGACAGCCTGCCGGTCAGCTTGTGCAGCGCCGGCAGCAAGACAAAGACGGCGCAGGCCACGATCACGCTGTCGATGAGCAACACTGCGACTGGTGCGGCGGGGTCGAGCTGCCATCTCGCCAGCAGCGGCGCCATCCAGCGCGGGATCAGCAGCGTCAGCGGAAAGATGATGGCCAGCACGTGCAGGTATTCGCCAAGCTGTTTTTTCATAAAGACTCTGATGTTGTGGCAGCCAAACCAGTGGCAAGAGTGGCATTCCTTTCACCACTGGCGAGCCAGCTACAGCGTGGTGATGTCCCGGGTGCAGATAAAGTGGGCATCCGCGGCAAAGGTTTCGAATTGACGGATCACCTGCTGCATCTGCGAACTCTGGATCTCCTGCAGAAATTGCGTCTCCGACTCAATGCGGATCACTTCGAAGTAGTCCCACGGCGAGGCACTCTGCTGCCCCAGCATCTTCAGCCCCTTGAACACCTCGAACGAGGTGACGCTGTTGAGCCGGTTCACGGTGGGCAGATCGACCTCCCGTGCCCACGCCAGATAATCCGCCTCGTTCGTCCCCGGTTTGAGATTGAAAAAGACCATCAGGGTTGTTGCCTGTTCACTCATTCACTTGTTCCTGTTGTCGGTTCGCCAGATAGATGCAGAGCAGCGCCGCAGCGACGGCCATCATGGCGGCAAGGCGCCAGTAGTTGAGGGGAATGGGGGCATTGCCCAGCCAACCCATGGTATCGATCACCAGACTCATCACCATCTGGCCCAGAATGGTGGCCACAGTGGCGATGGCGACCCCTACCCGTGGAATGGCCGCGACCATCACCACCATGTAGACAATGCCGAACAGGGCACCGGCCAGCTGCCACTTCGGCACGCTGAGCAGGGTCGCCTGATAGGGCGGCTCAAAGAAGAAGATCAGCAGGGCGGTCACCACAGTGCCCATGGTGAAGGTGAGCAGCGAACTCTGCACCACGCCGACCCGCGACCCCAACTGACCATTGATCGCCGCCTGGGCGCTGAGCGCCATGCCGGAGACGATGGCCAACACGATAATCAGCACCATCAGTTTGCTCCCAGATAGGTAAACAGCAGCGCCAGCGCGATGCAGCCAAGTGCCACCAGCCGCAGGGGACGGGTTGCCCGTTTCGGCATGCCAAACCAGCCGAAGTAGTCGATGGCAAAGCTCTTGGTCACCTGCCCCAGCAGGACGCAGATCATCGTCATCGCCACCCCCAGCATGGGGGTCGAGAGAGTGAGCGCCACCACATAGACGGGGCCAAGCAAGCCACCGATCAGCTGCCATTTCGGCACCCCATGCCACCCTGTAGATGGCCCCCGCACCGTGAAGAAACGGATCAGCCAGAGCAGTGCAGCCCCCACACCGAAGATGCTCAGAGTGGCCCACAGATGGCCCACCTGTTCACCAAGGGGGCCCAGCAGGCCCGCTTCGAAGGAGAGGCCCATGCCGGCCATCACGATCAGCAAAACCGGGAGCGCGTTCATCGTGGATCAAACAAGGCGACGGGTGATTGACCGCTATAGGCCTTGCCCTGCGGATAGGAGACCAGCTCCAGCTGCATGCCCCATGGCGCAAGAAAATAGACCCAGGACTCCCCTGCGGTCGGCCCCTCCGTCATGCAGGTCGGCTCGCCCAGCACGGCGATCCCCCGCTCCTTCAGGTAAGCCACCGCCGCCGCCATGTCATCCACATAGAAGGCGAGATGGTGGCCACCGATATCGGCGTTGTTGGGAGCCTTGAGGTTGCGTTCGATATTGCTGGCGTACTCGAAGATCTCCAGATTGATCCCTTTGGCATTCATCACCGCAATGCGGGTGATCTCGGCGCGGGCATGCACGTTGAGGTGCTCCGCCATCCAGTTGTCACTCGCCACAAAGGGCCCGAACTCATAGGCAAGCTCGAAATCGAAGTGGTCGCGAAAAAAGGCGATCGCCTCTGCCAGATTGGGCACGGTAAAGCCGATATGATCGGGCTTTTTCAGTCCTGGAATGGCCATCAGATATCCCCCCGCTCGTGGCGCAATTTGTTGAGCGCCCCCATGGTGGTCGCCCCCTTGTTGAAGCCGGTATAGACGGATGCAAAGACGATCAGCTCTTCAAGCTCCTGCCAGGTCGCCCCCTGCTTGAGTGCCATATCGACATGAGCTGCGAAGGGGTTGCCTTCACCGCTGACGTTGAGGGCCATCTGGTCGATGGCGATGGTGATGAACGCCTTGGTCTTCTGGTCGAGCAGCGGCATGCCCCAGGCTTCACCCGCCACGCGAACCGTCATGTCGCCCCAGGTCGGGTGAATGGATTTGAGCCCGCTGACCAGAGCCTGATCATCGAGCACGGCATTTGCAAAAGGTAATGATGTTGTCATCAGTGACGCCTCAGTAGTTGATAAGTTCGCCGTAGCGGATGAGGCGCATTATTAGGGAGCGGGATGTATTGAAAAACCGGCGGGCCGGAACATCACTTATGCAGGATCTGCACAAATGGCACGGTGAGTTGCGCCATGTTGGAAAAAACAAAACAGGCCCGTTGCGGGCCTGTTTCAGTTGTGGTGATCGGTTGATATCAGCTGCCGGCGCGGGTCACCCCGCCGGAGCCCACGATCTGCTGCTCCACCTCGGGGTCACCCCAGTAGGTGATGTTGCCAGTGCCTGCGATGCCGATCTTGAGCGTTTTCTGGGCCCGCACCTCCACATCACCGCTGCCGGCGATATTGACCTCGACCTCGTTGCCACGCATCTCGCTGCCCAGCACATCGCCAGCACCGGCAATGTTCAGCTCGATGCTGGCGGCAGAGCCGCTCCCCAGATCCAGGCTGCCTGCACCAGCGATGTTGCCTTTCAATCGCTGTACCTCCAGCTGGCTGGCGACGATACCACCGGTTCCCGCCACTGACAGCTCCAGCGCCTCACCCTTGAAGCCACTCAGATCGCCGTTGCCGGTACCTGCCAGCGCCATTTCACTGAGCTCTGGCAGGGTGATGGTGATCTCCAGCGGTTCGGTAGGCCGCAGTCGGTAACCATCCTTCACCTCGATCTCCAGCTTGCTGCCGCGCTCGGTCAGCTCCAGATAGGGCAAGAGATTTGCCTGCCCCTTGATCAGGATGCCGCGCTGCTCCCCCGCCACCAGATGGAGGGTAGCTGGAGTTCCCGCCAGCACCCGGGTCACCCGCTCGCCCAGTGCCTGCTGGCGCTCGACCGGGACACCTTCCCCCTTGATCTCGGTATCGGCAAAGACGTTGCAACCTCCCATCACCAACGCCACCAAGACGCCAATCATCCACCGCATAACTGTTCTCCTTTTTATTTATTGATAAGCCACCTGACAGGCCCTGTTCGAAACCACAAAAATAAAGGCCGTATGAAACCACAGATAGCAATGGCCATGCCAGAAGCTAACTACATGATTTTCAATAAAAATAAAATCAACAGTAAGAAGTGGCACGCATTAAAAAGATCCATTTAGACCACCATTTGGCGAATCTGACCATCCCCTAACAGGCAGGTGGAGAGCTGGCTGGCGAGCCGTTCGCGAGGTCGCTACGCTGACAAGCCGTGGAAGTTTTTGATTGCCGCACCGGTCTGTTGAGCCAATAGTGGTACTTCGTGCGTACCAAGCTCTCCATTGCGGTAATGTCATTACCACTGTCTTGTCAGTCTTCACTGCCAACAAGGAGGCAGAGCGTGACCCAAGCAAGCCCTCTCTATTCCACTGCCACCGGTCTGCCGGAACCGACTCGCACCCCGTTGCTGACCGGCAGCGATCCCGAGCAGAAACGGCGCGAGCTGCTCGCCTACTTCTGCCAGACCTTCGATCTCTACGACTCGCTGTTCGACTGTCTGGCCGATGAGCGCGCCTGGTTCAACAAGGCGATCCCGCTACGCCACCCGCTCATCTTCTACTACGGCCACACCGCCGCCTTCTTTATCAACAAGCTGCTGGCGGCGCGCCTGATCGACCAGCGGCTGGATGCCCGCATCGAGGCCATGGTCGCCATCGGGGTGGACGAGATGAGCTGGGACGATCTGGACGAGACCCACTACGACTGGCCAAAAGTCACCGAGCTGCGCAGCTATCGGGCCAAAGTCCGTACGCTGGTGTGCGACTTCATCCGCCAGATGCCGCTCACCCTGCCCATCGACTGGCAGAGCCCGGCCTGGGTGATACTGATGGGGATTGAGCATGAGCGCATCCACCTCGAGACCTCCAGCGTACTGATCCGCCAGCTGCCGCTCGCCTGGGTGCGACCGCAGCCTTATTGGCCCGCCAGCACCGAAGCACGTCACCGCATTGACCAAGTGCCCGCCAACAGCCTGCTGCCGGTGGCAGGCGGCAAGGTGCGCCTTGGCAAGCAGGACGCCACCTACGGCTGGGACAACGAATATGGCGAGCGCCATATCGAGCTGGCCCCGTTTCAGGCCAGCCGCATGCTGGTGAGCAATGCCGAGTACCTCGCCTTCGTTCAGGTAGGCGGCTACGGCCAGCAACAGTGGTGGGATGAGGAGGGGTGGGGCTGGTGCCAGTACGCCAAGGCGCAGATGCCCGCCTTCTGGGTCGGCGACCCCGCCGAACCCGGGCAATTGCAACTGCGGCTGATGACCGAGCAGGTCGCCATGCCCTGGGACTGGCCGGTCGAGGTAAACCAGCTGGAGGCGGCCGCCTTCTGCCGCTGGAAGGCGGCCCAGACCGGCCTGCCAGTCCAGCTGCCGAGCGAGGCGGAGTGGCTGCTGCTGCGCGAGCAGGTACCCGGCGATCAGCCGGACTGGACGGAGGCCCCCGGCAATATCAATCTGGCCCGTTTCGCCTCCTCCTGCCCGGTGGATGCCTGCCCGCAAGGGGAGTTCTTCGATCTGGTGGGCAATGTCTGGCAGTGGACCAGCACCGCCATCGATGGCTTCGACGGCTTTAAAATCCACCCGCTCTACGACGACTTTTCCACCCCCACCTTTGATGGCAAGCACACCCTGATCAAGGGCGGCAGCTGGATCAGCACAGGTAACGAAGCGCTTAAATCATCCCGTTACGCCTTCCGGCGTCACTTCTTCCAGCATGCGGGTTTCCGCTATCTGGTCTCCCGTTATCAGGAACCCGTTATCGTGAATCCCTATGAAACCGACACGCTCGTAGCTCAATATCTCGACTTCCAGTACGGCCCGAACCACTTCGGGGTAGCCAACTACGCCAAGACGCTTGCTGATCTTGCTGGCGAGCTGTGCAGCAACCACCAGCGGGCGCTCGATATCGGCTGCGCTACCGGCCGCGCCAGCTTCGAGCTGGCCCGCCACTTCCAGCATGTGGACGGGGTCGACTACTCGGCCCGCTTCATCGATGTGGCGCTGGCTCTCGCCAGTCAGGACAGCTTCCGCTACGCCATTCCGCTGGAGGGGGAACTGGTGGAGTATTGCGAGGCACGCCTGTCGAGCCACGGGCTGGGGGCAAGTCAGGCTGAGCGCATCCACTTCAGTCAGGGGGATGCCTGCAACCTCAAGCCCAAATATGACCACTACGATCTGGTGCTCGCCTCCAATCTGATCGACCGGCTACGGGAGCCCGCCCGCTTCCTGCGGGACATAGCTCCCCGGCTGCGCAGCGGTGGCCTGCTGGTGCTCACCAGCCCCTATACCTGGCTGGCGGAATATACCCCGCCCGCAAACTGGCTCGGCGGCATTCGCGAAAACGGCGAGGCGCTCACCACCTATCAGGCGCTGCAACGGCTGCTGGCGGCGGAGTTCGAGGAGCACTGCCCGCCCCGGGATGTGCCTTTCGTCATCCGCGAGACCGCCCGCAAATACCAGCACACGGTGGCGCAGCTCACCGTCTGGCGCAAACGCTAATCCGCCGGTCGGCTTATAGATGAAAAGAGGGAGGCCAACGGGCCTCCCTCTTGTTATGGCAGCAGAAACGGCGCGAGTATCAATGCCCCTGCTCGTGATAGCGGCGCGCCAGCACGGCGCAGACCATCAGCTGGATCTGGTGGAAGATCATCAGCGGCAGCACCATCACCCCGACGCTGGCGGCCGGGAACATGACGTTGGCCATCGGCACCCCGTTGGCGAGGCTCTTCTTGGAGCCGCAGAAGACGATGGTGATCTCGTCCGCCTTGTCGAAGCCGAGGCGACGGCTGATCCAGACGTTCCAGCAGAGCACCAGCACCAGCAAGACACAGCTCAGCAGCACGATACTGGCCAGATCGTACCAGCCTACTTGATGCCAAATCCCCTGCACCACCGCCTCGCTGAAGGCGACGTAGACCACCAGCAGGATGGAGCTCTGATCCAGCTTGCCGATGAGCGGCCGGTGACTGTCGACCCAGCGACCGATCAGCGGGCGCGACAGGTGGCCGACCACGAACGGCAGCATCAGCTGCATCATGATGGACTGGATAGAGTGCCAGGTGTCGATCCCCTCCCCCTGCACGTGGATCATCATCCCCACCAGCACCGGCGAGAGGAAGATGCCGAGGATGCTGGAGGCCGAGGCGCTGCACACCGCCGCCGACACATTGCCCCCCGCCATCGAGGTAAAGGCGATGGCCGACTGCACGGTGGCAGGCAAAGCGCAGAGGTAGAGGAAGCCAAGGTAGATAGCCGGGCTCAGCCAGCTCGGTACCAGCGGGGTGAGCAGCAGCCCGAGCAGCGGAAACAGCACGAAAGTGCTGAGCATCACCACCAGATGGAGCCGCCAGTGACCGAGGCCCGCCAGCAGGTTCTGGCGCGACAGCTTGGCGCCATGCATGAAGAACAAGAGCGCCACCGCCAGCTTGGTCAGCAGACCGAACCAGACGGCTACCTGCCCCTCGCAGGGAAAGAGGGAGGCCAGGGTGACCACCGCAATCAGCACAACAGTAAAGGGATCCAGACGCACGAAAGGTCTCCATCAGAAGGGCATCCTGCAGCCATGGCGACAGTCAGGATTGGGGAGGACAAGAAACAGAGCGGGAGATGTCTGGCACCTCCCGCTAAAACGAACCTCCAGCTTACCCCGATAACGGAGAGGCGCAAAGTTGAGCGGCGAATAATTGTTCATCAATGCTTAACGCCTTCGCCATATCGAGTAGTAAAAGTTGACGATAAAACGGCCCTGACCGCCCCCCAACGGCGAAAAATGGATAAAAAACGGGCGACCCAGGCCGCCCGTCTTGCGTTGATGGTCAGCCGATCAGCGCTGGCTGGCCAGCTTGCCGTTGCCGCTTTTCTTCTCATTGCCGGCGAGCTTGCGGGCCTGCCGCTTCTCGAAGCGGGAGATCCACCAGTAGGCCAGCGCCGAGAAGACCGCGGTCATGAAGACGTTGATGAAGAAGGCGCGCACCAGATCCACCCCGCTCGGGAAGGCGGAGGCACTCATGCTCACCACGAAGATGGCGATCAGCACCGACACCACGCCCATCCCGAATTTACGCGACCCCATGCGGAAGTCGCGCGGGGTGTCGTCATGTTTCCAGCGGAACACGAAGTAGGCCACCATGATGAAGATCGGCGGCAGCATGGCAGTCCCAGCAGTGAGGTTGATGGCGGTGTTCATCATCTGCTGTACCGACTCGGAGCCGAAGCCGTTGACCACCAGCATCGCGAACACGAAGACAAACTGCCACCAGGCGGCGCGCACCGGTACGCCGTGCTCGTTGAGCTGGGTGGTCTTCTCGCCGTAGACCCCCTGCGGGATCTCGGAGAAGTGGATCTTCACCGGCGCCGAGGTCCACATCATCATGGAGCCGAACATGGCGATGAACAGCACCACGCCGACGAAGCGGCCCACCAGCGCCTCGGAGAGCCCGAAATACTGCGCCATGCCGGTGAAGATCTCCACCATGCCGCCGGCATAGGTGAGGCTCTCGCGCGGCACGAACACGTTCACCAAAAGGGAACCGACCGCGTACATGGCACCGATGACGATACCCGCACTGATGATCACCTTGATAAAGGACTTCTGGCCGCCCTTCACGTCATTGAGGTAGGCCGCTGCGGTCTCGGCACCGCCCGCCGCCTGAAAGATCCAGCACATGATGCCGAGCGTCGCCCAGTTGACGGTGGGAGTCATCGCCTCCAGCGTGATGGGCTGGGCCGGCACATGATCGCCACTCAAAGCCATCAGGGCGCCCAGCACATAGATTGCGAACAGGGCAAATACACCGTAGGCCACTATTTCGGCAATCTTGCCGAGCCAGCTCGCCCCCTTGGTGGAGATGTGGGTCGCCGCCGCAAACAGCACGATGGAGATGATCGAGGTGACCATGGGCGAGAAGCTGTACTCATAGCCCAGCATGGCGTAGGAGGCGTAGGCGATGACGTTGGGCAGCAGGGAGACAAACCAGAACAGGTTCACGAACCAGTAGAGAAACGAGCCCAGATAGGCCATCCGGGTGCCGAGCGGTTTTTTAAGCCAGTCGTACATCCCCGACTCGGAGTTTTTGTTGGCCGAGACGAACTCGGCGATGATGAAGACGAACGGAATGAAGTAGACGATGGTCGCCAGCAGGAAGATGGGGGCGGAGCTGAGCCCCAGCTCGATGTTGTTGTTGACGATGTTGCGCACGTTGAACACGGCGGCAAAGGTCATCGACAACAGGGCAAACTTGCCTATGGTGCCGCGTACGGATTCAGACATGGTGTCCTCCAGTGGACTCGCGCTCCCGGCGGGGAGCGCTGTGACTCTGTGATGTGTTCGGCAAGGGTCTGTCGGCCCCGCACTTTACTCTCTTGTTATGAGCGGGCCGCGTGGACGGCCTCGTTGCTGAACCGGTGCCGTCTCCCGCACCGGCTCGCAATACCATTCAGACGATCGGGGTGCCCGGCGCCATCGGCACCCGCGGTTGCAACAGCACGCTCTGGCTCTCGTCCGGGGTCTCGGCGCAGAGCAACATGCACTCGGATCGCTCGCCGCGCATCTTGGTGGGCTTGAGGTTGGTCAGCACCACCACCTCGCCGCCCATCAGCTCCTCTTCGCTGTAGTAAGGCACCAGACTGGTGACAGTCTGCAGCGGCCGCTCGCCACCCACGTCGATCTGGACGATGTAGAGTTTGTCGGCCCCGGGGTGACGCACCACCTCCAGTACCTTGCCCACCTTCATCTCGACCCGCTTGAATTCGGCAAACTCGATCGTCTCGCTCATTCTCTTTTCCTTTTCTGGTTCAACGGTTTGCGGGTGGCCAACGGCCACCCGGTTTGATTGGGATTCAATTCAGTGGCTATGGCGTCTGCATGGCAACCTGCGCCGCCGGCTCGGCCTCTTTGGCACGCGCTTCGGCATTGAGAGAGGCCTCGTATCTGTTGTATTTCCACCAGGCGAAGCCGAGGAAAATCACGATCCCGCCGACGTTGTAGAAGATGATGGTCATGATGTCGGCGCCGGTCGGGAAGGTGGAGGCGAGGAAGCCCACCGAGAAGATGGCGATCAGCACCGAGACCACGGCGATGCCGGTGGTGCGCGAACCCATCTTGAAATCCCGCGGCAGGTGATCGAACTTCAGACGCAGATTGAGGTAGGCCAGCATGATGAACAGCGGCGGCAGCATGGAAGCGGCGGCGGTCATGTTGATGACGGTGTTCATCAGATCCTGCGCTGTGTTGGAGCCCAGAGTCGGGATCACCATCAGCGGCAGCACGATGAGGTACTGGATCCAGGCTGCCCGGGCGGGCACGCCGTTCTCGTTGAGCTCGACCGTCTTCTTGCCAAAGATGCCGGCCGGGATTTCGGAGAAGAAGATCTTCACCGGGGTCGCCGTCCACATCAGCAGGGAGCCGAACATGGCGGTGAAGGAGACCAGACCCACGAAGCGGTTCATCAGGATCTCCGGCAGGCCGAAGTAGGCGGCCAGCCCCTCGAACACCTGCACCGAGCCGCCGGTATATTTCAGGGTGTCGCTGTGGACGAACACGTTGATCAAAAGCGATGCGATGGAGTAGAGCACCCCGATAAAGATCCCGGCGACGATGATCACCTTCACGAAGGATTTGGAGCCCCCTTTCACGTCATTGACGTAGACCGCCACCGACTCGGCGCCACCAGCCGCCATAAAGATCCAGGTGGTGATACCGAGGAAGGCCCAGCTGAAATCGGGGACCATGGCCTCTACCGTGATGGGGTCAGCCGGTTGCACGCCGCCCACCAGTGCCGCACCTGCCAGCAGGATGTAGGAGAGGGTCAGCAGCAACATCAGGGACGAGGTCACCGAGGTGATGGGGCCGAGCATCTTGGCGCCGTTGGTGGAGACGTAGGTGGCAAAGGCAAACAGCACCATGCTCAATGCCGTGGTCGCCACCGGAGTGAGAATGTACTCGTAGCCGAGGAAGGCATAGGAGGCGTAGGCGATGACCCGAGGCAGCAGCGAGGTGAAGAAGAAGAGGTTCACGAACCAGTAGGTGTAGGCCGAGATAAAGGCCCAGCGACCGCCGAGGGAGCTCTTCACCCAGGCATAGACGCCCGCTTCGGAGTTCTTATTCAGTGACACAAATTCCGCAATGATCAGGCAAAACGGAATGAAGTAAAAAATGGTGGCCAGAAAGAACATCGGGGCCGAGGCCAGACCGATCTCGATGTTGTTGTTGATGACGTTGTTGAAGCTGAATACCGCCGCGAAGGTGAGCGACAGCAGACCAAACTTGCCTATCGTATTGCGTTTGGAATCAGACATGGTGCATCTCCAGACCTGTAGTTATCTAGCGAAAGAGCGGGGCATGATTTGTAGGGTGAGCCCCGCTCTTCCGGCTTTTGTCAGTGCAGAACCGGCGGCTTGTTATTTGTTCTTGAAGTAGCCGCCTTCAACGGTGACCTTGATGATCACCTTGCGCACCGGCGCATCACCGACGAAACGGTAAGCCTCGTCGTTCTCGAAGATCACCACCTGACCGTTGCCGACTTTCTGGCGCTCACGCACCTCGCCAGCCAGCCACTCGCGGTCGGTGGTGTCGTCATAGGCCTGCTCAACCACCAGCTCGCTCTTGGCAGCCCACTCCACCGTCTCTTCCCCTTCCAGGTAGTAGTGAACGTCGAAGTAGCGGCGCTGCCCCTCGAACAACGAGGTGGCCGGGCTGGCCCCCTCCTGCAAGCGGTAGGTGAGGGAGTCACCGATGGAGTGGCAGATGCCGGGCTTGAGGTTCGGCAGGTTGTTGATGGCCTCCACGCAGCGGCCCCACTTCTTGCCCTCCCGGTAGATGTTTTTGAACAGGGTCAGGTTGTCCAGGGTGATCATGCGAGGTTCCTCCCGCCGTTGATGGTGAGATCGAGCCCGGCCAGCGCAGCCGGATTGAGGTTGCCGCGAGCGATGGGCAACAGGGTCAGGCCGAAGCTGAACGGCTCGAAGCGCACCCGCCAGGAGTCCAGCACCTCGGAGCCCCAGGAGTTGGAACCGAGCCCCAGTACCTTGTGATCCAGATTGAGGGTGAGATAACCGCAGGGCTCCAGCTCGTTGATGTGCTGCGCCGCATGGATATGCTCCCAGCTGTAGGGCCAGACGCTCAGGTTGATGGGGGCATCGGGTCGCACGTAGAGACCGGCGCCGTGACGGTTGGTCAGGGTCGCCCAGCGCACCTGCTGGCGGTTGCCGTTGTCCTGCGGGAAGGGGTAGTGCTCCCACATCTCGCTGACTGTGCTCTGGAAGCTGTCGATCCAGTTGCTCTGGCGGCTGTCCTGATAGTTCTCGCCCGGCCCCATGCCGTAGTAGTGCACCCGGTCGAGATCCTGGCGAATGCCCAGCTCGAAGCCGATCTTGGGGATGATGTCGTCATAACCGCCGTAGGGTTGACCGGACAGTGCCACATGCAGCTGGCCGTTCAGGCTCAGGGTGTAGACGTAGCGACAGCGCATACCGAAGTCGAACACCGGCGGCGCGATCAGGCTTTCCACCGTCACCTCGACTGCCTCGCCCAGCTGACGCCAGCTCAGAGTGCGGAAGTGCTCCTGCATGATCTGCAGGTGATTCGGGTGCCACAGACTCTCGTACTCCTGCTTGTGGTTGTCGATCATCGGCTTGAAGAAGGTGAGGCGCGGCGAGCGCTCAATCAGCTCATTGCCATCCTGCTGCCAGCTCACCAGCTTGCCGTCGAGGCGTGAGAAACGCAGGGCAAAGCCGCTGCCACTCAGGGTCAGCGAGAGGCGCTCGTCGGCGATCTGCAACGCAGTGGCGTTGGGATTGGCAAAGGGCTGCAGCTGGCGAGTCGACTCTTTCAGCCGGAACTGGTACTGGCCCAGCTCATGCTCCGCCGCGCTGTAACGGGTGGCACTGGCCTTGATGACCCGTAGCTGGACGAAGGTTTCCCGCCCATCAAGCGTGGGCAGCTCGAGCTGCAGATCTGTGGTGGCTCCGGGAGCCCCCCCTTCCAGCCGGATCTGCTGGCTGGCCAGCAGTTCGCCCTCGGCCTTCACTTCGACCAGCAGGCGGATATCGTCGAGAGTGGAGAACCAGTAGCGGTTTTCCACCGCCAGCTTGCCGCTGGTCAGATCCAGCGCGCGCACCTTGATCGGGCAGATCACCTGCTTGTATTCGCGCAGGCCCGGCCCCGGGGTCTGATCCGGATAGATGAGGCCATCCATGCAGAAGTTGTAGTTGTTGGGATAGTCGCCGTAGTCGCCGCCGTACTTGTAAACGGCGCGCCCCTGCTCGTCCTGATCCAGAATGCCGTGATCGCACCACTCCCAGATGTAGTGGCCCTGAATGTGAGGATGGCGGTCGAACACCTGCTGGTATTCGCTGAGGCCACCCGGGCCGTTGCCCATGGCGTGGGCGTATTCGCAGAGGATGCGCGGCTTCGCCATCGGGAACTCGCCGAAGCAGTTCATCTGGGAGACGCGCGAATACATGGTACTCACCACATCCACCACCTCGGCATCGCGATCCTCTTCGTAGTGCACCAGCCGAGTCGGGTCGATCGCCTTGCAGCGCTGGTACATGGCTCTGATGTTGCAGCCGTAGCCAGACTCGTTGCCGAGCGACCAGATGATGATAGAGGGGTGGTTCTTCTGGGCGTGCACGTGGCGCTCGATGCGATCCACGAACACCGGCTCCCAGAAGGGGTCGTCGGTGATGCGGCTGAGATCGCCGACGTTGGCAAAACCGTGGGTCTCCACGTCGGTCTCCGCCATCACGAACAGACCGTACTGGTCGCACAGCTCGTAGAAGCGCGGGTCGTTCGGGTAGTGGGCGGTACGTACCGAGTTGAGGTTGTGCTGCTTCATCAGCACGATGTCGCGTTCAACACGATCCATGCCGACCGCGCGGCTCTTGAGGTGGTCGTTGTCGTGGCGGTTCACCCCGTGCAGCTTGAGGTAGTGGCCGTTGACGTAGAAGAGCCCATCTTTGACCTTGATTTCACGCACCCCGACTCGCTGCGGGATCACTTCCAGCAGCTCGCCCTGACCGTTGTAGAGGGAGAGTTGCAGCTGATAGAGGTAAGGATCTTCGGCGCTCCAGAGATGGGGGTTGGCCAGATCCAGCGTGAAGCGGCAATCACACTTGCCGTCGATGGCGAGATGGTCGAGCGAGCCACTGGCGATCTCGCTGCCCTGATCCAGCAGCGACCAGACCAGACGGTGATCACGGGCGGACGCCCCCAGATTTTCCAGCTGAATGTCGCAGCTCAGGGTGGCACTTTGATTGTCATCGGCCAGCGTGGTGCGGATGAAGAAGTCCTGCACATGGGCGGCCGGTTTGCCCACCAGGTAGACGTCGCGGAAGATCCCCGCCATCCACCACATGTCCTGATCTTCGATATAGGTGGAGTCAGCCCACTGCATCACCCGCACCGACAGCAGGTTCTCGCCAATGCTGGCGTAGGCACTGATATCGAACTCGGCGGTGAGACGGCTCCCCTTGCTGAAGCCGACGTAGTGACCGTTCACATAGACCTCGAAGTAGGTCTCCACCCCGTCAAACTTGATGATCACCTGCTCGCCGTCCCAGGCCGGGCTCAGCATGAAGCTGCGCTGATAGGCGCCGGTGGGGTTGTTGGTCGGCACGAAGGGCACGTCGATGGGGAAGGGAAAACCTTCGTCGGTGTACTGCAGCTGACCATGTCCTTCCATCTGCCACATGTTGGGCACGGTGATCTGGCCCCACTCGCTCATGGGGCTGTGATAGAAGGCCTCCGGCACCTGCAGGGGGTGGTCGAAGTAGTGGAACTGCCACTGGCCGCTAAGGCTCAGAAAACGGCGGCTCAGCTCGCGCTGCATGGTGGCCGCCAGCCCGTGGTCGGCATAAGAGAAGAAATAGGCGCGCGGAGCCAGCCTGTTTTCACCAACGAATTGGACGTTTTCCCAGTTATTCACATGTCCTCCCGGAACAAGGCAACGTTAACTGGGTAAACTCTAGATAAACATTTACTAAATATCAGCTTTGAATTAGTAAAGCTTTAACCTGATCACAATGAATAGATGGTTTTGTGAGCGAGATCAGAAGCGGGAGATAAAGGAAGGCAAGATATGGAGGAGTGGCATGGATGTTGATAAGAGTTGGCTGATTAGCAATAAAATCAACTATAAAACAATATGATATGACGTTGCTGGATGATATGGGAAAGAGGTTTGTTTGGGAGAGGTGTCGCACCACCGCAAGATGGCGCGACTAAAAAGCAGAATGTTTTACTAAAATCAGCGAGTGGTGCCACGCAGGGTCAACTTGCTCGGTACCAGCACCCGGAGTGGAATATCCCGCTCATCTCGCAGCCGTTCGACCAACAGATTGACTCCCTGGGAGCCCATCAACTCAGAGTGGATCCGCACCGTGGAGAGCGGCGGGAAGGTGAACTTGGCGGTCGGAATATCGTTGACGCTGATAAGCTCGATCTGCTGGGGAATCGCCAGTCCCTTCTCGTGGATGGCACGCAGCACACCGATGGCGATGGAGTCGGAGGCGACGAACAGCGCCTTGGGCCAATCTCCCGCCAGCATCTCTTTTGCCAACTGGTAGCCGGAGGCACTGGAGAAGTCCCCACGATAGAGATCGCTCTCCTGCACCACCCCCAGCCGCTGGCCATAATCCCGGAAGGCCAGCTCGCGCAGATCCGGATTCTCATCCTGGCCACCGATATAACCGATGCGCTGGTGCCCCTGCGCAATAAAGTAGTCGACGACCTGCTGGCTGATCAGGGCGAGATCCACATCGACCGAGTCGAACTCTCCCTGTGAACGGCAGTCGACAAACACCAGCTGGCTGGAACAAGCCCTGAGCTGGGCGAGGCGCTCGGTTGTAAGGGTGCCGACTACCAGAATGCCATCCACGGCGCTCAGTTCGCGCCCTTCACCGCAGTTGTAGAGATGGGTCAGTTCGATATTGAGGCGGGCACTCTGGGTCTCGATGCCATAACGGATGGCGAGATAGTAAGGGTCGTTGACCTCGGTACTCTGGGGATAGGCATAGACCACCAGAAAGTGCAGCTTGCTCTTGTGTACCCCCTTGCGGGCGCTGCTGGTCTTGTACTCCAGCCGTTCGGCAATCTCGAAGATCCGCTGCTTGGTCTCTTCCTTGACGCTCAGGCTGGGATCCTCGTTCAGTACCCGGGATACCGTGGCGAGAGAAACCCCCGCTTCCTGTGCAATTTCCTTCAACGTAGCCATCAATACCTCGCTGGCAGCATCACGTGTTAATCGGTAACGGCTAAAGAGTAACGGGCAATCCCTTGATAGCCCAGCACTTTTACTAAAATGCCGGCGGCAGCGCAGCTTTTTGGAAGAGAGAAATGCAAAAAGGCCTCCCGAATGGGAGGCCTCTTCTAAATAGGTGCCTGACAGTGTCCTACTCTCGCAT
>NZ_JRGM01000135.1 GCF_000764665.1 Aeromonas lacus | reverse complement strand
AGGCAGAGGCAGAGGCAGAGGCAGAGGCAGAGGCAGAGGCAGAGGCAGAGGCAGAGGCAGAGGCAGAGGCAGAGGCAAACTAACAAAGCCACCCAATCCGGCAAGAGGGAGACATAAAAAAACCGGCGCCTTGGCGCCGGTTTCTGCTCACTGCGACTCGATTACAGAGCGGCGGTGAAGGTACGGGTGATGACGTCTTGCTGTTGCTCTTTGGTCAAAGAGTTGAAGCGAACGGCATAACCGGATACGCGGATGGTCAACTGCGGATATTTCTCCGGGTTTTCCATGGCGTCCAGCAGCATTTCACGGTTCATCACGTTAACGTTCAGGTGCTGACCACCCTCTACGTTGGATTCGTGGTGGAAGTAACCGTCCATCAGGCCAGCCAGGTTGGCTTTCTGGGCTTCCATATCTTTACCCAGTGCGTTCGGAACGATGGAGAAGGTATAGGAGATACCATCTTTAGCGTAAGCGAACGGCAGCTTGGCAACGGAAGTCAGGGATGCAACAGCACCTTTCTGGTCACGACCGTGCATCGGGTTGGCACCCGGGCCAAACGGAGCACCGGCACGACGGCCATCCGGGGTGTTACCGGTCTTCTTACCATATACCACGTTGGAGGTGATGGTCAGAACAGACTGGGTAGCAACAGCACCACGGTAGGTGTTCAGCTTCTGAATCTTCTTCATGAAGCGCTCAACCAGGTCACAGGCGATGTCATCGACGCGAGCGTCGTTGTTACCGAACTGCGGGTATTCGCCGTCGATTTCGAAGTCGATGGCAACGCCATCTTCGTCACGAACCGGCTTGACCTTGGCGTACTTGATAGCAGACAGGGAGTCAGCTGCTACGGACAGACCAGCGATACCACACGCCATGGTGCGATATACGTCACGGTCGTGCAGCGCCATCAGAGAGGCTTCGTAGCTGTACTTGTCGTGCATGTAGTGGATGATGTTCAGCGCAGCAACGTACTGCTTGGCCAGCCAATCCATGAAGTGATCCAGACGATCCATCACGTCGTTGTAGTCGAGGTACTCAGACTTGACCATTTCGGTTTTCGGACCGACCTGGATCTTGAGCTTCTCATCCATACCGCCGTTGATTGCATACAGCATGGTCTTGGCCAGGTTGGCACGAGCACCGAAGAACTGCATTTGCTTACCAACGATCATCGGGGATACACAGCAAGCGATGGCGTAGTCATCGTTGTTGAAATCCGGACGCATCAGATCGTCGTTCTCGTACTGAACGGAAGAGGTCTCGATGGATACCTTGGCGCAGTACTTCTTGAAACCGACCGGCAGCTTCTCGGACCACAGGATGGTCAGGTTCGGCTCAGGGGACGGGCCCATGGTGTACAGGGTGTTCAGCATACGGAAGCTGTTCTTGGTGACCAGGGTACGGCCGTCAACGCCCATACCAGCCAGGGTCTCGGTAGCCCACATCGGGTCGCCGGAGAACAGTGAATCGTATTCCGGGGTACGCAGGAAGCGAACCATACGCAGCTTCATGACCATGTGGTCCATCAGCTCCTGGGCTTCTTGCTCGGTGATCAGGCCTTTCTGCAGGTCACGCTCGATGTAGATGTCCAGGAAGCTGGAGGTACGACCGAAGGACATGGCAGCGCCGTTCTGGGACTTGACTGCCGCCAGGTAGGCGAAGTAGGTCCACTGTACGGCTTCTTTGGCATTCTTGGCCGGTACGGAGATATCGCAACCGTACTTGGCAGCCATCACCTTCATCTGTGCCAGGGCACGGTGCTGCTCGGAGATCTCTTCGCGCAGACGGATGGTGGCTTCCAGGTTGACGCCGTTTTCCAGGTCAGCTTGCAGGGACTTGAACTGGGCCAGTTTGTCGGCCATCAGGAAGTCGATACCGTACAGAGCGACACGACGGTAGTCACCGATGATACGGCCACGGCCGTAGGCATCCGGCAGACCGGTGATAACACCAGACTTGCGGCAGTTCAGGATGTCTTTGGTGTAAACGTCAAACACGCCCTGGTTGTGAGTCTTGCGGTACTCGGTGAAGATCTTCTCGACCATCGGGTCCAGTTGACGACCGTACACTTCGCAAGAAGTTTTAACCATCTTGATACCGCCGTTGGCGATGATGGCACGCTTCAGCGGCTTGTCAGTCTGCAGACCAACGATCTGCTCCAGGCTCTGATCGATATAACCGGCATCGTGTGCGGTAATGGTGGAGGGCAGGTCAGTATCAAAATCGACCGGCGCGTGAGTGCGGTTCTCGATTTTGATCCCTTCCATGACCTTGTCCCACAGCTTGGTGGTCGCTTCGGTCGCGCCAGCCAGGAAGGACTCGTCACCTTCATACGGGGTGTAGTTCTTCTGGATGAAGTCACGGGTGTTGACAGAGGTCTGCCATTCACCGGCCGCGAAGCCTTCCCATGCTTTTTGGAACTGTTCGTTAAGTTCTGCCATTTTTCATTACCTCACACGGTATTGATGTAGTATCCCGCAATCATCCTTAATGATGACGACGGAAGATAAACCAGTAAGTCAGACCAACCATCACGCCACCACCGATGATATTGCCGATGGTAACAGGGATGAGGTTGTGTAGGACGAAGTTGGATACGGTCAGGTCAGCAAAGGTTGCCGGATCCTGGCCGATGGCCTGCCAAAACTCCGGGCTAGCCACGCTATGGATAGCGATGCCAACCGGAATCATAAACATGTTTGCGATGCTGTGCTCGAAACCTGAGGCAACGAACATGGCAACCGGCAGCAGCATAACCACTACCTTGTCAGTCGCGCTGCGGGCACCGAATGCCATCCATGCAGCCAGACATACCATCAGGTTACAGAGGATACCGAGCGCCACTGCTTCGAAGAAGGTGTGGTGAATTTTGTGCTGAGCCACTTTGAGTGCGTTAAGGCCCCACTGACCGTCTGCTGCCGTGTACTCGGCAGAAACGATGATCAGCGCCACCATCAACAGACCGCCAATCAGGTTGCCGAAGTAGACCAGCCCCCAGTTCTTGAGCAGCTGGGCCCAGCTGATCCGGTTGGCCGCTTTGGCTACCAGCGTCAGGGTGGTGGAGGTGAACAGCTCGGCACCGAGCAGTACGCAGAGAATAAGTCCGAGAGAGAAGCAGAGACCGCCAACCAGCTTGGCCATACCCCAAGGCATGGAACCGGTTCCGGTAGTCACTGTGATGTAGAAGATAAATGCGATGGCGATGAAAGCGCCTGCGGTAATGGCCAGTGGAATGACCTTGTATGCCGGCTTGGTAGCCTTGGCGTAGGTGATGTCTTCAGCCAGTGCAGCGATGGCTTCGGGCTTGAGACAATCGAATGGGGATTCAGCTTTCAATTATGATCTACCTGAATGTTTTGCCTGTTGAAATCATAACAAAGGGCCAAATGGCCAAAATTGACATCGATCAAATTTATCAGTGTGCGATTGTAATTTTACTACAAATATTTGAGCCGCATGGCTACGCCAGTTTACACCAGGTTTCAGCTGAAACAGAAGTGTTGGATTTTTAATATAATGATTTTAAAGAATTTATAGTTCGCCACACAAACCATGCATTGGCAAGATATCTTTGCAGTTCCCAAGCATGCCCCCTGCCCTACCTGCAACCCCCTTAGAGGTATTTTTTGTTTTTTATTTCATCTTTGAATAACAACGACATCGCTTATCTGCATCAAACAGAAGGGGCCAACCGGCCCCTCCTTTACTAACACATGGTCAATGTATCTTTTATGACCACTGATGGGCACGCTTGGCCTTTTGCAGCTTCTCGTAGGCCGCCAGCAGCTTCTGGTGCAGCGGGAATTGGGCAAGCGACAAGTCAGCTGCTTCAAGCCCGTGGAAACGCGCTTCGCCACTGGCGTTGGCCCAAGCCTGTGCCAGCGTCTCTTCGCCATACATGCGGGTGAAGACAGCGCGATACTGCTCCGGATCCCGCTCCTCGTCGAGGAACAACTCAACGCAGGCACGCAGGGCGCGGTAGTAACTGGCTCGCTCGGCGGTGAACACTGACTGGTTGAACTCCATGGTCCAGTCGATGAGATCCAGCGCCGTCTCCAGCTCACCGGCGGCCAGCGCCAGCATGGCTTTGAGCTCGCCCACCCGCAGGGTGTGCAGCGCGGTGCCCTTGGCGGCAGCGATGCCCAGCAGCTCGCGCACACGGGTGCGCTCGTCGTGCCCCTCTTCATCCAGTTGATCAAACAACGCCATATACTGCTCGGCATCCCAATCAAGGGATGGCAGCGCCAGGATCACTTCGCGCAGGTTGGCGCCCATGTTGTTGTTGGCCAACAGCAGATCTTCGGCCGGATAGATGTCGGACATGCCCGGCACCAGAATGCGGCAGGCGTAGACACCCAGATGCTCGTAGTCGGCGATATAGACCGGCTGCTCAAGCTCGTGGAAGATGCCGATCAGGTGGTCGAACTCCTCCTGCGAGGTGCCTCGGAAGTCCCAGTCGGCGAACTCGAAGTCCGCATCCTGCTTGAACAGATCCCAGCTGATGAGGCCCGAAGAGTCGATGAAATGGGTCTCGAGGTTGTGGTGATCCGCCACCTGCTCGTTGTCGAATGAGGGCGGCACGAACACGTCGAGATCCTTAAGACCACGGCCCTGCAGCAGCTCGGTGACGGTACGCTCGAAGGCCACTTCGAAGCGCGGATGGGCACCGAAGGAGGCAAAGCAGGTACCGTTGCTCGGGTTGAGCAGGACCACGCAGATGACCGGATAGCGGCCACCCAGGGAGGCATCAAAGCTGTAAATGGGGAAGCCTTCTGCTTCCAACGCCGCGATGGAGGCAGCAATTCCCGGGTAACGGGCAATCACTTCGCCAGGGATCTGCGGCAGGCTCAGGGCCTCGGCGATGATCTTGTTCTTCACGTGGCGCTCGAACACCTCGGAGAGCGCCTGGGTGCGCGCTTCGGTGCGGGTGTTGCCGGCACTCATGCCGTTGGAAACATAGAGGTTGCCGATGATGTTCATCGGGATATAGACGGTCTGGTGATCGGACTGGCGCTCGAACGGCAGGGCGACGATACCGCGCTCTTCGTTGTTTGACTGCAGATCCACCAGCATGTCGGCGGTCACTTCACCATCCGGGTTGTAGAACTTGCGGGTGAAGCTGTCGAGCAGACCGGCCGGGAACTGGTCACCCTCGATGGGGAACCACTTCTCGTTGGGATAGTGAACGAAATCACCGTTTGCTACCTGCTCGCCCAGATAGAAGTCGGCGAAGAAGTAGTTGGTGGAGAGACGCTCGAAATACTCACCCAGAGCAGAGGCGAGAGCCGCCTTCTTGCTGGCACCCTTGCCATTGGTAAAGCAGAGGGAGCACTCCTTGTCCCGAATATGCACCGACCAGACGTTCGGCACGGGGTTGAGCCAGGAGGCCTCTTCAATATCAAAGCCCAAGGCTTGCAGCTTGGTCTGGAAGCGTTCGATGGAGTCTTCCAGCGCCGCGTCCTTGCCGGGAATAAAAGTGTGGTCAGTCATCACGATATCCTGATTTTTATTGGCTCATGTTCGGCCGCAGATAATAGCAGGGGTCGGCGGCTTTGGCAGGACAAAAATCAGCAAAGAGGGATGAGTCGCACGGTGAGAAACCGGCTTGTCCCCGCTCCCCCGCCAAAAACAGCGCGGGCCCGGGGATTGCCCGGGCCCGCTGGTTACGCGACGCGATAAACCGTCAGAGCTGCTTGCCCTGGCTCGCAATCACCTGGCTGTACCAGTGGAAGCTCGCCTTCTTGATCCGGCGAAGGGTGCCCCCCTGCTCGTCACGCTCCACATAGACGAAGCCGTAGCGCTTCTGATAGCCGTTGAGCCAGCTCAGGATGTCGGTGAACGACCAGGCGCAGTAGCCGAGCAGTTCCACCCCATCCTGCATCGCCTCCTGGCACGCCTTGACGTGACTGCGCAGATAATCGATGCGGTACTCATCGTTCACCTTATCGCCCGCCTCCAGCTTGTCGAACTCGCCAAGACCGTTCTCGGTGATCATCAGCGGCAGACCATAGCGGGAAGAGAGGCGACGCAGGGCGATACGCATCCCGGTCGGATCGATGGCCCAGTCCCAGTTGCTGGTCTCAAGGTGCGGGTTGGGCGCCGTCTTGAAGAGGCCGGGAATGCCGCTTGATGGCGTGGTGCCCTTCTTGCCGGTGGTGTTGATGCGCTGCAGGGTCTGACCGTCCAAGGGGTTATCGGTGTAGGTCAGGGTGTAGTAGTAGTTGACGCCAATGTAGTCGGGCGTCCCTTCGCGCAGCAACTCCATATCGCCCGGCAGGATCTCGGGCGCCTCACCGTTTTCCCGCAAGTAAGCGAGCGCCGCCTGCGGATAGCGGCCAAAGCAGTAGGCATCCAGCCACCAGAGGTTGTTGAACTCCTCGGCATTCTCAAAGGCCAGCATATCTTTCGGGTCGCACGATGCCGGATAGGCAGGGGAATAGGCAAAGCTCGGGCCAATCAAGCCATTCGGCACATACTGGCGAAATGCCTTGATAGCACGGGCATTGGCCAGAAACGCGATATGGTTGGCGGCAAAGAAGCGCTTGCGGTCCTGCACGGCGGGCGGATGGGTGCCGAGCTGATAGGCGTTGGTGAGGTTGTAGTTCTGCTCGTTGAGGGAGACCCAATACTTCACCTTGCCGGCAAAGCGCTGATAGAGGGTCACGCAGTAGCGCTCGAAATCCTCGATAATACGTCGGTCTTCCCAGCCGCCGTACTCATCCTGCAGCGCCTGCGGCAGATCCCAGTGATAAAGGGTCAGCACCGGTTCGATCTGGTGAGCCAAAAGGGTGTCGATCAGCGTCTCGTAGAAAGCCAGCCCCGCCTCGCTCACCTCGCCGCGGCCACTCGGGTAGATGCGCGGCCAGCTCACCGAGAAGCGATAGGCCTTGAGCCCCATTTCGGCCATCAGCGCCACGTCCTCTTCCATGCGGTGGTAGTGATCCACCGCCACATCGCCGTTGCTCCCCTCAAAGGTTTTGCCCGGCAGCTTGGTGAAGAGATCCCACACCGAGGGCCCCTTGCCATCGGCATTCCAGCCCCCCTCCACCTGATAGGCGGCGGAGGCGGCGCCCCACAGAAAATCGCTCGGGAAGTCGTTGAACTTGTGGTGATGCATCTGGTGTTGCTCCTTCTGCAGCGGTGGTCCTGACCACCTCGATTGCGCCGACTGGCGGCACCCAATTGAATTGGCAATAGCATCGAACAGTTCTAGAATTCCGTCCAATGACAAATATAACCATTCAATATTCCCATAAGGAATGAAGGAGCCGCTGTGGAGCTACGTGATCTGAAGGCCTTCGTCACTCTGGGCGAGGTGTTGCATTTCGGCCAGGCGGCGGTGCGCCAGCATGTCACCCAGTCGGCGCTGAGCAAGCAGATAAGGCGGCTGGAGGAGGAGCTCGGCGGCGAGTTGTTCGAGCGTAACGCCAGCACCACCCGCCTCACTGTGCTGGGGCGGGCCCTTTATGAGGATGCCCGCACCGTGGTAGTCCAGAGCGAGCAGCTCTCGCGCACCGCCCGCGATGTGCTGGCGGGCAACGTCGGCACCCTGCGTATCGGTTTTGGCGTCGCCACCAAGATCCTGGTACCTGCGGTCATCGCCCGTTTTCGCGCCGAGCGACCGCAGGTGACCATAGAGCTCAACGATCTCTCCACCCACCATCAGTTGCTGGCGTTAAGCGAGGGCAAGCTGGATCTGGGTTTTTGTCGCCTGCCCGCCCCCAAGGGGTGGCACGCCATGCCAGTCGAGCGAGCCCACTTTGTCGCCGTGCTGCCCGCCAGCTACCGCGATGTAAGGGAGTTGGCGGATCTGGTGGACAAGCCGCTGGCGATCCTGCGCCGGGACAAAGCGCCGTCGTTTTATGATCACCTGATGAACTATCTGGCCCAGAGCGGACTGCGCTTTCAGGGGATCCAGTATGTCAATGACTTTGCAGCGGGCGTCGCTACCGCCGCCGCCGGGATCGCCTGGACCCTGGTCCCCTCCTCCACCACCATAGAGCACCCGGATGTGCTCACCCTGCCCTTAACGGAGAACGAGGCGTGCTGGGCGATTGGCCTCATCCGTCCCCCAAATAGTCACTCTCCACTGGCTGACGCCTTCTGGCAGACGGTTACCGATCACATAACGGGGGAAAATCTCCTCCCTGATTAAAGAATTAATAATTTCTTAAGAATCCCTGTGTCTATTTAGGGGGCATTCTTCTCAGCCCGAGTACGCCCCCATGAAAAAAGTCAGAGACATACTGCGCCGCTTCGATGGTCAGCGTCGCCAATGGACATCCGGCATCGAGCGCTCGCTCCTCGCTTGGCTGGCCCGAGGCTCCCTGCTGCTACCCGGTGAAGCGCCCCCTCGCCGCATTCTTGTGGTACGCAGCAACAACCGGATTGGCAACAACCTCTTTTTGCTCCCCTTCCTGCAGCAAGTACAAAAGTCCCACCCCGGCGCCGAGATCGAGCTGGTTTGCAGCAAGGGGCCACTGCTCCCCCTGTTCACTGCCCTCAAGTTGCACCGCATTCATCTGATCAGGCTGCAGGGGAAAGGGTTGATCAGCGCCCTGCCCGCCCTTTGGCAACTGCGCCAACAGCGTTACGACCGGGTATATGTGCCATTTGCCTCCAGCACCGACCACTTGCTGGCCGCCTGGGTGCGCGGCTGCGAAAAACTGGGATTTGACGATGCCAAGGGGGATGCGATCTTCGCCCGTCCCGAAGCGCTCGAAGAAGATCGCCACTATGCCCACCGCCCGCTGCGCCTGTTGGGCGTGGATGCGGGCCCCGAGCAGCAGATAGCGCTGGGGCTGCCCATGGCGACCTGCCATCCCCAGCTGGCGGAGCTGGCCAGAGCACACCCGGGGCAACCGCTCATCGGCTTTTTTACCGGCGCTCGCAAAGGCAAGGGGCTCTCCCCCATTCAGTGGCAACGACTGCTGGCCCAATTGCGCCGGCAAGCTCCCGATGGGGTGATGATCCAGTTCAACGACCCGGCTGCGCCACTGCCTCTGGTCGGCGATGTCACCCTCTCGCTCACCAGCCTGTGCGAATTTGCGGCCGTCACTGCCGGGCTTTCCCTCTTTGTCAGCTGCGATACCGGGCCGCTGCATCTGGCCGCCGCCAGTGGTGTCCCTTGTCTTGGCCTCTTTACCCAGACAGATCCGTGCCACTACGGCTGCCTCGGTGCCCAGCACCACAATCTGGTGGTGACTGATCGCGACCTGATCGCCCTTAATCACCAGTGGCTAAGCAAGATGCTGGAGCGTGAACGCCCATCCCTGCCGCCCGCTCCGTTGTTTATCGAACAATCCGCCCACCAGCCACTCAACCTGCAACAGGCGTGCTGAATGCGGCGCTTGTCGTTGATGCAGCGAAAGAGGGAAGGCTTGCACCTTCCCTCTTTCGTTTTTAGCCCCAGGTTGAAACGACTTGTGTCATCAGGGTTCAACGATAGCGGGCTTCAATGCGCGCCAGCTCGCCACTTTGCCGCAACTGCTGCAAAGCCCTGTTGAACTCGGTGAGCCGGGTATTAAAGCGGGAGTGTTTGCCGATGCAGAGGTTAAACGGTGTCGACTCAAGCACGAGTGGCACTTCAACCACCTGATTGGCCAGCCCCAGCTTGTTGAGTTTGAAGCGTGCGACCAGTGGATCTGTCACCATCAGATCCCCCCGACCCGCAGCCAGCATTTTGAAGACGTTATCAACATTGATGGTCTGATGAACGGTGAAGCTGGCCAGGTTCTCCTTGCCCCAGCCATTGCCGAGATAGTCGAGAAAGGTGAACGCCTTGAGGTCGCCCAGACGTTTGGCTTGCAGGAACTCCTGCATATGGGAATGAGCGCGCGGCGTAAATATCGTCAGGGTCGTTGTGGTGACCGGCTCTTCCACAAGCAGGGTATAACTGCGCCGCTCCTGAGTGGCGATGGTTACAAAACCATCGGCCTGCGCCAGACGCACCATCTTTTGCGCCCGTTGCCACGGATAGCCTTCATGGTGCACCCGCAGCCCCATCTGCGCGGCCACCCGATCCATCACATCGATCATCAGCCCGCGCATCTTGCCCTGTTCGTCACGCCACGAATATGGGGCAAAGTCGTCAAAGTAGACCATCTTCAATTCGGCCGCTGGTGTCGCCCAGACACTCTGCCACATCAGCAATCCCCACAGGATTGCGATCCTCATACCAACACCCATGGCCGCGACTCCATCCACTCCTGCCACCTCTGAGCCTAGTGCAAAGCGGGCTGTGGCAAGGATCAGGAGCCAGTGAAAATAGTGACCAGAAAAAAGAGAGGGGAAGCAGTGGCTTCCCCTCTCCCGTCAGCTTGTCAGCACGCCACCTTATCGATAGCGGTCACGACCTTCTGCTCACGCCAGCTCGGCGCGCAGCGCTTTGGTGGCATCGACCATCACCTTGAGGGCAGCTTCCGTCTCTTCCCAGCCGCGGGTCTTGAGGCCGCAATCCGGGTTGACCCACAGCCGCTCGGCCGGGATCTGCTTGGCGGCCTTGCGCAGCAACCCCTCAATCCAGCTCTGGCTCGGCACGTTCGGCGAGTGGATGTCGTAGACGCCCGGGCCAATCTCGTTGGGATAGTTGAAGCGCTCGAACGCTTCGAGCAGCTGCATCTGGCTGCGGCTGGTCTCGATGGTGATCACGTCCGCATCCAGCGCCGCCACCGCCTCGATGATGAGGTTGAAGTCGCTGTAACACATGTGGGTGTGGATCTGGGTGCTGTCCGCCACCGGGCTGGCGCTCAGGCGGAAGGCACGTACCGCCCAGTCGAGATAGGCCTGATGATCCTGCTTGCGCAGGGGCAAGCCTTCGCGGATCGCCGGTTCGTCGATCTGGATGATCTTGATGCCGACGGATTCCAGATCTGCCACCTCGTCGCGAATAGCCAGCCCGATTTGCAGGGCGGATTGCTCGCGGCTCACATCTTCCCGCGGGAAGGACCAGCAGAGGATGGTCACAGGGCCCGTCAGCATCCCCTTCACCGGCTTGTCGGTCAGGCTCTGGGCAAACTGGGTCCACGCCAGGGTCATGGGGGTCGGGCGGTCGATATCACGGGTGATCACCGGCGGCTTGACGCAGCGGGAGCCATAACTCTGTACCCAGCCGAAGCGGGTGATGGCAAAGCCGTCCAGCAGCTCACCGAAATACTCCACCATGTCGTTGCGCTCGGCCTCGCCATGTACCAGCACATCCAGCCCGATCGCCTCCTGACGCGCGATGGCATCACGGATCTCCGCCTTAATGCCCGCCTCGTAGGCGCTGTCCTCGATGCGACCGGCTCGCCAATCCTGACGCAATACCCGGATCTGCGAGGTCTGCGGGAAGGAGCCGATGGTGGTGGTGGGCAGCAGCGGCAGTTTGAGATCCGAGCGCTGCAGCTCGGCCCTGACCGGATAGGGGCTGTGGCGATCAAAGTCGCTGTTGGTAAGGCTGGCGAGCCGTGACTGCACCACTTTTTTGTGCACCCGGCTATCGGACTCCCGATCGACGATGGGCTGGCTGTAGGCGGTGATTTTGTCGAGCTCGCCCCCATCCAGATAGTCTCTGAGCAGCCCCAGTTCGAAACATTTTTGCAGGGCAAAAGCGAACCAGCTGCGGGTCTGGGGATCCAGCTCCAGTTCGAGGGTCAAATCCACCGGGCTGTGCAGCAAGGAGCAGGAGGAGGCCACCCAGAGCCGCTCGCCGAGTTTGGCTTTCAGCGCTTTCAGGGTCGGCGCCAGCTTGGCCAGATTGGCACGCCAGACGTTACGGCCGTTGATCACCCCGGCTGAGATGACCCACTGGGCGGGCAGATGCGGCACCAGCGTCACCAGCTGTTCGGGGGCGGCCACCAGATCCAGATGCAGGCCATCTACCTTGAGGCTGGTGATGATGTCGCGCTGATGAGCCACAGACCCGAAATAGGTGGTGAGCAGCAGCTTGCAGGGGCCAGCGAGGCGCTCGTAGGCGTTGAGGTAGGCCAGCCGCCACTCGTCCGGCAAGTCCAGCGCCAGCGCCGGCTCGTCTATCTGTACCCACTCCACCCCTTGAGAGGCCAACTTGGCCAGGATCTCCTGATAGACGATGAGCAGGCGATCGAGCAGTTCAAGGCGAGAGAAGCCGCTCTCTTTCTCCTTGCCAAGCCAGAGGTAGGAGATCGGCCCCAGCAGCACTGCCTTGACCGGCAGCCCCAGGGCCTTGGCCTCTTCGACCTCGTCAAACAGCTGGCTCCAGCCCAGCTTGAAGCGCTGGTCACGGCTGAATTCCGGCACCAGATAGTGGTAGTTGGTGTTGAACCATTTGGTCATCTCGGCGGCCGCCGCCGCCGGGCCGGTCGGCGCACGACCACGGGCCACCCGGAACAGGGTGTCGAGGTCGGTCTCGCCATGACGGTGACGGGCAGGTACCGCATCCACCAGCAGGCTGGTACCGAGCACCTGATCGTACCAGGCGAAGTCGCCTACCGGCAGCAGATTGACCCCGGCGGCATGCTGGGCCTGCCAGTGGCGCTTACGCAGCGTCTTGCCCACGGCAACGAGTTCGGCCTGAGTGGTCTCGCCACGCCAGTAGGATTCGAGGGCAAATTTCAGCTCGCGCTTGGCGCCGATACGGGGGAAGCCCAGATTGTGTGCTCGTGTCATAGGTTCATTTCCTTATGCTCATTCATCTGATGGGAAACTGGATGATTTAGCCATCCAGATGTTTACACATCCAAAATGACAAGATAAGGTGACGCTGGCTATTGAATCCTCTTCAAGTGGCTCTCAAATAATCCTCAACTGACCGCCGAACAGGTTCACCGCGAGGATACAGAGGCCCGTTTTTGCATGTGTTAAGAAGCGCAGCAGCAAGACGGCAGGATCAAGAGGTGCAGGAGGCTAAAGGCCAGGCCACCGCTGACATCAACCTCAGCGCCATACGCAATCTCACAAGGAGCCATCTTATGGCAGTGCCAAGCAATGCAGGGATAGAGATCAAACACTTGAAGACATTGACCGCGCTGGCCGAGCAGGGCTCGCTGGCCGGTGCGGCGCTGACCCTCAACCTCACCCAGTCCGCCCTCTCCCACCAACTCAAAGAGCTGGAGACCCGCCTCAATTTGGAGCTCTACCTGCGCAAAAGCCGCCCGCTGGTGCTGACCGCAGCCGGCAGCCAGCTGCTCGCCCTCGCCCGTCAGGTGTTGCCCGCTCTGGCCCAGACCGAGAAACAGTTGCAAGCCCTGCAGAGCGGCGATGCGGGCAGGCTGCATCTGGCGCTCGATTGCCACAGCTGCATCCAGTGGCTGTTGCCGCTGTTGCCCGATTTTCGCCGCCAGTGGCCGGGGGTGGATCTGGAGGTGGAGTCAGTGCCGGGCTTTGATGCCATCAATGCCCTGCTCGGCGGCCAGCTCGATCTGCTGCTCACCTCGGACGTGCAGGCCCGCGGCGATCTCCACTTCGAGCCGCTGTTTGCCTTCGATCTCACTCTGGTGATGGCGCCGGATCATCCCCTCTGCCACCAGAGTCGCATCGAGCCGGGCGATCTGGAGGCGGAGGTGCTGCTGGTCTATCCGGTGGAGCGCAGCCGCATGGATATCTTCAGCCGCTTTTTGCAACCCGCCGGGGTGGAGCCCGCCCGCTGCAAGCCGGTGGACAACACCTCGGTGATGCTGCAGATGGCCGCCGCCGGGCTCGGCGTCGCCGCCCTGCCGCGCTGGGCCAGCGACGAGTTTGTCAGACAAGGGATGCTCTGCGCCCGCCCCCTCGGGAGTGGTATTCGTCGCCATATGTACGGCGCGGTGCGGGCCGCCGATCGGGATCAAGCCTGCCTGCAGAGCCTGTTCGAGCGCATTCGCACCAAGATGGAGGGATAGCCCCCTCAGCGAGGCTGGCCGACCTCTGCCAGCAGTGCAGGCAACTGCGCCTTGATAAAGTCGATGAGGGCCCTGACCGCCGGTGACAGACCGCGCCGCGCGGGATAGAGCATCACCAGCTTGCCATCTTTGGGGCGCCACTCGGGCAGCAGTTGTTGCAGCCGCCCATCCGCCAGCTCATTCACGCAGGCGTAAAGTGGCAAGCCCACCATCCCGAGCCCCGCCAGCGCCGCCTGCTTGAGGGTTTGCACGTTGTCGCTGCGCAATAGCACATTGACCGCCACCTCCTCAATCTCCCCACTGTCGTGCCGCAGCCGCAACAGATCGGCCTGACGCTCCAGCGAGCTGAAAAGCAGGGCATCCTCTCCCTCCAGCTGGCGAGGGTGCACCAAAGCGCTTTGGCGAGAGAGCCACGCCGGGGCAGCCAGCACGCCCCACTGCACCGTACAGAGCGGCACCTGCACCAGGCTGGAGGGGGGCTGCTCGAAGGCCACCCCGCGGATCACCACATCCAGCCCCTCCTCCAGCAGATCCACCTGCCGATTGCTGGCTTGCACGGCGAGCCTCACCTTGGAGTATTGCGCCATAAAAGCGGGCAGCAAGCGGGCAAGCAGCGCATCGGCAATGGTAATGGGCACGCTGATGCGCACCAGACCGCTCGGCTCCTGCTGCCGTTGCCGCACTGCCGCCTCTCCGGCCTGCGCCTCGGCCAGCATCGCCTGACAGTGGCGATAGAGCACCTCGCCGGCATCGGTCAGGCTGAGCTGACGCGAGGTACGTTGCAGCAAACGGGCATCCAGCCGCTCCTCCAGCAGCCGGATCCGGCGCGAGATCCGCGACTTGGGCACGCCAAGCGCCCGCGCGGCGGCAGTGAATCCCTGTCGCTGCACCACATGGGTGAAGAGATAGAGATCGTTCAAATCAAGTTCCAGTGGTGTCATCGGGCAGCCTTGATCAGGGTGAGGTGCATTCACATCGTTCCACCAATGGAACGATAAGAACCTATTTCACCAGATTGTCGCCATTTTTGCAGCCATCATAATGGCCCTGTCCCCATCAGACGGTTGCTGCACGGGCAATCCGCCCCACCAGCAAGGGCCGTTTGACTGTTCCGATATCACAAGGAGTTCACCATGAAACTGCGACAAATCTGCTCTGCCACCCTGCTCGGTCTGGCGACCCTGACCGCCACATTTGCCACCACAGCGACACCGGCCATGGCTGCCGAGGCAACCAGCCATCCGACCGTATCACCCAACCGCTATCTGGAGATGCTCTCCCGAGACAATGCGGTACTGCTGCTGGTTGACCATCAGGTCGGCTTATTGAGCGGCGTGCGCGACACCACGGTGGGCGAACTCAAGCACAACGTGGTGGCGCTGGCCAACGCCGCCCGCGCCCTCGGCGTGCCGGTGATCGTGACCGCCACCATGCCCGATGGGATGTGGGGCCCCACCATGCCCGAACTGACCAGTGCCCTGCCGGATGTGAAGGTGATCAACCGCACCGTCATCAACGCCTGGGACGATCCCGCCGTGCGCGCCGCCATTGAGAAAACCGGCCGCAAACAGCTGATCATCGCCGGGGTATCGCTCGAGATCTGCGCCAGCTTCCCGGCCCTCTCTGCCAAGGCTGCCGGCTATGATGCCCGGGTGGTGCTCGATGCCTCCGGCACCTTCAACGAAGCCAAGCGCACCACGGGTCTGCAACGCTTGCTGGGGGCCGGTATCCCGGTCACCGACTACGCCTCCGCCGCCGTCGAGATGCTGCGCAGCAACGTCGACCCCAAGGCGCACGATGTCTACAGCGCGCTCGACATGCCTTTCGCCACCCTGGTGTGGCAGATGCAAGAGAGTGCCAAAAAGTCGTAACTCGCCCCGCCTTCGGTCAGGTGACCGAAGGCATCTTTTATCTTCTGGAGGATCCATTGATGACCAGACGCCTGACCCTCTCCGCCCCGGTCAAGGGCCAACCACTGCGCATTGGCAGCGGCTTTGCAGCACGCCATTTTGGCGAACACTTTTTCAACGGTCTGATAGACCCCGTGGTGATGGTGGATCACTTTCAGATGACCGCCCCCACCTTCGAGCCCCATCCCCATGCCGGGATCTCTGCCGTCACCTATCTGTTCGAGGATTCGACGGCCCCCCACGTCAACTACGACTCCCTCGGCAATCAGGGCCCCATCGAACCGGGGGCGCTGCACTGGCTGGCGGCCGGGCGCGGGGCCGTGCATACCGAGCAGCCGGAGGGGGCATCGCCCTATGTCCACGCCCTGCAGATCTTCGTCAACTTGCCTACCCGTCAGAAGATGGCGTCGCCTTTTGCCATCCACGCAGCCGCCGCCACCATCCCCGAATTTCATGACGAAGGGGTTCGGGTGCGGGTGGTCGCGGGCCACAGCAACGGCATAACGGCGCCACACTCGGCGGCGCTGCCCCAACCCTTTACCCTGCTCGATGGCCATTGCGCGCCCGGCAGCCGCTTCATCCATCTGCTGGCGGCAGGCTGGAATGCGATGCTCTATCCCCTGACCGGGTCGCTGACCCTGCAGGCGGAGGGAGAGCGGCACCTCATCCCGACAGGTCACGGGATGGGGGTAAGCCTCCCTGCCGATGGCGGCGAGGCGGTGGCACTGCAACTTGAGGCCACCGAGCGCTGCCACTTCGTGCTGCTCTCAGGCCAGGCGCTCAATGAACCCCTGGTCAAACATGGCCCCTTCGTGATGAACAGCCACGACGCCATTGCAGATCGGCTGCATGCCTATCAGCGCGGCGAATTTGGCCAGCTCAACGATGACTGGCTGCACAACGGCCAATATCGGCCATGAGCACGCTCATTAGCCACCAGCCACAAAGCACGCGCTGGCCTCTGGTCTTCCTCGCCATTTTCGCCGGTGCCAGCGGCGCCCTCTGCCTTGGCAAAGTGCCCGCCGTACTCGGCATGCTGCGCAGCGAGCTGGGGCTGACACTGGTCGAAGCCAGCTATCTCGCCTCGGCTTTCAATACGCTGGCGATCTGCTTCAGCCTCTTTCTCGGCCTGTTGCTGACCCGCTGGAGTGGGCGGCAAACCGGGGTTGTCGGGTTGCTTGTCATCGTGACTGGCGGGGCGTTGGCGCTGCCTGCCACCGGGCTGGCCATGATGCTGCTGTCGCGCATTGTCGAGGGGATTGGCTTTTTGCTGATCTCGGTGGCCATGCCCGCCTTTATCGTGGCGGTGACCCGGGAGGAGGATAAGCGACTGGCCCTGAGCCTGTGGGCGGTCAACCTGCCCCTCGGCGCGGCGGTCGGCATGCTGCTTACCCCCTGGCTCACGGCGCAAGGTGGCTGGCGCCTGGCCTGGCTGATCCTGATGATCCCGCAACTCTCTGCACTGCTGCTTCTGCTCGTCAGTCGCCCGGCAGATAAGCTGCGGGTCGGGGGGCCCCAAAGCGCAGCCAACGCAGGCCACCCACTGCGCCAGCTCACGGTGCTCCGACAACAGGCACTCTGGCGCTACGGGTTGGCGTTCACGCTCTACAGCCTGATGCTCTGGGCGCTCTTTGTCTGGCTGCCGACCATGTTGCAAGGCAGCCCCGGGGTTGGCCAAAGCCAGATCGCCCTGCTCTCGGCGCTGGCGGTGGTCGCCAATATTCCCGGCAACCTGATGGGGGCATGGCTGCTGCGCCGGTGCGTGGCGCGAGATCGGCTCATCAGCTGGGCACTGGGCCTGATGGCGCTCTGCGGCATGCTCGCCTTCTGGCCCGGCCTGTCGCCGTGGTGGGCCTATGGGCTCTGCCTCGCCCTCTCCCTGTCGGGCGGCATGGCACCGCCGGCTATCCTCTCGTCAGCGCAGGGGGTAAGTCAGGGGCCGGTGCAACTGGCCATCGTGCAGGGCTTTTTTGTCCAGCTCGCCAACCTCGGTCAGCTGCTGGGGCCCTTGCTGCTGGCCACCCTGATGACGGACAACGGCCATTGGGGGAATGCTCGCTGGCTCTTTCTGGGCGGCTTGCTGCTGGCAATCGGACTCTATCTGTGGCACCGCCCGCCTGTTGGCGGGCAAGAGCCCAACTGACAGCGGGTCCCAGCCGCATTGATACGTTTCAGGAGACGCCTGCGAAGTAACTGCGCAGCGCCTCCACCACCCGCCGCACTTTCTCCGGGATCTCCCGCTGCGGCGTGATGGCGTGGATCTCCATCGACGCCACCCGAAAACCGGGCAGAAGTTCCAGCAGACGCCCCTGCGCCAGATCCTCGCCAATCTCCCCTTCCGGTTGCAGCGAAATCCCCTGCCCCGCCAGCGCAAACTGACGCAAGGGCAACACGTTATTGCAGAGCACCTTGGCCTTGAACCTCACCCTGTGCTCGCCCCCCTTCTCATCGAGCAGCAGTAAACCGTTGCCCAGCATCTCGCCACAGAGCCAGTCGTGGGTGGCCAGATCGGCGGGGGTGCGTGGTGTTCCCTTGCGCGCCAGATAGGCGGGGGCGGCGCAGAGCAGCATCCGGGTTTGCCCCAGTTTGCGGGCCACCAGAGTCGAGTCGGGCAAGGTGCCGACCCGCAATGCCACGTCGATCCGTTCGGCAATCAGATCCCGCTTCTCGTCGTCGGCGATGATCTGGATGCTGAGGCCTGGGTGGGCCTGCAGCAACGGCGAGAGAGCCTGAGCCAGCGGCTGGCCCGCCATCCCCACCGGGGCGGTGATCCGCACTTCACCGAGCAGGGCGTCGCGCACCTCGGAGAGGCGCAGCTCGGTCTCGCTAAGGGTCTGCTGCAACGCCCGGCACCCTTGCCACACCACCTCTCCCGCTTCGGTCAGACTGAGACGACGGGTAGAGCGATGGAGCAGGGGCAGTCCGAGCAGGCTCTCCAGCTGGCTGATATGCTGACTGACGGCGGAGGGGGTCATGCCAAGGGATTTGGCCGCCCCTGTCATGCTGCCCGCTTCCACCACGGCGGCGAAGATGGCGTAACGTCTGAGCTGTTCCATTATTAAATCCAGCTTATAAGTGAATGCATTTTTGAGGTGATTATTAAATCATAAATGGCGGCGTAGGATAGCCCCATTCCAACAGTGAAGGAGAGTTCCCCATGAAGATTGCCCTGATCGGTGCCAGCGGTTTTGTCGGTTCAGCCATCCTGAACGAGGCCATCAGCCGCGGCCATCACGTCACCGCCATCGTCCGCGATGTCAGCAAGGTGACCGCCCATCCGCAGGTCACCGCCGTGGCGGTGGATGCCCAAAACCCGCAGGCATTGGCCGAGGTGCTCAAGGGGCACGATCGGGTGATCAGCGCCTACAACCCGGGCTGGACCACACCGGATATCTACGACCAGTACCTCAAGGGCGCCAACGCGATCGTCGCAGCAGCCAAAGCGGCCAACAGCTGGCTGCTGGTAGTAGGTGGCGCCGGCAGTCTGGAGGTTGCCCCCGGCGTGCAACTGGTGGATACCCCTGAGTTTCCGGCCGAGTGGAAACAGGGGGCGCTGGCGGCCCGCGACGGTCTCACCGCCCTGCGTCGTGAAACCACCCTCGACTGGCGCTTTGTCTCTCCCCCGGTGTTCCTCGAACCGGGCGAGAAGCGCGGCGGCTATCGGATTGGTGGCGATCAGGTGCTCTTTAGCGGCGAACAGCCTGCCGGGATCACCGCCGGAGATCTGGCCGACGGCGTGCTGAACGAAGTGGAAAAACCGGCTCACCAGCGCCAGCGCTTTACCCTGGGTTACTGAGAGCCCACAGTCGGTTAAGGCCAGAATGCGCGGTCACTCGCATGCCTCTCGGTCAGGTAATAACCCGCGCAGACAGAAGGGAGGCATCCGCCTCCCTTCTGTTTTCGGCATTTTCTGTTTTGGTTATGTTGCTGCTGGCAGCTTGCCTCTGGTTATCACTCTCCTTCGCATCATTTACCACTCCGCCCTTAATGGCTGCGCAAAAAGCAGCCAGCCCATTACACACCGAATTCCATTTCGAATTTTGTATATAACTAAGAATAATTTGTTGTTTCCGTCTTATAACACCGAACAGTAGCATCCCCTTTATTCCAGATGGCGCCACACTGTCGCGCCATCCCGTTTGCCGCTTATCAGGTCTGCCAACAGCGGAGGCAGTGCAAGAGATGGCGCCAGAGATAACGAAAGAGTGAGGAGGTGCACATGGAACATTCACCACTGCCGATCATCGATCTGGCTGCCCTCAACGGGGCGCCCGAGGTACGTCGCCCTATGCTGGCCAGGCTGGCCGCAGCCGCCCGCGACGTCGGCTTTTTCTATCTGACAGGACATGGCCTGAGTGACGCCGAGCAGCGGGAAACCCTGACGCTGGCAGAGCGCTTCTTTGCTCTGCCGGAGCAGGAGAAACTGGCGGTGCAGATGGTCAACAGCCCCCACTTTCGCGGCTACAACCGGGTCGGTGCCGAGCAGACCCGCCAGCGGCCGGATCTGCGAGAGCAGTTCGATATCATGAACGAAGCGCAAGCCCTGCCTGCGGCGCAGATCCATGAACCCTGGCAGCGGCTGATCGGCCCCAACCAGTGGCCGACCGCCCTGCCCGAGATGAAAGGCCATCTGCTGGCGTGGCAGGAGCGGCTGAGCGATATCACCCTCACCCTGCTGGCCGCTTTTGCCGAGGTGCTGGAGCAACCGGCCAACGTGTTTGACGACAGCATTCGCGGCGCCCCCTACCAGCACATGAAGCTGATTCACTACCCGGGGCAAGAGACGGGTGGCTGCAGTCAGGGGGTCGGCGCCCACAAGGATCCCGGCTACCTGACGCTGGTGATGCAGGATAATCACTCGGGGCTTGAGGTCGAGACGGCCGACGGCTGGATCTCCGCACCGCCCCTTCCGGGAGCGCTGGTGGTCAATATCGGCGAGCTGTTGGAGCTGGCCTCCAACGGCTATCTCAAGGCGACCCTGCATCGGGTGGTAAGCCCGCCGCCCGGCGTCTCGCGCCTCTCCTGCGCCTTCTTTATGGCGGCGCGGCTCGATGCCACCGTGCCACTGCTCAGCCTCTCCCCCAAGCTGGCAGCGCAGGCGCAAGGGCCAGAGAGTGACCCGACCAACCCGCTCTTTAATCAGGTGGGGGAGAACGTGCTGAAAGGGCGGCTGCGCTCCCACCCGGATGTGGCGGCCCGCCACTATGGGGAACCCGCTCGCCTCCCGCGCACTGAAAGCGAAGCGATACTGGCCTGAACAGCGCAGAGATCCGCCGGCGGGTATATGCATAAGCCACAAGCAGCATGGATATACCCGCCCTGACAACGAACAACAAGCAACAAAACAAGTCATGGCCCGAGCCTGGCCATCACGGAGCAACACGATGAAATTCAAGACCATGAGCGTACACAGCGGCCAGCGGATCGACCCCCAGACCGGCGCCCTCACCACCCCGCTCTACCAGAGCAGCACCTTCAGCTACTTCAACGCCCAGGCGGGCAAGGAGCGCTTTGCAGGTCAGGCCCCCGGCTTTATCTATAGCCGCTTTGGCAACCCCACCACCGCCGAGCTGGAGCAGAAACTGGCGGCGCTGGAAGGGGCTGACGAAGCGCTGGTGGTGGCGAGCGGCATGGCGGCGGTGAGCGCCATCATGTATGCCCTGGCCGACAGCGGCGATGAGGTGGCCTATATCGGCCCGCTCTACGGCGGTACCGATGCGTTTCTCAAACAGACCTTTAGCCGCGCCGGTATCAAGGTCACCGCCTACGAGAGCGATCGGGATCTGCTGGCCAACATCCGCCCCGCCACCAAGGTGGTACTGTTCGAAACCCTGACCAACCCCACCCTCAAGGTGGTGGATCCGCGACTGGTGGTGGAAGCGGCCCGCAAGGTGGGCGCCATCACGGTGTGTGACAACACCTTCCTTACCCCCTACCTGCTGCGCCCGCTGGAGCTCGGGGTCGATGTAGTGATGCACAGCGGCACCAAATATCTGGGCGGCCACGGCGACATCATCGCCGGGGTGGTGGCGGGCTCTCACGCCCTGATGAAGTCGATCCGCACTGTGGCCCTCAAACATATCGGCTCCCCCATAGGCCCGCAGGAGGCCTACCTGCTGCAGCGCGGGGTCAAGACCCTGCCGCTGCGGATGGATGCCCACCTGCACAATGCGCAGAAAGTTGCCGAGTTTCTGGCCGCCCATCCGGCGGTGAAGAAGGTGATCTACCCGGGGCTTGCCAATCATCCGGGCCACGATGCTCTCAGCGCCTTCGCCAGCGGCTTTGGCGGCATGGTGAGCATTGAGCTGGAAGGCGGGTTTGAGCGCTGCGCTACCTTGCTCGACAACCTGCAGCTATTCGTCCAGGCGGTGAGTCTGGGGGATCTCGAGAGTCTCGCTTGCCATCCGGCCAGCACCACCCACGCCGCCATGGACGAGGCGAGCCGCCTCGCCGCCGGGGTCAACGACGACCTCATCCGCTTCAGCATCGGGGTGGAAGACGCCGACGATCTGATCGCCGATCTGGCCGCCGCGCTGGCGCAGATCTAACCGGGCGCGCTTTTACTCGCCGACAAAACAGCGGCGAGTGAAATGCCCCAAACACAACAACGGCCCATCAAGGGCCGTTGTTGTTTGTCGCGCTATGGAAAAATGGGATTTACTCCTCCCACACCACCACTTGGGATGAGGGCCAGCGATCCCCGACCTGGGCGTACTTTTGCTCCAGCAGGTGACGCTTGATCTTCATGGTGGGAGTCAGCACGCCGTTCTCGATATTCCAGGGAGTCTTCACTACCAGAATGCCGCGAATTTTGGCATGAGATTCCAGCTGATCGTTGACCCGCACCCGAGCAGCCTCCAGTCTGGCGTTGACCTCCTCCCGATTACCCTTCATGGCGCTCTCGGCCAGCTGCACCAGCGCAATGGGCTGGGGCATGCCGTAGCCAATCACGCAGAGCTGTTCGATGATGGGCTCCTGACCCAGCAACCCCTCGATGGGCACCGGCGCCACATACTTGCCCTTGGCGGTCTTGAACACATCCTTCATCCGGCCGGTGATGGTGAGATAACCCTCCTTGTCCAGCTTGCCCATATCGCCGGTGTGGAGCCACCCCTCGGCATCAATGGCCTCGGCACTGTGCTCGGGATCCTTGTAATAACCCACCATCATTCCCTCGCAGCGACAAAGGATCTCTCCCTCGTCGGAGATCTTGATGGTCACCCCGGGCCCCGCCTTGCCGACGGTACCTATCTTGTCGGCACGGAACGGGTAGTTGATGGTGGAGTAAGCGTGGTTCTCGGTCATGCCCCACGCTTCGGTCACCTGGAGACCGATGCTCAGGTACCACTCAAGCAGCGCAGGGGAGACCGGCGCCGAACCGCAGCCCAACACCCGCGCCTGATCCAGCCCCAGCCCCTTTTTCAGCTTGCTCTTGATAAGGCTGGAGACCAGCGGGATCTTGAGCAGCAGTTCGAGTTTCTTCTGGGGCAGCTTCTCGTGGATCTTGATGCGGAACATGGCCCACAGCCGCGGCACCGAGATAAATACGGTAGGACGGCAGCGCTTGACGTCCTCGACAAAGGTGTCGAGGGATTCGGGAAAGGCGATGGTGGCACCGCCAAACAGGCTGCCGCCGTAGATGTAGACCCGCTCGGTGATGTGGGCCAGCGGCAGGTAGGAGAAACCGCGATCAGACTGGGTCAGGTTCACCGTCTCCACCAGCTTCTCGCACGACCACGCATAACGCTCGACGGTCAGCATGGCCCCTTTCGGCTTGCCGGTACTGCCGGAGGTGTAGACCAGGCTCAGCAGGGAGTCGGGCTCCTGCACCGGGCTGTCCGGGATCGGCTCGTGTGCTTCCAGCAGATCATCCCACTGGTAGCTGGCCGGCATGGTGTCATAGGGGAAGGCGATGCGCAGCAGATCGGCAGGCACGCCCGCCTCCTGACTCTTCCAGTCATCCAGCTTGCCGACGAAGATCGCTTTGGCCTCGCTGTGGCGCAGCACATATTCGATGGTATCGACGTTGGCGGTCGGGTAGATGGGCACGCTCACGTACTGCCCCATCTGCATCGCCAGATCGGCGATAAACCACTGGGCGCAATTTTTGGAAAGCAGCGCCACCTTGTCGCCGGCAACCAGCCCCAGATGACGCAGGGCCGTCACCATGCGCCGCGCTTCATCAGCCACTTCACCCCAGGTGAAATCGACATATTCGCGGTTGATGGTTTGACGCAGATAGGTTCGATCAGGACACTGCCGCTCCCAGTGATAGAGCATCTCAAGCGGCAGTTTTTTGGCAATACGTGAGGCTGAAGCCATAGTTTAATCCCTGAAACAAAAGGCGAAACTTATTATTAACCTTTCACTAACTTCAGGGAAGAATAAACTCAAACTTCAGTTTGAAATGTGTATCCGATCAAGCTTCTGCCTGTTGTTGCAAACGCATCCACATGGCTTGCACCAGCTGCTCGTCCTGCTCGGAGAGCTCGCCTTGCAAAATCGCCTCGTTGAGGCTGCGCAACACATAGCTTTTGACATCCCGCACCAAAGTCTTGCCCTCCAGCTCGGCACGGGCGACCGCCAGCGAAATATGGCCTCGCAGGTAACCACCGGCAAAGAGCTCATCTTCGCTCGCGGTAGCAACCATGCCGTCGATCAGTCCCAACAACTTGTGCTCAAAATCGTGAATCGTCATGTAACGCAGCCTCATTTGCGGCAAATAATTCGGGGGTATGGAACCGCAATCCGGTTGATTGCAGCTCTCTGGCGCCAGGCCAGCGGCTTCCATGGCGTCCTATTCCGGGCTGGCCACCGGGTAGATGACCTGATCCTTGTATCCCGTGGTTATTCGCAGATAACCACTCAACGCCCGGTTCAATGCCGGCTCATCGGTATCGACCAGGAGTGCTCTCCCCTGCAGGGAAGCCAGCTTGCTCTTGGTTGCCAGCACCTGGATATTCTCCAGCCCGACACACCGAATCACCTCAGGACTCAATTGCTGATTTCCGCGCCCGAACAGATGTCCCTGTCCGCCAATCAGGGTAATGATCAGCCGGCAGCGACGGCCACGGATCCGGGGCAGGATCTCGGCGGCGCTGAGATCCTGCCCGATAAGCCTGCCATTTTCCACCAGATCCACACCGAGCAACGTATTTTCCAGACCGAGCTCTGCCATGCAGGCTGCCACCGTGCTGCCAGAGCCCATCAGATAGAGGGTATCGGACTCCATCTGCTCGACCACACCGGCCGCCAGATCCGCCAGCACCAGCTCTTCGGACTCCCGTCCCCCCTGCTTGACCGCCTGCACGTAACGCAGATCGGCGGGCACCAGCAGCTGGCCATAATGACGAGCCCGCACCTTGCCTGCGCGAAACGCCTCTTCGTCGATATCGCGCACCTCGGCGTCGATAAGACTGAGCAATTCGCCTGCAATCATCCGCGCCGCCACCCGCCCGCTGGCGGCGGGGGTCACCCCGTAGACGCCGGAGTGGATCTTGCAGCCAGCCGGGATCCCCAGCACATGGCAGGAGTCCCCCACCGCCGCACAGATGTCCCGCGCCGTGCCATCGCCACCGGCAAACAGCAGCAGATCGACACCCGCGTCGCGCATCCGCTCTGCCGCATGGCGAGTATCGGCGGCAGAGGTACTCTCCCCGGCCGGCTGATAGACGATGCGGTGCGGCAAGCCCAGTTCACGCACCACCAGCTCCCCCATGTCGCCAGCTACCGTCAGCAGCTCGAACGGCGCAGTCACTTCACACAGCGGCAGCAGGGCCTGACGGGTACGCTCCTGCGCTCTGGGCACGGCGCCGCGAGCCAGCGCCTCGGCCACCACGCCGTCACTCCCCTTGAGCGCCACTGCGCCGCCAATCCCGGCGACCGGATTTATGATGAGCCCTAATCGAAACATGCACTCCTCCCTTGTGATGGCGACCATTTTTATCTTTTCGACCCACTGGGACAAGCGGTTCTCCCCTGCTAAAATGTTCCGCTTCTTTTTTTCAACCAAGGTTCAATCATGCTGGAATGGGTTCTTGATCCCTCTGCCTGGGTCGCACTCGCCACCCTGACCCTGCTCGAGATCGTGCTGGGCATCGATAACATCATTTTCATCTCCATTCTGGTCGGCCGTCTGCCCGAGGCGCAGCGCCAGCGCGCCCGCATTCTGGGTCTGGCCCTCGCCATGGGTACCCGTATCCTGCTGCTGCTCTCGCTGGCCTGGGTCATGCGCCTCACGGATCCGCTCTTTACCGTGCTGGGCGAGGCCATCTCCGGACGCGACCTCATCCTGCTGCTGGGGGGCCTGTTCCTCATCGGCAAGAGTGCCCACGAAATCCACGCCACCCTTGAGGGGGCTGCCGAGCCGGAAAAGGTGGCAGGTGCTGCCTCCGGTTTTATCAGCACCCTGATCCAGATCGCCATTCTCGACATCGTCTTTAGTCTGGATTCGGTGATCACCGCCGTCGGCATGGCTGATCACGTCCCTGTCATGGTGCTGGCCATCATGATCGCCGTCTTCATCATGATGTTTGCCGCCAAGGCGATCGGCGATTTCGTCGATAACCACCCCACCATCAAGATGCTGGCCCTCTCCTTCCTCACCCTGGTCGGTTTCGCCCTGATGGCGGAGGGGATGGATCTGCACATTCCGAAGGGTTACATCTACTTCGCCATGGCCTTCTCGCTGGTGGTGGAGATGATCAACATTCGCCTGCGCAAACACACCGACGCCAACGAGCAGAGCGAATCATAAGCTCGCCTGCCGGATCAAAAAGAGCGCCTCTTTGGGCGCTCTTTTGCTATGCACACGGCACGCTTGGCAGGACAGTCGCTTACTGGTTGGCAATAACGATGGCCACCCGGCGGTTTTCGGCCCGTCCGGAAGCACTCTTGTTGTCCGCCACCGGCGCGGTTTCGCCGCGACCGCGGACCTCCAGGTTGGCAGGGTTCATCCCGACCGAGATGAGCACATCCGCAACCGACTGGGCCCGCTTCAGGGAGAGCTGCTGGTTGTAGCTGCTCTCGCCGGTGTTGTCGGTATGACCGTCAACCCGCGCCTTGTCGAGGCCTACCCCAAGCAACACCTTGCCCAGCTTTTCCACGGTCTGACGAGTTTGGGGATTGAGCTCCCCGACGTTGTTGGCAAACAACACCCGGTTGGCCAGATCCAGCGTCCAACCCTCGTCGGTCAGATAAAAACCTTGCTCCTTCAATACCGCCAGCTGTTCAGGGGTGAGCCCCTTCGGGGCACTCTGACAACCTGCCAGTAGAGAGAAGAGCAACCCCAGCAGCAAGGTCTTGAGGGAGAGGGATATTTTCATTGTTATGTCTCCTTAACGACATCAATTCACGCCGGTTCGGTGGCATCCACCTCCTCGCGGCGCGCACGTTTTGCCAAATACATGGCTTTGTCTGCCAGCTCGCACAGCTCGCTGGCAGTGACCCCGGATTGATGAATGGCATAACCGATGCTGATCCCAGCCACCAGTTGCTGCCCATCCCGCAATACCACGGTTTCACTCATCGCCTGCTGAATGCGGTTGATCACCTCCTCCACATCCTGTTGCAGATGCACAGGGCTCAGCAGGATGGCGAACTCATCCCCCCCCAGACGGCACACCAGATCCTGCGGCCGCAGCTGATGCTCCACCCGCCTTGCCAGGGTGATCAGCACATCGTCACCGGCGTTGTGGCCCAGGGTATCGTTAATCTGTTTGAAGCGATCGCAATCGAGGTAAAGCAGCGCAAAGTCCCCCTCACCCTGTTCAGCCTCGGTGATGGCCTGCGCCAGTCTAGCGTCAAACAAGACCCTGTTGGGCAGTCCGGTCAACACATCGTGGGTGGCCTGATGGAGCAGGCTGGCATTTTCCCGCGCCTGATGGGCTTGCCACGCCTGCAACTCGTCCAGCAGGGAGTTGAAGTCATCCCCCAGCTCGTTGAGCTCGACAATACCGGCGGGCGGTGCCCTCATCCCCAGGGTACGCTGGCGGCGCACCGAATGTGCCACCCGGGCCAGCTCGCGCAGGGGACCTATGATGGAGACCTGCATCCGCCCCGCCACGTAGAGCGCCCCCATGGCGCTCAAGAGCAGACAGATCAGCATCACCAGCAGCACCGCAATCAGGAAGATCAGCAGTGACTCGCCATGACCGACCAGCTCGACCTCACCGATTTTTTCGCTGCCACGCAACATGGGCTCGCGCACCGGCCCGGGCAGGATCAACTGGGCAAGATAACCCTCCAGCTCGGCGATCGGGGTGTTCATGGTGCGCGACCAGCTGGTCAGCAACGTGCCATCGGGCAGATAGATGCGCGCCTCGGCCACCTCTTCGCGCTCGGCGATGGCCCGCAGCGCCTCACCCGCAGCCTCTTCGTCCTGAAACACCACAGCCGCTTCCGTGGTGTAGCTGATGGCGCGTGCTACCAGCTCCAGATTGTGGTCGGCGTAAAAACGCATCACCAGCAGGGCGGTCAGGGTCAGCAGGATCCCCGCCACACAGGCCGAGGTAAAGGCGGTCACCAGATGGGTGCGCCCCAGGCTCTGTCGCAGGGTCAGCCGCGCTTCATGGCGATCAGACGATGGCGTCATGGCACACCCCGATCAGCCATGGCCAGCTTGAGCACGGCCGGGTGCACCCGCACACCGCTGAGCGCCAGCGCATCCAGATTCACGGTGAAACGCAGCCGCCCGTTGTGGCTGTCCGGCTGCAGACAGAAGACGGGACTGCTGCTGCACTCCGGGTTTTGTTCACTGATGCTGAGAACAGGATGCCCCTTCAAACGGGAGAAGAGTGCCAGCCGGGTTGACTCATCCATCACGCCCAGATAGAGCACATGGCACTGACCGGCAATGGCCGGATCCGTCACCTCATAGCGATTGACCTGCACTGGCCGTCCATTGCCCTGCCGGGTAATGGTGGAGAGCACACCGGCATATTCAGTGGGCGCGGCGATGCACAGATGCAGCACCGGCGGCTCCTTTGGCCAGCGGGTGTAGCTCAGAATATCGAGCACCAGCTCCTTGACCGAATTGGCCCGGCTCTCTGCAGTGGTCTGCGCTTCGGCAAGCGCGGCACGGGAGAAAGTCAACCCGGGCAACAGCACCAGCAGCGCAACGACGAGTCGGAATGAGAAGTGTGACGACATGATCAGGGGATAGGCGCCTCTACAACACCGCAGCAGCGCGGTTCGGGTACATAAACTCAGATAGTAAGTGGCCGGACAACAGCCTGACAAGCCTTGACGTGAGACTCAGCTGACAGAGCTGTAAATAAAAACAGAGAGCCCGTTTTGCAACGGGCTCTCTGTTCACCTCAACGTACAGGGTATCACTTTTTGCTGATCCCGTACTCCCGCAATTTGTTGGCGATGGCTGTGTGCGACACCCCCAGTCGTTTGGCAAGCTGGCGGGTCGAGGGAAACGCCGGATAGAGCCGTGCCAGCAGCTGGCTCTCGAAGCGCTTCACCGCATCGTCGAGGTTGCCCTCGAACCACTCGTCGATAAGCGGCGCACTATCGGCCGCTACCGGCAGATCGATCTGCTCGGGGCCAAGCTCGTCCCCCTCCAGCAGCGTCATGGCACGATAGAGGCAGTTGCGCAGCTGGCGCACGTTGCCCGGCCAGCGATAAGCGGTCAGATAGTCGGCCATGTTGCGGGTAAAGCGCGGGCGCGGACGCTGCAGTTCGCTGGCAAAGCGCGAGACAAACTGCTGGGCCAGCACCATGACATCCGCCTTGCGCTCACGCAGCGGCGGCAACGCCAGACTCAGCACGTTGAGGCGATAGTAGAGATCCTCGCGGAAGGAGCCATCGTTCACCAGATCGAGCAGCTGTTTCTGGGTGGTGCAGATAAAACGCACATTGACCTTCACCTCCTGCTCGTCACCGACCCGGCGGAACACGCCATCTTGGAGCACTCGCAAGAACTTGGTCTGCAGGTGGGGCGACATGTCGCCAATCTCGTCCAGCATCAGGGTGCCACCGCTCGCCAGCTCCAGCACGCCGCGCTTGCCCTCGGTATTGTTGCCAAAAGCGCCGGGGGCATAGCCGAACAGCTCGCTCTCGGCCACATTATCCGGCATGGCGGCGCAGTTGAGGGCCATGAAGGGGTGGCTGGAGCGCAGGCTGGCACCGTGACAAGCGCGGGCCAGCAGCTCCTTGCCGGTACCGGTCTCGCCGACGATGAGCAGCGGCGCGTCCTGCATCGCCAGCTTGCGCGCTTGCGCCAGCACCTCTTTCATCTTGGGGCTTTCGCCCTGCAGATGCTCGAACCCCTCCGCCTCCACCGCGTGGAGCGCGCTGAAGTGCAGGCCAACCCGACGGGCCGATTTGAGCACCACCACGGCGCCCGCCAGCGCCTGCTTGCCCTTCTGTTCATCGACAAAGAGCGGCAGCAGATCCGCCAGATACTCTTCGCCATTGAAACTGAGTTTGCAGGTTTGCGGCCGAATGTCGCTTGCCTCCAGCCAACGGCTGAAGGAGAAGCCCTTGACCAGCGAGCCCAGCGCCACGCCGCGCACCTCTTCCACCGGCAAGCCTAGGGTGGTGAGGGCCGACTGGTTGGCCTGGGTCACCTTGCCCTTGGCATCGAGCGAGAAGACAAGATCCGGCAGCGCTTTGAGCAGCGCCTCAATCTCGTGGTGCTCCCGTTCGGAGGGCATGTAGGGGATGGTCTTGACGTCGTAGACGCCGGGAATGCGGCGGATCTCCGGCATCAGATGCTGAAAATCGCTGAACTCCAGCTCGGGAAAGTTGAGATAGATGATGCCTGAGGTATCGATTTCGATGCCGCGCAGATCGATATTGTGCTCCACCAGGCGGTCGAGCAGTTCCCGGGTCAGGCCCAGGCGGTCTTCACAGCTGACTTCAAGACGCATTCGGGACACACTTCCTAGCTAACTCTATGAATGAGCGGATAATACAGACTCGATCCCCCCAGTGCGAGCGCTAGCCCACAAAAATGCGGGCCTGCCCCGCTTTCGCCGGGCAGGCCCGAGTCAGTTGCTGCCGCTTATTTCAGTAGCTGGTCGGTGCGCGCCGCCATGATGAAGTCGTTGCGGTGCAGCCCACCGATCTTGTGAGTCCACCAGCTGACCGTTACCTTGCCCCACTCGGTCAAAATGGCCGGATGGTGGAACTCCGCCTCTGCCAGCTCCCCCAAGCGGTTGGTAAACGCCAGCGCCTCCTTGAAGTTGCGAAAGGGGAATTCGCGCCGCAGCTGCAACGCCCCCGCCACCACCAGCGGCTGCCAGTCGGGGATAAGCGACATCAGCTCGCGCAGCTCCTCATCGCTCACCTTGGGGGCATCGGCGCGGCACGCTTCACACTGCTGGCTGGCTAGTTCGGACATGGGTCTCTCCTCTGTTCTGAATGTGCAATATCTGATGTGAAATAACGGATAACTCAACTCGCCTGCTTGCCTGCAACCGGCTCAAAGCGCGGCGTATGCAGGCCAAGCTGGCGCGCCTGCGCCACCCCGTTCATGATCTCCGCCGCCCCCAGCCGGTAGAGGGCATCGAGCTCAGGCAGCACAAAGTAGGTGGGCTGCATGATGTCGATGCGATAGGGGGTGCGCAGCACTTCCAGCAGATCGAACGGTTGCTGCAGCGGCTTGCCGGAGAGGGCATAGGCCGTCTCGCCGATGGAGGAGAGAATGCCGCCGCCGTAGATACGAAGCCCGTCCGCCGTGGCCAAGAGGCCAAACTCCACGGTGAACCAGTAGAGACGGGCCAGAAAGACCCGCTCCTCCTTGCTCGCCTGCAGGCCAAGCTGGCCATAGAGGTGAGTGAAGTGGGCAAAGGCGGGATTGGTCAGCATGGCGCAGTGGCCGAAGATCTCGTGAAAGATATCGGGCTCTTGCAGGTAATCGAGCTCGTCCCGTCGCCGGATAAAGGTGGCGACCGGGAACTGGCGGTTGGCCAGCAGGGCAAAGAAGCGATCAAACGAGATGAGCGCCGGCACTGCCGCCACCGACCAGCCGGTGGTCGCCAGCAATACCTCGTTGAGCTCCGCCAGCTGGGGGATGCGCTCCCGCGGCAACGTCAGTCTTTCAAGGCCCGCCAGATACTCGTCACACGCCTTGCCCTCAAGCGCCGCCAGCTGGCGTTCGATCAGGATCTGCCAGGTGCCGTGCTCTTCGGCCGAGTAGTGGATCATCCCCCGGGCATCCGGCTGATGAGCGGTATAAAGGGTTGCCATAAGCGGTTCCATCCTCTGCGCCGGGTGGGGCGCCTTGCCATTGGGTCGCAGGATCACTGTAACGAACCGGCAACAAAAAAAGCAGCCGACCCGGTGGTCGGCTGCTGGCAAGAGATGTAAATAAAATGTGACATTCAAGCGTGGTGGCGAGCAACCTTATCCATCTCGGGCAAAGCCCTTGGTCCCCGTTGTACACGCAATCCCTAAGGAGACGGGATAAAAGCGGAGCAGCTCCGTTGCCCGGTTTATGCCGTGATAGCCCATCCGCCCGGTGCAGATTGTTGCAATAAATGCCGAAAAAAGTGAATGAGCGTTTCACCAGTAAAACAATATAGATCCTCGGCATACCGGGCCCCCATCAGGATGCGCCAGCACCCGAGCCTCGATCCGGGGTTAGCTCGTCCCCTTGAGATAACCGGCCAGCTGACCCACCAGCCGCTTGCGCAGCTCGCCCAGTTTCGGCTTCTCGTCTGCACACCAGGGCAGCGGACGGCACGCCTCTATGGTGCGCAGGCCAAGGCGAGCGGTAAGCAGCCCGGCGCCCACCCCTTGCGCGGCACGGGCGGAGAGTTTGGCGGTAAGCTCGGCCCCCAGCAAATCCATCCCCACCTCGGTCACCAGCTCGGTAGCGCCGGCGTAAAGCATGTTGCGAAACACCTGACGGATGAGGCGAATGCGGCTCCAGTAGCCGAGCTCGATGGCGTAGACATCAGCGATGTCCTCGATCATCCGCAGGTTGCGCCACAGCATCAGCATCATGTCGACGGTAGCGAGCGGGCTGAGCGCCACCAGCACGGCGGCCTCCCCCGACCATTTGGCCACCCGCGCCTGCGCCAGCTTGTCACGCTCGCCGAGCACCAGCTGGCTATAGAGGGTCAGTACCTCCCGATCGCTGTGGCTCTCGTCGAGTTGGGCCAGCCAGGTCTGATACCCCTCGTGCCCCTTGTCCCCACTTTTGACCGCCAACCCTTCGCAGAATGCCTGCCCCTGCCCGACGCCCTGATGGGCCAACAGATCTTCTGCCCGCGAGCGCACATCCTGGCGCCGCTTGAGGGTGCGCAGCCGCAGCCACTCGCGCCCCACCACGCTGGCGGTACCCGCCGCCACCAGCGCCGAGGCCGCCAGCCAGGCGCTCCCCCAGAGCGGGGTGGTGAGAAACTGATCGTAAAGGAAGGCGCCATACTGGCCCAACGAGAGCAGACCGACCGCCCCCAGCCCCCACGCAAGCAGCCGATGGCGGCGGCGCGGTTTGATGACGAGGGCGCTTTCCACCTCGGTGAAATCGTCCAGCTCGTCGAGGCGCTCGAAACTCGCCTCCTCCAGCCGCTGGGCTGGTGCGGGCGGGCGCTCGTCACTGGCCACCGTCAAGGCAGGCTCAAGGATCACCTTGCCCTGCAACGGTGGCTGCTCTTTTATCTGATCGTTCATCGCATTCTTCTCCTGAGTGCGGCGACGGAAACAACCCCGGGCCGCACACCGTTATTCGAGGTGATCCCCGAGCAGAAACTCCAACGCCGCATCGAGCCGGATATGGGGCAGCGCCTGATGGGGGCTCATGGGCATGGGGCGAAACGCCTGAAAATCAAAGCCCTGATTGTTCCACCACTGCGCGGGCGGAATATGGGGCGGCACTTCCCCCGGGAACAGCAACAGCGGCTCACCGCTCAGGCTGGTGCCGCGGATAGCGGGAAACTCGCGGCCATTAGCTACCCCCTTGCCCACCTCGGTCGCCTTGATGGCGGCGAGCGCCAGACACTCGGTGGTGATCCCCTCAAAACGGGCCTGGCCGCGGCCGCTACGCACCAGATGCTGGAGCAGAGAGACCATGGGCGCGTGCTGTTCGGGGGTGACGTGATCGGCCTTGCTCGCCACAAACAGCAGCTTGTCGATACGGGGTGAGAAGAGCCGCCGCCACCAGTTGCTCTTGCCGTAGGCAAAGCTCTCCATGATGCGGGCGATGGCCTGCTGCATGTCGCCAAAGCTGGCGGCTCCGGCGTTGAGGGGCTGCAGGCAGTCCACCAGCACGATCTGGCGATCAAAGCCGGCAAAGTGCTGCTCATAAAAACCCTGCACCAGATGCTGCTTGTACTGCTCGAAGCGCTGCTTGAGGGTGGCGTAGAGGGTGCCATCGGCGGGCTCGCCGGTGGGCATCTCCCACACCCAGGGGACAAACTGCAGCATGGGGGCACCGGCATACTCCCCCGGCAAGACGAAGCGGCCGGGCTGGATCAGGTGCAGTCCCAACTCCTGTTTGCAGGCATGCAGATAGGCGGTGTAGCGCTCGGCAAGTTCAGCCACCGGTCGTTCTTCGAAGCGCTGCTCAGCCTGCCACCCGGGGGTCAACCAGCTGGCGGCGAGCGCCTGCAGCTCGGGGCGACGCAACTGCTCGCGCACCTGTTCGCTCCACTGCGCGTAGCTCATCTCAAGGAGCGGCAAGTCGAGCAGCCACTCGCCGGGGTAGTCCACCAGATCCACATAGAGGGTGGAGATCTCCCCCAGATGCTTGCGCAGCGGATGGCGGGTACGATAGCGAATTTCGAGGCGCACCTCGGCCACGCCGCGGGTAGGCTCGGGCCAGGCTGGCGGCTCGCCAAACAGGGAGTCAAGGCCACGCTCGTAGGCAAAGGTGGGGATGTGAGCATTTTGCTGCGGCACCCGGCGGGCACCGAGGATGCGCCCCTGACGCAGGGCATCCCACAGGGGCAGGCGGCCATCGATGGCCGCATGTTCCAGCTGGTTGACCAGCGCCGTGATAAAGGCGGTCTTGCCGCTGCGAGAGAGGCCGGTCACCGCCAGCCGGATATGGCGATCCCGTACCCGGTTCACCACGTCGCTCGCCTTGCTCTGCAGGCGAGTCAACTTCTGTTCCAGTTTATTGAGTATCAAGGCTTGACCCGTTCTCCCTTGGTGGTTGCATCCGGCGTGATTGGCCGTGCGACAAGGCAAACTGGCTATCCATATCTGGATGGTCAATCAGCCTGAGTGGCGTCGATGATGGAGCATCACTGAAGGCACCACCATCGACATTGAGTGCTTGGGCAGGCACTTTCGGCAGGCACTACAGCTTGCGAAATTCCCGCTGCAGGGTGAACTCGCGGGAGGTCACCAGCTTCTCAATCCGCTGAACTCTGGGCTCCAGCGCGTCAAGTTCCTGCGCGACACGGCCCAGCGCCTGTTGGGGGGTGACACCCGCCTGCCAGCTGCGCGCCTTCATCCGCACCTCGGCAAAATCGGCATCCTCCTGGGAATAGAGGGTGACCGGCTTTTTGTCGAGCAAGAACCAGGCGGCAATGTAAGCGGTGAAGGTGATGAACCCGGCGAAAATAAGGCCACTGATGGCCAGCAGCCGCACGATCCAGGTCTCTACCCCGAAATACTCTGCCAAACCGGCGCAGACCCCGGCAATCTTGCCCTGCCGGGGATCGCGATAGAGGTTGCGCCCCTCACGACTTGCACTGCTCATACCTTGTTCCTCCAACCGGGCACTTCCGCATCCAGAATCGATTCCAGCGCGCCGACCCGCTCCTGCATCTTTTCGGTACGGGCCAGCAACCCTTGCAGCTGTTCCCGCTCGCTATCGGCAAGACCGACGCCCATCCGCCCCTTGGCCCGGTAGTGCAGCACCAGCCAGATGGGGGCCACCACCACCATGAAGACCACCATGGGAACCATCAATACACCCAGCAGACTCTCCATCGCTTACTCTCCCTGCTGGCCGTCACGCTGACCCAGCTTTTGGCGCATCGCCTCCAGCTCGCGACTGATCTGATCGTCCACTTCCAGCTCGGCAAACTGCTGCGCCAGCGCCTTGTCGGACTGACCCAGATCGGCGCGGGCCTCCATCTCGTCGATGCGACGCTCTATCCGCTCGAACTTGCTCACCACCGCCTGACTGTCACCACGGGCAACCTGGCTCTGCACGTTGAGACGGCTGCTGGCCGCTTCGCTGCGAATGGCCATCGCTTTTTGGCGGGCACGGGCATCTTCCAGCTTGGCTTCGAGCTGGCGGATCTCTTCACCCAACTTCTCGATGCCGCTATCGACCGCTTGCTGCTCGCGGTAGAGGGTCTCTGACAACTCGCTCTGCTTTTTCTTCTCGATCAGGGCTGCGCGGGCCAGATCTTCACGCCCCTTGGTCAGGGCCAGCTCGGCCTTGGCCTGCCACTCGTCGACCCGCTCCTGATGGCGGGCGACCTGACGGCCAATCTCTTTCTGGCTGGCGAGGAAGCGGGCCAGATTGGAGCGCTCCTTGACCAGCTCATCCTCCATCTCCTGAATGATCAGGCGCACCATCTTCTGGGGATCTTCTGCCTTGTCGAGCAGGGCCGTCAGGTTGGAATTGATGATGTCGGCCAGACGGGAAAAAATACTCATGATTGCACTCCTGTTAATGGCATGGCGTTGTTTCTCCATTGACAATGGCAACTTGTGTGCCAATCTGGAGCGAAATTTAACTTGTTGATTTATATGGGGCTGCTTTGCCCCGTTTCAAGAGATGCCATGCAAGTGGTGATAAAAATCACCAACTTTTGGTAAGATTGACCAGCTTTAACAACCGACAGGGATCACTATGACCACGGCCACGGAAAGCCTGCTGGGGGAATCCAACGCATTCCTCGAGATCATCGAGCAGGCCTCACGGCTCGCCCCGCTGCGCAAACCCGTGCTGATCATCGGTGAACGGGGAACGGGCAAGGAGCTGATCGCCCACCGCCTACATTATCTCTCGGCGCGCTGGGATCAAAGCTTTGTCACCATCAACTGCGCCACTCTGAGCGAGAGTCTGCTGGAGACCGAGCTGTTCGGTCACGAGGCGGGCTCCTTTACCGGTGCAGCCAAGCGCCATCAGGGTCGCTTCGAGCGGGCCGATGGCGGCACCCTGTTTCTCGACGAGCTGGCCACTACCAGCGCCCGGGTGCAGGAGAAGCTGCTGCGGGTCATCGAGTATGGCGAGTTCGAGCGGGTGGGTGGCGCCAAGCCCCTCAAGGTGGATGTGCGGTTGGTCTGCGCCACCAACGAGGATCTGCCGGCGCTGGCCGACAAGGGGCTGTTTCGCCACGATCTGCTGGACCGGCTCGCGTTTGATGTGATTACCCTCCCCCCCTTGCGGGAGCGGCGGGAAGATATCCTGATGCTGGCGGAGCACTTTGCCCACAGCATGACCCGGGAGCTGGGCTATCCGCTGTTTGCAGGCTTCTCGCGCAAGGCGACCCAGCTGCTGCAGGATTACCCCTGGCCTGGCAACGTGCGGGAGCTGAAAAACGTGGTGGAGCGCAGCATCTACCGCCAGGGTAACCCCCAGTTGCCGCTGGCCGAGCTGGTGATCAATCCGTTTGATTCCCCCTGGCGGCCCGTAGCCGCTCGCAGTCAGGAGAGTAAAAGCGAGCCGCAAGGTGCGACAACCGGGGTGTTGCCGCTCGATCTCAAGCAGGCGGTAGCGGAGTTCGAGATTAATTTACTCAAGCAGGCGATGCAGCAATCCCAGTATAATCAGCGCAAAGCCGCCCAACTGCTGGCCTTAAGCTATCACCAGTTTCGTGGCATGCTACGCAAGTATCAGCTGCAGGATGGCGACAACGATACGGAACAAGACCAGAAAGAGTCCGGTTGACACCGACACCAACAAAGCCAGCACAGTGCTGGCGTATTCATATAAAAACAGATGCGTATCAAAAACATGGTTCAACAATGAGAATGCTCACACCCTTGCTGCTCGGTCTGCTGGTTCTGCTCACCGGCTGCAACAAGCAATCCGAAGCTTCCAAGACCGGACTCATCTACTGCGCTGAGGGCTCTCCCCTCTCCTTCAACCCCCATGTCTCCAACACCGGGGTTACGCTGGATGCCAGCGCTCGTCCGCTCTACGACCGTCTGCTGGAGGTCAACCCCAATACCCTGGCACTGGAGCCGGCGCTCGCCACCAACTGGCATGTGAGCGAGGATGGCCTCACCTATACCCTGACCCTGCGCAAAGGGGTGAGTTTCCACCACACCCCCTGGTTCAAGCCAAGCCGCCCCCTCAATGCCGATGACGTGGTCTTTACCTACGCCCGTCAACTCGACGAGCACCACCCCTATCACAACGTCTCCGGCGGCGACTACCCCTTCTTCTACAGTCTGGGGCAGGATCAGCTGATCAAGCGGGTCTACAAGAAGGGGCCGCAGCAGGTGGTGTTCGAGCTGAACCAGCCGAACGCCTCCTTCCTCGCGACCCTGGCCAGCGACTATGCGGTGATCCTCTCTGCCGAATACGCCGAGCAGATGCTCAAGGCGGGTACCCCGGCGCTGCTCGATACCCGTCCCATCGGCACCGGCCCGTTCAGCTTCAAGGAGTATCGCCACAACGAGTTCATCCGCTATCTGCGCCATCCCGGCTACTGGAACGGCCCGGCCCAGATCGAGCAGCTGGTCTACGACATCACCCCGCGCTCGTCCAAGCGGCTGGCCAAGCTGCTGACCGGCGAGTGCGACGTGATGAGCACCCCCGCCGCCAGCCAGCTCTCGGTGATCAAGCAGCATCCCGATCTCAGCCTCTCGGTACAGTCAGGGATGAACGTGGCATTTTTGGCCCTCAATACCCGCAAGCCGCCGTTCAACAACGTCAAGGTGCGTCAGGCCATCGCCAGCACCATCAATATCGACAACCTGTTGCAGGCGGTCTATTTCGATACCGGCCTGCCCGCCAACAGCCTGCTGCCACCGCTCTCGTGGGGCTACAATCCCAGCCTGCCGATGCGCAAGCCGGATCTGGCGCTGGCCCGCAAGCTGCTCAAGGAAGCAGGGCTCGAGAAGGGATTCGAGATGCAGGTGCTGGTGCAACCTGATGCCAGACCCTACAACCCGGATGCGCTCAAGACCGCCCAGTTGATGCGAAGCGATCTGGCCAAGGTGGGCATCAAGCTCAAGATCGTCCAGCAGGCGTGGCCCGTCATCGAGAAACGCCTGGCCGCCGGTCAGTACGACAGCCTGCTCTCCGGCTGGATCGCCGACAACGCCGACCCGGACAACTTCTTCCGCCAGCTGCTGAGCTGCTCGGCGGTCGAGCGGGGCAACAACTACAGCCGCTGGTGCAGCCCGGCGTTCGACCAGCTGCTGGACGATGCAGTCACCACGCCCCAGCTGGCATTCCGGCTGCGCAATTACTACTACGCCCAGACCCTGCTCAACGAGCAGCTGCCCCTCATTCCGCTGGCCCATGCCCTGCGCACCCAGGTCAGCCGCAGTGACATTGAAGGGCTGATCCTGATGCCCTTTGGCGGCACCTCCTTCAATCAGGCTCACCGGGAGTAAGCATGCTTTTATACACCTTGCGTCGCATCAACCTGCTGCTCATCACCCTGCTGGCCCTGACCTTTGTCGCCTACCTGCTGGACTATCGCCTGCTCGGCCATCAGATGAGCTTCTGGAGCGGCTACCCCGACTTCCTGCGCCATATTCTGGCCGGAGATCTCGGCCTATCCAGCGTCTCCGGACTGCCGGTGCTGGACGAAATTCGCCACTACTTCCCGGCGACCCTGATCCTCTGTCTGGCCGCTTTCACCATCTCGCTGCTGGTAGGGATCCCGCTAGGTACCCTGGCCGCCCTGTCACAGGGCAAGCCACTGGATCTCTCCATCATGACCGCCGGCCTCATCGGCTACGCGGTGCCGGTGTTCTGGCTGGCGCTGCTGGTGGTGATGTTCTTTTCCCTCGATCTCGGCTGGCTGCCGGCATCGGGACAGATCAGCCTGCTCTATGATGTGCCTCCCATCACCGGCATCGCCGTCATCGACGTGCTGCTGAGTCAGGAGCCCTGGCGTCAGGCGGCGCTGCACGATGCCTTGCGCCACCTGATCCTCCCCTCGCTGGTGCTGGCTGTGGTACCCACGACCGAGGTGATCCGCCATGTGCGCAGCTCGCTCATCGACGTGATGAAGCAGAACTACATCAGGGCGGCAGCGAGCCGTGGCCTCTCCAAGTGGCAGATCGTCTGGCGCCATGGCCTGAAAAACGCCCTGCCCCCGGTACTGCCTTTGCTCGGTCTGCAACTGGGCAGTGTGCTCACCTCAGCCATGATCACCGAGGTGGTGTTCGAGTGGCATGGCATCGGCCGCTGGCTGGTCAGCAGCATCGCCCTGCAGGATTATGCCGCCATTCGCGGCGCGACCCTGGTCATCGCCAGTTTCGTCATCCTGATCAGTGTCAGCACCGAGCTGCTCACCACCCTTATCTATCCGGCACGGCGCAAAGAGCTCTATGCCAAACAAGATTGAACGCGCTCATGGCGTGACCAGGAGCCAGGTACCCTATGCAAGATAAATCGAACATCTATCCCGAGCTCAAGATCCTCTCGCCGCTGGAGCAGACGTGGGCCTCCTACAGCCGCAATCCGCTTGCCATGGCAGGACTGTGGGGCTTTTTGCTGCTGCTGATCATCACCCTGTTCGGGCCGCTGGTGGTGCCCTACGGCATTGATGAGCAGCATGCCGAGCATCTGCTGCTGGCCCCCTCCTGGGCCAACAACGGCAATATCGACTTCTTCCTCGGCACCGACGATCTGGGACGGGATATCCTCTCCCGCTTGGTGGTCGGCGCGCGGCTCACCTTCGGCTGCGCCCTTATCGTGGTGGTGATCGCCATGGTGGTGGGTTCTGCCATCGGCATCCTCGGCGGCATGAGCAAGGGGCTTAAATCGAGCGTGCTGCACCATCTGCTCGATACCCTGCTCTCCATCCCCTCCCTGCTGATGGCCATCATCATGGTCGCCATCATGGGGCCGGGTCTTGGCAACACCCTGATCGCCATCACCCTCGCGCTGATCCCGCCGTTTATCCGGGCTACCTACAACGCGGTGCATGCCGAGATGCAGAAGGAGTACATCATCGCCAGCAGGCTCGATGGTTCGCCCCCCTTGCGGATCATGCGGCTGGCCATTTTGCCCAATATCGTCGAGACCCTGGTGGCCCAGACCACCCGCACCCTCTCAGCTGCCATCCTCGATATTTCGGCGGTCGGTTTTCTCGGCCTCGGCGCCCAGACGCCCCAGTCGGAGTGGGGTGCCATGCTGGCTGACTCGAGCGATCTCATCTATCTCGCCCCCTGGACCGTCACCCTGCCCGGCATCGCCATTCTGTTCAGCGTGCTGGTCACCAATCTGGTCGGTGAAGGCATCCGTGAAGCGCTCAAAGAGGGGAATGACTGATGCCGTTGCTAGATATACGCAATCTCACCATCGAGATCGACACACCGCAGGGCAAGGTGAAGGCGGTGGACAAGGTGAGCCTCACCCTCAACGAGGGGGAGATCCGCGGACTGGTCGGCGAATCCGGCTCGGGCAAGAGCCTGATCGCCAAAGTGATCGTCGGCATCGAAAAGGATAACTGGACGGTGCGCGCCGACCGGATGCGCTTCAACGACATGGATCTGCTGACCATGGAGCCCCGCGAGCGGCGCCGCATCATGGGCCGCGAGATCGCCATGATCTTCCAGGATCCCATCAGCTGTCTCGACCCCTCCGAGGAGATCGGCACCCAGCTGGAAGAGGCGATCCCGACCGATTCGTTCGAGGGACAGTTCTGGCAGCGCTTCCAGTGGCGCAAGAAGCGGGCTATCGCCCTGCTGCACCGGGTCGGGGTCAAGGATCACCGCAAGGTGATGCGCGCCTATCCTCATGAGCTGTCTGATGGCATGTGCCAGAAGGTGATGATCGCCATGGCGATTGCCAACCAGCCGCGCCTGCTGGTGGCTGACGAACCGACCAGCGCCATGGAGTCCACCACCCACTCCCAGATCCTGCGGCTGCTGGACAAGATGAACAAGCTGGGCAACACCACCATCCTCATCATCAGCAACGACATCGCCGCCATCGCCAACCTGACTGACACCATCAACGTGATGTACTGCGGCCAGATGGTGGAGGTGGGCACCCGCGAGCAGATCCTGGAGACGCCGCATCACCCCTATACCGATGCACTGCTCAAGTCGATCCCCGACTTTGACAAGCTGGTGCGCCACAAGTCGCGCCTCGAAACCCTGCCCGGCGTCATCCCGCCACTGCAGCACCTGCCTATCGGCTGCCGACTCGGCCCGCGCTGCCCCTATGCCCAGAAGCAGTGCGTACAGACCCCGGTGATGAACAAGGTGAAGGGACACCAGTTCAGCTGCCACTTCCCTCTGAACATGGAGGAGCCGAAAAAATGATGACCAGTAACGCACCCGCCAGAGAGGCACATGTGATTGAGCCCTCCCTGCTGCAAGTGAGGGGCCTCAGCAAAACCTACCAGAACCGTACCGGCCTGTTCCGTCGTCAGGCAGTGGAGGCGATCAAGCCCCTCTCGTTTGACCTTGAAGTTGGCCAGACCCTGGCCATCGTCGGTGAAGCGGGCTCCGGCAAGAGCACCCTGGCCCGCATTCTGGCCGGCATGATCGAGCCCACCAGCGGTGACATCGCCATCGACGGCCAGCTGATGGTGCATGGCGATTACCAGACCCGCTGCAAGCTGCTGCGGATGATCTTTCAGGATCCCAATACCTCACTGAACCGCAAGATCCGGGTCGGCCAAATTCTGGAGACGCCGCTGCGCCTCAACACCGAAATGACCGAAGAGGAGCGCCGCGAGAAGGTGGTGCAGACCCTGCGCATGGTGGGCATGCTGCCCGATCACGCCCTCTTCTACCCGCAGATGCTCTCCTCCGGTCAGCAGCAGCGGGTGGCTCTGGCGAGGGCTCTGATCCTCAACCCCAAAATCGTGGTGGCCGACGAAGCACTCACCACTCTGGATATCTCGGTACGCTCCCAGATCATCAACCTGCTGCTGGAGATGCAGGAGACCATGGGGCTGAGCTATGTGCTGGTGGCCAACGATTTGGGTATCGTCAGCCATATCAGCGACGAGGTGCTGGTAATGCATGAAGGGCGGGTGGTGGAGCGCGGCAAGACCCTCAAGGTGTTTGCCGACCCCCAGCATGAGGTGACCCGACGTCTCATCCAGAACTACAACAACGAATATCGCAAATAGAGAGGCGCTGGCCACCTCCCTTGCCGCCGTGTTTCGCCGTTCTCACACGGCAGGATCAAAAAAGCCCACTGCATGCAGTGGGCTTTTTGTTATCGGAGTTGCAACTTAGGCTTGCAGCAGCAGGCGGTTGATGCGGGAGACGAAGCTCGCCGGATCGTTCAGCCCGCCCTGTTCGGCCAGCTGGGCCTGTTCATGCAGCAGGGTGACCCACTCGCCAAACAGCGCTTCATCCTGAATGGTGTCGAGTTTCTTCACCAGCGCGTGGTCGGGGTTGAGCTCCAGAATGTACTTCTGCTCCGGCACCGGCTGGCCGGCGGCGCGCATCAGCTTGATCATCTGGGTGCTCATGCCGTAGGCGTCGGTGACGATGCAGGAGGGGGAGTCGGTCAGACGGTGGGTGACACGCACCTCTTTCACCGCTTCACCGAGGCTCTTCTTGACCCGCTCAACCAGACCGGCGTTGGCTTTTTCGGCCTCCTCCTGCGCCTGCTTGGATGCTTCATCTTCCAGATCGCCGAGATCCAGTTCGCCACGGGTGACGGAGATGAGCTGCTTGCCATCGAACTCGGTCAGGTGGCTCATCAACCACTCGTCCACACGCTCCCACATCAGCAGCACTTCGACGCCCTTCTTGCGGAAGATCTCGAGGTGCGGGCTGTTCTTGGCTGCGGCATAAGAGTCGGCGGTGATGTAGTAAATCTTCTGCTGACCTTCCTTCATGCGGCCAACGTAATCCTCCAGCGAAACGGTCTGGGCTTCGCCCTCGCCAGCGGTGCTGGCAAAGCGCAGGAGCTTGGCGATCTCTTCGCGGTTGGCGTAATCCTCGGCCGGGCCCTCTTTGAGCACATTGCCGAACTCGCTCCAGAACTTGGCGTACTTCTCAGCATCGTCTTTCGCCAGCTTGGAGAGCATGGTCAGGACGCGCTTGGAGCAAGCCTTGCGCAGGGAGGCGGTCACCTTGTTGTCCTGCAGGATTTCACGGCTGACGTTGAGCGGCAGATCGTTGGAGTCCAGCACCCCTTTGACGAAGCGCAGGTAGGTCGGCATAAACTGCTCGGCGTCATCCATGATGAAGACGCGCTGCACGTAGAGCTTCAGACCGTGCTTCTGCTCGCGGTTGTAGAGGTCGAACGGAGCGCGGGCCGGCACGTAGAGCAGGCTGGTGTACTCCTGCGCCCCTTCCACCCGGTTGTGACCCCAGAGCAGCGGATCTTCAAAGTCGTGGGCGACGTGCTTGTAAAACTCCTGATACTCTTCGTCCTTGATATCTTTCGGGTTGCGGGTCCACAGTGCTGTCGCGCGGTTGACCTGCTCCCACTCACCCGGAGTGCCGACAATGGTCTCACCATCCTCTTCACGATCCGGGGTGCCCTCTTTGAACATCTCGACCGGCACGCTGATGTGGTCGGAGTATTTGCTCACCACGGAACGCAGGCGCCAGTCGTCGAGGAACTCCTCCTCTTCGGCGCGCAGGTGCAGGATGACGTCGGTACCGCGACCCTCTTTGGTCACGTCAGCGACGGTGAAGGAGCCTTCCCCTTCCGACTCCCACTGCACGCCCTGCTCCGGAGCAGTACCGGCTGCGCGGGAAACCACGGTCACCTTGTCGGCAACGATAAAGGCGGAGTAGAAACCGACCCCGAACTGACCGATCAGCTGGGAATCGCGTCCCTGATCGCCGGAGAGGTTTTTGAAGAATTCTGCGGTGCCGGACTTGGCGATGGTACCCAGGTGCTCAATCACCTGATCACGGGTCATACCGATCCCGTTATCGGAGATGGTCAGGGTACGCTTCTCTTTGTCCACCACCAGGCGCACACGCAACTGGCCGTCGTTTTCGAACAAAGAGGCATCGGAAAGCGCCTTGAAGCGCAGCTTGTCCGCCGCATCGGATGCGTTGGAAATCAGCTCGCGCAGGAATACTTCTTTGTTGGAGTAGAGGCTGTGAGCCATCAGGCTCAGCAGTTGTTTGACTTCAGTTTGAAAGCCGTGGGTTTCGGCATGAACACTTTGGGTCATGGACCAATCCTCAGAAACATCGGGTTGAACATACGCCCAACCTAGATGGGGACAACGATCCAAATATCAAGGGGGCGAATGTGCAATCCTGCTCATTCCCCCCCTTTTTCCATTCAACTGCCGATTTTCTGATCAGGCCGTAATGGCACAATCCTATCCAGCCCCTTATTTGAGACGCTGGCGCCCCATCAGGGAGTGGGAAAGTGTGGTGCCATCCACCAGCTCCAGCTCGCCCCCCACCGGCACGCCATGGGCGATGCGGCTCACCTCCACCCCGGCGGCACGGGCCATATCGGCGATATACCAGGCGGTGGCATCCCCCTCGATGGTGGGGTTGGTGGCGAGGATCAGTTCGCTGATCGTCTCATCTTTCAAGCGGCGCTCCAGAATATCGAGTCCCAGCTCCTCCGGGCCGATGCCGTCCAGCGGCGACAGATGGCCCATCAGCACAAAGTAGCGACCGGAAAACTGGCCGGTCTGCTCGATGGCGGCCACGTCCGCCGGGCTCTCCACCACGCAGAGCAGACCGTTCTCTTCCCGCTTGGGATTGGCGCAGATATCGCAGCGATCGTTCTCGGTAAAGGTGCGGCAGTGGCTGCAGTGGCCAATCTCGGTCAGGGCGCGGGAGAGCAGCTGGGCCAGCCGCAAACCGCCGCTGCGCTCGCGCTCGAGCAAGGTAAAAGCCATCCGCTGCGCCGATTTGGGCCCCACCCCCGGCAGTACCTGCAGGGCTTTCATCATCTCGTCGAGCAGGGGACTGAATTTCATAACACACCTCACACTGGCCAACCCGCACCACTCTCTGGATAACCGCGGGTCAGCTGAACTGGATAACGCAACTGGCGCAGGACTATACCCGAGCCCGCGCCAGCGCGCTATCCGGTGAGACTGAAAACCCCCTTGAGTATCAGGAAGACGCGGATAATCCGAGAGGTGTAGAGCTGACCACCTCCTCATCGCCAGTAATGATTCTGGTTGCACAAGTTATTCATCACATGGTAGCGAACCAGGGTGATGTCTCTAAATCAGTTGAAATGAAACCTTTCGATAAAGGTTCCAATTACTTTCTCGTGGAGCTCAACGGAACGAGAGAAGCTGATGGTTTTGCGGGCCAATCGCTTGAAGCGTGTTCTAAGCGTCAGGTTGTTACGCTCAATACGCTGGGTGAATATCTTCCCGGTCAGATAAATCTAGCTCGGTACCTCTCTGGCATAGATTCACCAGTCATCACTGGTGATAAAGCCCATCTGGAACGGAGAAAGCAGGCTCAGCAAGCGGCGGCATGTCTCATCGTCGCGTGGGCCAAAGGTATAAGGCCACGACTCGTTTTCTCTTGGTATCAAAGGCATACCAAAGCTAATGATGATGGTTTTTGTTGCCGACATAAGCACACTGCTCATCAAGTTCACAGATAAGCACCACATCATCGAGCACTACCTTTTCGGAGGTTACTTGCCTTGGGGAGAGTTTTTAGGGTGCGTATGACGGTGTTAATGTCAATTTTGAGGACGCGAGCAGTATCACGAACACCTGAGCCGTTGAACGCCATATCAACAATTTTCTCTTTGACCCCAGGCTGCGGGTTTCATAGGTGCAGGTGAGCTGAAAGACGTGGGGACAGGCAGAGCAACGATAGCGAACATGGCCAGCAGGGGTCTTACCATGGCAAATATACTTGGTCAGAGTTGCAACAAGGGCAGTGAACGACGATGGATGCCATGATGCGATCAGCCTCAAAAGCACCCATTGTATCGGTTCAACCGATTGGAGGTATCACCACCAGCAGTTCGAAGCGTGCCAGCTCGTCCTCCACCATTCAATATCTAAATAACAAGCCCGGATTAATTTACATATCGACTCTATGCTTGTTATTAGTGAATAACATTACGTGGTAGGATGGCCCTTTATAAGCTTTATTTCGACGCACCTAATCTGCGTTTTAATAAGTTCAACAACCCATTCAAAATCCTCAGGCTTACAATATATGCTATCGCTATATGATATTTTAAAGGGGGTGGATTCAAATCTAAGTGCTTTTTTCCTATTGGAAATAGAAAGCGTGTAGGGCCACTCTTTTTTAAACATGGTTTCATGCTCTGTCACTTCACTTTTAAAGTCAGTAAAAAATACTGCCAAGAGCGCCATACCACCGGCCCCCACCAGGGCCAATGGCCCCAGCAGGGCGACTGCAAGCACGCATACCGTCACGCCAAACCACGCCAAACCACGGACTATGGTATAGGCCGCTTCAGGAATCGCATCCTGATAAGTAACGATGACACCTTCAGTGGTTAACCGGTAGTGGTAATCCTTATCCGCCATAACCAAATAGCGAAAATAAGGTGTCATTGCCATAGCGACACTGAATGCTAGATAAGCAAACCCCCAATCACCATCGCCAGCAAGCAATACGCAACCCACAGCGAACAACGTCATAATTGTTGTAACTGTTAGAATCATTAGCCAAGCGAATGGCGTGGGGACCCTGATACCCCATTCATGGAGAGTTGGCGCTTCACGAACCCTTTTTTGATTGGCATCGATAATGCGCTGTTGCTCCTCCTGCGGTAGCTGATGAAAAGGGGTCTCCTGCTCATTAGTCCCAATGACTTCGTTTGCGTTGTCCATTATCTGTTCCCTTGCTTGCCGACCATCAACGCGGGCATGGTACCTAAGCCGCCGGAGCTTGTCGCCAATGTGATTGGGCCGCTACTGCTACTGCTGCCCTTGAACATAAATTCCTGCTGCACCATGCCCCCGAGATAACCCAGCTCCAGCTTGATGGTAGTATTGATATCGATCCCCAGCGGCAGGGTATAGACCAGCTCATCCCAACGTCCGCGCTGTATCTCCAGCGTTTTGGGCTGCATGGCGACCTGATAGCGCGCCAGCTCCTCTTTAGAGCGGGCCGGTATCATCTGGCCAGCCTTGGCGAGCGGTTGGCTAATGACCTTCAGCCCTATGGTCTGCCCGCGCAAATGAGCAGGCAGCGAGAGCTGCAATTGCCATTGGGGGCGACCCGTATCCATCCACCCCTGAGGGGCCGAGCGCACCACACTCAAGCTGGCCCCCGGTTTATTGACCAGCACCTCGAAGCGGGCCAACTCGTCTTCGGCAGACCAGCCAGCAGGCTGCTTGCCCCAGGTGGATTGCAGCAGCCACTTTTCCAGATCCGAAGTTTTAAAGATATTGAGCAGTACAGTCACGACCAGATAGGCTGCCCCCAGCACAAAGAAGCCAATCCCCATCCAGCTTGCACAGATAGCTGCGATGGATGAAAAACCTAAACTATTGACACCTAAATACGCAAGCTGAATGAGGAAGATGCCACCTTGCCCAAATAACACCACGGCTTTCATCTGCAAGAGTGTTTTTTCCATGCCGCTTATCAGGGGGTCCTTACTAGCCTGCCAAGTATCCCAAAGCTCTGCCCCGGCCGCCGCCATGCCCAAGCCAGAAAAGGCCAGCATACGCAGTGAGAAGGTTTTCACCAGCGCGGCATGTTCGCCCTCTTTTATGGCCACTTTTATCGGAATTGCAGTCAGGGCTCTCTTACCCCCATCCGCAGTGAGTGGTTTCAACTGCCCCCACACCGCCCCCTGATAGAGCGCGGCGATGGCATTGCCGGTCCAGGCGAAGGCCGAGCCCAGCTGTATATTGGCACGCAACCGGCCAACCGACTGGGCATTTTGCGCCGTTCCGGCCATGACCACCGTCAGGTTCCAGAGGTTGAGCAGGGCAACCAGCCCGCCAAAGGTAGTCAGATTGGGGACTCTCTCGTTCATGGCGGTGATGCGCTGATTTACACCGCTGCGCACACTTGCCAGATAGTCGCCGATATATTGTCTGGCCTGCTGCTGGTAGTATTCACCCTTGAGTTTCACCAGCATGGGCATCTCACGGGCGATCAAGGCATCCAGCTGTTGCTGCAGACTGCGCAGATCGCCGTTGATGGCCTGCACCGTGGTGTTGTGTCCCGCTGGTGGCGAGCTGATGGCTGCCATCTGTTTGGTAATGATCCAGACCTTCTGCTTGAAGCTCTTGGATAGCATCCGATAGCCGCTGTTGACCTGCAGCGGCTGGTCACCGAGCAGTGATTCCAGCAGCACCAGCCTCAGATTACCTGCCAGGCTGTTCTTCCAGGCGTGGGGCAAGATGGCCGCCATGATCTGGGCATGCGCCCCCTTGGCCAATGACTTTGCTGCCGCCTTCATGGCGTCAATCACGGCTTCGGCAGCCTGAAACCAGGGTTTCTGCTTGAGCCCGTCGTCACCCAGTAGCGCCTCCAGGTCGGCCGTTCTACCGAAGAGGGCTGACATGTCGCCAGAGGAGGCGCTGAGCCAGACATTGTCGACAGTCTGTTCACTCAGCCCTTTGTGTAGCGCGGCGTCAAAGCCATAGGGGGCCAGCGCCAGCAAGTTGTCATTGACCTTCTCGCCAAGCAGTTTTTCCAGCGCTTTTTTGTTGCCCTCTGTGCTGCAACTGAGGGAGAGGGCCTGCCCCGCTTCGGCAAACAGGGTTTGCAGATAGGCTTGCCCCTTGGCTGTTTTGTTGTCCAGACCAAAGGGCAGCGGATCGGCTTTGAGGCGGGTCAGGCCATTGCGCAGGTCCTCATGGGCACGGCCCAAAGCCAGATCCAGTTCATTGAGTGGCACCTGATACTGCTTGATAAAGGCATTGAGGCCACTCCAATTGACCTCGCCCTGGAACGCTGCGCGTTCTTTCCACTGACTTACCTGCTTGTGGGATGGATTGAAACCATATTGTTCCCGCAGGATCTTCAACTTGGCCTCGGCCTGTTTTTCCAGAGGGGAGTCCCACCTTATTACACCCGGCTCTGCCGCCATGTTCTCTATATCGGCGAGATAGCGATCCCCAAGATAATCATCCAGTGCCTCTTCAAAGGCATGGGTCTTGGCCACATTGCCCCTGACGGAGGCCGGTAACTCTTTCTCATCGAGGCGCACCCTGGTCAGATTGCGCGTCACCTCGGCCATCATCAGCTTGTGCGTGTTTGCCTTGCGCAGTGTCTCATTCTTGCCCATCAAGGCTTCGCGCTTGGCCAACAGTTGATTGACCTTCATGGAAAGGTCTGCCAGATCGGCCAGCGGATCCTCCAGAGCCACTACCATGGCACTTTGGGGATCCGGCATTCCCGCCTTGTAGGCGGCTGGTGAACTCGCTGGCTTGTGTACCAACAGTTTTATCCCTTGCTTATCCTCTTCGGCTGGCTTGACCAGTGGAGTGCAAGAGAGCACAAAGCCGTTATTTGGCATACCGAGATCCGCAACCAGATCGAGAGCATCAGGCAAGCCGCAATGAGCGGCCTTCATGGTGCTGGCAAAACTGCCCAGCTTGACCTGCCGCATCCAGGCACTGCGCAAGCCGCTGTTCTTCTCCATCTCTTTCCTGATACGCCCAGACCAGCGCTGGGGAGAATAAATGAGGGACAGAGAGTGAGTCGCCGGATAGAGCAGATGGCTCTTGCTGCCCTTGCTCTGACTAATGAAATTCGCCTCCTTCACTTCATATTCATCCAACACCTTGGCTTTTTCGTCATAGACATAGAGCCAGCCATCGCGCAGCTGGCGCAGTGCATAACAACTCTCCTTGAGCTTGAGCGGTGCCACAAAACCCGCTCCGGCGGGCAAGGGATGCGGCTGCTTCTGAGGAGGTGCGAAAGGCTCATCGAGGGCATAGCGCACCGGTACCAGGGCAATCTCTTTGTTTTTAAAGGGACAGGTGCCAACCGGGCTTTTGCAATCCTTGTTGCTGGTCGCCATGGCCACCTGATTGGGTCCACCCTTGGCTTGGTTTTGTTGGCCCATTTAGCTTAACTCCTGTGGTAATGCGTGATGCTCAGCCCAACTGGCCGCCAGCTCCACACGTTGTGACGGGGTTTGCGCCGAAGGCGCTGTCAGCAGTTTGGTCAGCGTCGGGTAGTCATCCCCCTGCCACCATTCCTCGCCGACAAATCCCAGCACATTGAAAAACAGCAGCAGGTCGCGTTCGGTCTGAAATCCAAGTTGATAGGCCTGCTCAGCCCAGCGGACAATCCAGTTCTGCGGATCACTCAGCTGCGCCAACCGGGCAGGAAACCAGTGCGCCATGTGGTGATAAGTTGCATCCAGCTGGTGTTGCCAGCTCACGTCACTCAAACGTGCCCACTGTGCATCAGTCAGTCTGCATGTATCGCCAATCGGCTCGGCAAGTGCCTCTTTGACCTGCCAATGGAGCCAACCGGTGCGGGTTGGCAGCCAGACCTGTGTTATCCCTCGCCAATACCAGGGATCTGCATCCACCAATAGACATGCCATGGTTTCCGGCGCTGCTAGTTTGAGCAAAATACGGCTACCGTAGGGACTTTCGACCTCGATAAGCTGGCGCAACTGATCAGCCAGCGGCAAAAGGGACAAAGGGGACGAAAGCAGCCATCCGGCATTGGCGGGCAGCGTCTGAAACCAGCTGAGCAAGGGCTCGCTGGCCTCAACCAAACAGGGGGAGACCTCCCGCAAACTATCCCATGGAGCGTAGAGATAAAGTGGCTGGTAAACGGGGCTATCGGTGACCTCAAACAACTGCCGTTCAAGCTCGGGGATCTGCCCGCCATCGAGCAGCAGATAGAGGTGCTCTCCTTTGGCCAAATCAAACTCGGGCAAAACCATTACTGGCTCTCCCCCTTGGCCAGCTGTTCACAAATCTCACAGACCGGCTCTGCCGATTTGAGCGTTGCAATCTGGCGCACCGGATCCATAGGCACAGGGGGGGCAACAACCTCAACCGCACCGGGCTGGCTCGGCATCTGCCCAGCCCAACCGGACCCAGATCCCGGGCTACCGCCGGAGTTCATCTTGATGGAGCCACCGCTTAGCGTGACGCCACCGGCATCCAGCTTCACAAAGCTGCCGCCCACCTTGAGGGTCAACTCGGCGCCGGCCTCCATCACGATCTTCATGCCAGCCTTGTGATGCACCTCCTGACCGGCATCAACCAGCAGGGATTGACCCAGCTTCTGATGCATGGAGGCATCCACCGTCAGCGAGTAGTCCGCCTTGATCTGGTCACGCTTCTCACCATCCACCGTCAGGTGGTCGTTGGCCTTGATGCGGGTGACCCGCTCGTTGTCGATATCACGGTGCTCATCGTGCTTGATATGCCACGCCGCATCGTTCTCTATCAGCACATTCAGGTCTTTCTGACCGTGGATATAAATCTCTTCCTGTCCCGCCTGGTCTTCAAAGCGCAGCTCGTTAAAGCCCTCGCCCTTGTGGGTTTCGGTGCGCAGCACGGTGCGGGTCTTGTGGGCGGGTAGCTCATACGGTGGCCGGTTGGTGGCGTGGTAGGTGCGACCCGTCACGATGGGCTGGTCGGGGTCACCTTCCAGAAAACTCACAATGACCTCGTGGCCAATGCGCGGAATCGCCATCATGCCGTATTGACCGCCAGCCCAGCCCTGGCTCACTCGCACCCAGCAGGAGCTCATGTCGTTGGAGCTGCCATATCTGTCCCACGGGAATTGCAGCTTCACCCGGCCGTGCTCGTCGCAGTAAATTTCCTCACCGTCGGGACCCACCACCATGGCGATTTGCGGGCCATCCACCATCGGCTTGTGGGGCGCCTCAGGGCTGCCGATGCGGGCACGCCAGGTTGTACTCGCTTTGACCACGCCAAATTCGTTGTGGTAAACGGTCGGGCCGCTGCCACCTTCTTCTTCCAAGGCCTGCGGCTGTTCACCGGTGTGGCGGATATGGACGATTTGCCAGTCGGTGTTGAGGCTGCCGTTGGGGTGTTCGGTGAGTGAAAAGTGCTGGCCCGGCAGCAACGCGGCGCTGTTGGATTTGCCACTGCCCGCCACCGCGTCATTGCGCAGGGCATCGAGCCGGTGCTGGGCAAAGGGCTTGCCGCTGCCGTCCTGCTTGTAGCGCCCCGGGTAGTCAAAATGCTGGTAGGTATCCCGTTGATGCGAAAGCTCAGCGCCCTGCTTTTTGTGGGAGAGGCCGTAAGCCGGGGTCTTGAAGCTGTAGTCTTTGAGCTCTACATCGCTTGGCCGTACCGATTCGCGGTAGTGGAACTGGCGCACGTAAGGGCCTTGTTCCAGCGAGCGGTTGCCGAGGTTGAAGAAAAGCTCGGGGCCGGCAGTCAGGGCTGCGGCATCGTCGGCAAAGACGATGCGGTGTTTACCTGCTTCAAACTCGTGAAAATAGAAGAGCCCCTCTTCGGCGGCCAGGCGGTTAACGAAATCGAGGTCTGTTTCCCGATACTGGACGCAGTATTCGCGCTGGGCGTGCTCGTTTTTCAGGGCAAAGGCGTAGTCGGTGATGCCGTGCTCTTGCAGCAGGATGCTGAGGATTTCATCGGGCTTTTGCGCCTGAAAGATGCGGGAGTTTTGGCGCAGGCCCAGCCGCCACAGGGCGGGTTTCACCTCAAGACTGTAACGGGTGCGGCGAAAGCCGCTATCCCCTTGGGCAAACTCGCTCACGACCCCGCACACTCTGCGCTGCAGCTCGCCGTTGTACCACACCATGAGCTCGCACGGCTGGTCCAATACGGCGCCAAAGTCGACATCGGGCTGGCTACTTGCCAGCTCAAGGCGCAGGTTGAACGGCCGGTTCAGCCCCTCGTCCAGCTGGAAACTCGCCACCACGAAGGTGCTCTCGGGCAGCGCCCCCACCTTGACGGTAAATTGCAATCCGGTGCTTTGTGCCATGATCTGCTCCTTATCCTGCCTGTCCGCTGCCGGATCCAATCACGACGCCACCGCAATCAACCGCAGTACCGGTGACGGCGATAGGTTTGCCGTTGACCAGCACCGAGCCGACCCCACCGGCAATGGCGCGGGGATGAGGCGGGTTGTTGGGCTTGTCATGAGGCTCCAGCGGATCGCCCTGACGGGCTACCGGTTTGCCATCGAGGAATACATCGGGACTGGCCGCGCTGACCGGTGAGGGGTGAAAACCGTCGTGGTCGGTGCCAATGTCACCGAGCAGTGCGATAGTCGGGCACATAGTGATTCTCCATATGAGCGGGGATAACGGGTCTGCGCCCTATCCCCACGCCCCTCACACAACAGCAACAGGCTGTAGCGGCAAGCACGGGGCAAAACAGGCTGCGTCGTGGCAGCACAGAGTGTGCCACTCCAAACATTCAATATTTTTTAAATAAAATCAGTGCATTATGCACCAACAGCCGATATAGCAAGCGATTGTGCTGCAAGGTATTGCGCAGAAATAGCAACCTGACTACAAAAGGTTGCCTTTCCGGTCTGTTTCACTTTTTTGCGCGCAACATCTTGCGCAGAACAACATAATCAACTACCAAGATCACCCTGCTGCAGCTGATAGAGGCGGATGTTGAGCGCTTTCAGGTCGCTCTCCAGCCCCTTCAACTCGGCGGCGGTGATGGGCTCCTGCGAAGCCTTCTTCGCCTCCAGCTCGCTCAGACGCAGACTGAATGGCGTCTCCTGCATCAGGTTTTTCTGCACCTCATAGAGCTGGGATTTGAGATAGGAGATGGTCACCGTCTTGCGTTGACGCTCCAGCTCCTGCAACTGGTCGATCAGCGCATCGACACCGGCACGGGCATCAAGGTAGGTGGGAATGGTGTTGTTATTGCTCCCCTGCCCCACCAGCGCGTTCTGCCACTGCTTGTCCAGCGCCTTGACCGCTAGCGAGTCGGGATAGAGCATCTGCAACGAGTTGCGCAGCCCTTCGCCATAGTGATACCAGTAGAGCGGCGAGGTCTGCTCCAGCCGGTTCAGCTGGGCCTGATAGCGCGCCACCAGCTCGCTCTCCATCCCTTGCACCGCCTGCTCCCCCAGCACGATGCGCGCCTGACGGATATCGTCATAGCTGAGCACGCGCGGCAACTCGGCGGCCGGCTGTTGCAGGCGCTGCATCGCAATCACCTTCTCCTGCTGCTGGTGCTGCCAGCCCAGCCATGCCATGACCGGCAGAGCGCAGCTGAGCAGGCCACAGCCAAACCAGAACCAGGCCGGACGCTGTTTGCGATGCTGCTCGATCTTGAGCACTGTCGGCTTGACCTGCCCCTTCTCGCGCCCCACCAGAATGCTGCCCTGCGGCAGAGCGGGGGCAACCGATGCCATCGGCGTTCCGTGCTCGTGGTCCATATCCGATTTGAAGAAGACCATCGGCGGGATCTGCATATCCTCCTTGAGACCCGGTTCGTCGGAGACGATGACGATCTCGGTCTCGTCAAAGAGGTGGGTATACCCCTCGATAAAGTGGATCAGGTTTTCAACCCGGGGAATGCGGCTCAGACCCGCGTTGTGCAGCTTTTCGCTGATAAGCTGCAGCGCCCGCTCGCAGCGGTAGATCAGTCGCTTGTCCTCATGGCTGATCTGGTACTGGCGAATCACGTCGCTGATGCGGGCGATAAACCAGTCCAGCATCTCGATGCGGGCCCGCTCCTGATGCACCGGCGGCCAGAAGCTATCCCACTGGGTGACGATGAGGTTGGCAAGAAACTCGCACCCTTCGGTAAAACCGCTCAGTCCCTGAATGCGGGAACGGGCCAGGGTGAAGTAGATGGCGGTCTGCAGATCGACGCCATGTTTTTCGAAAATCTGGCTGGCGAGATGGTGGATCAGGGCCCAATCCACTTCGGGACGTGAGGCGTGACTGAGCTTGTTGATCTCGGCGCGCAGTGCTTCGTACTCCGGCAACATTCTGGGGTCACGCCCCACTTTGAGCGCCTGCTGGCCTTGTTGATTCTGTGACATATCGGCTTCCAACGGATGAAGGGGGCACAGGGTGCCCCCGACCTAATCAATAGAGGGATTCGGGCAATCTGAACTGGCTGAACAGGCCGCCGGTGAAGGGGTTCTGGGCGCTGTCGGTATAGACGCGATAGGTCATGGCCCCCTGATCCACCGGGAAGCGCACATCGAAGGTAGCGTCACTCACCTGGGTCAGCTCGCCCTTGTCCATCAGGCGGAACATGGCCCAGGGCCCGACGAAGCCTTCACTGCGCGGCGAGCGCTCGCGAGCTGCCGGCACCAGCGTGATCTTGCTCTCGGCTCCGTCACGCATGGTATTGGGCCACACCAGCGGCACCTTGGTGCGACGACCGTGGGCATACTCCAGCAACTGGCCATCCAGATTCAGCACGCTGCGCCGCTTGTTGGCGGTCAGCTCGATGGGCTCGAGGGCAAACTGCACCTCCAGATTGCCTTGCGGGCTAAAGAAGATCTGGCGGATGCGCGCCGCGCGATCCAGCTGCTTGACCAGCTCGGCCTGGATGGGTGAGCTCAGTTCACCCTCCATCAGCCCGCCTTCGACCATTGGCTTGAGGTTGACCTGATAGAAGCTGTCCAGCGTGCCGCCCGGGGCAAAGAAGCGCTCCATCTCGGAGAGCGGCACATCCTTGGCAGAGCTCGGGTTGAACGGATAGCGATCCGCCAACTGGCTGTTGAACGGGGTCAGCACCTTCTCCTGCCACTCCTGATTGAGGGAGGACATGGCCAAATCAATCACCAGACGGGAGGTCTGCTCGGAGAGCTGACCAACCCAGCGGTTGAGCGGCTCGGGCAGACCACGGGCATACTGCTCGAGGGCAAATACGGGGTCTGCGTACTTGTTGGTCAGGCGCAGTTGCACCGCCTTCAGAGCCGATTGACCCGGCTCGGTCGCGTTGACGATGAGCTCCAGATAGTGCTGCAGATCAACCAGCTTCTGGTTCACCTCGGAGATGAGGGGCCCCTGTTCGCCACGGCCGCTGAGCGCCGCATTGGTCGCCATAAAGGGACGCCCGATCCGTGCCGTAATGGCCTGACCCGGATCCCCCTCCACATCGGAGATCTTGCGAATGCGGGTGTTGTCATCCAGCGAGGCGAGTACCCGCTGGAACGGCTGATCGTTGCCGGTGATGGCCGAGAGCACATCGAGTGCCTGCTCCGGGCTCTCCAGGGGCTGCACATCCAGATTGGTCAACAGTTTCTGCCACTGGTTGACGTAGTCGGTGACATAACGATCGTTGACCTGACGGGTGATCTCCTTGCGATCGGCCTCGCTCAACTGACTCAGCTTGCGCTGGCCAAGAACCCAGGCATCCATGGCGGTCAGATCGAGCAGCGCCTTGTCCTGCTTGAGGAAGAAGTCGCTGAAACCGGGCCAGGTCAGCAAGCGCGGCACCTGACCGGCGCTCTCGTTGCGCAGGGTAAACACGGTGTCGAAGGTAGGGCCCACCTCGTCACGCACGTTGAGATCAGGCGGCAGCACATCACCCGCCTTCACCACCAGATTCTGGTAGACCCGCTGATACATGGGCAGTTTGCCCAGTTCGCGCTGGGCGCCGTAGACCGGCTCCTTGAAGGGCGCAAAGGCGGTAATGGCGGCCTGATCACGGGCGGCGCGAGCAGCGTGCCAGTCGGTATGATCGAGGGCGTAGTTGAGGTGACCCATCAACTGCTCCTGCAACGCCCCCTGCCCCGGGAACGCCTTCTGCCAGCGGCTGGCCATGTACTGGGCCACCAGCTCCTTGTTGCGACCGGAGGCGTCATCCAGCATCCGCATCACCCGCAGGATGGCGAGCTTCTCCTCGCTACCCGCTGGCGCCCGATCGAGATCTTCCAGCAGACCCTGCATCTGGGCCGGCAGGAAACGCTGGCTCAGCAGTTGCAGGTAAGAGCCTTCCACATAGGGGCCGATCTCGTCCCCCTGATAGAGGCCAAGATCGGCCACCACCGGCATCCGCTCACGGTAGTTGCCAAAGGAGAAGGTCGCCTCGCGAATAAGGTTGAGACGCGGCAGCTGGCTCACGCCAAACGCCTCTTCATCGGCCACCTCGTTGGTGGCCATAAAGGCCTGCGCCTTGGTCAGCACGTTGCGACCGGCCTCCTCGTTGACCCGGTAGAAGTAGTGCCAGCCACCGATGAGGGCTGCCGAGAAGAGCGACAGGCAGCTGAGGCCGATAGCCATGCGGCGGCGACGATAGAGGGTATGCAGCCGGTTCTCGCCCGCCAGATGGGCCTCGGGGAAGATGATCGAGGAGAAGAGCTTGCGCACGAAATAGGTGTTGGACTCCCCGCGCAGTGCAGAGTGAATGGGCTCTGGCAGGTTGTAGCGGCGGGAGGCCGCCTGGGCAAACGCATCGAACGGCACCCCCTGCTGATAGACGGAGCTGACATAGACACCGCGCACCAGCAGCGGCTTGCTCTCTTCGATGGCCAGGGTCTCGGCAAGCAGCTCGGTCACATACTCCTTGAGGCCCGCCAGCTGGCGGACAAAGGAGAAAAGCGCACTGCGGCGGCAGGCATCCAGCCCGGCCAGCATCAGTGCCGGCAGGTTGCGGTTGAGGTTGTCGACCCACTCGTCCCAGAAGAGGGAGAGATCATCCTGCCACCCCTTGCCCTGACGCTCGTCCGGCTTGAAGGTCACCCCCAGCACCGCCTCACGGGCCTCTTTGTCGAGCTGCTCATAAACCACGTCAAACCCTCGCAGCAGGTCGAGCTTGGTAAAAGTGACATAGAGCGGCAAGCGGGTATTCATGGTGGCCGACAGCTCCTGCAGACGGGAGCGCATCAGCTGGGCATAGGCCTTGCGTTCGGCCACGCTGGCATGGGATAGCCAGGCCAGATCCACGGTCAGCACCAGTCCGTTGAGGGGCTGGCGACGGCGATGTTCATTGAGCCAGCCGAGCAGGTGCAGCCAGAGCCGCTCGTGCTTGCGCGCCAGCGGCTCCTGCTCGCCATCGGGTTGGGACAGAAGCTCGCCAGCGGGATCCAGCATCACCGCCTGCTCTCCCAGCCAACAATCAACCAGCTGATCCTGCGCCACTTCACGCAGCTCGGTGTCGAGTCTCGGGTTGAGCTTGTTGGCCGGGTTGGCGCGGTGGATCAGGCTGCTCTTGCCGCTGCCGGGCAGACCCAATACCAGATACCAAGGCATGGCATAGAGCGCCCCCTTGCCCAGATGCTCGCCAAGGGTTGCCAGCCAGCGGTCGAGAAAGAGCGCCTGGCGATCGAGGAGCCCCTTGACAGGATCCTGCTCCAGTACCAGCTCATGGTTCCGCTCGGCCTTGAGTTGCTGCATCTTGCGCCATACGCGCCAGGAGACAACCCCCAGCAGCAGCCAGAGCCAGAGCAGGGTGAACACCACCCGCCCCCACAGCGGCTCGAAGGGACGAGCGTCGCGGATCTCGATGCGGGGGCCCAGCCACCACACCAGGATCAGGGCGACAACCCAGAGCACCGCACCGAGCAGAGGCCAGGAGGGTTTCAGTTTCGGCAGCTGTTGCTGCAGAAAGGTAAAGATGGTTTTGAACATAAGATTGTGATTCAACTCCGACTCAATGACTCATTTCGACACTCATTGCGCCAAGGCGGTCGCATGACGTTCCAGACGGCTCACCAGCCCCGGTTCCCATTGCGACAGTCCCAGACGGGTGGCTTCTTGCCACAAGTGCTGGTAGTGCTGGCGAGCCAGCGAATTCATGCCTTCCTGTTCCAATAACTCCGCCTGCACCAGTTGTGCATGGAAGCGGGCTCTGGGCTCTTTCAGTTGCGCCATCCGCTCATCGAGCAGGGCAAGCGCCGCAGCCACCCCCTGCTCGCCATGGCGCAGAGCCACCTCTTCGGCCAGAGAACAACCCCCTTGCCCGTCACTGCTCCCCCCCTTGGCTGGTTGCAACCAGCGGCTGCACTCGGCCGACAGAAAGGGGGTGCCGTCGCTGAAGGTGAGCTCCCGCAGCGTCGGCAGACGCTGCAAGAAGGTATCCAGCTCCTGCATGATGGCCTGCGCCACCGTGGCAAAGCCGAGCTTCTGCGCCACCATGGCCGAGAGCATGTGCCCCTCGAACCAGTAGGGCGCCAGCGTCAGACTCTGTTCGATCCGCTGCCAGAGCCCCTGATCGGCGGCATTCATCGCAGCGCGATACTCATCCACCATGTCAACCGACATGGGCGCAAGCTGGGTCTTGCTGCCCTGCGCCGTCATGGGAGGCGTCGTGATACCGGCCCAGATAGCGTGGCGACGCAGGCGATAGCCCACTGCGGCCTCCGGCTGACGCTCGATAAGGAGCTCCGCCACCTTGAGCTGGGTCTGGCGCCAAGCCCGATCGTTGGAGCTGTCGATCTCCACCGCCGGACGCAAGCTCGCACTCCCCTGCGCAGCACTCGAGGTAGTGACGGGAATGCCGGACACAGCGGCACCTGGCGCCACGGTCGCGCTGCTTTGCGGCGTGCCAGCCTCATCGGCCTGCGCCTGTGCCACCTGCTGGCGCTGGGCCCGTTTCAGACCCATCACCAGCGGGTCGAGCAACTCGCCCTTGTCCGGGCAAAGCGCCAGCCACGCAGCCTCCAGCTGTTCGGCGCGAGCCAGCAAACCGGCCAGCTCCGCCGCCGAGGCGCTCTCCGATACCCGTGGCAATACCCCTTCAAAACGCTTGACGATCTGCACCATCAATCGCTGTTTCTGGGTGGCGTTGCCGGGCCAGGCGAGCGACCAGTAGTCGCGGATCCAGCACTCCAGCAGCAGGATTGCCGTCCCCATAGGGGTCGCCTTGGCCGGATGCTGCAGGCAGCGCAGCAACTGGGCCAGCACCCGCATATCTTTGGTTTTGCTCTCCAGCAGCACGAGGCACGCCTCGGCAACCGCATTGAGATCGACCTGGCTGTGGGCCAGCGAGCCCAGCTTGACCAGCTCGGTCTCGACATAATCCCAGCGCGGCTCGTCAGCAGGCACGGCCCCCTTCACCAGTTCGGTAGAGAGAGGGGTCAGCAGGCGGCCACACCAGGGATGTTGATAACTCATTGCGCCCCCTTACCAGCGACACTGCTGGCGCACGGGCTGCAGTGCCTCCTTGAGACCGCTGAGATCCACCCGCAGGATGGCGCCATTGTCGGCCTGTACCTGCAGTTCACGAGCCCCGATCCAGCGCTTGAGCTCCTCGATGGCGGGCAAACCGCGGCCATACTCGAGCAGCAGCCCCTGATCCCGGACAAACCAGCTCTGCGACTGGCGACTTGGCTCACCATCCAGGGCTATCTGCACCCGCTCCCCCACCCAGGGGTTATCGAGCCGCAGCCGGATATGGGTGATGCTGTTGACGCAACCGATGGCCAGGGTGGCACCGCGCAGGGCAGGACGGGTCAGGGTGACGCTGCCGCCCGCTTCATCCAGCAGAGGCAGAAAAGGGGGGCTGTCAGGCTGACGCCCCTGCTCCTGGGTCAGGATCGCCTGCCAGGCAGGGGAGCGGGAGACCGCCCCCTCTTCACTCCCGACCGTATCTTTCCCGATGGCGTCATAGCAGGCCAGACGCACCAAGGGCGACGGTTCGCGCCGGCACGCCTGCAATTGAGCCAACTCCGGGGATGGCTGCGCCGCACTGCTGGCCAGCAGCAGCGGCACCAATGCGAGCAGACTCATCAGCTCACCTCCAGTTTCTGGCACTTGTGATCCAGGGTGCGCTTGGGAATATTGAGGCTTTCTGCCACCAGCATCCGGTTGCCCTGGAAGTAGCGCAGGCGCGCTTCGATCACAGAGGCTTCGTACTGCTGCATGGCGCGGCGCAGATCGCGGATGTGGTTGTAGTCATCCAGTGCGCCGGGCAACTCGACGCAGACTCGCTCGCGCAGCTCTGGCGGCAGTGCCTCCAGCCCCACCTCCTCGCCATGGCTGGTATGGGCACAGGCGACCTCCAGCAGGTTGCGCAGCTCGCGCACATTGCCCGGGAAGTCATAGGTTTGCAGCTGCTTCAAAAACTTGCGCTGCAACCCTGCCAGCGCCTTGCCATCCTGAGCGGCAAAGTGGGCCATGAAGTGCTGGCAGAGCAGCGGCACATCTTCCATATGTTCGCGCAACGGGGCGATCAGCAGCAGGCACTGGCAGAGGCGGTGGTAGAGGTCGGCGCGGAACTGCCCCTCCTCCACATGGCGAGTGAGCGGCTGATGGGTGGCGGCGATGAGACGAAAGTCAGACTGACGCTCCTGCTCGGCGCCAAGCGGCCGGTAGCTGCGGGTTTCCAGTACCCTGAGCAGCTTGGCCTGCATGGCGGCGGGCATGTCGCCCACTTCATCCAGAAAGAGGGTGCCACCGTTGGCCTGTTCGACCAGCCCGCTCTTGTTGCTGAGCGCGCCGGAGAAGGCCCCCTTCTGATAACCAAACAGCTCGCTCTCGATAAGGTTCTCCGGAATGGCGGCACAGTTGATGGCAACAAAGGGCTTGTGAGCCCGGTCTGAGCACTGGTGCACCAGCCGCGCGACCACCTCCTTGCCACTGCCGGTCTCCCCCTGAATGAGGACGGTCAGCTTGTGGCGGCCCGCCTGAGCGATCTGCTCGCGCAGACCGCAGATCACCGCCGACTGGCCGATCAACTGCTCGCCCAGCAGTTTCTCGTGCTGGCGCAGACGATCCTCTTCACCCTTTATCTGACGCAGAGAGTCGCGCAGCACGCTCTGATCCCGGCGGCTGCGCCCCAGATCGCGAATAAGGGTGAGCTGGTTGCAAAAGACCTGCGCCAGACTGGCAAGCTCGGGCCCCTCGGCCCACTCCTGCAATACCTCGCCCCGATCGAGCAGGGCCAGCACAGCAAACGGCTTGCCCTTGCCATCCATCAGCGGGAACGCGTGCAGCCCGCACTGCTGGCCCAGATTGGCCAGCAGTGCGCGGAAACCGGCGTGCTCGATGCGGGCACCGCCATAGAGGGAGTCCCAGGTACGGGACTGCGCCTTGTGCAGCACATAGGCGAGCGGATGGGAGAAGTCATCCACCGCCAGCCCCAGCGCCACTTCCTGCCCCTTGACCCAGCCTTTGCATTCGAGCTGGCGACCGCTCACATCCAGCATGCCAAGCAGGATCCCTTTTGGCTGAAAGCTGGCATGGAGGGTCGAGCTCCACCAGTGGCAAAGGTGGGCTTCGTCGCGCTGCTCGGTGAGTGCGAGGGCGAATGCGAGGGCTTGTTCCATGGTCAGCCCTCCACCTCGGCCACGAACTGGTGATCGACCACAGAGAAGCGAACCCGGTTGATGGGCTCACCGGCCGAGAGACGCTGCAGCAGTTGCAGAGAGACCGGCGGCAACAGAGCACCATCGATAACCGATTCGAGCATGCGCGCACCGTTCTCGCTGCGGTTGGCCCGCAGCAGGATCTCTTCGGCCACCTCGCCATCGAGCTCCACCTCGGCGCCAAAACGCGCCTTGAGCAGCTTGACCAGCCGGTTGAGCTTGCCACCCACGATCTGCACCAGAGTGTCGTGACCGAGCGGCAGATAGGGGATCACCTCCATCCGCGCCAGCAGGGCCGGCTTGAAGAAGGCGGCCAGCTCGGGATAGAGGGCATCCAGCAGCACATCGGGCTGCTCGGCATGCTCGACGATGGTCTGGAAACCGAGGTTGGAGGTAAGGAAAAAGACCACGTTCTTGCAGTCGATGATCCGCCCTTCCCCATCCGCCAGCTCGCCCTTGTCGAACGCCTGATAGAAGAGGTTGAGCACATCCGGGTGCGCTTTTTCCACCTCATCCAGCAGCACCACGGAGTAGGGTTTCTGGCGAATGGCTTCGGTCAGCACGCCACCCTCGCCAAAGCCGACATAGCCGGGAGGCGAACCGATCAGACGGGAAACTGTGTGTTTCTCCTGATACTCGGACATGTTGATGGTGGTCAGATACTGGCGGCCGCCGAACATCAGCTCGGCAATCTGCAGCACGGTTTCGGTCTTGCCGACCCCGCTTGGCCCCACCAGCAGGAAGGCCCCCAGCGGACGGCCGGGACGACGCAGATCGGCGCGGGCGGTCAGCAGGTGCTTGTGCAGGTGGGCCACCGCCACATCCTGCCCCTTGATGAGCTCGCCAAGGTACTCCGGCAGACGGGTCACCACATCGAGCTCCCCTTGGGAGATACGATTGAGCGGTACCCCGGTCCACTCGGCGATGACGGCGGCAATCTGGGTCTTGTCGACATGAGCGGAGACCAGCACCTCTCCCTGCTGCAGATCGGCCAACTCGCTCTCGAGGGTGGCCAGCTGCTCGGCAGCCGCTTGCGGATCGAGGGGCGCATCCGCCAAATCCAGTGCCTCTCTGGCCAGCATCTCATCCTGCTGATCAGCCAGGAGAGCGGCACGCAGCTCGATAATCCGGTGAACCAGCCCCTGCTGCTGCTGCCAGCGGGACTCCTGCTCCGCCAGCGATTCGCGGCAACGCAGCTGCTCCTCTTGCAGCTCGGCGAGGCGTTCTTCGTTGTCACCCAACCCGATCAGGCGCTGGCGCTCCAGCTGGCGGATCTCCAGCTCGCGCTGGCGCAGTTCGTTTTGCAGATGGCTGACGGCGCGCGGCGGGGTGGTGAGGTTGATGGCAACCCGGGCACAGGCGGTATCGAGCACGTCGATCGCCTTGTCCGGCAACTGACGGCCGGAGATGTAACGGGCGGAGAGCTGGGCAGCTGCTTGCAGGGCTTCCTCGTCGATCAGCACCCCGTGGGCCTTCTCGTAGATGCTGCGCAGGCCGCGCAGGATCACTGTGGCCTCATCGGCATTCGGTTCGCTCACCTTGACCAACTGGAAGCGACGGGAGAGCGCCGCATCCTTCTCGACATACTTTTTGTACTCGCTCCAGGTGGTGGCGGCGATAGTGCGCAGCTCGCCACGGGCCAGCGCCGGCTTGATCAGGTTGGAGACATCCATGCCGCCAGCCTGGTTGCCGGCACCGATCAGGGTGTGTGCCTCGTCGATAAAGAGGATGACCGGACGCACCGACTCCTTGACCTCCTGCATCACCCCCTTGAAGCGCTTCTCGAACTCCCCCTTGACCGAGGCGCCCGCTTGCATGGCACCAAGATCCAGCGTCATCAGCTCAACCCCGCGCAGCTTCTCGGGCACCTGACCCGCCACGATGCGCAGGGCCAACCCCTCGATCAGGGCGCTTTTACCGACGCCCGCCTCGCCCACTACGATGGGGTTGTTTTTGCGGCGACGGGACAGGATGTCGATCATCAGATCGATTTCGTGATCCCGGCAGAGTACGGGATCGAGCGAACCCTGACGGGCCTGCTCGGTAACATTGACGGTAAAGCGGGCCAGCAGGGTGGCGTCAGTCGGCAGTGCCGCCGGTGCCGTGTTGCCATTGGCCGGATTGGTCACCGGCGTCTCGGCAGACTCCTTGACCCACTCGTCGAACTGCTGGCGCAGCAGCTCGCGATTGACGTTGGCCAGCAAACGGGTCACCGAGCCCGGCAGGTAACGCTGCGGGGTCATCAACAGCACCAGCAGCATGACGCCGCTGCGCAGCTGGGCGTGTTGCATCTCGGCGGAGGCGAGCAGCCAGCTGTCTTGCAGCCACTCGACCAGCAGCGGCGAGAAGGAGGGATAACCCTGGCCATAGCCGTTGTCGGCAGCCGCCGGTTGCAGCAGGGTTTTGAGCTCCTCCACTTCCACGTCGGCGCGTTTGAAGATGAGACGGACATCGCTGAGCGGCGTATCCAGCATTTTGAGCAACAGATGCTCGATGCGGATCTCGGCTCCCTGATGGTTGACACAGAGGGCCGCGGCCTCCTCCAGCATGTGACGGCAGATAGGGTTGAGTCTTTCCACCAGTACTGGCAGTTCTATACGGATCAAGGCGTGCTCTCCTTAGTACTTATTTTAATAATTCGCCCAGTTGACGCAGTACGTCCTGGGTCTGGTTATTGAGTTGGTGGTGATAGAGGCCAAAGATGATGGCCAGGATCAGCGCCCCTCCCATGAACAGGGTGCGCAGGGAGACCTGCTTGCGCAGCTGATAGCGAGCTGCCTGCCGACCGAGGTCGAGGTGAAACACGCTGGGTGCCTCGCCGCTGCTCTCGGGGGCGAGCTGTTTGTGCAGCTGGCGGACGATGCGCTCGAACTCCTCGCGCCCCTGGCTCATCACCTTGTAACGCCCCTCAAACCCGAGACAGAGGCAGAGATAGATGAACTCCAGAATGTCGCGGTAACGTTCCGGATCCTCCTGCAGGCGGGCCAGCAGCACGAACACCTTCTCGCCACCCCAAGTCTCGTTGTGGAAACGGGTCAACAGCGAATGTTCCGACCACTCGCTCTGGCTGCCCCAGTCACGGCCCATCACGGCCTCATCGATGAAGGTGCAGAGGATGTAGCGAAACGAGAGGACGACCCCGTTCTCGTAACCCTGAGCCATCAACTCCTGCTCGATGGCCTGGATTTCGGTCACCACCTGCTGATAGAGCTCGGGCACCCGGTCGTAGCGCGACAGCAGGCGCACCCGCTGCACCAGCCCCAGCAAGGGGGTCACCGCATCGATCATCGGGTTGATGCTCTGGCCACGCAGGCGGAACCAGTAGTCCGAATCCATGTCCAGCTGCTCGGCATGATCGAACAGCAGGTCGCTGAGTTGCTCGTTCTTGATAATGTCCGTGGTCATCTCTGCTTGTTTCCTTGGTGCGATCACTGGCTACGAATGGCCCAGAGCTGCATGTCGAGCTCGGGGAAATCGCCGGCGATGTGGAAGGCGAGCGTGTTGCCCACTGCCAGCATCTGCCAGGCCGGGCTCTGACGGTCGAGCTGGAAGTAGCTGTAACCGGCATGGTAGGGCAGCTGGCGCGGCGCCACCGGCAGCGGTAGCAGCGGAATACCCGGCAGTTGCAGGCTGATGAGCTCGCGGATCTTGTCGCTGGAGGCCACCTTGGTCTGCTGCAACAGCTGTTTGCGCAGCTGCTCCTGCGGCATGCGGGCACGCACTACCAGCACGAAGTCGGCGCTCTGCATCAGCTCGCTCTCGCTCACCATGGCCACCATGATGCCGTATTGGTGCTTGCGCAGCTGGATGGAAACGGCTCGCGGCGACAGCACGGTACTGAGTGCCTGACGCAGGGCCAGCATCACCGGCTCGAAGCTCACCTGCTGATCGTCGTGACGATAGGCGGGGAACTCGGGCGGCAGGCGGGACTCGTCGGTAAAGGTCATCAGCTCGCCGCACAGCTGTACCAGCGCCTCATGCAGCCGCTCGGGATGCAGGGTGCCAAGGCGTGCCAGATGGGAGAGCTGGGGCTCGGCGCGGTTGAGCAGCTGCAGCATCATGAACTCGGCCACATCGGCGACCCCCTGCTGACCCGGCGCCGCGATGCGCTGGGAGAGGCTGCGAGCCCGCTCGGCCACAAGGCCAGCTGACTCGCCGAGGAAGCGCTTGAGGGTCGGGATGGCAGAGACGCTGATGCTGCAGGGCATGAAGTTGGGATCGAGCACCAGACCGCCGTCCGGACGTTTGTCCAGAATGCGGGCGATGGCCAAGGAGGCGTAGGCACTGCGATCCTCCCGCTCCAGCATCAGGCGCAGGCTGACCCGCCCCACCTCGAGGGAGACCACGTCCCCCCCTTCGCTGTGCAGGTCTCGCACATCGTGGCGATGGGCCTGCAGTCGGGTAGCGACCTGACCACCCTGCCCCACCTCGTTGACCCCGCTCACCGAGAGCGGCAGCGCCAGATAGACCTTCTGGTTGGCGACCGAAGCGTCGGTGATCTCCAGCGGCGTCGGCAGCATATCGTCGTTCGGGATGTTGAACACGGTACCGTCCGGCAGGATGCCGGTGGCCCCCACCAGCGCGATGCGGCCAAAGCCGAGGTAATCCTCATTGATGGCGAGCGACTGCAAGCCATAGAAATAGTCGCTGAGCGCGCTCAGGCGAGCGTGCAGCGCGTAATCCGAATGCCTCTGTTGTTGCTGGAAGTGCTGGGGCTTGATAAAGAGCCCTTCACGCCAGATAACCCGATTTCGACTCGACATGGTTATTCTTCTTTTTGTAGTTCCACTTCATCCAGGCGCAGGTGCACCAGGATTTGATAGGCCATTCCCTTGCTCTTGATCTTGATGACCTTGCGCCACTCGGCGCTGTCCGGATCGGCGTAGCGTGCAATCACGCCGATGTAACGGGTCTTCTCGTCGAGCTTGACGGGGGGCAGGTATTTGAACTGGCCGGGCAGCAGGGTGTACTCCTGATGGTCGAGGTAGTTCTTGCCAAGGGCCTTCTCCACATCTGCCGTCACCTGGTCGTAGTCGGTGGCGAGCAGCTTGGAATCCTCCGCCAGCAGCACTACCTGAAACTCGATAGGTGCCGCCTCCCCGCTCTCGTTGGGGTTGACGTCAGGCTCGGCGACCAGACTCAGCCCCAAGGTAGAGGGCTGATCATTGTTGCTCCCCACCTGGATATCCGGGTTCATGGCGACGTCAGCCATCTTGCCCATGGTGGTACAACCGGCGAGGGCCAGCAGAGCCGCCCCCAGCATCAGCGCACGTATCATCAAATCAGTCCCTGTTGCTGCCGCACAGCCTGGTCATACGCCTGGGCGTAAACCTGATGGAACAGCTTGTCGAACCCCTGCTGGCGGGCAGAGGTGAGCTCGCGATAGTAGTGCTGGTACATATTCCAGGCCCACCCTTCATCAGCCATACCCGGCGCGCCGCTGCGGCGGTATTGCTCGAACCGGCCGAGCAGCGCTTCCGGCGAGAAGGCCTGCAGGATGCTGTCAAGCGCCGCACTGATGGCCTGCTGGTTCGCCACGTGGTGAATGCGCACGTTGTGCAGGCTCTCGGCCACCGCGGCCGGCGCGCTCAGGTGCACCGGACTCTTCTGCTCGGCAAACAGCACCGCCAGGGTCTCGTCATAACCAAGGCCAAGACGCAGCGGGTTGTCCTCAATCGGGCGCAGGTGCTTGTCGGCCAGCGCCGCCTGATCGTTTTGCAGCTGGAGCAGCCCCTCCACAATGGCCCGCATGGTCTTGCCCATCTCTTCAAGCATGTCGTGCGCCTGACGGGTATCTTCCAGTTGCAGGTTCTGACCCAAACCGCGCATCAGCGGCGTCAGGGCGACGTGATCGACTCCCTCTTGCGGCATGAAATCGGGATGGTTCTCGATGGTGGGCATATCCAGAAATTCTTGGTTCATGGTGTTCTCGACAGCAGAAAAAGGGGCAAGGGAGAGGGTGTCCATCTCCGGTTGAGGGTGCAGCTCGGCCTGCATGCGGCTCTCGGCCAGCGGATTGATGGCGCGCTCCTGTTGCAGGGCCAGCAAGGGGTCGACGGCGAGATGGCGCGGATCCGCCACACCGGCTGTTGGCTCTTCGCCCGCCAGCCACTCGTCAAGCTGCTCGGCCGGATGGGTTCCCAGCACCTGATGCAGGCTCTGCTCCGGCGTAATGGCCCCCAGATAGGCGCGCAGGCGGAACGGGCCGACGATGAGCTCGTCTCCCTGCTCCAGATGCACCTTGCGGGCCCGTCCGATGGGCGAGGTGGCGCCGTTGATATAGGTCTGGCCGCTCAGATCGCACAGGCAAAAGCGCCCGTCGTTGAGCTCGACCCGGGCGTGGGCTGGCAGCACGGCCCCCAACCGATCCTTCAGTTGCCAGTCATCCTGCTCGGAAGCACCCAGGGTGCCGCCCATCTCGTCGAAGCGGTACTGCACCTGCTGGCGACCATCGAGCTGCTCGCTGTTGAGCACCACCAGGGAAAGTTGCTGATTAAACTCGTCCACATTCACTCCTGCACACATATGGTCACAAACGGCTCGCTCGGTGGCTGGCCGAGAAAGGTACTCCACCCCAGACGGGCGCTCTGCTCTTCACCGAGTCGCAGCCCCTTCGCCTGCTCCTGACCGAAGCCAAGACGCAGATCCCAGGCCAGCTGATCGCGCAAGATGAAGGAGACAAAGGTCACCAGCGACTGGAAGTGCTCCCCGTTCGGAAGAAATCCGAGAAACTGGCTGAAACTCAGGTTGTTGATCTTCAACAAAAACTTACCGGCGCAATCATTCACCTTGTCGCCGATGACAAAATCCCCGCCCAGGGTGGCGCAGGCCCCCCCCAGACGATTTTGCTGATCCGGATGGATCGGCACCTTGCGCCACTGCCAGGCACTCACCTCTACCTCGGCCAGATCGAAACAGTGGGCCACCAGACCGGCCACCACCTCGGGCGAGCGGCTGGGACTTGCCAGCATGCCCGCATAGGAGAGCATCTTGGCCCGGTTGACAGGCAGGCTCTGGCAGACGGCCTCGTTGCCAAGCCCCACCAGGGCAAACATCAGGCGGGAGAAGCCATCCTCACCGTTGTCCTGAAAACGGACGTGGTAGCGATACTTGCGCCAGATCCGGTGCAGCAGGGTCAGCAGACGGTGATGAAAGAAGTCGAGAAAGAGGCCGAGCTTCTGCTCCCCCTGGGCGTACTCCCACGCCAGCGAGTCGAGGTAGTAGCCGGGCATCGGCGACTGGCTGCCGTGCAGGCCGAGAAAAGCGACCTCAAGCTCGTGGCGGCCCCGTTCATCACGGCCAAACTGCAGCACATCGCTGGTGGGAAAGCCGAGGGAGGCAGTCGCCTTGAAGCGGATCTTCTCGTCACCCGGCAGGTGGTCGAGACCACGCTCCTGATCCGCCCCCTCCAGCCGGTTGAGCAGTTCGACCAGCTGGAAGAAGTTAAAGCGCGGCGCCTCCCCTGCGCAGGTCACATCAGGGAGTGCTGACCGATCTGGACTGGCCATTGATAGCGCTCCTTGTTATCGAGATTGACCACCTCAAGCAGGTGGAAGGCGTTGACGCTGGCATAGAGCGAGAAGAAGTGCGCCAGCACGGTACTGAAGAGATAAAGCTCCCCTTCGCTGCCAAAGGCGGACTGGCGAATGGAGAGCACCGACTTGAGCCCCCGCACCGGCATGCCGCGTACCAGCCGGTCCACTGGCGTGGTCTCGATCTCCTCGATCCCCGCCAGCCGTTTGCGCGATGCCTGTTCCGCCTGCTTGTCATGCAGCGCCGGAAAGTCGTAGGTGCGCAGCACCTGCACCAGCGCATCGCGCCGCAGCAGGGAGACATAGTTGAGTGACAGGTTGGAAATCAGGGTCCAGTGCAGGCTGCCATCGAGGGCCGGACGCAGCGGCCGGGTCGGCCGGATCAGGTTGCGGAAAGTGGCAAACGAGGGGGAGCTGCCGGTCGGTACGCAGACGCTGCCGACCTTGAGGCGGGCGGCGCGAGAACGGTTGGTACAGGTGAGCGTCACCGAGATGGACTCGTCCAGATCGTGGGCGATGGTCTCATCCCCGCGCACAAACGAGAGACTGTGCTCAAAGCCATCGCCGCTCACCGACTCCTTGACCCGCACCCGGTAGTAGAGCGCCAGCCGCTGTTTGGCCCGCTCAATCTGGTGCTGAAAACTTTCAAACGGCTGATAGATGCGCGGGGTGCCGCGGGAGCGACCCAGATTGCCCTCGACCCACCCCTCGACCTTGTCGACCGAGAAGATTTCGAAGCTGTCGGCATGGCGATAGCTCGCCTTGAGCGGGTACTCCGCCTGACGGCCATTGAGATTGACCGGCTCGCTGTCGTGCTGGAACAGGTTGATGGCCGGCACGCAGTTGAGCATGAAAGAGTCGGGACGGATCTTGAGCTCCGCCGGCAGAGGGCGGTCGAAACAGAAATGGATCTTGAACTCGCTGACCGGCAGCGGCTGCTTTGGCCACTCGCCGCCCGAGAGCTCGAAGAAGAGGAAACTTTCCGGAAAGCAGAAGTACTCCTGCAGGATCCGGTAACCGGAATAGACATTGTTCGGATAGGGCAACAACGCATCCTCGCGCTCGAAGCCGACCGGTTTCAGTGCCTTGGCTTCCTGACGGAACCGCTTGCCGTCGACCTCCAGCTCGATGTGGGAGAGCTGGTTGGAGAGCCAGAAATAGAGTTCATAGGCGGTGTAGCTGTCCCCGCCAAGAAAGAGACGCAGCTTGTCGAGCTGCAGCTCGCTCAGAGGAAGCGGTGCATGCAGGGCGATATCCAGCGAGATGGTGGAGAGATCGTTGCCGCTTTGCGCCGAGATATGCTGGATGTCTGCGGGATAGACCCAGGCATCGTGACAGGTCTGGAAGTGGCAGGTCACGCCATCTTGCGGCAGGCTGTCGAGCTGGCATCCCTGACTCACCAGCGCCGGCTGGGCGATGGCCCCCGGAATGACCGAGAACTGCATGATGGTCATGCTGGGTACGGGACGCAGGTAGTTGGGCCAGAGCATATTGAGCAGACCGTGAGTCAGCTCGGGAAACTCATCCTCAATCTTGGCGCGCAGGTTGCCCGTGAGAAAGGCGAACCCTTCCAGCAGGCGCTCCACGTCCGGATCGCTATTTTGCTCAGACAGAAAGCGGGTGAGTTCGGGATAGGCAGTGGCAAATTCGCGCCCTTGCAGGCGCAAAAAAGCCAGTTCATCCCTGAAGTAATGTTCCAGCGACATTGATCAGACCATGCGGTAGTGACGGTGACTGTCCATATGGACGTTGAACGAGGTAACGTGATCGATATGTTCCAGCCTGACGTGGGCGGTCACCAGAAACGACATCTCGAGCGGGCTCGATTGATAGTCGGGTGAACGTACATCCACATGCACGATCCGCGGTTCATACCGGCGGATGCATTGCCGGATCGCCTCCCGGATCCGCCCCTTGATATCGGCACTCCCCTGGGTGGCATCGTTAAGATCGATGACCCCCAGATCGGGCGCGCTGCGGCAGTTGCCGGGACGGGTGTTGAGGATCTGATCGAGTTGCCGTTTTACGGAATCGACCAGCACCTCCACTTCCGAACGGGGGGAGGAGCCATGCCCCTCCCCCCTGATGCGATCAAACAGACTGGCCGTATTTCCTCTATCCCAGGAAGAGAGATACGGCATCGGTCATTATTCCTTGTCCAGTCGACCTACCAGAGAGAGCTCGAAGCTCGCCCCCATGTACTTGAAGTGCGGGCGCACGGCCATGGCGACCTGATACCAGCCCGGCTCGCCTTCCACATCCAGCACCTTGATCTGGGCTGCACGCAGGGGACGACGGCTGCGCACGTCTGCCGGCGGGTTCTCCTGATCGGCAACGTACTGCTTGATCCAGCCATTCAGCTCGCGCTCCAGATCCTGACGCTCCTTCCAGGAGCCGATCTGCTCGCGCTGCAGCACTTTGATGTAGTGCGCCAGACGGTTGATGATGAACATGTAGGGCAGCTGGGTACCCAGCTTGTAGTTGGTCTCCGCCTCTTTGCCCTCTTTGGTGTTGGGGAACACCTTGGGCTTTTGTACCGAGTTGGCAGAGAAGAAGGCGGCGTTGTCGCTATCCTTGCGCATGGTCAGGGTGATGAAACCCTCTTCGGAGAGCTCATACTCGCGACGGTCGGTGATGAGCACCTCGGTCGGGATCTTCGCCTGCAGCTGACCCATCGCCTCATAGACGTGCACCGGCAGATCGTGGATGGCACCACCGCTCTGCGGGCCGATGATGTTCGGGCACCAGCGGTACTTGGCAAAGCTGTCGGTCAGGGAAGTGCCCATCAGATAGGCAGTATTGCCCCACAGGTAGTGGTCGTGATCCGAGCTGATATCTTCCTTGTAGTTGAAGCCCTTGATGGGGTTCTCGGTCGGATCGTAGGGCAGACGGGCCAGGAAACGCGGCGCAGTCAGGCCCAGATAGCGGGAATCTTCCGATTCACGCAGGGAACGCCATTTGGTGTAGGCCGGTCCTTCGAACACCGATTTCAGATCCTTGATGGAGGGCAGATCGGTGAAGCTGTCAACGCCGAAGAAGGCGGGTGCGACAGAGGAGATGAAGGGGGCGTGGGCCATGGCACCGACGGCACTGACATACTGCATCAGCTTGATGTCGGGCGAGCTGTGGGTAAAGGCGTAGTCACCGATCACGGCACCGATCGGCTGACCGCCGAACTGACCGTAGCCGGTTGAATAGACATGCTTGTAGAGACCGGACTGGGTGATCTCGGGCGAGAACTCGAAATCTTCCAGCAGCTCTTCCTTGGTTGCGTGCAGCACCTGGATCTTGATGTTCTCGCGAAAATCGGTGCGATCCACCAGGAGTTTGAGGGAGCGCCAGGAGGACTCCATCTCCTGCAGCTCTTTGGCGTGCAGGATGACGTCCATCTGCTTGCTCAGCTTCTTGTCGAGCTCGACAATCATGCTGTCAACCAGCGCCTTGTTGACCGGCTCGGCGGTAGAGCCGCTATCCAGAATATTGGCGATCAGAGCTGCAACTCCCTGCTTGGCGACGCTGTAACCCTCATCCACCGGAGTGATGCGAGCCTGCGCCATGATTTCGTCCAGCAGGGAGGACGAGGAGGCGACAGCTGCCCCCGCTTGAACCTGTTCTTCGACCAAAGACATGTTTTTTCCTTTCTCGTTCAGTCAATCCAACCCGGCGATCACTCGGCAGGCTTAATCAAATCCAGCTCCTTGAGCAGCTGCTCACGGGCTTCATCACTGGACAGCAGATCCTGCAAGCGGTTGCGGAAGGCAGGGATATTCCCCAACGGCCCTTTCAGGGCAACCAGTGCTTCGCGCAGTTCAAGCAGCTTGCGCAGCTCGGGAACCTGCTGGGCAACGCTGTCCGGGGTGAAATCTTCCAGAGACTGGATCTTGATCGAAACCGGCATCTCGTCCTGGCTGTTTTCTTCCAGGCGATTGGGAACGGAAAACTTCAGTTCCAGTGCGGATTCTTTCATGACTGAAGAGAAATTATTCTTGTCGATGGAGACGGTCTGGCGCTCCTCGATAGGGGTTTCTTCGGTACGCCCTTTCATATTACCAACTACCATCATGGTCAGCGGAAGTTCAATTTCCGCCTGCTGACCACCGGTTGCCGGTACATATTTGATATTGATACGCTCTTTGGGCGCAACAGTGGCGCCGTCAATTCCTTTTCCCATGCTCTAAATACCAAGTTAAGGGCCAACAAGGCCACAAAGCTTATAGTCAACACTTTCTCCGGCAACTGTAAAAAATGACAGTTGACGGTGCCATCGCTATTTTCGGTGGCAATAGCATCGACCAAGGATGCGTTTTCGATATATCTCAAGCAATTGCTCTAATAATCAAAAACACAATATCCATCTTGTTATCTATACAACCCGATACGCCTCAACTCTTTGTTTGAGGTCATTTTGGCTTAAGAGCCATTTGCGCCGCATGGTATATGTCCATATATTGTCAAGTCAATGATTCATTTCTATCCACCAAGCAAAAAACAAATTCAACATAAAATAAAAACAAATAAAATCAACATGTTACACAAAAATCTCTGTGTGTGCACTGCACGCGTTTATTACGGTAAGTAATTAACAACCCCCTCTCAAAAAAGCCAACCGCAATAGCTGAATTTGCCGTCAGAAAACTCCCAAAAAAAATGACAAAAAAAGAGGTGAACGACAGCTTCTGTCGTCCACCTCTTCAAGGAAATCAGTGCATCTTGCTCACATCATCCCGCACAATCAATGAGCAGAAATCAGCTATCAGGCAATCAATGAGAGCACACCAAGGCTGCTCACTGATAATTAAATTCATAAACACCATTATCAGGAAGAATGGGAAACGCCAACTCCCCCATCAACATACTGTTTATCAACTGTCCAGTTGTTTACCTTTGGCAAGACGATCAAACCAGTGCTGCGCCAATTTTTGACCAGCGCTTTTCTCCTTTTCGGTCATCTCTTTTTCCAGTTCATTTCTCGCCTGGGTTGCCTCCTTGTTACCGTCGGTAGCCGCCAGCAAATACCATGCATAAGCATGCAATCTGTTGCGCGGGGCTCCCAGACCCTGATCCCGCATCATCCCCATGCGATATTGCGCCTCCCGATGACCGGCATTGGCCGCAAGCCGGTACTGCTTCAGGGCAAGGCCATAATCCTCCTTGCCCCCCTGACCGAGACGCAGCATCTCGCCATAGGCGTATTGAGCATCCAGCTCACCCTGTTTGCTGGCCAGCGCGAACCCCTCACGGGCCAACTCCAGCTCTCCCCGCTCCTGCTGCAAAGTGGCCAACTCGACCTGAGCCTTGCTGATCCCCCCTTGCGCCGCCAGCGACAACCAGTGCTCCCGCGACGATGCATCGCTCTGCTGCAGGCTAAGCTGGTACTCCGCTTCATGAGCGCCGTTACCTGCCGCCAACTCCAGCCAGTAGCGTCCCAATGCCGGATCGGCTGCGACCAGCTCACCCGCCAGATAGGCCATGCCAAGCCAGAGCTGGGCAGGTGTAGAACCGGCATTGGCGGCGCGTTGATAGGCCTCGAATGCCGTTCTGGGGCTTGCCTCGGTGGCAAGGACATAGAGAGCATCAGGGTGCTGCTGGGCTGCCGCCTTCTCGAACCAGCGCATGGCAATATCGGGACGTTTGACCACTCCCTTTCCCTGCTGATAACGCAGCGCAAGCTGATACTGGGCATCGCGGTTACCTTGCTCGGCTGACTTTTCCAACCACTCGATGGCATCCTGATCGGCACCAGGCTGGCTGGCATACCATTCCCCCAGGATCAACTGAGCCCCAGCGTGATCCTGCCTGGCCGCCCGCTCAAACCAGTCGAGACAGTCACTTGCCAGCTTGCCCTGATGTTCGCTGCGACAGGAAAGCCCCAACTGATAGCTGGCTTCACGATTGCCCAGCCGGGATGCCCGTTGCCACCACTGTTCCGCCAGTTGCGGGCTTTTCGGCTCGCCCAATCCCAACTGATACCAGTGGCCAACCTGCAGAGCGGCAGCTCCGCGAACCTTGTTATCGGCAGCCAGAGGACCACTCTGGCCTGCCGCCTGCTGCATCCAGTGCATGGCTTGCGGATAGTCGGGCTGCGCCGCCAGCCGTTTGGCAAGTTCATACTGCGCCTTGCCATTGCCCTGTTTTGCCTCTTTAGCAAGCTTGGCATCACTCACAGACGAGTTTGTCGTGGCACAACCGGCTAGCAGAGCGACAGCCAGCACGCACCATAAATTTTTTTTATTCATTTTGCTTTTTTGCATAAGTAAAAATAACGAACGAAGGGTGCCGGGCAATGACGATATGAAATCATCACCACCCGAAACACCCGTAAATGTGAAAATGGATGCCGCGCTGCATCAGCAGCACCCCTAGCGAGGTTCCGGCACGACGGCTTTGGGTAACAGAGGCGCTTGGGTCGAACACCCGGAGCCAGATCCGGCAGCACCACCCGAGTTCATCTTGATGGTGGGGCCAACCAGAGTGACCCCGCCCCCATCGACCTTGATAAAGCAGCCACCGACCTTGACGCTGATCTCTGACCCTGCCTCCAGAACCACCTTGGCACCACTCTTGACGTGCATCTCCTGCCCCGCCTGAGCAAGCCAGCTCTGCCCCAGCTTCTGATGCATGGAGGCATCCACCGTCAGCGAATAGTCCGCCTTGATGTGGTCACGCTTCTCCCCCTCCACCGTCAGGTGGTCATTGCCCTTGATGCGAGTGACCCGCTCGTTGTCGATATCCCGATGCTCGTCATGCTTGATATGCCAGGCCGCATCGTTTTCGATAAGCACGTTCAGGTCCTTCTGACCGTGGATGTAAATCTCTTCCTGCCCTGCCTGGTCTTCAAAACGCAGCTCGTTGAAGCCCTCGCCCTTGTGGGTCTCGGTGCGCAGCACGGTGCGGGTCTTGTGGGCGGGTAGCTCATACGGCGGCCGGTTGGTGGCGTGGAAGGTGCGACCCGTCACGATGGGCTGGTCGGGGTCTCCCTCTAGGAAGCTAACAATGACCTCGTGGCCGATACGCGGGATGGCCATCATGCCGTACTGACCACCGGCCCAGCCTTGGCTCACTCGCACCCAGCAGGAGCTCTGGTCGTTGGAGTTGCCGTAGCGGTCCCACGGGAATTGCAGTTTCACCCGGCCATGTTCGTCGCAGTAAATCTCCTCCCCTTCGGGGCCCACCACCATGGCGATTTGCGGGCCATCCACCATCGGTTTGTAGGGCGCCTCGGAGCTGCCGATGCGGGCACGCCAGGTGGTGCTGGCTTTCACTACGCCAAATTCGTTGTGGTAGACGGTCGGGCCGCTACCCCCCTCCTCTTCCAGCGCTTGGGGTTGTTCACCGGTGTGGCGGATATGGACGATTTGCCAGTCGGTGTTAAGGCTGCCGTTGGGGTGTTCGGTGAGTGAGAAGTGCTGGCCCGGTAGCAACGCGGCGCTATTGGATTTGCCGCTACCCGCCACCGCATCATTGCGCAGCGCATCGAGCCGGTGCTGGGTAAACGCCTTGCCACTCGGGTCCTGCTTGTAGCGGCCCGGATAGTCGAAGTGCTGGTAGGTATCGCGCTGGTGCTCGAGTTCGCTACCCTGCTTCTTGTGGGAGAGGCCATAGGCCGGGGTCTTGAAGCTGTAGTCTTTGAGCTCCACATCGCTTGGCCGTACCGCCTCGCGGTAGTGGAACTGGCGCACGTAAGGGCCTTGTTCCAGCGAGCGGTTGCCGAGGTTGAAGAAGAGCTCGGGGCCGGCCGTCAGGGCTGCCGCGTCGTCGGCAAAGACGATGCGGTGCTTGCCTGCTTCAAACTCGTGGAAGTAGAACAAACCCTCTTCGGCAGCGAGGCGGTTCACGAAATCGAGGTCGCTTTCGCGATACTGGACGCAATACTCCCGCTGGGCATGCTCATTCTTGAGCGCAAAGGCGTAATCGGTGATGCCGTGCTCTTGCAGCAGGATACTGAGGATTTCATCGGGCTTCTGCGCCTGAAAGATGCGTGAGTTCTGGCGCAGCCCCAGCCGCCACAGGGCGGGTTTCACCTCAATGCGGTAACGGGTACGGCGAAAGCCGCTGTCCCCTTGGGCAAACTCGCTCACTACCCCGCACACCCTGCGCTGCAGCTCGCCGTTGTACCACACCATCAGCTCGCACGGCTGGTCCAGCACGGCGCCAAAGTCGACATCGGGCTGGCTGCTGGCCAGCTCAAGGCGCAGGTTGAACGGCCGGTTCAGCCCCTCGTCCAGCTGGAAACTCGCCACCACGAAGGTGCTCTCGGGCAGCGCCCCCACCTTGACGGTAAATTGCAATCCGGTTTGATTAGCCATGGCTCTCCCCTCTTGTCACGGCCACGCGATGTCTGCGCCCCTCTTCAAAACCCCAACCGCCAAACCACGCTACCGCCCTCTCCGGTGCCACAACGGGCAACCAAGATAGCGGCGAACACGGGTTACGGGCGGATTGGGTCTGCATCACAGGACACCCTTTAGTGCTTTGCCATCCCCCCGCATGAATCGAAACCGCGGCAGAGGGATGGCAAAACAGAAAAGCTCCGGCTACCTGAGCGGGCCGGAGAAATACGGGCTAAGAGGGCCGGTTTGGCAACCGGCCCATAAGACACATAACTACTTGCAAGGAATACCAAAGTTTCAAAACGAGGATTAGGCCTCGATGGGCGCACGCCAGTCGTCCGCACCGGAAGTACCGGCAACGGTGTGTTCCCAGTCAATCTTGCGGTAAGCCATGGAGACCTGGATAAGCTGGGTGAAGTCAGACTTCGCCGGGTCCTGGCAGTGCGGCATCTGGCAGTCGATGTCAACGATGGTGGCATCGGTCAGCACGGTGGAGAAGAAGTGCTCCTGCTTGCCCTCAACAGAGGTGCGGTACCACTTCAGGGTCACTTTCGGCAGCATCTCGCCGGAAGCCAGGGAGTTGTACATCAGCGGCACGGCTTTGTTCAGGGCAACGGTGAACTTGAACGGCTTGTGGACACGCTGACCAGCCGGCTGACCGGATTGCGGGTCGGTCGGGACAGTCACAACGTGCTGGAACTCTTGTACCAGCATCTCGTCTTCGTGACCTTGTACGAAGATGTTGCCGACGGAATCGGAGGTGAAGGCACCGGCGGTGATATTGCCCTGGGTTTTACCTTCGATGCTGATATAACATGGAGTTGGCATGTGTATGCTCCTAAATAGATTGGTTAAACGAGATAGCACTCGACCAGACTATTAGCAGCGACCATGCCATTTTTTTACCTTTTAAAAATCAACACCTTAACCATTACCTGCTGAGCACCCCAAGTGTAACCATGCAATAAATTGCGCAGGCAGAACATTTTAACCGGCACAGTTCGCACAGACAGCAATTTCATCTACCAGATGAGCAATTGATTGCCTAGAACAGAACTACTCACTGTTATCGAGCACATTCTCGACCTGCGCGGCATCAATATTGAGCTTGACCACCCCCTGCTTGAGGGCCCAGGAAATCGCCTGATTTTTGCTGCTTGCCCCCAGCTTCTCCGCAATTCTCTCCAGATGGAAGGTCACGGTTCTGGGTTTGATATCGAGGATCTGGGCAATATCGCTGACCTGTTTGCCCTCTGCAGCCCATTGGCACACCTCCAGCTCGCGAGTGGTCAACATCTCTCGAGGAGGCATGGCAGCAATGCAGACCCTGGCTACGGCTTCAAAGATATGGGTCGCCAGCCAGCTCAGAAACGGGATGGCAGTCAACCATTGATGTTCGGTGCGGGGCTCACTGGTAATCAATGAGAACAGTCCAATATGACCATTTGCACCGTGCCAGGGGATGGTGATGCCATCGCGCAAGCCAGCCTCCTGAGCCAACAGCATCACTTCCAGCCCGGCGCTGTCTTGCTGGTCACAACATTCGGTGATGAGGTTGGCCCAAAGAATTGGCGTGCTTTGAGCCATTCCTTTGCGCACGACAGGATCCACAGCGAAAAGGCCGCGTTCTTCATAAAGTGCAACCCAGTCGCTCGGGCAGCCGTTGAAGATCCGCACATCCGGCCGCTGAATGGAGCTGGGCGAGATAAATCCCAAGCGAAAGTAGTCAAATCCCATCAACTCACAGATCTGGCGCAGCAGAGCGAGTATTGTCTGTTCATTGGATGCGTCATTGAACCGGGTGATCAGCTCAAGTGCGTTGGTAGTCTCGAAAGTGTGGGGGGATGTAGAAGTCAAAAGCGCATTTCCCCGTTGCCAAACTGTTCTAGATGTTATTAAGCATGGAACAAATAGCACAATATCTTGTTTACGCAAAGAAAATGCTGCTTTTATGGCCTCTATGACGAACTGGCATCACAATCTCCGGATGCCTCATAAAAAAATCCCCGCCTGTCAGGGCGGGGATTCGTAGCGGACTCAAGTCCGGGTTCATTGCGTGTGTTGTCGCTTCTTAGAATGTGTATTTGACGCGGGCGCTGAGGTTACGGCCCGGCTCGGTCATCAGGCTGTTATCAGAACCTGCATCACGGCCGGCAATGCGTTCGTAACGGGTGTACTCCTTGTCAAACAGGTTGAAGAGACCGACGTTGAGCTGCAGATCCTGCATCGGGTTGAACTGGGCATACATGTCCACCACGCCCCAACCGGCCGCCTTCGCATACTCGTTGCCCTTGGTATCCTTGCGTACCTTGTCCATGTCGTCGGCAAAGCGCAGCGCAGTGTTGAAGTTCCACTTCTCCTGCTCCAGCCGCACGCCGACCGAGCCATTGAGCGGGCTCAGGCTGTTGATGTAGTTGCCATCGCCATCCTTGCCGTCGATGTAGGCGAGGTTGCCCCAGACGTTGACCAGATCGGTCAGCCAGTAATCCGCTTTCGCTTCGACCCCCTTGGTGGTCGCCTTGCTCAGGTTCTGATACTGGTAGACGGCTGTGCGCCCCTCTTTACCCACTTCGACCATCTCGATGAAATCATCAAACTTGTTGTAGAAGCTGGCCACCTCGTAGCTGAAACCGTTGTGGCTGCCACGCACGCCGAGATCGATCCCGTCGCTGCTCTCCGGGTTGAGGTTCGGGTTCGGCTCGATGCGATAGCCATACGCCTGATGGTTCAGGGTGGAGAAGGAGCTGTCATACATGGGAGCCTTGAAGCCGTGGCTGTACTGGGCGAACAGGTTGGCCGCCTCGTGCGCCTTGAACACCAGTCCGAGCTTGGGCGAGATCTCCCCTTCGGAGAACTTGTGCAACTGATCCCCGGTGTAGGCGGGATCATTGTCCGGGGTCATCCGGTAGTAGTCGTAGCGGGCGCCCGGCGTCAGCACCCAGCGCTCGCCAAACTTCATCTCGTCGAAGGCCCACAGGGCGCCACGCTCGCTGGTGGTAGCCGGGAAGCTCAGCTCGTTGTAGCCGACAAAATCATTCGGTTTGGTCGGTCCCTTGTAGCGGGAGCGTTCGTTGTCGGTGTGCTCATACTCGGCTCCCCAGGCCAGACGATGGTTGGCCACCGCCTTGTGGAACTGCAGCTGAGCGCCGAGGTTCTTCTGCTCGAACACGTTGTGATCCAGCGAGTTTTTGGTCACATAGGGGTTGCGCGGGTTAACCGGATATTTGGATGAGGCGTACTGATCCAGTGTCTGCTTGGTACGTCCGAAGTAGACCTTGGTATCCATCCGGTCGGCCCAACCCTGATTCAACGCGATGCCGTGATCCAGCACCAGCGACAGGTTATCGGTCTGCTTGTCGGTGATGGGCTGCTCGAAAACCTGCGCCATCCTGCTACCCACCTTGTTGAGCTTGACCGCGTCCGGCTCCTCGCCATCGGTCAGATAGTCGACGGTCAGCTTGAGGAACTGCTCATCTGAAAGGTTCCACTTGCTCTTGAGCAGCAGGGCGTGAGTGCCGATATCGAAATCGTTCTTGGTTGAATCGTAGTTCTGGGTGACGCCACCATCGCGCCAGGTGTAACGCAGCAGGTTCTCCACGTCACCGGTACGCAGGGCGCCGGTAAAGCCAGCCATCTTCTGGTGGCTGCTGGAGGCGTAACCGCTGGTCACATCCAGATAGCTATCCTTGCCCTTGAGAAAGTCGCTGGCATCCTTGGTGGTGATGGCGATAACGCCACCCAGCGCATCAGAACCATAAGCCGCGGATGCTGGCCCCTTGGCCACTTCCACCTGCTTGATCATGTCGGTATCGAAATAGCTCTGACCCACTCCGCCCTTGCTGTAGGCATCGTTCTGGCGTACCCCGTCACGCACCACCTTGACCCGGTTCTCACCCATACCGCGGATGATGAAGGTCTGGGCATCTCCCTGCCCGCCCAGCACGGCGACACCGGGTTCATAGCGGAACAGATCAGCAGCATCGGTCACCACCTGCTCTTCGATCTGTTTGGCGGTGATCACCGAAATGGGGCCGGAGACATCTTCCAGCTTCTGCTCCATCCGTGAGCCGCTGACGACCACGACTTCATCTGCCTTTTGGGTGGCAGCAAAGACCTGGGAGGAGAGACCGGCCGCTACGGCGAGCGCGACCAGAGAGAGTGCGTTTTGATGGGTCACAGCGAATCCTTATTGAGAACTATTATCAAACAGGCCGCATCTTACCCACCCCAACCCAAAGATCAATAAAAAAGAATCATTATCATTTAAAAAGAGAATTGTTAGTTTTACACTGCCAGCTATTTCCTGTTTTATGCCTGTGACACAAACCCTGTTCGGGCCTCTCTATGCCGCGAGATTGCTGATGAAACGACTCCCTCTGCTTGCTCTGCCCCTGCTGCTGGCTGGCTGCGCCACCAGCCAGCCACCAGTATCCCCACCACTGGCGACCCTCTATGACTATCAGTTGGGTGGTTCGCAGCAGGAAGCCCTGACTCTGGATCAGGCCACTGCCCGTCTCGCGGAGGCCGACATCATTCTGGTGGGTGAACTGCACACCCACCCAGCCATCCACCTGTTGCAGTCACGGCTGCTGAGCGCCCTGTATCAGCAAGCAGAGCAAAACGGACGGGAGCTGACCCTCTCCATGGAGCAGTTCAGCCGGGCCGATCAAGCGACCCTTGATGCCTATCTGGCAGGCAAGATAGGTGAAGCTGCGCTCATCCGTGAAGGGCATGCCTGGCCCAACTACCCGAGCGACTATCGCCCGCTGGTGGAGTTCGCCAAGGCGCACCACATGCCGGTGATCGCCGCCAACGCCCCCAAACCGCTGGTGAGCTGCATCGGTCAGGAAGGTGCCGCCTGGATCGACAAACTGCCGGCAACGCGCCGCAGCCAACTGGCCCGCCAACTGACGCTGGGTGATGACCCCTATCGCCAGAAGTTCATGGCCTCCATGCACCATGGAGATGCCGACAGCAACGCCCGCCGCTTCGCCGCCCAGACCAGCTGGGACGACACCATCGCCGAGAGCATGGTGGATTATCTCGCCAAGCACCCGGGCCAGCAGATCATGCATATCGCCGGCAATTTCCACGTCGAGGGAGGGCTCGGGATTGCCAGTCGCATCGCCAGCCGCAATCCGGCACTCAAGGTGGCACTGGTCGTCCCCCGTACAGATGAGACCTCTGTTGCAGATCGCGCAGCCGATGTGCAGGTAACCATCATGCCGCTGCCTAAGCGCTGGCAAAACAGTGACGAGATGAAGCAAGATATGGGCGCGCTGCATCAATCCCGCAGTCGTGACTGCAGCCAGTGGCTGCAACCCTAATCTTCAAGGAAACGGCGGGTAAGAAAATGGATGTGTTACTGATCATCGATGTGCAGCAAGGCTTGTTCAACGAGCCCCGTTACCGCCAGGAACAAATGCTGGCCAATATCAACCGGGCGGCGGCCCATGTCAGGCAGCAGCAGGGACGGGTCATTTATATCCAGCATGACTCGCCCCCCGGTACCGAACTGGAACCGGGCACCCCGGGTTGGCAGTTGCACAGTGCGCTGCAACCGGCCAAGGGAGAGAGCCGGGTACGCAAGACGGCCTGTGACAGCTTTCTCGACACCGAGCTCGCCTTCCTGCTGGCTGAGCAGCCGGTCGATCGACTGATTATCTGTGGCTGTGCCACCGATTTTTGCGTCGACACCACGGTGCGCAGTGCCGCTTCTCATGGCTTCGAGGTGCTGGTGCTGAGCGATGGCCACACCACCGCCGACCGCCCACACCTGAACGCGCTCCAGATCATCGAGCACCATCACTGGATGTGGCGCCACCTCAGCCTGCCGGAGGGGCGCAGTGTCACCCTGCTCACCACCGACGAACTGCTGGCAGTAACACCCGCCCTGCAGCCGTGCTAATCTGCGAGCCTCGCCTCGTTTCTCACCGGAGTCTGTCGTGCGCCAGTTGTCTGCCACCCTGTTGTTGATTGTTCCCCTGCTGTCGGCCTGCTCCAGCTTGCCCGGCCAGAAGTATGACGGGCCGGAACCTCTGTTTCTGACCCACATCAACGAGGAGGGAAGCAAGCGGTTCACCTTTGAAGCCGCGCCCAACGACACCTTGCCGCGCGGCCTCTCTGCGGCCCAGAGTCAACGGTTGCTGGAGCAGCGGGAAGCATTGCAGGAGAACCTGCTGACCCAGACCCTTGCCAGCAAAAAGTACTGCAGGGAAGGGTACATAGTACTGAGCCAGACCTCCTGGAAGGTGCGGGGTGAGTGTAACGAGACTGCAACCGCTGCCGATCGCAGCACCTTCCCCAACAAGGCCTCCTGGCAGGATTAAGCAATCCGGATGAGATAACGCAATAAAAAACGGGCGGCCAATTGGCTGCCCGTTTTGTTGTGACTGATGTCGTGTCGTCAGACCGGCGCATCGGCCGGGCTGGTGAGCTCGGCACCGTTGTCGATGCGCTTGTGCCCTTCCACCAGATGGACGAAATCCACCAGCTCGTCACCGGAGACCGCGAACGCCTGGCCGAAGCCCTTGACGAACAGCCCCTGCTCCGGCTTGAGGCGGAACAGTTTGAAGTCCTTGAGGTTGGAGAGCCCCTTGATGATCTCGCCAAAACGCCCTTCCAGTGCAGCCACGGCCTTGCTCCAGCGAGCGTCGTCACGGGCGACCACTTCGGCAACGGCATCAAACGTCAGACGCTTGCGGGCAAACAGCTCGCGGGCCCCACTCTCATCCTCGATCAGCATCAGGGATACCCGGGGCACCTGCTGCAGGTTGCGGGCGTGGCGGGCGATCTCGGAGATCAGCACATAGTAGCCATCCTCCTGCAGCACAAACGGCGCATAGCTGGCGTTGGGATTGCCTTCGCTGTCGACGGTGGCGAGCTGCAGGGTACGGCAGCTGTCGCGAAACTCGCGGATCTCCGGTTGCAGACGGTTCTGCAGACGCTCCTGACGTTCACTCATGCTTTTACTTCCTCTTGAGACGGGTGGCGCAGGGCCATGAAACGGGTGACCTGATCGGCCAGCAACTGGCGCTTCTCATCGCGGCCGAGATAAACCTTGAAAATGCAGCGACCGGAATGGCCGAAGAACTGGAAGGAGTGCCCCTCCTTGCCCATGAACAGCTTGCTGACCAGCGCAATCCCCGCTACGTTGTCGAGCTTGAGATGACCGTGCAGCTCACCGTCGCGCCCCATCAGGTTGTAGTAGCCACGCGCATCTTTCCCCTTCGGGAACGGCGCCTTCACTTCGAAGATGGAACCTTCCGACTCGACGATGGTAGTTACCGGACCCCAGTCGGCCAGATCGTCCAGCAGAGCTTGTGCGCGATCGGCGGGCAACAGGGTCACCAGCTCCGCGGGCAGCTGGCGAACCACCTCCCACTCGCTGACGGCCAGCTGGGTCGCAATGGTTGAAGGGTGAGCGCTGGGATCCTGCTCCAGCATCTCCTGAATGCGTTGTGCAATGCTCATCGTTTCTCCCTCGGCGAGGCACCAGCCTCGCTGTTTATCATGGCGGCTACTCTAATAAAGCACCAGAATCAATGCAATTGATAATTGCTATCATTCTCAGTGCATTTTATTCAAACCCTTGATATTCTCGGCGGCACATCCGTTTCACCCTATTGTCGGAGGTTAGCATGGGCCGTCCTCTTGCCCTCGCACTCACCCTGCTGAGCAGCTCTCTGCTCCCCCTGTTCACTCATGCTGCCGAAGCGCCCAATACCCGCATCGTCAGTATTGGCCCGGCCACCACTGAACTCATTCTGGCGCTCGGTGGCGACGATCGCCTCGTTGCGACCGATGTCAGCAGCCCCTTGCCAAAAGGGTTGCCCAAGGTGGGTTATCAGCGCGCACTGGCAGCCGAAGGGATCCTCAGTCTGGCACCCACTCTGGTGGTCGGCAGCGACGAGATGGGACCGGCGCCAACCCTCGATCAGCTGCGCCGTGCCGGGGTCAACGTAGAAGTACTGGAAACGGCACCGACCCTGGCCAACCTCAATGAGCGTATCGATACCCTGGCTAGCCTGCTGGATGACAAGGCCGCGGGCGAGCAGCTCAAACAGCAGATCCAGAGCCAGACCGAACAGCTGGCGGCACAAGCCAAACTTAACAAGCCGCTCAAAGTTGCCTTCCTGCTGCTGCACAAGGGGCAACCGGTGAGCATTGCCGGGGGCGACACCACCGCCGGCGCCCTGCTTACGCTGGCTGGCGGCACCAATACCGCAGCCACGCTGCGCAACTACAAACCCGTCTCCGCCGAATCCCTTATCGAGATGCAGCCCGATCTGGTGCTGGTCAGCGGCCGTGACTGGCAACGCTACGCCGATCCGGCCAAGGTGCTGGCCGAAGTACCCGCACTGGCCGCCACCCCGGCCGGCAAGCGCAACGCCATTCACGCCATCGACGGCCATGCCCTGCAAGGGGGCCTGAGCCTCAACTCCCTGCAGCAGGCGAACCAGATCGCCCAGTGGCTCAAACAGGGGTCATGATGCGCTTGCCCCTCCCCTGGCTGCTGGCCCTCACCACGGCCGCCCTCGCCCTGCTGCTGCTCGGTTCGCTGGCAACCGGGCCGATGGCGCTCACCCTGAGCGAGAGCCTGCGCGCACTCTATGCCGGACAGGGGAGCGGGATTGAGGCCCACAAGCTCTTGATCGTGCAGGAGATTAGACTCCCTCGCACCCTGCTCTGCATCGCAGTCGGCGGGATCCTCGGGCTCTGTGGCGCCGTGATGCAGGGGCTGTTTCGCAATCCCCTTGCAGACCCCGGCATCATAGGGGTCTCCGGCGGTGCGGCGCTCGGTGCGGCCCTTGCCATCGTGCTGCTGGCCCCTCTCGGTCAGTCCCTCCAACAGCTGCTCGGCGTCGGGCTATTGCCGCTGCTCGCCTTTCTCGGCGGTGCGCTGACCACCACTCTGGTCTATCTGCTCGGAACCCGGGAAGGTGGCACCTCGGTGACCGTCATGCTGCTGGCCGGGGTCGCCATCACGGCGCTCTCGGGCGCGGTGATCGGCCTGCTCAGCTATCTCGCCGACGATCAGATGCTGCGGGATCTCAGCCTCTGGCAGATGGGCACCCTGGCCGCCGGCAAACCGGCCGACATGGTGCTGGCGCTGCTTACGCTGGCGGCCCTGCTGTGGCTCTTTATGCGCGATGCCAATCCCCTCAACGCCCTGCTGCTCGGCGAAGGGGAAGCCCGCCATCTGGGGATCGATGTGCAGTCGCTCAAGCGTCGCCTGATTCTACTCACCGCCGCCGGTGTCGGCGTGGCGGTGGCGGTATCGGGAATGATCGGCTTTGTTGGACTGGTGGTACCCCATCTGGTACGGCTGCTGGCCGGCCCCAACCATGTCAGACTGCTTCCCCTCTCAGCCCTGATGGGAGCCGCCCTGCTGCTGGGGGCCGACATGCTGGCGCGCACCCTGTTGGCCCCGGCCGAGCTGCCGGTCGGCATCATTACCGCCCTGCTCGGTGCACCCTTTTTCATCTGGCTGCTGATCAAGAGCCGCCGCGCGCTCTAACACGGATTGCTATGGAACGATTTGCCTCCCCCCTGCTGACCTGCTCCAGGCTGAGCCTGCGCCGTGGCCAGCGCCAGATCCTGGATGAGCTCGATCTCACTCTGAACTGCGGCACCCTGACCGCCCTGCTCGGCCCCAACGGGGCGGGCAAGAGCACCCTGCTCAAATGCCTGACCGGTGAGCTGCCCCATGAAGGCACCATCACCCTGTTTGGCCGGGAGCGTCAGCTGTGGGATAGCAGCCAGCTGGCCCACCGGCTCGGTGTGCTGCCGCAGAGCTCGTCGCTCAACTTCCCCTTTCTCTGTGAAGAGGTGGTCGCCATGGGGCGCCTGCCCCACAGCGAACCCACCCGCCGCAAGGAGGAGATAGTGGCTGCCGCCATGACCCATGCCGGGGTCGAACATCTGGCCAAGCGGCTCTATCCGGGCCTCTCCGGCGGTGAGCGGCAGCGGGTGCAGTTTGCCCGGGTACTGGCCCAGATCTGGCAAGCCCCTGATTCACCGGAGCAATCGGAACAGCCAAGGCTGCTGCTGCTCGACGAGCCCACTTCGGCGCTGGATCTCAAATATCAGCACCAGCTGCTGGCAATGGCGCGGGCGCTGGCCAGCCGCAACACCGCCGTGCTGGTGGTGTTGCACGATCTCAATCTGGCGGCGCGCTATGCCGACCGACTGGTGATGCTGGAGCGGGGCAAACTGATGGCCGATGGCACGCCGGGCGAAGTGCTCACCCCCGAGCTTATCTCCCGCCTCTACGGCTATCCGGCTCAGGTGCTCCACCATCCAGAAAGCGGCCTGCCGATGGTGGTATAGCTGCTTTTTCCGAGGGGATATGCCAGAAAGGGAAGCCACGCCCCTATAATGGCAACCTGTTAACCAATGCAGGTGCCCACATGATTCGCTTTGCCACGTTTAATGTTGCCTTTGACCGCACTGCTGCCGGCATGCTGACCGGTGAGCTGGCGCTGACCCGCACCGAGCAGGATGCCCTGCTGGCCCGCCTCGCAGGCGGCAGTCTGAACGGGGCAGAGAAGACCAAGGCTCTGAACGTGCAGCAGATCCGCAATGTGGCGGAGATCATCCAGCGCACCCGTCCGGATGTGTTCCTGCTCAACGAGTTCGACAACGACGGCAAAGGCGAAAGCACTACCGATCTGCAAGCCTTCAACAACAACTATCTGGCCCACGCCCAGCACAGCGAAGTGACGGCCATCAGCTATCCGGTGCTGCAAAACTTCGCCACCAATACCGGCCTGATGAGTGGCTACGACCTCAACCTCGACGGCAAGGTCAACAGCGGCCCCGACGATGCCTGGGGCTTTGGCAACTATCACGGCCAGTACGCCTTTGCGGTGATGTCCAAGTACCCGATCGATACCAAGCAGATCCGAACCTTCCAGAACTTCAAGTGGAAGGATATGCCGAACGAGAAGAACCCCGTCATCGACGACTGCAACAACTCCAAGGCACCGATCCCGGACAGCCGTGTTTGTGGTGGTAGCTGGTATGCCAGTGAGGTTTGGGATAAATATCCCCTCTCTTCCAAAAACCATGCAGATGTGCCGGTACGGATCAAGACCGACAAGGGTGAAGAGGTCATTCACTTCCTGATCTCCCACCCGACCCCGCCGATTTTTGCCAACGCGGCGCGTCACACCATCAAGCACAACCGCGCCGAGATCGCCTTCTGGAACGACTACGTCAAAGGGCTCAACTACATGGCCGATGACAAGGGCACCAAGGGTGGGTTGAAGCAAAACGCCAAGTTTGTCATCGCGGGAGATCTCAATGCCGATCCGCAAACCGGTGACGGTGACCTGAGCGCCATTCAGGATCTGCTAAACAATCCGCTGATGAATCAGGCCATCACCAATGGCACCCTGATCCCGGTCAGCGAAGGGGGCCCGGAGTGTGTCAGCAAGGGGACCGACTGCAAACGCAATCTGAATCGTCCCAACCCGGAGCGGATCACCAACACCAGCGTACTGCAGCTGGATCACGTCATCCCCTCCGCCAACCTCAACGCGGTGAAGAGCGGTGTCTACTGGCCGGCCAGCTTCGAAGCGGGTTATCACCTGGTCTATGATGCGAAACTCGGCATCGCCAAGGGAGTCAGTTCGGATCACCGTCTGGTCTGGGTCGACCTCAAACTCGATTGAGCCACCCACTGACTGCCAATTCGGGGGCCTTCTGGCCCCCTTTTTGTGGCCGCAATATCGCCATGTCTGCCACTGGCTCAGGCTCCATGCTGAGTAACCTGACAGTTAGCGTCCGCCACTGCGGCAGAGGATGCTGCAAATCGTGCGCTACGCCACCATTCCGATAACCCTGCCTTGCAAGGGGGTATGGGGTTTGCTAATACTCCGCGTCCATTAAATGACCAACCATTACCGGGGCAACGAGCCGTGGCGTTTGAACAATTCACTCTGGTGATCTCGCTGTTCCAGCAGCTCTGCGTCTATCTGGTAATCGCCTGGCTGCTCTCCAAGACGCCGCTGTTCATGCCGCTCACTCAGGTGACCCTGAGCTGGCCCCACAAGATCCTCTGCTATCTCATCTTCTCCGGCTTCTGCGTGATGGGTACCTACTTTGGCCTGAGGGTCGAGGATTCCATCGCCAATACCCGCGCCATCGGCGCCGTGCTGGGGGGTATAGTCGGCGGCCCGGTAGTGGGACTGCTGGTGGGGCTCACCGGCGGCATCCACCGCTACTCGCTGGGGGGCTTTACCGCGCTGGCCTGCACCTTCTCCACCATCGCCGAAGGGCTGCTCGGCGGACTGGTGCACCGCCACTTCGTGGCCCGTCACCGGCTCGATCTGCTGTTCAGCCCCTGGGTGGTGGGGTCGGTGGCGCTGGTTGCCGAGCTGATGCAGATGGGGATCATATTGCTGGTGGCCCGCCCCCTCAATGATGCCATCCACCTTATCGAGAACATCATCGCCCCCATGCTGGTGGCCAATACCCTGGGGGCCGCCATGTTCATGCGGATGATCCTCGATCACCGCGCCATGCTGGAGAAGTACTCGGTCGCCTTCTCCGCCCGCGCCCTCAAGATCGCCGAGCGGGCGATGCGGGTACTGGACAAGGGGTTCACCCAGCAGGCGTGCCAGCAGATGGCGCGCATTCTCTACGAGGAGACCGGGGTGGGCGCGGTGGCCATCACAGATCGGGAGAAGCTGCTCGCCTTTATCGGCATCGGCGAGGATCACCACCTGCCGGGCACCGCCATCAACTCCCAGCACACCTTCAAGGCGATCCAGCATAACGAGGTGGTCTATGCCGACGGCAACCTCATCCCCTACAGCTGCACCATCCACCCCGGCTGCAGGCTCGGCTCCTCGCTGGTCATTCCGCTGCGGGGGGAAGAGGGATCGGTAGTGGGTACCATCAAGCTCTACGAACCCAAGCGCAAGTTCTTCTCCTCCATCAACCGCACCCTGGGAGAGGGGATCGCCCGGCTGCTCTCCGGTCAGATCCTGGCGGGCAAATATAACGAGCAGAAGCGGCTGCTGGCCCAGTCGGAGATCAAGCTGTTGCAGGCGCAGATCAACCCGCACTTTCTGTTCAACGCCCTCAACACCCTGTCGGCGGTGATCCGGCGCGATCCCGAAAGCGCCCGCACCCTGGTGCACAACCTCTCCACCTTCTTTCGCAAAAACCTCAAGCGGCAGGGGGACGAGGTGACCCTGGCCGACGAGCTGGAGCATGTGAACGCCTACCTTCACATCGAACAGGCCCGCTTCGCCGAGCACCTGAGCGTGCAGATCCATATTCCCGAGCCGCTGTTGGAGTACCGGCTGCCCACCTTCTCCCTGCAACCCATAGTCGAGAACGCGGTCAAGCACGGCATCTCCCAGATGTTCGAACCCGGCCTGCTGACCCTGACCGCCCGGGTTGAGGCCCAGCGGGTGGTGCTGGAGGTGTGCGACAACGCCGGGCTCTACCAGATGAAACAGGAGGGGAGCGGCCTTGGCATGAACATAGTGGATCGGCGCATCAAGGCTCGTTATGGCGCCGAGTACGGCGTCGCCATCGACTGCGTCCCCCATCAATCAACCCGGGTGAGGATCACCCTTCCCCTGCAGGAGAGCCCATGCTGACCGCCCTGATCGTTGACGATGAACCCCTCGCCCGCGAGGAGCTGCGCCTGCTGCTGGAGCAGGCGGGCAATATCCGCCTGCTGGGAGAGTGTGCCCACGCCATGGAGGCGCTGCCCGCCATCCATCGCCTCAAACCCGACCTGCTGTTTCTCGACATCCAGATGCCGCGCATCAACGGGCTGGAGCTGGTGAGCATGCTGGATCCAGAGCTGCGCCCCCACATCGTCTTCATCACCGCCTACGACGAGTTTGCCCTACGTGCGTTCGAAGAGAACGCCCTCGACTACCTGCTAAAGCCGGTCACGGCACAGCGGATGAACAAGGCGCTGGAGCGCATCCAGCGGCTGCTCTCTCCAAAAGGTGAGCTGGCAGGCCAACCGCTGCCGGACCCGACCCACATCGCCCAGCCCCTGCGCAGCATTCCCTGCACCGGTCACAACCGTATTCTGCTGCTGCCCCTTGGTGAGGTGGAGTTCATCCACAGCGATCTCACCGGCAACCGGGTGATCAGCGGCCAGCAGCATGGCACCACCGAGCTGACCCTGCGCACTCTGGAAGAGAAGACCGGCTTCGTGCGCTGTCACCGCCAGTACCTGCTCAACCCGGGCCAGATCCGCGAAATCCTGCTGCTGGACGGCGGGCTGGCGGAGGTGGTGACTCAGGGCGGCCACAAGGTGCCGGTGAGTCGCCGCTACCTCAAACCCCTCAAGGAGCTACTCGATATCCCCTGATGGGGTGCGACGCGTCACCCCGCTCCTGCTCTGCCAGCGACCACTCACCCGTTTACTACGCCCGTCAGCACACCCGCCAAACCACTCGGGGCCGCTTTTCTGCCACTCGCGGGCAGAACCCGGCCACTGACCTTTTCTGCGCTCCCCTTTCCCCACCGCATGGGTAGAGTGCAGCCTGAGCCCGGCCAGACTGGCCACAGGAAAAGGAAACTCCCCCATGCAACACGCAATCACTTTTGTCATTGCGGCACTCTGCATCCTCGCCATCGCATATCGCCTCTACGGCGTGTTCTTTGTGCGCAAGGTGCTGCAGGCTGACGACAAACTGGTCACCCCCTCCCACCAGCTGGAAGATGGCAAGAACTACGTGCCGACCAACAAGTGGGTCAACTTCGGTCAACACTTTGCCGCCATCGCCGCCGCCGGCCCGCTGGTCGGCCCGGTACTGGCGGCCCAGTACGGCTACCTGCCGAGCTTTCTCTGGCTGCTGATCGGCTGCGTCATCGGCGGCGCGGTGCACGATACCGTGGTGCTGTTCGCCTCCATGAAGCATCAGGGCAAGTCCCTCTCCGAGGTGGCGAAGGCCGAGCTTGGCCCCATCGCCGGCTGGTGTACCGGGCTCGCGATGCTCTTCATCATCACCATCACCATGGCGGGTCTCTCCATGGTGGTGGTACACGCGCTGGAGCGTAACGCCTGGGGCGTGTTCGCCGTCTTCATGACCATCCCCATCTCCATGGTGGTGGGAATTTGGCACAAGCTGACCGGCAACCTGCAAGCCGCCTCCTGGGTCGGGTTTGCCGCCGTGCTGGCCTGTGTCTTCTTCGGCCCCTACGTGCAGGAGAGCGCCTTCGGTGCCTGGCTGACCCTGCGTGCCGAAACCATCAGTCTGGCGCTGCCTATCTATGCCTTCTTCGCCACCGCGCTACCGGTCTGGCTGCTGCTCACCCCGCGCGGCTACATCTCCAGCTTTATGAAGATCGGCGTGTTCGGCGCGCTGGTGATCGGCGTTATCTGCATCAACCCGGAGATCCAGTTCCCCGCCATGACCCAGTTCGTCCACGGCGGCGGCCCGGTACTGGGCGGCCCGGTCTGGCCCTTTATCTCCATCACCATCGCCTGTGGCGCCATCTCCGGCTTCCACGCCTTTATCGGCTCCGGCACCACCCCGAAACTGGTGGACAAGTGGAACGACATCCTGCCGGTCGCCTTTGGTGCCATGCTGGCCGAGTGCGTGGTGGGCGTGATGGCGCTGATCGCCGCCACTGCCCTGCACCCGGCGGACTACTTCGCTATCAACGCCACCCCGGAAGCCTTCGCCAAACTGGGGATGCAGGTGGTGGACTTGCCGTTCCTCTCCCAAGAGATCGGCATGGATCTGAACGGTCGCACCGGTGGCGCCGTCACCCTGGCGGTGGGCATGTCCTACATCTTCACCAAGGTGCCCTGGTTCAGTAACCTCGCCTCCTACTTCTTCCAGTTCGTGGTGATGTTCGAAGCGGTCTTTATCCTGACGGCCGTCGACTCCGGCACCCGGGTCTCCCGCTACCTCATTCAGGACTTCTTCGGCGAGTTCTACCCGCCCCTCAAGCGCATCGACTGGATGCCGGGCGCCATCGGGGCCAGCGTGCTCGCCTGCGTGATGTGGGGTTATCTGCTGATGTCCGGCGATATCGGCTCGGTGTGGGCGCTGTTCGGGGTATCAAACCAGCTGATGGCCTCGGTGGGCCTGATCATCGGTGCCACCATCATCTTGCGACTGGCCAGCAAGCGTCGCTACATGCTGACCTGCCTCATCCCGCTGGCCTACCTGTTCGTCACCGTCAACTACGCCGGTTACTGGATGATGAGCAACGTCTACTTCAACGCCGCGGCCAAGGGCTACAACCCGATGAACGGCATCATCTCCCTCATCATGCTGGTGCTGGGGATGCTGATCCTGCTCTCCGCCCTGCGCAAATGGAGCGAGCTGTGGAAGCTGCGTCAGCAGCCCTCCTACAAGGTGGTGGAAGCAACCGCCTCCTGATAGGCAAGTGGCTTTCACCCTGACATAACCCCGCTGCGGCGGGGTCTTTTATTGGCGTTGGCTGGCGCGTTGACCACGGCTCATTAATCCACCGTTTGGCATTGGGTTATCCATCCATAGCGGTTGAATGGGCCTCTCGATCACAGAACCGCCGCGCCAATGGTGGTAGCATGCCCGCTCTTGCCATCCGGCCGCACGGCGGATCCGGTGGCCCTCCCTCCTCCGCTTTCACTTTTTGAGGAACGATTTGATGGAACTGCTTCTGCTTAGCAATGGTAAAGCCAATGAATTTCCGGGTCTGCTCGGCTGGGCCCGCGACCGGGTGCAGAGCCTGCTGGCCCGCAAACCGGTCAAACGCATTCTGCTGATCCCCTATGCGGTGATCCGCAGCGACTGGGATGCCCGCGCCAATGATCTCACCGAGAGCCTCGGGATCGAGACCATCAGCATTCACCACTTCGATGATCCGGTCGATGCCGTCAATCAGGCCGACGCCATCTTTATCAGCGGCGGCAACACCTGGCGCCTCAACCAGCTGCTGCACGAAAATGGCTTGATCGTGCCGATCCAGCGTGCTGTGCGCGAACGTGGCGTCCCCTATGTGGGCTGGAGCGCCGGTTGCAACGTGGCGACCCCGAGCATCCGCACCACCAACGACATGCCGGTCTGCAACGCCGCCGTGCTGCCAGCGCTGGGCCTGTTCCCGCTGCAGATCAACCCCCACTATCTGGACGCCAGCATCAGCGGCCATATGGGCGAGACCCGCGACGAGCGTCTGGCGGAGTTCTGCGCCATCAACCCGAGCGAATATGTGGTGGCCCTGCGCGAAGCGAGCCTGTTGCAGATCAGCGGTGACACCATCGAGTACTGGAGTGCCCGCGATCAGGACTTCAAGATCTTCAAACACGGTCAGGAGCCGCAAGCCTTTATGGACGCGAGCCCGCTGGCCGAGCTGACGCCGTTCAAGGTCGGCTGAGCCACGCAGAGCGCCGTGCCACTGGCAAGCGGATAGCTCACAAAACCGTAGAAACGACAGAGGGATGGCTCGGCGCCATCCCTCTTTTTTATCCTTGCCTGTTAGCTGGTTGCAGCCTGATTACTCACCCTGCAGAGTCACCAGCACCTTGCGGGCGCCGCCATCGACACGATGCTCGCCAAGCCAGATCCCCTGCCAGGTGCCGAGCGCCAGCTGACCATCGCGGATTGGCAGTAGAAGACTCACCCCGAGCAGGGAGGATTTGATATGGGCGGGCATGTCATCCGCCCCCTCATAGGTGTGGCGATAGTAGGGGGCATCTTCCGGCGCCAGCCGGTGCAGATGGGCCTCCATATCGCTGCGTACACTGGGGTCGCAATTCTCGTTGAGGGTGAGCGAGGCGGAGGTGTGTTGCAGCAGCAGATGGGCCATGCCGATCCGGTAATCCGCCAGCATCGGCAGTTTGGCCACCAACTCGTCTGTCACCAGATGAAAGCCCCGCGAACGGGGCTTTAGGGTCAACAGGCACTGCTGCCACATCAGACGTATTCCATAAAGACGCGGGAGGTGAGCTTGGTGATGAGCTCGTAGGGGATGGTGCCAATCTCGTCGGCCACCCGCTCCACCGGCAGCCCCTCGCCCCACAGCACCGCCTCGTCACCCGCTTTGTCGGTAGCACCGGGCCCAAGATCGACGGTGCTCATATCCATGGAGACACGTCCGACTAACGGCACGATGCGGCCGTTGATCAGCACAGAAGTGCCGTTGGGCGCCATGCGCGGATAGCCGTCACCGTAGCCGATGGCGATCACCCCGAGTCGGGTATCGCGCTCGGACACCCAGTTAGCGCCATAGCCCACCGGCTCGCCCGCCTTGTGATCCCTCACTGCAATCAGTTGTGTCTTGAGGGTCATCACCGGCTGCAGATCGTAATCGGCCGCCACCGTGTTGGGGAAGGGCGAGACGCCATAGAGGATGACGCCGGGGCGCACCCAGTCACAGTGGGAGTCCGGCCAGGCCAGAATGCCCGCCGAGTTGGCCATGGCCCGCTCGCCCGCCAGCGGCGCGGTCAACTTGCTGAACAAGTCGATCTGCTCGCGGGTGGTGGGCTGCTCCAGCTCATCGGAGCGGCTGAAGTGGGTCATGATGTTGAACGGCTGCACCACGTTCTTGCACTTGCCGAGGCGCTCGATAAAGGCGGGCATCTCGTCGGCACGCACCCCGAGCCGGTGCATGCCGGTGTCGAGCTTGAGCCAGGCCACCACGGGGGCTGGCAACTCGACCTGCTCCAGCGCTTCGAGCTGCTCCCAGGTGTGAACCGCCGTCTGCAAGTTGTTGGCCGCCAGCACCGGCAGATCGTCGGCGGAGAAGAAACCCTCCAGCAGCACGATGGGCTTGACCACGGCGCAGGAGCGCAGCATCAGCGCCTCTTCGATCCGGGCCACTGCGTAGGCATCCGCATCCACCAGGGTGCGGGCGACCGGCAGCAGTCCGTGGCCATAGGCGTTAGCCTTGACCACAGCGATGATCTTGCAAGCGGGAGCGTGGCGCTTGACCACGGCGAGGTTGTGGCGCAAGGCCGCAGTGTTGATTTGGGCAGTAGCCGCTTTCATGGTTTTCCCTTACGAGGGCACAAATGGTCTCCCCCTCATCGGGCCGAAGACCGCCACTCACTTATCGTCGTCGAAGGCCGGACCGGCATAATTGTCGAACCGGGAAAACATGCTCTGACGGGCTGCCTCTCAATAAATGGCAAGCGGGTCAGAGCGGTGGTGGCAATCCTGACCACAGGATTGCCCTGATTGTTACTTATCAATAATCGTCATCAAACGCCGGACCGGCATAGTTGTCGAACCGGGAGAACTGACCCTGGAAGGTGAGGCGCACCCGGCCGATGGGGCCGTTACGCTGTTTGCCGATGATGATCTCGGCAATCCCTTTGTCCGGGCTGTCATCGTGATAAACCTCATCACGATAGATAAACATGATCAAGTCCGCATCCTGCTCGATGGAGCCAGATTCACGCAGATCCGAGTTGACCGGACGCTTGTCGGCTCGCTGTTCCAGGCTTCGGTTCAGCTGGGAGAGTGCCACTACCGGGCACTGCAGCTCTTTCGCCAGCGCCTTGAGGGAGCGGGAGATTTCACCGATCTCCAGGGTACGGTTGTCAGAGAGCGCCGGCACCCGCATCAGTTGCAGGTAGTCCACCATGATCATCGAGAGGCCGCCATGCTCGCGCGCCACCCGGCGGGCGCGGGAGCGCACATCGGTCGGGGTGAGGCCGGAGGCGTCATCGATATACATCTTGCCCTTCTCCAGCAGCAATCCCATGGTGGAGGAGAGGCGGGCCCAATCCTCGTCGTCGAGCTGACCGGTACGTACCTTGGTCTGGTCGATGCGACCGACCGAGGCGAGCATACGCATGATGATCTGCTCGGAGGGCATCTCCAGCGAGAAGATGAGCACCGGCTTGTCGGCAGTGAGGGCCGCATGCTCGCACAGGTTCATGGCAAAGGTGGTCTTGCCCATGGAGGGACGGGCGGCGACGATGACCAGATCCGAGCGCTGCAGGCCGGCGGTCATCTTGTCCAGATCGTTGTATCCGCTGGAGACGCCGGTCACCCCGTTGTGGGGGGTCTTGAACAGCTCTTCAATCTTGTCGACGGTCTGCTCGAGGATCAGCTTGAGCGGCTGGGGCCCCTCGTTGGCGCTGGTGCGCTGCTCGGCAATCTTGAATACCTTGCTCTCGGCCAGGTCGAGCAGATCGCCGGAGGTTCGCCCCTGTGGCTCGTAGCCCGCTTCGACGATCTCGTTGGCGACCGAGATCATCTCCCGCACCACCGCCCGCTCGCGCACGATTTCGGCGTAAGCGTTGATGTTGGCGGCACTCGGGGTGTTCTTGGCGATCTCAACCAGATAGGCGAAGCCACCTGCCTCCTCCAGCTGTTCGGAGCGCTCCAGCTCCTCCTGCAGGGTGATGAGGTCGATGGGGTTGCCCGCGTTGGAGAGGCGGGTCATGGCCTGGAAGATCAACCGGTGCGGACGGCTGTAGAAATCCTTGTCGATCACCCGCTCGGCGACCCGATCCCAGGCGTCGTTATCCAGCATCAGGCCGCCCAGTACGGACTGTTCGGCCTCAAAAGAGTGGGGGGGAACTTTCAGCTGTTGTGTCTTGGCGTCTTTTTTCGCCGTCACTTGCTCTGCCATACACATAAAAACCGCAGCGGGAAGGGGACGGGAATTTTACAAAAGAAAGCCAACTACGGCGAGCCCTATCTGGCGGCTCATATCATCATAAAGGGCCAGACCAGGGTTTGTTCGTTCTTGCTGCTTCTGGTTTTGCTGCGCATCTTGCGCTCTTTGCGGCTCAATCGTCTGCTTTTCATGCTGCACACTCCTGACATCGAGACCCACGCGAGGTGGTAATTCGTTCATGAATAATTCATGCCTGTCATGGTATTTATCGGCACAAGCTGCGACACATTTAGGGACAGGCAGCCTGCCATGCGCCTTGCTGAGCTTGCCTAAGCAGAGCATGCCCCAACTACAGACGAGAGTGAAAGAGTCAAAATGAAAAAGATGCTGACCCTGTTTGCCATGATCCTGGCCATCGGCCTGGGGGCACCGCACGCCGAGGCCAAGAAGTTTGGTGGCGGCAAATCCTTCGGCAAAAGTTACAAGACAGCGCCGGCACAGCCTGCGGCCAAACCGGTCGACAACAAGAACCCGACCCTGGGTGCCCAAACCCCGCCGAAGAAGAGCGGCATGATGGGTGGTCTGCTGGGCGGTCTGCTGGCCGGTGGCCTGTTTGCCTACCTGCTGGGCAGCGGCGCCTTTGAAGGTCTGCAAGGGATGGACTTCCTGCTGATCGCCCTGCTGGCACTGGGTGCCGTTTTCCTGTTCCGGGCCATGCGCCGGGGCAAGATGGGGGCGCCACAACCGCAACAAACGGCCTATGCCGGCTATCAGCCGCCCCAGAGCGCTGCCCCGCAGCAGTTTGAGCAGAGCAACAGCGCACCGCAAGCCACCGGCTTTGCCGACAGCGATGTGCCGTTCCGCCTGCCACCGGGCTTTGACATGAACGGCTTCCTGGCCGGTGCCCGCGACCACTACCGCACTCTGCAAGAGGCGTGGAACAAGAACGATCTGGAAAAAGTGCGCGAATACGTCAGCCCCGAGCTGTTCGAGCAGCTCAAAGCCGAGCGCGCCGAACTGACTGGCGACCAGCATACCGAAGTGATGTATGTGGATACCCAGCTGGTGCGCGCCGACTACGGCAGCGACTGGGCCCAGGTGAGCGTGCGCTTCAGCGGCCGCTACATGGACCGTCAGGAGCAGGTCGAGGAGGACATCAAGGAGGTGTGGCACCTCGAGCGCGATCTGGCCAAGAACAATGCCCCCTGGCATATCGTTGGTATCGAGCAGCTCTAATCGCAGCGCTCATAAAAAACCGCAGAGGCAGCCATCCGGCTGCCTCTTTTTTGCCTCACGGTCTGGCCGCACAAGTCGGATGAAGGCTTGTCAGGGCTGGTAAACGGCTATGGCAAGGTCCCTCTCCTGAAACCGGCTTGGCATAAGTCAAAATGAGGACATTTCAGCAAAACCTATAAATTAAATTTATAGTGGCAGAATGCGCGTCTCCTTGTGCCTTTAGCGCTGCCAGCGCGCCTTCAAGGGGATATGGCCGATCTAACCAAGAGGTCGCAGAGCGGAAAGCGACGAGTATGGACGGCAGGATAAAGGGAAAGAGCGGCTTATCGCCGGGATGCCAAGCGCCGGGCAGCAACAGCACAAGCGGCTCCAGTCATCGTCACAAGATAAAAAAATCCCCGGGCAAATCCCGGGGATTTGTTTGAATGGAGCCGCCAAATACGGCTCCTGTGATGGCTGTGCAAGGATGCTTAGTTGCACCCTTCAGTTGGAGTAGTGGTGTTCAGATAGCTCACCTCGTTGGCAGGCTGATAGCCAGCAACGTTGATGGTCTTATTGACCTCGATATACTCCTTCAGCACTGCAGCATCGACCAGGCCGGCGTTGATGGTATCGATCTTCGGATAGCCATCGCCACCGGAGGCACTGAAGCTCGGGATAGCGAAGCTGTAAGTAGCTGCCGGGTCAAACGCCTTGCCACCGATGCTGGTGATATTCACGCTCTTGGCCTGGCAATCCACCGCCATATTGATGCCGCCAAACTGGGCATAACCACCGGTGTTGCGGGTTTTGGTTGCAACCTGACCCAGATAGGTCGCCAGCTCGCTCCCCTTCATCACCGCCTTGTTGACCGTGTTGCCAAAGGGGTGCACCAGCAGCACGCTGCGATAGGTGATATCGCCAGCCGGGATGCTGTCACGCACACCGCCGGAGTTGACGATGCCGAAGTCAACGCCCAGCTTGCCGGTGGTCGCCGTCGTGATCAGGCGGCCAAGGTTGGTCTGCTTGTTGCGCACCGAGTTGCGATCCCCTACCAGCAAGCCATCTGCCGAGCCAATGACGACATTCAGCTCTTGCTGACCCTTCTCCTGATAGGTGAGCAGGGTGTTGTAGAGCTCGGGATCCTTCACGATCTCGTCCTGTACGAACTGCATCTTGGCCGGGTCTTTGGTCACGACACCGTTGGCATCGATCGCCTCGCCTTTGGCATTGCGCTTGATGAGGTTGACCGGGATCAGCTCATAGCTGGTCAGGGTCAGCTTGCCATTCTGGTAGTCAAACTGGGCACGGCCCACATATTTGCCCCACTCATGGGCCTGCATGATCCAGGTGCCGTTCTGCTGATCCGGCAGGCAGGCATCACCCGGCTTGAAGTTGGCGTACTTGTTCGCACTGCCCGGCTCCATGCAGACCGGATTCTGGGAGTGGCCGCCGATAATGGCATCCAGGGTACCGGCTGGCAGCTTGCGAGCCATCTCCACATCGCCCGGCGCGTTGCTGCCGTGCTGGCCATCGGCATAGTGGCCCATGTGGGTGATGGCGAAGACCAGATTGGCCTCCTTCTTGGCACGGATCTGCTTGCCCAGCTTGGCCGCTTCCGAGGTCGGATCGCGAAACTCCAGGGTTTTCACGTTGTCGGGATCCACCAGCTGGGCGGTATCCTCGGTGGTCAGGCCCAGCACGGCGACCTTGAGACCGTTCTCCAGCTTGAACACCTTGTAGGGGTCGAAGTAGTGCTTGCCGCTCGCCTTGTCATAGATGTTGGCGGAGAGCATGGGGAACCTGGCCCACTTGCGCTGCTTCTCGATCACGCTGAGGGGGTTGTCGAATTCGTGGTTGCCCACCGCCATGGCGTCGTAGCGGATGCTGTTCATCGCCATGAAATCGGGCTCGGCATCCTGCAGATCCGACTCGGGTACCCCGGTATTCACGTCACCGCCGGAGAGCACCAGCACAGTGCTGCCAGCCGCCTTGGCCTCGCTACGCAACCGCTCGACCAGCGTCTTCTGGGCGGCCATGCCATATTCGTTTTCCGCGTTATTCCAGAAACGGCCGTGGGTATCGTTGGTGTGCAGAATGGTCAGTTTGCAGACATTTTCGGTGCAGGGTGCAACGCTGTCGTTTTTGGAGATATTGCAACCCGTCAGTGCCGCCAGCACGGCCAGGGCCACGCCGCCTTTGATAACGTTATTATTCATTTCCATATCACCTTGATTGTTTTGTTATTTAGCGACCCCATCCAGCAGGTCGGGCCCAAATATAACAAACAACGAAGAAGAAATTTTCATCAGCGACTCACAAATGTTGTTAATTGTGATCGATGGCCAAACTTACCCTTTGCTACTGATTTTTAAATGCTTTTATTGAGGTGTTTCTCATTTGCAGCCATGTCTGGCCAAGCCCCACGACACGCGGTTTTGTGGCATACTCCCTCCCCCATGCCCGAGGAGTGTGTTGATGGCCAAGTACGACAAGATTTCCCCCGAGACCCAGCAGGAGGCGATGAAAATTGCCCGTGCCAACCAGAAGCCGGGGCAGACCAAGGAGCAGACCCAGCTTATCGCTCAGGGGATCCAGAAAGGGATCGACGAGTATAAAAAGCAGATGAAGGCGCGGGCTCGCGAAGCCAGTCGCCAGAAGAAGCTGCAGACCAAAGCGAAACAGAACCAGCAAGTGCAGCAAGACGAACAGGATGAAGCCCTTGAGGTCATCGAGGTCACTCGCCACCATCCGCTGCCATGGGCCCTGCTGGCCGCCAGCTGGCTCGGCTTTGTCGCCGTCTGGTTGTGGTTGCGCTAAGAGGCTGCAAACCTTTGTCCGGGATCCTCTTCACAGAGCCGGGCCATCAGGCTGGCCAGGCTAATTGAAGACTGATTAAATCTCGGCACTGTCTGTTCCCAGCCCAACTGTTGCTAATCCACGCTGTTGCCAACCCAAGCTGTCTGGTCATCTGTTTTCAGGAAATTCGTTATGAACCCCGCTCCGCTCTACCTGCTGGCCCCCTTTGTACTCTTTCTGGTGACCATGCTGCTCTATCGCATCTCGCCGCTGCGGGCCGTTGCCGTCGGCACAGTGCGCTGGTTTATTCTGCCCGCCTTTACCCTTTTTATTCTGCTGATCATCATCAATGGCGCCGCCGATCCCGCCCTGCGCAATCCCGCCTTCCACTGGTTGATGCCGGGCCTTGGCTTTGCCCTGAGCCTGTTTCCGGGTCTACCCAAGGCACTGGTGCCACGTCTGGCCATCAAGGAGGGCGCCTTTGCCGCCCTCGGCCTGATGCTGATGAGTCTGGCCATGGTCTACTGACCAGCTGGCCGCTGACGCTGACATGACTCAAGGGGTGCTCTGTGACGAGCGCCCCTTGTGCAATCAATAACCTGCAGGCATCTTGGTGCAAGGATCGCCAGCCAGGAGGCCAGATGGAGAATCCGCCCGATTTCATGGAGCTATGGGACTATCAGGATCCCGTCGCCACTGCCCAGCGCTTCGATGCCCTGTTGCCCGCAGCGCGCGCCGACCAGGATTTGCAGCTCGAGCTGGAGCTGCTGACCCAGATTGCCCGCACCCACGCCCTGCAACACCAGCCAGAGCAAGCCATACAGATCCTTGATGATGTAGAGAACCGCCTCACAGGGGCAACCCCCAAAGCCCGGGTCAGGTTGCATATCGAGCGGGGCCGCCTGTTCCATGCCGCTAGCGATCAGAGTCAGGCCAAAGCGCAGTTTGAGCAAGCCTGGCAGCAAGGGCTCAAGAGCAAGGAGCTCTATCTCGCCATTGATGCCGCCCAGATGGTGGCCATGACGGTGCTGCCGGCGGAGCAGAGCCGCTGGCATCAGTTGGGGATGGAGCTGGCCGAGCGCAGCCCGGATGAGCGGGTGCGCAGCTGGCTACCCGCCATTTACCACAATCTGGGCTGGACCCTGTTCGAGCTGGGGCGATTTGACGAGGCGAAAGCGCTGCAACAGAAGTGCCTGAGCTGGCATGAAGCGCATCAGGAGCAGGGCAAGGCTTTTATCGCCCGCTGGAGTCTGGCTCGCCTGAGCCGGGCCATGGGTCTGCATCAACAAGCCATGGCCGAACTGACCCAGCTCAAGGCCGATATGAGCGAAGCTGGCGCTGCGGAAGATGGCGATCTGTTCGAGGAGCTGGGGGAGAATGCGCTGGCGCTGGATGATCCGGCGGCGGCCGAATACTTTGCCCGCGCCTGGTTTCTGCTCTCGCGCGATAGCTGGAGCAAGAGCCATGAGGCTGAGCGGCTGGCCCGGCTCAAACGCCTCGCCAAACTCTGAACGACTCAAAAGATATGGGCGGCACTCTGGCCGCCCTTCTCTTTTGGCAAGCTGGTTCAGGCCAGATTGGCCTCTTCCCACCCCTGCTTCTTGCGATAGATGGTGGAGGGGCTGATCTCCAGCAACGCCGCCGCCTTGGGAATATTGCCATCACAGCTGGCGATGGCCTGCTCTATCACCTCTTTTTCCACCAGCCAGAGCGGCCGGATCGGCCCGCCAGCAGCGGGAGTGGCGGCTGTTGCAGCGGGTTGCTGGGCAGCTGCCGCTGTGACAGCCAGAGCACGCAAGCCATTGAGGGGCGGTGGCAGGATATCCGGGCTGACCAGCTCCTTGTCATTAAGCACGACGATGTTGCGCACCACGTTCTGCAGCTCGCGCACGTTGCCGGGCCAAGGGTAGTCGAGCAGCACCCGCGCCGCGGCGGCATCGAAGTCGCGAAAGCGCTTGTTCTCCTCCTTCGCATAGTTCTGCAGCAGGCTGCGGGCCAGCAGCAGAATATCCTCGCCCCGCTCCCTGAGCGGCGGCAGATAGAGGGGGATGACGTGGAGCCGGTAGTAGAGATCCTCGCGAAAACGGCCTGCTTTCACTTCCAGCAGGGGATCCCGGTTGGTGGCGCAGATAAAGCGCACATCCACGGTTTCCAGTTTGCCGCTGCCGACCCGCTGCAGGGTGCCGGTCTGTATAAAGCGCAGCAGCTTGCTCTGCAGGTCGAGATCCATCTCGCAGATCTCGTCGAGAAACAGGGTGCCGCCGTCCGCCAGACTGGCAGCCCCTTTGCGATCGCCCTGGGCTCCGGTGAAGGAGCCCTTCACATGGCCGAAGATCTCGCTCTCCATCAAATCGTGGGGAATGGCGGCGCAGTTGAGGGCGATAAAGGGCTGCTCGCGGCGCGGGCTGCACTGGTGGATCGCCTCGGCACACACCTCCTTGCCGGTACCGCTCTCGCCGGTGATAAAGACGGTCGCCTTGCTCGGCGCCGCGCTCTCGATGATGCGATAAACCGCCTGCATCGCCATGGAGGCACCGATAAAACCGAAGAAGGATTGCCGCTCGAAGTTCTCGCGATAGTGAGCGACCAGTGAGCTCAACTGCTGGTGTTTCAAGGCATTGCGGGCTGTGGCGCAGAGCCGCTTGCTGTCAAACGGCTTGGTCAGAAAATCGAAGGCACCGAGACGCATCGCCTCCACCGCCACATCCACCGAGCCGTGGGCAGTGATCACTACCACGGCGCAGGGGAGCTGTTGTTCGGTGATCTGTTGCAGGATCTCCATGCCCGACATGTCGGGCAACTCCAGATCAAGCAGCACCACCGGAGGGGGGCTCGTCAGCAACACCTCCAGCGCCTGCTGTCCGCAATCGGCCAGCACCACCTCATAGCCATCCTGGCGCAGGTACTGCTCATAAACTACAGCCAGACTCCGGGTATCTTCCACCAACAGGACACGGGGTGCGTTCTCAGCCACAGGATTGATCCTTGTTAATTGATTTTGTTCTTTATTTTTAGCGCTACCGCTGATATCCACATGCGCAATGCTCTCAGTTTATCCCGCGAAACGAGAGGATGCGCAAGTAAAAACGGCTCCTTAAGGAGCCGTTTTCATCGATACAAAGGAATTACTTCTTGGCGTCTTCTGCAGCTGGCTTCTCGATAGCCAGCAGCTCGACGTCAAACACCAGCACGGCGTTAGCCGGGATGGAGCCAGCACCGTGCTCGCCGTAGGCCAGCTTGGACGGCAGGAAGAACTTGAACTTGGAGCCAACCGGCATCAGCTGTACGCCTTCGGTCCAGCCCGGGATAACCTGGTTGAGCGGGAAGGTCGCCGGCTCGCCACGGTCAACGGAGCTGTCGAACTTGGTGCCATCGGTCAGAGTACCGGTGTAGTGAACCTTGACGATGTCGGTCGCCTTCGGCTTGGCGCCAGTGCCCATCTTCTCGACCTGATACTGCAGGCCGGATTCAGTGCTCTTCACGCCCTCTTTCTTGGCGTTGGCGGCCAGGAACTCTTCGCCTTTCTTCAGATTCTCAACGGCATCTTTCTCGGCTTTAGCCTTGGTCAGCTCGTTGATCTTGGCGTCGTACTGCTGCAGTACTTTCTGGATCTCTTCGTCGGTCATCTTGGCTTCTTTGCCCAGACCATCGGTGACCCCTTTCAGGATGACGGCGTTGTCCAGCTTGATACCCAGCTCCTGCTGGCGCTCCAGGGTGTTGGCAATGTAGCGACCCATGGAGAGGCCGATGGCGTAACCGGATTGCTCTTCAAAGCTCTGCGCCTTGGTAGACGCTGCCGGTTTGCTGGCCTCTGCCTTCACCTCGGCGCTATTGGCAGCCGGCTTCTCGTCTTTTTGGCAAGCAGTCAGACCTACGGCAACCGCCGCAGCCAACAGGGACACCTTCAGAAATTTGTTCATCAGTTTCTCCAAACTCCAAATACCGCTCTCGGTTCCATCGTGAAATGAGAGGTTTATCGTGATAAGCGCCTTATACTAACGCCGTGATTGCAGGTAACAAAAGCGTGAGACATCAAAAATGATAAAAAGTGCCATTTATCTGCTAGGGCTCTGCCTCATGCTCACCGGCTGCGAGCAGAGTGCCCGACCAGACCGGCAACTTTCCCTCGCCAGCTCCGGTCTGCTCGCCGCCGATCTGGCCAGTGACGGCAAGCAGGCCATCGTCTCCAGCCTCGGCCAGGGGGTCGTGGTCTGGGATCTGGAGCAGAACCGCCAGCGCTGGCGCTGGAAACAATCCGACTCCCCCGATGACCTGGTCTCCATCGTCCGTTTTGCGCAAGGGGATAGTCACGCCGTGACCGCCGCAGCCACCACCTTTGCCATCTGGCAACTCCAGAACGGCCAATCGCAAGGCTACTACTCGCTTCCTGAATCCAGGCTGAGGGACATTGCTCTCTCGGCTGATGGACGCAATGTGCTGATCGGACGTGAAGATGGCAAAGCGGAGTGGGTCGACACCCAAACCGGACGGCGCTTGCAGTTTCTCGGTCACACCGAGCAGATCAATACGGTGGATCTCTCCGCCAACGGCCGTTATGCCCTGACCGGTGGCAACGACTACAGCGCCTATCTGTGGGATACCCGCAGCGGTCAGGTAGTCTGGCGCTTCAACCATGGCGGCCGGGTAGTGATGGCACGGCTGGAGCCGGGCGGTCGCTACGCCTTCACCGCGGACAGCAGCCGGGGCAGCATCTGGGATCTGAAAACCGGCAAAGAGGTGAGCCAGCTGCAATTCGGGCACAGGTTCGAGGTCTACACCAGCGCCCGCTTCGCCAACGACGGCAAGTGGCTCATCACCGGTGCCCCTTCCCGCCAGCTCTCGCTATGGCAGGTGAGCGATGGCGCCCTGTTGCAGAGCTGGCTGGTTTCGCCCCATCCCAAGGTAAAACCGCCCAGTGCAGTGGTCTACGGCGTGGCTTTGCGCGACAATAGCCACCTTGTCAGCGCCAGCTCCAGTGGCCTGGCCGAAATCTGGACCATCAAGTAAGGACCCGCAGGCCCATGAGTCAGCATTTAAACGAACGCATCGAAACCCTGGAAACCCGTCTCGCCTATGCGGAGTACACCATAGAGCTGCTCAACGACGAGGTCACCACCCAGGGGCGCGAGCTCGACCGGCTCAAGCACCAGATCCAGCTGCTGATCGACAAGCTCAAGAGCGTGCAACCGAGCCAGATCGCCAGCATGGCCGAAGAGACCCCGCCCCCTCACTACTGATGGGTGGCGCCTGTCCGGCAAATGTTGCCCAATAAAAAACCCGCGATAAATCGCGGGTTTTTTATCATCGGCGTGGCCGTGATCAGTGGTGATGGCCCTTGCCACCACAACCGCCGCCACCGCAGCAGCCGCCATGACCATGGTCGTCGCCGTGGTCATGCTCGTGGCTGTGACCGGCACCGCCACAGCAACCGCCGTGAGCTTGCTCTTCGTCGTGGTCGTGACCGTGACCACCGCAGCAACCGCCATGGCCGTGATCGTGGTCATGACCATGGTCGTGACCGCAACCGCCGGCACCGTGAACGTGGCCGTGAGCCAGCTCTTCGGCAGTGGCAGCGCGCACGTCCTTGATCTCGACCTTGAAGCCCAGAGTCACGCCAGCCAGCGGATGGTTGCCATCCACTTTGACGAACTCTTCGGACACTTCAACCACGGTCACCGGACGGTGGCCATCGTCGGTTTCAGCTACGAAAGTATCCCCTTCGGAGACTTCCATGCCGTCGAACAGCTCGCCCGGCACTTCCTGCACCAGAGACTCGTCGTATTCGCCGTAGGCCTGGCTCGGGGTCAGGGTCACTTCGAAGGCTTCACCTACCGCACGACCTTCCAGCTCGGCTTCGAGGCCGGAAACCAGATAACGGGTGCCGTGCAGATAGACCAGCGGCTCTTTGCCGACAGTGCTGTCGATGACTTCACCGTGCTCGTCGGTGACTGTGTATTCCAGCGTAACCACGCTCAGAGGAGCTACTTTCATGTCAGGATCCTGCGGATAGAAAAAAACGGGCCCAGAATAACCTAAAAAGCGGGCCGCGCATATGCCATGCCCCGTCAGCGGGCGATGAAAAAAACGGCGATGCTACCAGTTTGGGCAACAACTCCCTGCACTCTTTATGGCTATCAGGGACGAAATACGCCGATCACCTCTTCGGCTTCACGGGTTACCCGCTCCACCTCTTCCGGCGTCTGCACCTGGGTATCACCGCAGGCGACGCAGGTCACCTTCTCGACTCCATGCTCCATATACAGCATCATGTTGTCCAACTTGCCGCACGCCGGGCAAACCGCACCGGCAATAAAGCGTTTTTTACGTCTGGTTTCCATATTTGTTACCTCCAGGCAGCATCATATCAGGGTTTTTACATGCATCACGCCATCGAGTATCACCATTTTTCCTGTCACGGCCTGCAGGCTGGCAACCGCAAACGCACGCCGGTCGGACAACTGCTGCGGATCACCCGGGGCGCGGCGCTGCTGAGACTTGGCCAGCATGAACTCCTGCTGCCGGCTGGCAGCTGCTTCTGGCTCTGTGCCGATGCGCTGGCCGCCTTCAGCCCGCTCAGCGGTTGTGATTACGATCAGCTGAACGTCTCTTTGCGCGTGACCCAGCCGCAGAAGGCAGGCTGGCTGCAAGCCACGCCCCTGCTCGATGTCCTGCTCGACTCCCTTGCCCTGTGGCAACGGCCGCAAGAGTGGCAAGGGGCCTATGGCCACCGCCTGCAGGTGATCCTCGATGAACTGCAGCAATGCACCATCCAGCCACAGGATAATGAAGCGCTGCAGCAATGCTGGCAGGCTTTGTCCCGCGGCGAAGCACAAGCCCTGACTCAGTGGCAGCAACTTGGCGACGTACCGCTGGCAGGGGAAGAACTACAACAACAGTGGCAACTGCTGCAGGCACTCAGACTCCTCAAGGGGGGCAGCAAAGCCGCTCAGGTCGCCAACAAACTGGGTTATGGCGATGCAGCTACTCTGCAAGCTGCTTGCCAGCGCTGGGGAGTGGTACAAGATAAGGGGGAATAGGGCCGTCCGGAGCCAATGAGCTAAAATCTTGGCTGATTGAGTCCAGCTTTTTGCCAGATGGCCGTTAACAAAGGGGCCATCGCCCCCGCAATCCTTTATGCTAGAGGCCAGAAATGACAGCCACCGTTTCGACCAACAGGACACCTGCCATGACGAGCAAAGCCAATCAATCACAGGGCATGTTGCTGTTTCATCTCTCTGCCAAGCAATCTTTTGCCATCGGCACTCTCAAGGTGAAGGAGATAGTGCCCTATACCCAGCTGACGGCCATGCCCCACTCTCACCCCACCGTGCTGGGAGCGGCCAACATGCGCGGTTCCACCATTCCGGTAATCGACATGGCGATGGCGGTGGGCTATCGCCCCATCAGCAAGGAGGAGATGCCGCACTGCTTTATCATCATCACCGATTGCCGCCGCACTCTGGTCGGTTTTCTGGTGCGCGGCATCGACAAGATCACCGAGTGCAACTGGCGCGATATCGAGCCGCCTCCCACTTCGCTGGGTCACAACGTCTTTGTGACCGGGGTAACCCGGGTCAACGATCAGCTGATCCAGTTGCTGGACGTCGAACTCATCCTGTCGCGGGTCTACCCCGATGACCCGAGCCACCTCTATCCGGTGCTGACCGATGTGCAGCGCGAGCGGATCAAGCCGATGCGGATCCTGCTGGTGGATGACTCCTCCGTCGCCCGTCGCCAGCTGATGGCGGCGCTCGACTACATCAATATCCCCTATGAGGTGAGCACCAATGGCAAGGACGCGCTGACCCTGATGCAGGAGCGGGCAAGCCAGAAAACACCGATCGACATTCTGGTGAGCGATATCGAAATGCCGGGGCTCGATGGCTACGAACTCGCCTTCGAGGTGCAAAGCGACAGCAAGCTGGCCGGCGCCTACATCATTCTGCATACCTCTCTTTCGAGCGAAATCAGCGTCGAACGTGCCCATCAGGTGGGCGCCCACGAGGCGTTGACCAAGTTTGAGGCCAACGAGCTGATCCAGGCCATGCTGCGCGGTGCCGAGCACCACGACAAACTGCTGGTCTGATCCCCATCCGGCGGGCAGCCCTGCTCGCCGGTTTGTCATCATATCTATCGCTGTAGCGGATCATCGCCATGCTCACAGAAAGCCACTTCCACGCCCCATGGTGGGCACGCAATCCCCACCTGCAAACCATTCTGCCCAAATGGCTGCGCCGGACTCCGGCACGATTTGTGGCCGAGCGCTTCGAACTGACTGACGGGGATTTTGTCGATCTCGCATGGAGCGGCGAGATCACGGCTGATACGCAGCCGCTGGTGGTGGTATTTCATGGCCTGGAGGGGAGCATCCACTCCCACTACGCCAAGGGGCTGTTTGGCCATCTGCAACAACAGGGGATGGCGGCGGTACTGATGCACTTTCGCGGCTGCAGTGGCGAGCCAAATCGCCAACTGCAGGCCTATCACTCCGGCGCCATTAACGATGCCCAAGAGGTTATTGCCGAGCTGAGCCGGCGTTTTCCGGACAAGCCATTGATCGCCATCGGTTTCTCACTGGGGGGGAATATGCTGGTCAATCTGCTGGCGCGCGCCTGCCCTGCGGCGCTGAAGGCGGCGGTGGTGGTCTCGGCCCCGCTGCAACTGGCCAGCTGTGCCGAGCGGGTCAATCAGGGATTTTCCAAGGTTTATCAGAACTACCTGCTGCGCACCATGCGCCGCAATCTGTTAAACAAGATCAGTCAGCAGCAAAAAGCGGGCGAGCGCTGGCAACCAAAGCAAGTGGAACAAATTGCCACTCTACGCGACTTTGACGAACAGGTGACCGCGCCGCTGCATGGCTTCAATAGCGCCAGCCACTACTACCAGAGCTGCTCGGGGCTACCACTGCTGGGCCAGATCCCCATCCCTACCCTGATCCTGCACGCCGCCGACGATCCCTTTATGTCCGACGCCGTCATCCCGCGCCCCGAGCAGCTCTCGCCCCATGTGCGCTATGAATTGAGCCGTCGTGGCGGTCATGTCGGCTTCCTGCACGGCACCCCGTGGCGTCCCCGCTTCTGGCTGGACGAGCGGATCAGCCGCTGGATCGCCGAACAGAGTCAGGCCGCGACACAGAACTGATTGCGCCCCGACTCCTTGGCCCGATAGAGCGCCTGATCAGCCCGCTCCAGCAGCTGGCTTGCACTTTCACCGGGCAGTAGTGTGGCAATCCCCTGACTCACCGTCACCCAGGAGGCGATATCGGAAGCCTGATGCTCCAGCTGCAGGCTGGCCATCCCGTCCTGCAGCCGCCGCGCCACCTCACGAGCCCCCTGCTGATCCGCATCCGGCAGCAACAGGACAAACTCCTCACCGCCATAACGGGCAACCAAATCTGACGGGGTACGAACCGAATGGGTGAGCTCGGTTGCCACCTCCTTGAGACATATGTCCCCGGCCTGATGACCATAGCGGTCGTTGAAACGCTTGAAGTAGTCCACATCAATGAGAATGAGAGAGAGAGGCATGCCGCTCTCACTGCTATGGGCAAGCCCTCGCTCCAGTTCGACATTGAAGTGACGCCGGTTGGCCACGCCAGTCAGCGGATCCTGCTTGGCCAGCCGGTCAAGGCGGCGCAGCAGGGCCAGATTCTCGTGTTCGCGCACGATCGCCAGCTCGAACCAGCGGTTGAGCATTCGTCGTCCCACTTCCAGTGCGATAATGCCGAACAGCACGCCAAGCAGGTAGACCTGGGGAAAATCGACCTGCAAAAAAAGCGCGACTCCCACGCCAGCGGTCAGCGGCCCCAACAGATAGCCGTAAAACACCTTGCGATCGGGATAAAACGCGATGAGTGCCGCCAGCAGGTTGAGCCGCATGATCCCGTGGGCATAACTGAGGCCGCCACGCAGCTCGACCTGACCAAGGGTGTAGATATGCAGGGTCCAGATCCCCCCCCAGATCACCATCACCAGCGCCGCTATCCGCAACCAGGTGCGATCCTGCAGATGGTCACAAAACAGGCTGATAACAGGTAGCAACAACAACGCCACCATCACCAGGGCCAGCTCACTCTGAAAACTCCATGGCAGCATGTGATCACTGGCAAGGCCAGCCTGGCTGTAGACCTCATAACGAATCGCCAGAAACAGCACCACCAGCCAGTTCAGCAACCAGAACCACGCCATGCCGCGACCAATGGCCTGCCGGCGCGCCTGATCCAGATGATCCGCCAGGGTTAACGGCGCACTGCGCTGCTCTTCAGACAACATCTCTCGGACTCCGGCGAAAAAAGTAGAAATTGGTTGCACTCGCGCAATTCAACACAACAATAGCTCGGTGGTTATATCTTTTTGCATCGAGATCCCTTCATGATAATTCCCTGGCAAGAGTTGGATGCCGACACCCTGACCAACCTGATCGAACATTTCGTACTGCAGGAAGGAACCGAGTATGGCGAACAGGATGTATCACTGGGTACCAAGGTTGAGGAAGTGCGCAACCAATTACAGCAAGGCAAGGCGGTGATCGTCTACAGCGAGCTGCACGAGTCGGTCAATATTGTGCCCAAAGATCGCTTTGACGAGTCGGCTTGACCGAACCCAAAGCCTGCCTTTATAACGGAATTTCCAAGGAAGAGAGAATTCTATGTCGGCCAAGCACCCCATTATTGCCGTCACCGGTTCATCCGGTGCCGGCACCTCCACCTCCACTATCGCCTTTCGCTCCATGTTTCATCAGCTTGGTTACCTGGCGGCAGTGGTCGAGGGTGACAGTTTTCACCGCTACACCCGCCCCGAGATGGACGTAGCGATCCGCAAGGCCCGTGAACAGGGACGCCATATCAGCTATTTTGGCCCCGAGGCCAATGATTTCGGGCTGCTGGAGAGTTTCTTTCAGGGCTATGGCCAGGATGGCACCGGCCAGTACCGTCGCTATCTGCACAGCTTTGATGAAGCGGTGCCCTTCAACCAGATGCCCGGCACCTTCACCCCCTGGCAGCATCTGCCGAACGATACCGACCTGCTCTTCTATGAGGGGTTGCACGGCGGCGTGGTCACCGAAGATCACAATGTGGCACGCCACGTGGATTTTCTTATCGGCGTGGTGCCCATCGTCAACCTGGAGTGGATCCAGAAACTCATTCGCGACACCTCGGAGCGGGGTCACTCCCGTGAGGCGGTAACCGACTCCATTGTTCGTTCGATGGATGACTACATCAACTTCATTACCCCGCAGTTTTCCCGCACCCACATCAACTTCCAGCGGGTACCGACGGTGGATACCTCCAACCCTTTCAGCGCCAAGGTGATCCCGAGCCTGGACGAGAGTATGCTGGTGATCCGGTTTCGCGGCATCAAGCAGGTCGATTTCCCTTACCTGCTTTCGATGATCGACGGCTCATTCATGTCGCGGATGAACACAATCGTTGTTCCGGGTGGCAAAATGGGCTTTGCGATGGAGCTGATCCTCAAGCCGCTGATCCAGCAACTGCTCGAAACGGGCAAAATCACCTGATACAAAGGAGCTTATGATGCGCTTTGCCTCTCTCTCTGTGGTGCTGCTCGCCCTGCTGGGTGGCTGCAGCAGCGGGCCGTCAGCACCAACGTTTGAACCCGGCACCATGGTGGCTCGCTCGCTCGGTGACTGGACCTTCGGCGCCACTCCGCGCTACGCCCTAGCCGAACAGTATCAGTTTGCCGGCGATCAGGCCGAAGGGTGGCTCGAACCCATCCAGAATGCCGTCAGTAAAGAACTCAATGGCAAGGGGTGGCAGAGCGTACCCCTTGATGAAGCGGATCTCTGGGTCGCTATCGGTGTGGCGGGTGACAAGGATATCAGTGATGGCCAGATTTTTGCCCGCCTTGGCATGACACCCGGGGTGCAGGCCGCACCGGATCAGCGCAAGGGCACCCTGGCCATAGTGCTGCTCGACCGCAAAACCCAGAAAGCCGTCTGGAGCAGCGCCATCTCGCTGGCCAGCGATGCCGCCATTGCCGATAACCAGCGCCAGGCTCTCAGCCAGCAGCTCGCAGCCAAACTGCTGGCACCTGTACCAACCCACTGACGTCCTCATCAGTTTCTTGCTGATGATTTGAATAAAAAGAGCGGCTTGTCAGATGACAAGCCGCTCTTTTTATTGGCACGCGCCGGAATTACTTCAGCTTGCAGGTGAGCAGGGTGACCCCTTTCTGGGTCAGCAGCGCCTGTTTGTCCTGATTCCAGAAGGTGGTCACGCCGTCGGAATATTTGGCACCGTTATCCGATTCGACACGGCCAAGCTTGTGATAGACCCCGGCATAGGGGAACTGCACCATGTCAGCCTGAGCGTCATAGGTAATGGCCAACAGCTCTTCCCCGCACTGGTACTGACTGTACTGATACTTGGTGGGTTGCGGGCTGGTGCACGCAGCCAGACCCAACAGGGGAAGCAGAGCGATCATTTTTTTCATTGCACTTTCCTTATGTCATGGCGTTATCGATGGAACAACGCTTCGGTTATCAAGCCTCAAGAATTTGATAACTATGGGTAATTTGTACCGCTTTTTCCAACATCAGGGAAACAGAACAATATTTCTCCATCGACAACTCGACCGCTCTGGCGACCTGCTTTTCTGCCAGCCCCTTGCCGGTCACCACAAAATGGAGATTTATCTTTTCAAAGACCCGGGGCACGCTGTCAACCCGCTCACCGTCGAGTTCAACATGGCAAGCCGTCACGACCTGACGCGCCTTCTCCAGAATGGATACCACGTCGATGGAGCTGCAACCACCCACGGCCAGCAACACCATCTCCAGCGGGCTGGCCCCCTCGCCCGGGTTGGCGCCATCCAGGATCACCTTGTGCCCCGATTCGCTCTCCCCGACAAACTTCATCCCTTCAACCCAGCTGACCTTGGCTTTCATCTCGCATCCTCTTTGGTTAAGCCTGTGCTCATGATGCTCCTAGCATACCCCAGCCATCACGGCTTCGGCATCTCTTCACCCGACCGGGTAACCACAGGGGCAAGATGATTGGGAGGTTAATAGATCAAAATCAACATCTCCCCTCCCTATCTTCCCTAGAATGGCTGAAGCGGCGCAGCAGGCATTACTCAAAGGGCTCTATTCAAAAGGGCGCAAAGCCTTGTCAGCACAGACAAAGGCTCTTATCCTACTGCGACTAATACAAGGAATGGCAAGAGTTGGCTGCTTGCCTGGACGCTCGAGTCCATAAAAAGACACTACAGAGGAATTCTCATGGTTATTGGCAAACCGCAAAGCGATCCCACCCTGGAATGGTTCTTGTCGCACTGCCACATTCATAAGTACCCCGCCAAGAGCACCCTGATCCACGCGGGTGAAAAAGCGGAAACCCTCTACTACATCGTCAAGGGCACGGTTGCCGTGCTGATCAAGGATGACGAGGGCAAAGAGATGATCCTCTCCTATCTCAACCAGGGGGATTTCCTCGGTGAGATGGGTATGTTCGAAGAGAACGAAAATCCCGAGCGCTCTGCCTGGGTGCGCGCCAAGGGCTCCTGCGAAGTTGCCGAGATCTCCTACAAGAAGTTTCGTCAGCTGATCCAGGTCAACCCTGATATCCTGATGCGCCTTTCCGGCCAGATGGCCAAACGCCTGCAGCACACCAGCCAGAAAGTGGGTAACCTCGCCTTCCTGGATGTAACCGGCCGGATTGCCCAAACCCTGCTGAACCTGGCCAAACAGCCGGATGCCATGACCCACCCGGATGGCATGCAGATCAAGATCACCCGTCAGGAGATCGGCCAGATCGTCGGCTGCTCCCGTGAAACCGTTGGCCGCATCCTCAAGATGCTGGAAGAGCAGGAGCTCATCTCTGCCCACGGTAAAACCATTGTGGTATTCGGTACCCGCTGATCCACTGGTCCCGGACCACTGGCTCCAAAAGGCTGCTACGGCAGCCTTTTTTGATCACCTCCCCTATAATCCCGAACGCCCGTTCCAGCTTTCGCCAAGAGAATCGCTATGCACCTTCAATGTCCCCGTTGCCGCAGCCAGCTTCATCTGCATGAAGCCTCCAATGGTCGCTACTGCGACAACAAGCACCACTTCGATCCCGCCCCGGAAGGTTATCTGGATCTCATCCCCGGCAAGAAAAACCCCAAGGACAGCGACAGCCGGGCGTTGATGCGCGCCAAGCGTCACTTTCTCGAGCAGGGCCACCAGCTGCCGCTGGTCGAAGCAATGGCCAGCCTGCTCGCCCCTCTCGAGCCGCGCGAACTGATCCATCTGGGCTGTGGCGAGGGCTACTACTGCCGCGCGCTGGCCGAACGCCTGCCGGGCTGGCAATTTGCCGGCGTCGATATCGCCAAGAATGCCATCTTTGCCGCCACCAAGGCACAGCCTGACGGCAGTTTCGTCATTGCCGATCCAGCCAAAGCCCCGCTTATGCCAAACTCCGCTGATTTGCTGCTGGTCAACGACCTCAAGCTCAAAACCGAGCAGCTGGTCAACTGGCTGGCACCGGGCGGCTATCTGCTCTATCTGCAACCGGGCCCCCGCCACCAGTGGCAACTAAGAGTCAGCCTCAACCCGATCAGCATGGAACACCCGCTCAGCTGGCCGTCCCTCGCAGGCCTGACCAAGATTGCGCAGCAACGCGCTCAATTCTCCCAGACTCTCGATCAGGGACTACGCAGTTTTATTCTGGAGACCAGCCGCCTCGGCTGGCGGGCCACTGGTGAACAGCGCCACGCGTTCACCCATCAGGGACCCGATGAACTGGAACAGGATCTGCTGCTGACCCTGTGGCAAAAACCGCTCTGATCACAGTGCGAGAGCAGGCCCACTGCTCTCGCAGACCCCCTTTGAACATCAAAACGTGATTTGGTTCACACGCTCCATCATTGCTCTCCCCTTTGCCCTCCCCCCAGCAAAAGTTAGATTAAAAAACTAACAATTTGAATTAACTAGACTTTTAAACTGTGCAAGCCTGACACACTCAACACATTCATCTCCTTATGGCGCCAATTAAACACGGATAGATTCAGCGCCAGTCAAGGTTAGGGCGCCTACCGTGTGGCTATCGGACCATTTCCGATTTAACAGAACCGATTACAGGTTCGGAAGTGTTTACATCAGAGGAATAAGCATATGAAGAAGTCTGCACTGACTATGGCCATCTCCAGCCTGCTGCTGGCGAGCGGTGCCCATGCTGCTACTGTGTACAACCAGAACGACACCAAGCTGGACATCGGCGGCCGCGCTCAAGGTGCTTACTATGGCACTGACAACAACAGCGCCGAAGGTGACCAGAGCTATTTCCGTCTGCACGTTGCGGGCGAAACCAAAATTGCTCCGGAAATGAAAGCGTTCGGTTTTGCCGAATACAACCTGCCGACTTCCGGTTCTGACAACGATGAACTGCGTTATGCCTACGCCGGTATCCAGCACGACCGCTTCGGTGCCTTCAGCTACGGTCGTCAGGATGGCCTGTTCACCAAAGCCGTTAACAACTACACCGACGTACTGCCCGAGTGGGGCGGTGACGGCCTGGGTAAAAATACCGAAGTTTTCGGTACCGGCCGTACCAATGGCCTGGCCCAGTACATCTACACCTATCAGGGTCTGACCCTGGGTGCCCAGTTCACCGGTAACAATGATCCGCAGAACTCCGGCCGCAGCGAAATCAACGAATCCTTCAACGGTAACAACCCGTATGTTGCTGGCACCACCTGGAACAGCACCGGCTCCAAAGAAGGTTTTGCCTTCTCCGCCAACTATGACTTCAACATGGGTCTGAGCCTGGGTGCCGTATACAACCAGGCAGGCAAGACTGATGAGCAGGCTAAATACGCTGCCTTCGGTGGCGAGAAAGATGCCAAGCTGATGGGTTTTGGTGCCAAGTACGCTGCTGATAACCTCTACCTGGCCGCTACCTACTCCCACGGTGAAGATCACCTGTTCGTCAAGAACGGCTACGCCGAGAAGATGGATGGTTACGAAGCCGTTGCCCAGTACACCATCGGCAAGTTCAAGCCTTCTCTGGCCTACCTGCGCACTGACGTGAAAGATGGCGCTCACGGTATCGATGATACCTACACCGAGTACGTATCTATCGGTGCCTGGTACAACTTCACCGACAACTTCAACGCCTACATCGACTACAAACTGAACCTGCTGGATTCCGTAGATGGCAAGTCCATCAACTCCCTGGGTCAGAACACCGATGACGTTGTTGCTGTAGCCCTGCAGTACAACTTCTAAGTTTTTAGAAGTCAGTTATACCTGTGAAATCAATGTCTACTGTTTGAATTTCTTCCGGCCGCTTGCGGCCGGTTTTTTTATTGCGCCTTTTCAGCACCTTGCATATAACTATCGAGCGGAGAGTCGCCAAGTGCCGCTCTCTGCATACAAAAATGGTGCACAGAAGGACATTCACGGATGAAACGACTGTTCTGGAACAAGATCTGGTGGCAGATGTGGTTGATACTGTCGCTGCTGTTGGGAAGTCTCGGTTTTACCGCCCCCGCGCAGGCAAGCTGGGACAAGAGCCTCTACCGTCAGCTCGGCCTCGCCGGCAAACTCGATCAGCAAACCTTTCGCAAAGCGCTCAATAGCTACCAGAGCGTGCGCCATAAAAACAAATCCATTCTGACCATCATCGATTACAGCAAACCATCCACCCTGCGCCGGCTGCTGGTCATCGATATGAAACGCTACAAACTGCTCTACTACACTTGGGTCAGCCACGGTCGCAACTCTGGCGAACTGGCCGCCCATCAATTCTCCAACCAGCCCAACTCGATGAAAAGTTCGCTCGGTGTCTATCGCACCGCCGAAACCTATCTTGGCAAGCATGGCTACTCATTGCGGCTGGATGGTCTGACTCCGGGCTTGAACAGCAATGCCCGCAAGCGGGCCATCGTGGTGCACGGAGCAGACTATGCCAGCCCGCGCCATCTGCTCAAATATGACAAGCTGGGCAGAAGCTGGGGTTGCCCTGCCCTTCCCCAGGAGCAGGCCAGAGCCATCATAGATACCATCAAGGGGGGGAGCGTGATCTACGCGCACGGATAAAGAAGAGGGCCAGCAATCGCTGGCCCTCTTCTTGAGCACTTGTTTTTAAATAACCGTACAGCTCGTTTTATTGACGAACGACCAGCACCGGGCAGGGGGCATGACGCACCACTGATTCGGCAACGCTGCCCACCAGCAGGTGGCTGATGCCGGAGCGACCATGGCTCCCCATCACGATGAGATCCGCCTCATCATCATTGGCCTGAATGACGATCTCATCAGCCGCGCGGCCAAAACGGATGTCAAACGTTGCGGGAATCGGCAAGGTAGCCACCAGCTCCTTGAGCTGGGTCCTAGCCTGACGCTCCATCTCGTGAGTAATCTCGACAGCAGTCATGTGCAGGATCTTGTAGCTGTCAAAACCATGCAGTTGATCGACGACGTGAACCAGCTTTAGCCGGGCATCATGGCTTTGCGCCATGAATACGGCATAGTCGAGAACCGCTTTGGACATTTGAGAAAAGTCGACGGGACAAAGCAGTGTCTTGATCGATGGCATAAGCAGTCTCCTCTACTGATTGGGGTGCTATTGAATCTCAACGAGATCATATCAACCCGATTGCAAATAACTCTCGACCCTGTCGCAAAACGAGCATTCGAAGGGATGGTTACCGCACCTTCCGGAGAGAGCATGGTGTAAAATAGAGTATCAACTCCTCCTTTTTAGCTGCCCTCAAGAGGCCGATTGTGACCATACTGCGTATCGGTTGTCTGTTGGTCTGTTATCTCTGCGCATCTCTCTTCTGCCGCGCAGAATCACTCCACGTCTATTGCGACAACTGGCCCGGTTTCTGTCAAACCGATGGACAAGGGCTCTACCTTGATTTGGTCAATAGCATCTATCAACCCCATGGTTACACCATCGTCCCCCATATTGTTCCCTACAAGCGGGCCCTCGCCATGGTAACCCGTAACAAGGGGGACATGGCACTGGGAGTCTATCAACATGAGCTGGACGATGTGCGTATGCCGGAATACCCAGATTCAGCTGACGATCTCTCTGTCATCATGCTCAAGCAGTGGCAACCGAAATGGCAGGGGGAGCAGAGTCTGGCTGGCCAGCAGGTGTTATGGCAGCGGGGCTGGGCACTGGACAAATACATATCAGTACCCATGAACTGGCATGAAGTGGACAGCTACGAGATGGCCATCCAGCTGCTTGAGAAGGAGCGTTATCGCTATTACATGACCGTCGGTGTGCTGCATGTCGCCAATCCGCCCCCCACCAGCATGAGCCGCATATTTTTGCGCTGGATCCCCACCTATCCTGTTTTTAGCGACAGCGAGCGAGGGGAAACCCTGCAGCAACTTTGGGATAGGGAGATGGTCAATCTGATCCGCAGCGGCGAGCTGGCCAATATCTATCGACGCCATCAGCTCTACGACTATTACCAGGGCTTTATCAAGGAGATGGAGCAGAAGGCAAAAGTAGCCCCCATCCGTTAAATCTTCCTACTCTTCCTGGCTGTTATGGCAATACCCCTTGGCCAGTCGGTCATAGAGGATCACGTTGACCGATGCAGCCAGATTCATGCAGCCCTGAGTCGGTACATAAACCACATCTTTCACCGCTCCATAGAGCTTGGGATCCAGGGTGCCATCCTCCGGCCCGAAGATATAAAAAGCGCGTTCCGGATGGACATAGTCGGGAAGCGGCGTGGCGCCATCGATCAGATCGACCACCACGGGCACGCATCCCTGCGGGATAAACGCCATCAGGTCATCCACCCCGAGCAGCGGGATCTTCTCCACCATCTGCTTGGTATCGGTGGCAAAGCGGCGCGCCAGCTCGAAGCGGTTGCCGGTGTAGTAGACCTCATCCACCCCGTAGCAACCCGCAGCACGCATCACGGCACCAACATTTTCCGGGGATTTGGGATTAACCAGCCCTACGCAGCAGAATGCTCTCTTTTCCATCATCTCTCCTCATCTTGCGGCGACCATTATAAGCCGCAGCGGAGTCACCGACCCGTTAAAAGTACCTCGCCAGGCTCAACGACTCGTCGCGCCATCACGGATGCCGATTTTTTGTGCGCAAACCGACAAATTTTGTACAAGTTGATAGCCAGCAAACGTTTCCCAGCAATAATGGACAAACGTTTGCAAATGGATGTTTGTCTATGACTGAGCGTGAACAAGAGATCCTCGCCCTGCTGCGTCAGGATCCCATGATTGCCCAGCAGGAGCTGGCCGATCGCCTCGGCATCAGCCGCTCTGCGCTGGCCAGCCACATCTCAAGCCTGATCCGGCAGGGGTATGTGCAAGGCAGAGGCTATGTACTGCGAGAGGGTCCCTACGTGGTGGTGATCGGCGGTGCCAATATGGATATTTGCGGCACCAGCCACGACAACCTGCTGCTCGGCGACTCCAATCCGGGCAAGGTGCGCACCTCGGCGGGTGGTGTTGGTCGCAATATCGCCGAGAATCTGGCGCGGCTCGGCAGTGATACCCGACTGCTGACTGCAGTCGGCAACGACCAGTATGGTCACCATCTGCTGGAGGTAAGCCAGCGGGCCGGCGTCGATGTGCGCCAGACTCTGGTGCTCGATGGCTACACCACCTCCTGTTATCTCAGCCTGCATGATGGCAGCGGCGAAATGAGCTGCGCCATCAACGACATGGCCATCATAGAGCAGCTCACTCCTGCCCGCCTGACCCCACTCGGTGGCTTTCTCGGCGGTGCCCGGCTCTGGGTGCTCGATACCAATCTGGCTATCCATACCCTCGACTGGCTGTTCGAGCGGCAAGGTGAGCACGCCATCTTTGTCGATACCGTTTCGGTGGCCAAGGTGGAGAAGATCCGCCCCTGGCTCGGCAAGATCCACACCCTCAAGCCCAATCGCAGCGAGGCAGAACAACTGTGTGGCATGACCATCGCCGGGCCCGAAACCTGGCCCATGGTGGCCGCCTGGTTCCACCGCGCCGGGGTCAAGCGACTGTTCCTCAGTCTGGGTGAACAGGGGATCTTCTACAGCGATGGCGAGCAGCAGGGCCACCTGCCGGTGCTGGGCAGTCCGGTGCTCAACGTGACCGGCGGCGGGGATGCCTTTATGGCTGGTCTCGCACACGCCTGGCTGCAAGAGCTCGACATTGCCCAGACCACCCGCTTTGCCCTGGGCTGCGCCGCCCTCACCGTCAATTGTTCCGATACCGTTTTTTCCGGTCTCTGCAAGGCCGCCGTTGACCGCATACTGGAGGAGTACTCATGCTGAACGCTTACCTCGATATCCAACCGGAAGTTGCCGCCGCGCTGGCCGCGGGCAAACCGGTCGTCGCCCTCGAATCCACCATCATCTCCCACGGCATGCCCTATCCGCAGAACGTGGAGACGGCCCGTCAGGTGGAGCAGGTGGTGCGCGATAACGGCGCCATTCCAGCGACCATCGCCATCCTCGACGGCCGTCTCAAGGTGGGTCTCGATGCGGGTGCGCTGGAAGCGCTGGGCCAGGCAGGCCACAGCGTGACCAAGTGCAGCCGCCGCGACATTCCGTTCGTACTGGCGCGCAAGGGGATGGGGGCCACCACGGTCGCCTCCACCATGATCATCGCTGCCATGGCGGGGATCCGGGTATTTGCCACCGGCGGTATCGGCGGGGTACATCGCGGCGCGCAGGAGACCTTCGATATCTCGGCCGATCTGCAGGAGCTGGCACAAACGCCAGTAGCAGTGGTCTGTGCGGGGGCCAAATCGATCCTCGATATCGGGCTGACCCTGGAGTATCTGGAGACGCAAGGGGTGCCGGTGATCGGCTATCAAACCGAAGAGTTGCCCGCCTTCTACACCCGCGAGAGCGGCTTCAAGGTCGATTATCGCCTCGATACCCCGGCAGCCATCGCCGAGGCGCTGCGCCTCAAGTGGGAGCTTGGACTAGCGGGCGGCGCCGTGGTGGCCAATCCCATCCCGACCGCACACGCCATGCCTAAAGCCGATATCGACGCAGCCATTGCCAGGGCGCTCCATGAAGCGGACGAGCAGGAGATCAAGGGCAAGGCGTCGACCCCCTTCCTGCTGGCACGCGTCTGCGAGCTGACTGGCGGCAACTCGCTAGCGGCCAACATCCAGCTGGTACTGAACAACGCGGCGCTCGGTGCCCGCATCGCCGCCGCGCTGTAATCAAGCGCAAATGAAAGGAGGGCCTGTTGGCCCTCCTGCTATCACATGTTTTTAATCTCGTTGCCGATGCCCTTGACGGTATCGCGCGTACCGTGACCTATCTCCTTGGTCACATCACGGGTCGTATGACCGATCTCCCGGGTGACGTCGCGAGAGGTATGGCCAATCGTTCGACCAACCCCCTTCATCTCGGCACACCCCGTCAGCAGCACGCCCGCAATCAGCAGAACGCATTTCATCTGTACTGTGCTCATGTCACTTCTCCCGGCGTTATCACAATGGCTTGGCAACCAGCAGGGTATGGCCCGGCCCCGGAATGTCGTGATCCTCTTCGACATGGAACTCGGCCTCGCGCAGACACTGGTACAACTCCTTGGAGTGGTAGAAGCGGCTATTGCCATTGGCCAGACAGGTAAAGTAGAGAGAGGTGGCATTGAGGCTGAAACTCGCTGCCTCGAACGGCTGCCGATCCCAGAACAGCTCCAGAATGCACAACCTGGCCCCCTCCTTCATGCTACTTCTGATCCGCCGCAGCATGGCCACAATCTCGTCATGGCTGAAGCAGTCGAGAAACTGGCTCATCCACCAGATGTCCGCCTCAGCGGGCAACGCTTGCTCCGACAGCAAGTTGACAGGATAACCCTGAACCCGCTCGGCAAGCCCCGCGGCCCGGATCTGCTCGCTGGCCATGGCAATCTGCTCGGGCAGATCGAGAATGGTCACCTGCAATTCGGGGCTGCGCCGGGCACACGAGATGGCCCACTTGCCGGTATTGCCCCCCAGATCGTAGAGGTGACGCGGCTCGTATCCAAACACCAGATCCTGCGCCTGCTTGAACGCCCAGTCCGAATAGAAGTGATCGAAACGAAACCAGCTGCTTCGCGCAGGCTCCGGCAGATCCTTCAGATGGGCATAGAGATTTGACCAGTCGCCAAACTCCTTGAGCCCGGCAGGCGTGCCACTTTCGATGGCCTGCTGCAGGTGGGCAAGGGGCTTGTAACAAACGTGCTGGACAAAATCCATGTTGACCCGGGTCATGGGGTCGCTCAGCAGATAGTGACCCACCTTGTCCAGCAGGTAGCACTCCCCGTTGAGGTGGCAGATGCCGCCCCCCAGCCCCATGTCGAGCAGTACACTGACCGCATACTCGGTCAAGCCGGTCGCCTCAGCGATCTGTGCAGCGGTCGCCCCTTGCCGCTCTTTGGCTAGAAACGCCAGAATGCCGAACTCGCGCAAGCTCCAGGCAGCCTGAAACAGCATGGGAGCAAAAGCGATCCGCTGGGCCTGGCTGATGGCATCCAGAGCGTTATGACGATCCGACTGATAATGATTCAAGAGACACCGACCTTACTTGTTGCTGCTGGCGCGATTCAATTCGAGTTGAATGGCCTGGTTCAGACCGTTAATCCAGCGGTTATAAGTACGGTGAATTTTTCCTTTACCCTTATCATTTAAATTGACACTACTCACATAATTAATGGAATAGTTAGTTGTGTTATAGGGAATGCTGATATTGGCCTGATGTTGACGAACCTGAATATGCCCCGTAATTAACCCTGGACGCTCTTCACGCATTACCCAAGTCTTGCTAACACCGGCATTAATAATGGCGCGAGAAACATCCTGTTCGCTGAGGTTGGACGGAACCAGACTATTGGTCATATTCATGACCGGCTGGGAAGTTGAACAACCGGTAACCAACAGCAGTGTTAATGCGCTGATAATAATTTTGAGCATTTTCATTTTTGTAACCCTTTGTAATTGGAACCTGTCAAAGCCGACCCAATGAGACAATAAAATGTGTGTCCTTTCAATAAATAAAGGTGAGGGGGAATACTTTCTTCATACTTGTAACTTGCGTCACTGCTTGCCCCTGTTCTTGATTTGAAATGGTGGTAATATGCACGTCCTATTCAAATCCTTAACTGGAGCTGAACCACTGGTGGAGCCCGTGGTCGAGTCTCCCTGTTAGCATCACCCGGTCAAGGTTGTTTCGTGTACAAGAAGTCCTCTTTTTCCATCGTTGAAAGCTGCGCGCTGGCGCCGGGTCTCACCACCCGGGAGCAGTGGCAAGAGTGGGCGAAAGAGGGTATCTGGCAAACGCAATCGCCTCTGGCAACGCCCCATATCCCCATGATGGTGGCGCGCCGCATGAGCCTGGGTAGCCGCCTTGCGGTAGAAGTGGCACTCGATATGATGTCGCGCCATACGGTAGAGGGTGCCGTGTTTGCCAGCCGCCACGGAGAGCTGGATCGCTCCATTGGCTTGCTGACAGCACTGGCACAGGCGCGCAGCCTCTCCCCCACTGATTTCTCCCAGTCAGTACACAACACTGCTGCCGGGCTCACCTCCATTCAGGGCAAGCAGCCCATCCCCATGAGTTCGCTGGCGGCAGGTAGCGGCACGTTTGCCGCCGCCCTGCAGGAGGCCATCGGCATGCTCGCCGACGGTATGGAGCGGGTACTGGTAGTGGCCTTTGAGGGGGTGCTGCCGGCATTTAGCCAACCCTGGCTCGGCGATGAACCGCCGCCCCATGCGGTGGCGCTGTTGCTGAGCCGGGGCGATGAGTGGCAGGGGAATGCGCTGGCGACGGACACTGGCGCAACCGGCAAGAGCGATGCACTCGCGTGCTGGCGCGCCTTGCTGGATGACATGCCAGAATTTCGGATCACCGACGGTCGCAGGGGGTGGCTATGGCAGCGCAATTGAACCGGCTCTGGCGCCTGATTGGTACCATGCTGGGATTTACCCTGTTCGGAATTGGCTGCCTGCTGCTGACGCTGGTCTGGTTTCCACTGCTCTGGTTATTGGTGCGCGGGGAAACGCGTCGCCACCTTGCCCAAAGCACCATCAGAATAAGTTTTCGTTTTTTCCTCAATGTGCTCAGGCAATTAAGGGTGCTGGATTATCGCTTTAACAATATGCCCCAGCAATTGAGCGGCGTATTGGTATTGGCCAACCATCCCAGCCTGCTCGATTATGTATTGCTGGCTGCTTACATGCCGGAGTGTGACTGTATTGTCAAAGAGGCGCTCTGGCATAATCCGTTTGTCGCCGGCATCGTGCGGGCAGCCGGTTATATTCCCAATGCCGCGGCCGAAACATTATTACCGGTATGTTGTGAACGCCTGCAACAAGGTGCAGTACTGCTGGTTTTTCCGGAAGGCACCCGCACAACCCCCGGCGAGCCGCTGCAACTGCAGCGCGGCGCAGCCCATCTGGCCGTCCGTTGTCAGGCCAGGCTGCAACCGGTTCGCATTCACTGCTCGGCCCCGTTTCTGACCAAACAGCACAAATGGTTCCATGTTCCCGCGCACAAGCCACTCTTTACGGTAGAGTTTCTGCCCCAGTGTCAGGCTCGGGATCTGATGCCGCACGAAGAGGCCCCTTCGCTGGCCGCGCGGCATCTCACTCACTATTTCAAACGGGTATTGAGCCCGGCCCAATCCGCCTCTGTATGGACTCAAGATGCAACAAACATTAACTGAAGAAATCAAACAACTGATCATCGACAGCCTCAACCTCGAAGGCATGACGACTGCCGATATCGACACCGACGCCCCGCTCTTCAATGACGGTCTCGGGCTCGACTCCATCGATGCACTGGAGCTGGGACTGGCGATCAAGGGACGCTACGGCATCGTGCTCTCGGCTGATGACGAGAATACCCGTCGTCACTTTGCCTCTGTTGCAGCCCTGGCTGCCCTCGTCAACCAGCAGCGGGGATAATCGCCATGACCAGAGATGAGATCTTCAACGAAATTCGCCGCGCCCTGGTTGAGCTGTTCGAAATCGACCCCGAAGACGTCACCATGGATGCCAAACTCTACCAGCAGCTCGAGCTCGACAGCATCGACGCCATCGATCTGGTGGTGCACCTGCAAAAACTGACCGGCAAGAAGATCAAGCCGGAAGAGTTCAAGTCAGTGCGCACCGTCGCCGACGTGGTTGACGCCGTCGAACGCCTGCTCGCCGAGTAATGCGTCGCATCAACCTGCTGGCGGGAGCCCTGCTGCTGCTCTATCCCCTGCTGGTCTATCTTGGCCTGTCGCACGGGGAGAGAGGCCTGCTGGCTCTGCTGCTGTTGCCTCTGTTTGCCATTCGCCTGTTTGCCGGCACAGCCCTGCCGGGCGCGTGGCGCTGGGCGACCCGCTGGCTCGGGGCCATTGGCCTCTTGCTGATCGGCCTCAACCTCTGGTTTCGCGAGCACGACTGGCTGCTGTACTACCCGATTGCCGTCAACGCGACCCTGCTGGGAGTGTTTGGCTGGAGCCTCGGTCAACCTATGACCCTGGTTGAGCGGCTGGCCCGCCTCACCACGCCGGATCTGCCGGAGCGGGGAGTTCGCTACACCCGCAAGGTGACCCGGGTCTGGTGCCTCTTTTTTATCGGCAACGGCCTCTTTTCTGGCTGGACAGTCTGGCACGGCGATCTGGCGCTCTGGAGCCTCTACAACGGCCTTGTCAGCTATCTGCTGATGGGCGCTCTAATGGGCGGTGAATGGCTGGTTCGCCAGCGCGTCATGAAACGGGATAGCGCATGACCCTGCTCGATGAACTGCTGCAGGCAGATGGCAACCGTGTCGTCACCTTCGATGGCCAACGAGCGTGGACGCTGGCACAGCTGCGCCAGCGCGCCTTGCTGCTCGCCCGCCAGCTCGCCGTAATGCCGGCGCAGCGCTGGGCTATTTGCACCGGCGACAGCTACCACTTTTGTCAGGCGCTGCTCGCCTGCGCCATGGCTGGGCAAGCCGTAGTGCTGCCCGGCCACCAGCGCCTCGCTGGCTTGCAGGAGCTGCTGGATCAAGATGCCTTCGATGGGCTGCTTTGCGATGAACCGCTGCCGCTCTCATGCACCGTGCTGCGCATCGAGGCCGTTACAGCCGGCGAGCCATTGCCAGCCACGGAAGCGATAGCGACGCTGGCCCCCGAGATCACCCTCTACACCTCGGGTTCTACCGGCCAGCCCAAGGGGATCACCAAACCCTGGCCGCTGCTTGAGGTCGAGGTCCGAACCCAGATCGCCCTGTGGCATCAGCACCTTGAAGGAGCGCGACTCTTCTCCAGCGTCAGCCATCAGCACATCTACGGCCTGCTCTTTCGCATCCTGCTGCCACTGGCGCTCGGCATTCCGTTTGCCCGCAGCCAGACCGACTACCCGGAGCAACTGAGCGGCCAAAAGGAGCCATGGGCACTGGTCAGCTCGCCCGCCTTCCTGTCACGGCTCGATCCAGCCCTTGCGGGCAGCAGCAGCCGGCTGATCTTCTCCTCCGGCGGCCCGCTCGCCTATGAAGATGCACGCCAGTGCGCTGCGCTGCTCGGCTCCTTGCCGGTGGAGATATACGGTAGCAGCGAGACCGGCGGCATCGGCTGGCGCCAGAGCTCTGCGCCCGATATCCCCTGGACCCCTTTTGCCGGTGTCACTGTAAGCTGTGACGAAGAGCAGACCCTGCTGCTGCGCTCACCCTTTATGGATGAAGCCGAGCCTTGGGTCGGCAGCGATCGCATCGCCCTGTGTGATGATGGCGACAAAGGCACGGCAGGCCGTTTTCACCTGCTTGGCCGACGCGATCGCATCGTCAAGCTCGAGGAGAAACGAATCTCGCTCGACGATGTCGAGCTGCGCATCAAGGCGCTGGAGGGGGTACTCGATGCCGCCGTCTTGCCCCTTGAGCAGGGCGGACGTCAGGTACTTGGCGCCGCACTGGTGCTCAGCCAAGAGGGAATGCAGAGCTTCACCCGCCTTGGCCACGGCGCCTTCTTGCAACAGCTGCGTCGGCAGCTTCGTCCGTGGCTCGAGCCGGTGGCGCTGCCGCGCAGCATCAGACTTTTTCAGACGTTGCCCCTGACCGGTGCGGGTAAACGCGACGGTGTGGCGCTGCGTCAGGCATTTGACCAGACGCCACTGCAACAACCCGGAGTACCCACCTGATGAATAGTTCACTGCTGCCCGCCCTGCAGGCACGTCAGGCCACCTCCGATAGCGTGCAGCTACTGCTGCACCTGAGTGCCGATCTGCCCTGGTTTGCGGGCCATTTTCCCGGTGCGCCCCTGCTGCCCGGGGTCACCCAGCTGCAACTGGCCATTCACTTCGCCCGCGCAGAGAACCTGCTCACCGGCGAGTTTCAGGGAATGGATCAACTCAAGTTCCAACGCCCATTGCGCCCTGACGATCGCTGCTGGCTGATCTTGCGCGCTCATGGCGACGGCCAGCTGCGCTTTGAATATCGTCTCGGCAGCGCAGAGGATGTCGATACACTGCCGCTCGCCAGCTGCGGACGGGTCAAGCTATCGTGACGCCCTGCATCATCATCCCCTGCTACAACCACGCAGCCCCTCTCGCGGCTGTGCTACGTGAACTCGCGCCGCTCGAACTTCCCTGCCTGCTGGTCGATGATGGCAGCGAGCCGGCCGCCGCCGCCCTGCTCGATCAGCTGGCAGCCGAACATGCAGGCTGGGTCACGTTACTTCGCCATCCGCACAACCGTGGCAAGGGGGGGGCCGTCAAGACGGCGCTGCTGGCTGCCAGAGCGCGCGGCTTCAGCCACGCCCTGCAGGTCGATGCAGATGGCCAGCACGATCTCTCCCGCCTGCCGGATCTGCTGGCCGAATCGGAGCGCTTCCCGCAAGCGCTGATCTCCGGCGCCCCCGAATATGACGAGACGGTGCCCAAGGGTCGCCTCTACGGCCGCTACCTGACTCACGTCTGGGTCTGGATCGAGACGCTCTCCTTCGAAATCAAAGACAGCATGTGCGGCCTTCGCGTCTACCCGGTCGAGGCGAGCTGCGAACTGCTTGAGCAGTGCCCCCTCGGCGAGCGGATGGATTTCGACATCGAAATCATGGTGCGCCTGCACTGGCGCGGCGTGGCGGTGCGCTTTATTCCGGTCAAGGTGCACTACCCCGAGAACGGCCTCTCCCATTTCAACCCGCTGCACGACAACCTGCGCATCTCCTGGATGCACACCCGTCTGGTGCTGACCCTGCTGCGTGACGGAGCAACCAGCCTGCTGCGCGTCCCCGGCCAGCTGTTAACACGCGGACGGGAACACTGGTCGCGCACCCCGGAGCGCGGCACCCTGCTCGGCATCCGCACCATGCTCTGGAGCTACCGGTTGCTCGGCCGCCCGGGTTTCAGGGCCCTGCTGCTGCCTGTCATCAGCTACTTCTGGCTGACCGGGCGCAGCCAGCGCGAGGCTTCCCGCGACTATCTTGCGCGCCTCACCGCACGCGCAGCCGAGCTCAACCAGCCGCTGCCCGAGCCGGTGGGGAGCCTGCGCCACTTCCTGCGCTTTGGCGAGGCGGCGCTCGACAAACTGGCCGCCTGGCGCGGCGATATAGGTCTCGACGACATCGAGCTGGTGAACCCGCACCATTACGAGGCTGCTCGCGGCAAGGGAGCCCTCATCATCGGCTCCCATCTGGGCAATCTGGAGCTGTGCCGCGCCCTTGGCAGCAAGGCGCAAGGGGTACGCATCACGGCGCTGGTCTTTACCCGCCACGCCGCCCGCTTCAACGCCCTGTTGCAGGAGGTGAACCCCGACTCCGGCCTCAATCTGGTGCAGGTGCAGGAGCTGGGGGCCGATACCGCCATCATGCTCAAATCGCGCATCGAGGCGGGGGAGTGGGTGGTGATCGTCGGTGATCGCACTTCGGTGACCAAAGAGAAGCGGGTGGTCTGGGCCGATTTTCTCGGCGCTAAGGCCCCCTTCCCGCTCGGCCCGTTTGCGCTGTCGGCCATCCTCGGCTGCCACACCTACCTGATGTTCGGGCTGCGGGAGCAGGGGCGCTTTCGGGTGCATTTCGAGCCGTTCGCCGATGGCTCGCCCCTGCCACGCGCCGGACGCCAGCAGCAGCTCGAGGCGCGAGTGCAACACTATGCCAACCGGCTGGAACACCACTGTCTGCGTGCGCCGCTGGAGTGGTTCAACTTTTTCGACTTTTGGCATCTGACCGATGAGCAGGACTGATCAAGGCATGCACGAGATCCAATTCGGGGCCCGACCCCTCACCATCGAAGACGTCGTCGCGCTGGCCAAACGGCGCGCCACGCCACGCCTCAACCCGGCCCCCGAGTTCCGGGCCCGCATCCAGCGCGGTGCCGACTATCTGGACCGGCTGCTCGCCGAGGAAGGGGTGATCTACGGGGTCACCACGGGCTATGGCGACTCGGTCACCCGCGCAGTGCCGCTCGATCTGGTCGATACCCTGCCCCTGCACCTGACCCGCTTTCACGGCTGTGGCATGGGCGAGAACCTGAGTCTGGCCGCCACCCGTGCCGTGCTGGCAACCCGACTCAACTCGCTGGCACAGGGAGTTTCCGGCGTCAGTCTGTCCCTGCTTGAGCGGCTCACCTGGCTGCTGGAGCAAGACCTGTTGCCGCGCATTCCCGAAGAGGGTTCGGTCGGTGCCAGCGGCGATCTCACTCCGCTCTCCTACGTGGCGGCGGCGCTGATCGGCGAGCGAGAACTCTACCGCAACGGGGAGCTGACCAGCGCGGCCGACCTCTATCGCGAGCTTGGCATCACACCGCTCCAGCTGCGCCCGAAAGAGGGGCTGGCACTGATGAACGGCACCTCGGTGATGACGGCGCTCGCCTGCCTCGCCTACTCCCGCTGCGACTACCTGATGCGGCTCTGCACCCGCATCACCGCGCTGGTGAGCGTGGCGATGGAGGGCAACGCCTTCCACTTTGACGAGCGCCTGTTTGCCTCCAAACCCCACCCTGGCCAGCAGCAGATCGCCGCCTGGCTACGCGCCGATCTGCAGAGCGGCGAGCTGCCGCACCACAGCAACCGGCTGCAGGATCGCTACTCCCTGCGCTGCGCCCCCCACGTCATCGGCGTGGTGGCCGACAGCCTGCCCTGGTGGCGCACGCTTATCGAAAACGAGCTCAACAGCGCCAACGACAACCCCCTCATCGACGGTGACGGGGAGCATGTGATGCACGGCGGCCACTTCTACGGCGGCCATATCGCCATGGCGATGGACAGCATGAAGGTGGCGGTGGCCAATCTGGCCGATCTGCTCGACCGTCAGCTGGCCCAACTGGTCGATAGCAAGTTCAATCAGGGGCTGCCGAGCAACCTCTCCGGCGCAAGCGACGAGCGCCGCTTTATCAACCACGGCTTCAAGGCGGTGCAGATTGGCGCCTCGGCCTGGACTGCGGAAGCCCTCAAGCACACCATGCCCGCCAGCGTCTTCTCGCGCTCGACCGAGTGCCACAATCAGGACAAGGTGAGCATGGGCACCATCGCCGCCCGCGATGCACTGCGGGTGCTGACCCTGACCGAACAGGTGGCCAGCGCCAGTCTGCTGGCGGCGGTGCAGGGGGTCGAGCTGCGCCTCGCCCTGCAGGGCAATGACCTGACCACCCTCAGTCCGGCGCTCGCAGCCACTGTCGAGTCGGTACGCCGCGATCACCCCTTCCTCTGTGAAGACCGGCCGCTGGAGGCCGAGCTGCGCGCCATGATGGCCCGCCTGCAGGCCCGTCACTACCCGATTTATGACGAGGTATCCCATGTCTGAGCCCTGGCAACTGAGTGCCGAGGTCGATGTCACCGTCCCCTTCCACGACGTGGACATGATGGCCGTCGCCTGGCACGGCCACTACCTGCGCTACATCGAGCTGGCCCGCTGTGCCCTGCTCGATCGCATCGACTACAACTACCCGCAGATGGAGGCTTCTGGTTATCTGTGGCCGGTCATCGACGTGCGGATGAAGTACATAGCCCCGCTGCGCTTTGGCCAGACGGTGCGGGTGCGCGCCACCCTGGTCGAGTACCAGCACCGCCTCAAGATCGATTACCTCCTCTATGACCCGCAGAGCGGCAAGCGCACCAGCAAGGGTTACACGGTGCAGGTGGCGGTCAGCAAGCAGAGCGGCGAGATGTGCTTCGCTTCGCCACAGGTGCTGCTCGACAAGCTGGGGGTGAGCGAATGATGGCCCGCCTCACCCTTCTGCTGCTGGCTCTGCTCTCCTGGCCAACGCTGGCAATCACCCTGGCCGATGTGCAGCAACAGCTCACGGCGGCGGATGCCCGCAGCGCCCGCTTCGAGCAGGAGCGCCAGATTAGCGGCCTCACTCAGGCGCTACGCTCCAGCGGCGAGCTGCTGCTGGTAAAGGGCCAAGGGCTCTGGTGGCAGCAGCAAAAGCCCTTTCCCCTGACCCTGACCCTCACGCCGACGCGCATGGTGCAGCAGCTTCCCGGTCAACCGGCCCAGACCCTCGACAGCCCGCAACTGCTGGAGTTCAGCAACCTGATGCTGGCCCTGTTCGACCCGAGCGAAGCGGCGCTGGATAGCTACTTTCGCCACACCCTCTCCAGCGAGGGGGAGGAGTGGACCCTGACCCTCGAGCCCATCCGCTCACCTCTCGACAAGGTCTTCGCCAGTCTGGTGCTCAAGGGGCGTCACGAGCTCGCATCGCTCGCCATCCATGACAAACAGGGCGATGTCACCCTGATCCGCTTTGTTGACTGGCAGCTTAAAACCCTGCCCCTGAATGCCGAGGAGCGATCCCGTTTTGATGCTCACTGAGAAACAGTGGCGCCTGCTGGGGCGACTGTGGCTACTGCTCTGCGTAGCGGTCTGCCTTGCCTTGACGCTGGCCCTGCCCCGCGCCCGCTTCAATACCAGCGTGATGGATCTGCTGCCCAAGGAGGAGCACCAGCAGTGGCATCCGGAAATCCGGGCCGGACTGCTCGGCAACCTCGACCGGCAGCTGGTGTGGCTGGTGAGCCTGCCCGCCGGCGAAAATGGTGAAGCCGCCGCGACCGCGTGGAGCAAGCAGCTGGCCGGCATCAACTCACTGGAACATCTGAAGGCGGCCCAGCCGACCCTCGCCGGCGCCTGGCAGAGCTACATGCGGCAGATGGCGTGGCAACACCTCACGCCGAGCGCACGGGCACGGCTGGCCAGTGGCCCGGAGGGGTGGAGTCAGTGGGTGCTGGGGCAGATCTACTCCCCCTTTGGCGGTGTCTCGCGCGCCGAGTGGCAGGCCGATCCCCTGCTGCTGACCCGCGCCGCAGTGCTTGAGCAGAAGAGTCCGATGCAGCTGGACGAAAAGGGCTGGCTCAGCAGCACCGGGCCGGATGGCCGCCGCTGGTATATGGTGCGGGCCGAGCTCAACCTCTCCGCTTTCGACATGGCGCGTAACCGCCAGCTGCTCACTGAGCTGGCAACCGCCGAGCAGCAGTTGCGCCAGCACTATCCGGGCGTCGAACTGCTGCGCCGCGGCACCCTCTTCTACAGCCAGCACGCCAGCACGCTCGCCGAGCAGGATATCTCGACCATCGGGCTGGGCTCCCTTGTCGGGGTCATTGTGCTGATCTGGCTGGCGTTTCGCTCAGTGCGCGCCCTGCTGCTCTCCCTACTGCCGCTGACGATGGGGATGCTGTGGGGGCTCGGCGCCGTACTGCTGGTATTTGGCGAGATCCACGTCTTCACCCTGGTGATCAGCTCAAGCCTCATCGGCATCTCCATCGACTACGCCATCCACTTCCTGAGCGAGCGGCGCCTGCATGGCCACGAGACACCGGCGCAGACTCGCGCCCACCTGCTGCCGGGGCTGAGTCTGGCGCTGCTCACTACCCTGATCGGCTATGCCCTGCTCTGGCTCGCCCCCTTCCCGGGGCTGCAGCAGCTCGCCATCTGCGCGTTGGCAGGCTTGCTGGCCGCCTTCCTGACCGTGCTGCTGCTCTTCCCCTACTGGCTGGGCGACCTGCCGCAGGGGGCTTTGCCCATCCGCCACTGGCAGGTGCGCTGGATTGAGGCCTGGCAGCGACCGGGCGGCCTGCGCCGCTGGCTGCCGCTACTGGTGCTGGTGATCAGCGCCATCGGCATCAGCCGCCTCGTAGTGGATGACGATATCCAGAAGCTGCAACCCCTGCCCCACGAGCTGCAGGCGCAGGAGCGCCAGATCCAGCAACTGACCGGCCAGCAGGGCGGCATGACCGGCTATCTGGTGGTGGGCAGCGATGGCGAGCAGGCCCTCACCCGGCTCGAAACACTGGCGGATCAGCTTGAGCTGGCCCGCCAGCACAAGGTGCTCGACCAGTTTGTAGCCATCAGCCAGTGGATCCCTTCCAAGGCACGCCAGCAGGCAGATCATCAGGCCATCATGGCGCTGCAACCGGGCGTCATTACCGCCCTCAAGGCTGCCGGTGTACCGGTGGAGGCCAGCGCTCGCCCCCTGGATCTGCTGACCCCCGAGGCGTGGCTAACCAGCCCGGTCAGCGAAGGGAGCCGCCTGCTCTGGTACGCCCTGCCCGATGGCCGGGTCGGGATCTGGGTGCCGCTGGCCGGCATTCACGATGCCGCCGCGCTGGCCCGTCTGGCCGACGAGCATGACGGGATTATCTGGCAGGATCAGCGCAGCCAGTGGAGCCAGCTCTTTGCCGATTACCGCCTCAAGCTCGCCGAGCTGCTGCTGGTCGCGGTGGTGCTGGTGATGGGGCTGCTCTGGCATCGCATCGGCTGGCGCCTGACCCTGCGCATCCTGCTGGTCAACGGGCTGGCTATCGCCATGGGGCTGGCGCTACTCGGCTTCAGTGCCCAGCCGCTCACCCTCTTTGGCGTGCTGGCGCTGAGCCTGATCTTCGGCATCGGCATCGATTACGGGCTCTTCTTCGCCCACTGCGGCAGCGAGCCTGCCCGCCAGCAATCGACCCTGCTCGCCATCCTGCTGGCGCACCTCACCACCCTGCTGGCCTTCGGCCTGCTGGCGCTCAGCAACACCCCGGCCATCGCCGGTTTCGGGATAGTGCTGAGCGGCGGGATCTTCACCGCGTTTCTGTTATCGCCCATGGTGCTGGCCCCGCGGCCAGCAGCGGAGTCATGATGAGATACTGGTACTTGCTGCTGGTACTGCTGACCGGGTGCAGCAGCCAGCAAGGAATTGAGGCGTTTATCGCCCCGGGCGTCCCCCTCTCACTGCCGGCGCCCCAGCGCGCCGAACCGCTAAACCGCCAGCAGTTGCTGATCGCCAGCGTCGAGGACAAGCAGTATCAGCTGCTCACCGCGCTGGAAGCCGGCCATCAGGGCATCACCCTGGTCGGGCTGATGCCGACCGGGGCGCGCCTTTTCAAGGTGCAATACGACCAAAGCGGCATTCACAGCGAGCGGCTGATCCCACTGCCCGGCAATGCCCTGCCCCCACCGGCTCAGGTGCTGGCTGACGTGATGTTCTGCTACTGGCCGCTGGCCGAGTGGCAATCCCATCTGCCAGCGGGCTGGCAGCTGGTCGATGAAGGGGAATTTCGCCGCCTCACCGACCCTGCTGGCGTGCTGGTCACCGAGATCCGCTATCAGAGCTGGCAAGGCCAGCGCGAGCCGGTCAGCCTGACTCAGCACCGCTTTGGCTACCGCCTGCAACTGGAGAATCTGGCGCAATGACCCTCTACATTCACGCCTACAGCCTCATCAACGCCCTCGGCCGTGGCAAGGATGAGGTGAGTGCCGCCCTCGAGGCGTGGCGCACCCGTGGCGCCAGCCCGCTTGATGGCGAGCGCTGGACGCTGGTCGATGGCCGCACCTCGCCGGTTGGCCGGGTGTGCCATCCGCTGCCAGCGGTGACACGGCCCCCCTACGACTCGCGCAATAACCGGCTGCTGCTCGCGGCGCTGGCCGATATCGAAGACGAAGTGAACGCCGCTATCGCCCGCGTCGGCCCGCAGCGGATAGCGCTGGTGCTCGGCACCAGCACCTCCGGCATCGGCGAGGCCGAGGCCGCCGTTGCGGCGAGCGAGCGTGGCGAGGCGCTGCCACCGCAGTTTGACTACGTGCAGCAGGAGCTCGGCTCACCCTCGCTGTTTCTCGCTGCTCACCTTGGCCTTGAGGGGCCGGCGATGACCATCTCGACCGCCTGTTCGTCGAGCGCCCGCGCCTTCATCACCGCCCGCCGCCTGCTGGCCAGCGGTCAGGCCGATGTGGCGCTGGTCGGTGGTGCCGACTCCCTGTGCGGCCTCACCCTCAACGGCTTTGACAGTCTCGAGTCCCTGAGTGAACAGCGCTGCCAGCCGTTTGCTGCCGGGCGCGACGGCATCAATATCGGTGAAGGGGCAGCCCTGTTTCTGGTGAGCCCAGAGCCCGCTCCGCTTGCCCTGCTGGGGGATGGGGAGTCATCGGATGCCTGGCATATCTCGGCGCCGCACCCGCAAGGGGAAGGGGCCGAGCGGGCAATGCAGATGGCGCTGACCCGCGCCGGCCTTGAGGCTAAGCGGATCGGCTACGTCAACGCCCACGGCACCGCCACCCGCCTCAACGACGAGATGGAGAGCCGCGCGCTGGCGCGCCTCTTCCCGAACAAGGTGCCGGTCAGCTCGACCAAGGTGCTGACCGGCCACACCCTCGGGGCCGCCGGCGCGACCGAAGCAGCGCTCTGCTGCCTGCTGATCGAGCGCGCCCTGCCGCTACCGCCACAGAGTGAAACCGCCGATCCGGCGCTGGGCCCCATCGCCCTTGTTCAGGATCAGGGGCCGGTCGATATCATCATGTCCAACTCGTTTGCCTTTGGTGGCAACAACGTCAGCCTGATTTTTGGCAAAGAGGCATCATGACTTTTCCTCCCATAGAACAACTGCTTCCCCATCGCGCGCCCATGCTGCTGCTCGAGCGCGTCACGGCGCACGACGAGCAGAGTGTCTGCTGCGAAACGGTGGTGGGAGCAAGGCAGGCGCTGCTGCTCGATGACAATGGCGATCTGCCCGGCTGGTGCGGTATCGAACTGATGGCGCAAACCATCGCTGCCTGGGCCGGTATGCAGGCGCACCAGCACCATGAGCCGGTGCGGATCGGCATGCTGCTCGGAACCCGCAAATACCAGAGCCAGCTGCCCGTGTTTGGCGCCGGTAGCCTGCTGCGCATCGAGGCGCACTGCCTGCTGCAGGATGCCGGAATGGCCAGCTTTGAATGCAGCATCTGGATTGGGGATCGCGAGTGTGCCAGAGCCCGCCTGAGCACCTATCAGCCCACCGAGGCGCAACTGACAGATTTACTGGAGCAGAAACAATGAACTCGACCGTATTGGTAAGCGGCGCCAGCAAGGGCATTGGCCGCGCCATCGCCCTCAAGCTGGCGGCCGACGGTTTCACCGTGGTCGTCCACTACCACAGCGACCAGCAGGGGGCGCAAGCGACCCTCGACGAGATCACCACGCACGGCGGGGCCGGGCGATTGATCCAGTTCGATATCGGCGATCGCGAGCTGTGCCGCGAACGCCTTGAAGCCGACATCGAGCAGCACGGTGCCTACTACGGCGTGGTCTGCAATGCCGGTATCGTGCGTGACGGCGCCTTCCCGGCGCTCACCGATGACGAATGGGATGATGTCATTCACACCAACCTCGACGGTTTCTACAACCTGCTCAAGCCCTGCATCATGCCGATGATCGGGCTGCGCCGCGGCGGGCGCATCGTCACCCTCTCCTCGGTCTCCGGCATCATGGGCAACCGCGGTCAGGTCAACTACAGCGCCTCCAAGGCCGGCCTTATCGGCGCGACCAAGGCGCTGGCACTAGAGCTCGCCAAACGGCGGATCACGGTCAACTGCGTGGCGCCAGGGCTGATCGATACCGGCATGGTCAGCCCGGAAGTTGAGGGTGAAGCGCTCAAGATGATCCCCCTCAAACGCATGGGGCAGGCTGAGGAGGTGGCCGGTCTGGTCTCCTACCTGATGTCCGACATCGCCGGCTATGTCACCCGGCAAGTAATTTCCATCAACGGAGGCCTGATATGAATCGACGGGTCGTAGTCACCGGCATGGCCGGTGTGACCGCCTTTGGCAACGACTGGGCCAGCGTCAAACCGCGCCTGCAGGCAGGGCGCAACGCCGTGGTCACCATGCACGAGTGGGGCGTCTATGACGGGCTCAACACCCGGCTAGCCGCACCGATCAGCGACTTTGCCCTGCCGGCCCACTATCCGCGCAAGAAGATCCGCGCCATGGGGCGAGTCTCCGAGATGTCGACCGTGGCCTCCGAGCTGGCGCTGGAGCAGGCGAAGTTGCTGAACGAACCGGTGCTGAGCGATGGCCGCACCGGTATCGCCTATGGCTCCTCCACCGGCAGCACGGCGCCCATCAGCGCCTTTGGCGCCATGCTCAACGACAAGACCACCGCCAACATCACCGCCACCACCTATGTGCAGATGATGCCGCACACAACGGCGGTCAACACCGGCCTCTTCTTTGGCCTGCGTGGCCGGGTCATCCCGACATCCAGCGCCTGTACCTCCGGCAGCCAGGGGATCGGTTACGCCTACGAGGCGATCCGCCACGGCTACCAGACCGTGATGGTGGCGGGTGGCGCGGAGGAGCTCTGCCCCTCCGAAGCTGTGGTGTTCGATACCCTGTTTGCCACCAGTCAGCTCAACGATACCCCCGAGCTCACCCCGCGCCCGTTTGACCGGGATCGCGACGGACTGGTGATCGGCGAAGGAGCTGGCACTCTGGTGCTCGAAGAGCTGGAACATGCCCTCGCCCGCGGTGCGCCCATCATCGCCGAGCTGGTCGGCTTTGCCACCAACTGCGATGCGGCCCACGTTACCCAACCCCAGAGCCAGACCATGCAGCTCTGCATGCAGATGGCGCTGGATCAGGCCGGGTTGCGTCCGGAGCAAATTGGCTACATCAGTGCCCACGGCACCGCCACCGAGCGGGGCGATATCGCCGAGAGCCAGGCAACCGCCGCCATCTTCGGTGACAAAACCCCCATCTCCTCGCTCAAGAGCTACTTCGGCCATACCCTCGGCGCCTGTGGCGCCATCGAAGCCTGGCTGTCGCTTGAGATGCTGCACGACGGCTGGTTTGCTCCGACCCTCAATCTGGCCAACCCGGATCCTGCCTGCGAGCCCCTCGACCACATCACGGGTCAAGGACGACAGCTGGAGATCGAGTATCTGATGTCCAACAACTTCGCCTTTGGCGGCATCAACACCTCGCTGATCTTCCGCCGCTGGCGCGACGAGACAAAATAAGTAACATCACCGCAAGCAACGAAAAAGGGGCCGATATGGCCCCTTGTTTTATCCGCAATCCGGCGTCTCTATCCGCCTCAGCGATCCCGGTTCAGGGCGATGAGTTTGTCGAGCACCACCTCACCATCAGCCCGCAAGCCGTTGTGCTCATACTCGTTGGTGATCCAGGCGCGGCTGCTACCCAAACCGCGCAGCGTCTCGCGACTGTAGTCAAACTCCACATACATATCCTCGGCATAGACGGCGCAGGCCACCGGCACCTGGTTGCGGGCCAGCTGGGCCGGGTCATAGAGCGGCCCCCAGTCCGCCTTGTTGGCCAACAGATGGGCAGCCTCTTTCAGGGGCAGCAACTCGCGGAACTGCTCGAACATCCAGGGGAAGATCATCTCGCCAGTGAAGGCGAAATCCTTGCCGGGTGCCCAGTTCAGTTCGGGAAGTGCCTCTCTGACCCGGGCGGCGGCCCAGCGGGTCGCCTCCCCTTCGGCGTAGATGGCCTCGTGCAGGATGGCGAACAGCGGATTGGTATTGAATGGCTGCATGCTCTGCACCTGATAGAGAAACGCCGGGCTCAGCTTGTCGCCGATAAAGGCCTCCTCCAGCAGATAGTAGAGCTCCTCGAAGGCGCCCGTGGCCCCCAGATCCAGCCCCTGCTGCTGGAACTGCTCCACCGTCAGGCGCTGGCCGTTGGGCAGCCGCACATCGTGCTGGTGCAGATGGTTGGCCAGCCGGTTGGCGATGGGCTGGGCATGGGGGAAGCGGGCAAAGAAGGCGCGATTCTTGTCGGCCACCCGCTGGTAGGTGGCGCGGTAGACCTCCTCTGCACTGCGGCCAATCGGCGCGATGCCGCCGGTGATATAGACCTCCCGCAGACTGTCGGGGAACAGCGAGAGATAAGTCAGACAGCAGAAACCGCCAAAGCTTTGCCCCAGCAGGCTCCAGCGATGGTTGGGGCTCAGCTCCTGCCGGATAAACTCGGCATCCTGCACTATGCTGTCGGCGCGGAATGGCTGAGATACTCCGCCTGCTCAGCCGGGGTCATTTTGGCCAGTGTATGACTGTGGATGGGGCTTGACATGCCGGTGCCCCGCTGATCGAGCAGTACCACCCGAAACTCTTCGAGCGCCCGCTTGAGCCAGCCACTGTTGGCGGTCGGGCGCGGCGCCCCGAAACCAGGGCCGCCCTGCAAAAAGAGCAGCCAGGGGAGCTTGTCATCGAGCCGCTCCTTGCGGCACAAAGTGCGGGCAAAGAGGGTCAGGCTCTCGCCATCGGGATCGTCGTGATCGAGTGGAACGGTAAAAAAGTGCGGCTCGCAGTGGATGCCGTCCAGTACGTAGTGCAGTGGGCTGCTCATCTTGACTCTCTCCATGTCGAGGTCGGAATAGGCTCAGCCCATCTTAGCCTCGCTCGCCAGCCGGGTCATGCCGCTTTTTGCGAATGTGGAAGCTGCTTCAAAGGGTGCAAAAAGAGGATTGAATCGCGCAGTCAGGGAGGAGATTGCTTGCTGAATTATTCTCTTGGCCGGGAGATTGACGCCATGCACTCATTCAACAAAGATGGCGAGCCTGCAGAGGAGTGCAGGTATTCAGGCCGTCAAAATGGATAAGGGAACGTGATGAAACCAAAGTGGATCAGGGCCGGAAAAAGAGAGAAAAAGCCATGCCCTGGCAGCATGTTGCAGACCGGCATGCTGCTGTTCAGTGCCACCTGTGGCGCGACGCTCTTTTTAGCCGCCTGCAACGGCAGCTAGAAATGAAAAAGCCCGCTCGATTGAGCGGGCTTTTCGAATTTGGCTCCTCCTACTGGACTTGAACCAGTGACATACGGATTAACAGTCCGCCGTTCTACCGACTGAACTAAGGAGGAATTATGGTGCCCAGAGACGGAATCGAACCGCCGACACGGGGATTTTCAATCCCCTGCTCTACCGACTGAGCTATCTGGGCAACGGCGCGCATTAAACCCTTTCCGGCGCACGGTGTCAACCACGCTGGCACGATAAAAATTCCGTTCGCTCAACAACTGAACGTAACGGGGAGTTATTGACCGTTTCGGGGCAAAAACCTGGCTCGCCACACCACTCTCCTGTGCCATTCATCACCAAACAGCGGGAAATCAGCGCTTCTGCAGGTTTGCCGCATTGAGCCGGATGCGCTGTGCGAGTATGCTTTGCCGCAACGATACCGCCTGGAGGCAATATGAGTCTGAATATGCAAGAGTGGCGTGAAGAGACCACAGAGATCGTCAACGAGCTGCTGGCCGACGGCAGCAACCCTGACGCGGATTACGACATTGAACACCACTTCGCCTGCCAGGATTTCGACCGTCTGGAAAAAGCAGCGGTTGACCTGTTCAAGGCCGGTTTTGAAGTGACCGATGCCGAAGAGATGGAACTGGATGACGGCGCCACCATCTTCTGCTTCGATGCCACCATCGAGTGCAAGCTGAATGTCGAAGCCATCGTGGCCGATATCGCCAAGATGCTGCCCATCCTCGAAAAATACGGGGTGGACTACGATGGCTGGGGCACCTACTTCCAGGATTGATCCTGTCCCCATCGCCAAACAACAAGGCCACCGCAAGGTGGCCTTGTTGTTTCTGGCACGAAGTCAGCCCAGATAGCTGGCGGCGAACTCCTGCGGCGGCAGCGGCCGGCTGAACAGGTAACCTTGCAGACGATCGCAACCGGCATCGGTCAGCCACTGCTGCTGCTCCGGCGTCTCCACCCCCTCGGCCGTGATGCGGATCCCGAGCTCATGGCCCAGCCCAATCACGGAACGGACGATAGCGGTCGTCGCCGTGTTGCTGGCAAGACCCTGAGTAAAACTGCGATCCAGCTTGAGGGTCGCGACTTTGAGCCGCGGCAGATAGGCCAGCGAGCAGTAGCCGGTGCCGAAGTCATCGATGGCCAGCTGGAAGCCGGCGGCGATCAGGTTGTCGAGGTTGGTCTCTATCTGGTCGGCATTCTCCATCAAGACCCCTTCGGTGATCTCCAGTTCCAGCTGACTGGCCTTGAGCCCGTGGCGGACAATACAACCCTGTACCAGCTCGCACAGGACCGGATCACGAAATTGCAGCGGCGAGAGGTTGATGGAGAGCATCATCTCCGGGCAAGCCGCCTGCCACTGCGCCAGCTGGGCACAACCCTGTTCCAGCATCAGCTGACCAAGCTGGCCGATCACCCCCATCTCTTCTGCCAGCGGGATGAACTCGTCGGGGGAGATCATCCCCAGCTCGGGATGGGGCCAGCGACAGAGCAGCTCGGCGCCGTGCAACCGGAGCGTTCTGCTGCAGACGATGGGTTGATAGACCGCAACCAGCTGGGCCGACTTGATGGCCAGTGGCAGCTGGGCCGCGATGAGCTGACGCCGTTTGAGCTTGGCATGGAGCTCAGGATCGAACAGGGTGGTGTAGTGCTGCTGCCGCTTGCCCTGCGCCAATGCCGCCTCCGCATGGCTGAGCAGCCGTTCGGCATCATTGGCCTTGCCCTGAGCCAGCCCGAGGAAAACCGGGATCTGGATGCGGTGCTCTTCCACCTGATAGTGCTCCATCAGCTGCTGCTGCAACTGCTGGCTCCACCCTGGCAACGGCTCGCTGAGCTCGGGCAGCAGCAGGCTGAAGTCATCAGCCGCCACCCGGCACAGCAGCGAGCGCGGCGGCGCCAACTGCTGCAGCCGCTTGGCCACCTGACTGAGCAGACGATCGGCAATCCGGATCCCGAAGCGATCGTTGATCTCGCGAAAATGGTGCAGGTCGACCAGCACCAGCGTGGCATTGCGGCCCCCGAGATGGCGGCTGGTCTGCAGAAAGCGGGAGAGCTTGAGCAAGCCGGTCAGGCTGTCGTAGTGCTGCTCCTGTTGCAGTTGGGCCTGAGTGGTACGCAGCCCCGTGATATCGCGACCCAGCGTCAGCACGCCGAGGGAGTGGCCATCACCATCGGACACATCCACCCGGGTGATCTCCATATGCCGCCCCTTGCCACTGGCGTCCAGCAGGCAGCACTCTCCCTGATCCATCCCTTGCGGCGCAGAGAGGCGATAGGGGATCTGGTGGCCCAGCACCTCCTCGGCCCGCTGCCCGATAAAGTCGAGAAAAGCCTGATTGCACTCCAGCAGCACGCCGTTATGGTCATCGAAGCGGATAATATCGGGGATCGCATCCAGCAAAAACCGCTGCAGCACCTGCTGGTTCTTGACCGTCTGTTCGAGGTTTTTTCGTTGCGCAATCTCGTTGACCACGCCAAACACGGCATAAGGCTCGCCCTGCAGGTCATAGAGCGGCACCTTGTGGATCTCCATCCAGCTGGTGTTGCCACCGCTGTTGCAGTGGAGCTGCTGGTAAAGCAGCGGCTCCCCTTTCGCCAGCAGTTGTCTGTCCTCTTCGCCAAAGATGTCTCCCCACGGCATCTGCGCATTCGTCTTGCCGACCACCTCGGCAGGCGAGGGATAACCTGCCTCGCTGGCAAACATGCGGTTGGCAAAGAGGTAGCGCCCATGCTTATCCCGACAGAAGATACTCATTGGCAGATGGTCGATGATCTGCTGCAGCAGATCCGGGGTGAGCATGTTGTTCACAGGGGCGCTTATGGAGGAATTTCGAGCAAATCTATGATAGCAAACCGGTTTTGTAAAGCGACCTGACTGGCACAATAACACGCTCGATGCAGGATGCTTGCTGACAGAGATTGTCGCTCCGGAGATAATAGGCGCCGGTTGGCCAATGGCCGGATGAAATGGACGAGAGAAAGAAGATGAAAAAGATTATGGGAGGCGCTCTGGCGCTGCTGCTGGTCGGTTGTGCCGGTGACAACAATGGTGGTGAAGAGTACCGCTACAACCCGCCGATTGCCAAGGCGACCAACAATACCCAGGAGATGGCGATCCCGGTTGACCTGGTATGGGCCCGTGCCGAGAAGTGGTTCACCGATCACGGCCTCAACATCGAAAACAGCCAACGCGGTTCCGGCCTGATGACCGCCAACGTCGAGCACTCTGCCGACGGTCTGGAGTGGCTGGATTGCGGTACCATGGGCTCCAAAGTAGCGCTGGGTAACCCCAACCTGCAGATCAACCTGATCATCACCCAGAGCGGCAACAGCAGCGTGGCGACTGTCAACGTCAAGGGCAACACCGAGCTGTTCTTCGTTGAATCCTCAGGCGAGCGCGTACCGGCCCCCTCCATCAAGCCGGTCTGTGTCTCTCGCGGCACCCTGGAGCAGAGCCTGTTCGCCACCCTCGGCAACTGATTTTTCTTCGCTTCAAAATAAAAAAGCGGCAGATTGCTCTGCCGCTTTTTATTACGTAGCTGATAGTGCTTACGGCTTATCAATATCGAGCATGTGATTATTCAACATGTAATCGATCACCTGATTGGACGTGGTCGCCGACCCTCCCGTCAGACTGCCAAAGGTGTGGTTCATCAACACAATCTCCTGAGTAGGTGTTGCTGCACTACTATCTTCTTTGATAAACAGATGCACCCCATCATTTTTCTCTAAAACGGAGAGCAAAGACTTCAGATCGTTCTGGTTGTGAGAACCGTCGTGATCCAGCAGATCGCGCAGATCCAGCTTGTCACCTTCCGAAAGGTTGAATGTGCCTGACCCCTTGTTGAAGTCCATGATGTAATCCGTGGTCAGAGAACCGGATACGGTATCCCCCTTGTTCCAGACAAAAGTATCTGAACCACCGTCACCACGCATTACATCGTTGCCGAGCCCGCCGATCAGGATATCGTTCCCCAGACCACCACGCAGCGCATCGTTGTGACTGCCCCCATCGATGTAGTCGTCACCGGTGCCACCAAACAGGATATCGGAACCTGACTGCCCGTAGATCTTGTCATTGCCACTGCCACCATTGACCACATCTGCTTTGCTACTGCTGACATCAACACTCAGCAACAGACCGTCACCATCGAGCATGGCATCGGCACCAGACAAGCTGCCGGTCATGATGTGATGAGCCTTGAGCTGATCTACCGTCAGTTGCAACGAATCATCGGTACCGAAGCCATCTGCCCCGGTTTTGCCTGCATAAATCACATCGTTACCGCTGCCGGTTTCAATGTGGTCATTGCCAGCACCGCTGCTAACGATCTGGTCGGCACTTCCCTTGTTGTAGCTGGTACCGCTATGCATATGGTCGGTGCCGCCGTTACTGGTAGTGACTTCGCCCAGCAGATTACCGCCGAAGGAAACATCCATGCGGTCAGGATTAGCCGCATTCTCGCCATTGCGCACCACGATGGAGTCATTGAGGTCAGTACCATCAACAGTCAGCGGCAGATGAACCGGTACCCCATTGCTGTCCACCGGATTGACGCTGATGGTCAGAGTACTGTTGGTGGTGTCGCCATCACCATCGCGCACGCTGTAGCTAAACACCTCGCGCGCATCAGCCGGGATTTGACTGCCATTCTTGGTGACCTGATAGGTATAGGCACCGTTGGCCAGAATGGTCAGCACCCCGTACAGACCAACTACCTGGGTACCAGCGCCGTTGGTATAGGTGGTCGAGCTGCTGCCGACTCCGTAGCCAATGACACTCAGGCCACCATCAGCACCGGCAAGATCGTTGGCCAGCACATTTCCTGTGGTCTGCGGCAGCTGATAACCAGATCCCTCCACCAACTTGACGATCAGATCGAAGCTGTTGCTGGCATTCTCTTTGGTGTAAATAGTCTTCACCACATTGCCACCCGCATCGCGGAAACCCAGTACCTCCAGCGTGTATGCCTTACCTTCAAAGTTGAAGGTTGCGGTCGTATTACCGATCGAGATGATGTCATCACCATTCCCCCATTTGTCATTGGGGGTTTCGTTATGATTGAAATTCACAACAAGTTTTATTGGTGTGACCCGTCCCAGTACATCAGTTACGGAGAAAGTGACCTCCATCGTTGCAGCACTGATAGCATCGTTATAAATCGGGTTGTTGTAGTGAGTGAATGTGCCCAGTTTGATCTCTTCATTGATCGGAATTGCGCCATTCAATGCCGCATCATTGTCCAGGAAGCCGTAGCCAGACGGATTACTACCCCCACCCCAACGAATCTGATCTTTACCTGGGTTAACATCATCAGAGTCACTGACTTTGACATACGAACCACCACTCCAATTTACCCAGTTAGCATCAACCCCCGAAACTTGGAATGAATCAACAACCACATTAACTTTGGCATCATCGACCACAGCAACCGGCACATCATCACGCACGGCGACATCGAAAGAACCGGTAGCAGTATCGGAACCAGCTTTGCTCACCTCATAATTCACTGTGAGACGCAGCTCATCCTGACTGCTCAATACACTGCTTTGACCATCCACAAGGTGGCTGAGCGGCTTGATCAGGGTGAAGGTATAGCTCGGCGGATTGGCGCTGTTGTCTACCGTTACGGTAAAGGCCACATTGGCCGGATTGGTTCCAAAGTAACCTTTGAGACCCGCACCATCCTGAACCACATTCACGGGCTGGCCATCAATGCCGGTAATGCCACTCAATCCGGTGATGCTGACCAACTTGAGCTGAACGCCGGATACGTTGCCACCATTGCCATCGGTAACCTGCAGCGATTGAGTCACCGAAAGCGGACCGCTGGTCGGCGTCCCGACAGGCTCGGGCAAGACGGCGTTGCCACCAGACAAACCATCCTCATCGACCAGACCACCACCGAGCCGCACCGAGAAATCATTGTCGACTATGGTGCCGGTGCCACTCTTGTCACCCACAGTCACTTGCAGAGTCTCGTTAGTCTCAACCAGACGATCGTTCACCGTAGGAACAGTGACTGTGAAGCTGGTCACCCCTGCAGGAACGCTCACACTCTTGCCATCGGCGCTCAAAGTCACACCATTGCTAAATGTTGGCCTTCCCCAATCAGCGCTTGTCGCGGCATTTGTTCCAGTGCCAGCAATGGAGAAGTTGTACTCGGTCGCCACATTAGTCACCCCGCTCAGGGTCACGACATGTTGCAGACTAGTACCTTCAAGCTCGCTGTCACTTGTTATATTGACCACTGTCGGGCGTACTAGCGGGTTGACAGCAAAGCTGCCCTGCGAGCCATCACCGTCGCGATCATATGCCTTGAAGGTAAAGTCGATGTCGCCATCGTCCGGACGCTGCATCTCGGCATACTGGAAGAACTCCCACTTGCCGGTAGCAGGGGTGAACTCCAACTTGAAGACCAATTTGCCACTCTCATCATTCCCCAGCAGGGTGTTGTTCCCACTCTTGCTGATAGTGATGGGGGAGCCAGTGGCCGTCAGCAGGCCACGTTCAAAATCTTCCGGCTTGATGTCCAGCGCCATATAACCTTTACCATCCGCCCCCCATTGCGTTGCAACTGTACCCGAACCATAGGCAATAGCCTGCGGGGTAGAGGAGCCTATGAACTCGATAGACTTGACGGTAAAGTCGCTGTTGTCTGAGGTATTGGTGTTGCCGTTGTTGGTGGCCTTGATCACCATGGTGTCAAAACCGCCCTGCTGCACCTGGAAGTTTTGGTTGTACTCTCCACCTGCCGCATCCGAGCTAAATGTCAGTGTGGAGATCAATACTCCTCCGCGGTAAAACTCCACGACACCACTCTCCTTCTCGCCGCCAAACATCTGGCTGAACTTGATGTTGGCACCATAGGCCACGGTTCCCGGATCGAGCTTGACGATTAGCTCCTCAGATGCAGACTTGCCATTGTCAAAGAGACGGAAATCCACTTCATTGGCCAGGTTGTGATAAGGGCTATCGCCACTGGCAACGCCAAGCCCAGCCGTTGAAGCATTAACATCTGCAGCAATAAGAGTTGAATCGGTCGACGACTTGAATCCTTTTGCCGTGATTTTAAACCCGTCCAGATCAAGCTCTCTCTGGTTTGCTGTTGCCGAGTACCGAGTCAAATCAAACAGACCAGTCAATACATTCGGAATGTTTGTCTTAGTGACGGAAACACCATCGGTGGCAAGAGCAATGGGAGCATCGTCTTCAACCGTGATGGGCAGCGAACCAACCGTAGTACTCTGACCATCAGACACAGAGACTCCGACGTTGAAGCTCAGCGTGTCCTCGGCACCAGTCACCGGATGATCGAGGGCTCCTTTCAGAGTAACGTCATAACCCCAATCGCCTTTGGTGCTTCCTGCAGGTGCGGTCAGTTTGACATCAAGCACAGCCTTATAGTCCGCACCACCCAAGGTACCGGTATACCCGGTCAACACCTTGCCTGATGCATCCCAGTTCCACTTCACATCCAGCCCGCCGGACTTGAGCCCGGACGGACCAGTGAGGCTGACCATAACGCTACTGCTATCGGCATCACCCACAGTAATAGTCCCGCTGGCGACGGTCGCATTCGTGGTATCTGTATTACCTGTGGTATCAGGCAACCCGTTGGCCAGCCCCTCTTCGGACACCACCGCAGGTTTATTGATCACCACGGTAGGGGGAGCATCGTTGTCCACAATGACGCTCTCAGCACTACCTTTTCCATTTACTATCGAGATAGCTTCAAATGCTGAATTGGTCTTCACACCACTGATAGTTACAGCAAGCTTTTCATCTATCTCATAAATGGTGTCGTTTACTGTAGTAACAGTAAATTCGGCTTTGCCGTTTGCACCGATGGTCACGCTGGCCGGACGACCGCTGGTGTCGCCATCATTGGCCGCCGCCCCGCTCCATGCCAAGTTCAGGGTCACCAGTTTGCCTGCCGGCAGTGTCACGGCGTTGCCGTCCTTGTCCACCAGGCTCACGGTATATTTGAGCGCGCCACCTTCCACCACCCTGGATTGATCCACCTCGATCTGGGCATACACGGTGTCTTCCGCTCCCGGTACCGCCTCGTCGGTGATAGTGGTGGTCACCGCACCCG
>NZ_JRGM01000134.1 GCF_000764665.1 Aeromonas lacus | reverse complement strand
GGATTACATTCAGCAAAAACCAAGTCAAATAAAAAGTGAAACCTAACAAAAACTAATTTAATGTCAATTTTAAATATATTTGAAATAAATAAATTGTCAAATTAATGACCAGTGACAGCAGAAGCAAGCCATACTGTTTTAATGATGAAAATCAACATGTTACCTTGCCAGGTGAGCACGTGAGTGGGTATACCTCACCCACTCAAATGCCTATTTCGCCTGATATTCAAAAATCGACTAAATCGCTGGGGATTAACTCGATTTTTTCTCGCAGCAACGCAATACCTAGTCGCTTGCCGTAGCGCCCAAACGTCAGGCCATTTTTACTGTGTCCCGCAAGTTCGGCCACAATATGCTCAGCAACGTCCGCCTGTTGCAGCTCATCGATAAACGCGTGTCTCATCCCGTAAATGGTGGGGCGGCCCTGACCTACGATGCCAGCATCATTGAGGTGGCGTTGGAAGCGACAGGTGATGTTATGCGCCCAGTCGTCGTCTTTGCCTGATGGTTGGTCATCGAACAAAAATACCTTCCCTTGGCTGCGACGACTCTCCACATAGTCCAGGAATTGATGTCCGATCAACGCACTGTGCAGTGGCACGGTACGGTACGCATTGGCAGTTTTGAGCTGCTGATCCGCTTCTCCCGCATCGACTACCAAACACCAAATCCCCTCGACCTGTTTGATATTTTGCGTTTTGAGCTGGCAAGCCTCGGAGGGTCGCAGCCCGGCATACAGGCACAGCAAGGGTACCCACCAGTCTTGGATCCTCAATTTTTTGCCTTTCTGAGATTGTTTGCTGCGCAGGCTGGCAAACAGCTGAGCCAGTTGAGGGCGATACCAACGCACTCGCTCCTCATCCGCCCGTTTGTTCGGCTTTTTACCTGCCGTCAGCCCATCGAATGGGTTACGACTGCAATAGTCCAGTGCCACGCACCAACGGAAGAACTGTTTCAGGGCAGCCAGATAATCGGTCTTAGTTTTGAAACTGATGTCGCTCTTGCGCAGCAAGATGTTGCGATACTCCTGTGCCAGCGCGGGCGTCACCTCATCGACTTTAACCCCTTTGGCCCAGGTGACGAAGGCGTTGATCCGAAGTTGGAGCTGGCCCATCGTCTTGTGCTGGATCCCCTCACTGGCTTTAGTCTCGATGAATCTCGCCAGTGCATGGCTGAGCGTGATCCCACTGCTAGGGCAAGCTGAGGCATTAACAGAAGGTTCACGAGGTGTGGAAGGTGTTTGAGGAGGGATGAACCCCGCAGCTTTGAACGCGTCTAGATCGGCGCGGATCCAGCGATAGAAACTGCGAGGGGAAGTATCAGCAGGGGTAGCCGCGATAAGTGCGCGAGTACGAGCTGCCACAGCCAGGTTTCGGTCTACTGCGAGCTGACGATCTTTGGTACACAGGGAGGTGCGAATGGCAAATGGAAGGCCTCTGTCACGCAAAACCTTGGGGAGTGGGAGGCGGGTGTAGTAGGTGCCGGAGGCATTTTTACTCAGATACATGATTGTTCCACCCAGTTGATCCAGGAAAAAAATCACGTAAGTCTAGAAATGAAAAAACCCGTTGAAATTCAACGGGTTATATTTGGCGGTGAGGGAGGGATTCGAACCCTCGATACGTTGCCGTATACACACTTTCCAGGCGTGCTCCTTCAGCCACTCGGACACCTCACCAAATTTTGGTCTGTTGTTTAGCGTGTTCAGCCAACACGGTGTTCGCTGCGCCGTTGCGCTGGAACGGGGCGTAATTTAGGGGAAAGCCCCGCCCGCGTCAACGGCTTTTTTGGCAAAACAGATCGTTCGCGGAATTAATGTACAGATTCCGGCGCAACCTGCATTTCAGGCAGGTTGAGGAAGCCCAAACGCTCACATTCGGAAACCACTTCATGGGTCGCGGCAATGGTGCTCTGCACAAACAGCAGGAACTGCTCGACACTCAGGCCCGCCTTGGTAAACACGGTGTGGCCAATGACCAGACGCGGCAGGTTGTCGTCGATGATGTCGAGGAATACCTTGAGCGAGGGGTACTGCATATTGAAGCGACCGAGTTCAGCCACCAGCGGCAGCAGGGCCGAAGGACGCACTTCCAGCTCGGATGAGAAGAGCAGACCTTCCTCTTCCACGAAGATCCGGCTCTCCTGAATGCCATCGACCGACTGCAAGGAGACAATGTGGATACCATGGCACTGATCGCAAACGTAGTGCTCGATACGAGCCTGTTGCAACCAACGCATGATCATTTCGGAGCTGGGGATATTCATTATTTCCACGACAAGATTGGGATCGAGGGGCGCAGTCTAAACCAATTTTCCGGCAACCAAAAGCACGCCAGCCCAATAACCGCGCAGCTTGCTTCTTTTTGGCAAGCGCTATGCATATACTCAGCCCAATCCACGGCTACGCTTGCCCCACAGGGGGCCCCATGACCATCCAAGAAAAGTATCGCCTCCATCTGAAATCCCTTTCGGATGAGCTGCTCGCCCTGCAAAAACCGATTCGTATTCTGGATGCCATCAAGTGGCCACGACAGACCCAGGAGCGCTTTCTGGCTGATGGGGGGCGTACCCTGCCCGCCATCGACTGCCGTTTCTACGAGTCCCTCCCCCTTGGCTTTGATCCGCGCAACAAATATCTCGAACTCAAGGAGCTGCGAGACAGGATCCACAGAAAGCTGGGACCACAAGATGATCTGGGGCTCATCCTGCAAGAGACGGTGGATCAGTACATGGTGGTGATCGAGATGCTGCGCCAGCGAGGCCAACCCGATTTTCAGCGTTATAGCCAGCTGCTTTATGGCTCTGCCAGCGATCACCTGCGCGGGGATCGCAAGACCCTCAAGGAGCTGGGTGCTCGCCTGTGCGATATCTTCTCCCTCCCCGGGGCCCGCCATCTGGTACGCCCCTACCCCAAGGAGTTCGAGGGAGAAGCTGCAGTGGCCAAATTGCAGGGCAAGCTGTCGAGCTATTTCAGTGACGGCACCGTGCAGGTCAAGCTGAGCGATGGCATCGTGTCGGACGCGGCGGCCGGTGGCGACTACATCAAGCTCAACTCCCACGCCCGCTTCTCCGAGCTCGACCTGCAGGTGCTGGAAGTGCATGAGGGGTGGGTACATGTTGGCACCACCCTAAACGGTCGCCAGCAACCCTACGCCACCTGGCTGAGCGCAGGTTCGCCGCGCATCACCGCCTGTCAGGAGGGGTTGGCCGTCCTGATAGAGACCCTCACCTTTAGCTCCTTCCCGGATCGAGCCAAGCGCATCTCAGATCGGGTGATGGCCATCGACATGGCCGAGCGGGGTGCCGACTTCATCGAGGTGTTTCAGCACTTTGTGGGCCAGGGCACCAGCAAGCACGATGCCTACAAAATCACCCAGCGGGTATTTCGCGGCGGCATGGTCGAAGGAGGCGCCTGCTTTACCAAGGACCTCTCCTATGTGAGGGGTTATGTAGAGACGGTCAACTTCATCCGCAGCGCCGTACTGGAGGGGGTGCCCGAGATCCTGCCGATGCTGTTTGTCGGCAAGGTGACGCTGGACGATATTCCGGTGATCTATCAGCACTATCTGGAGGGATTGATCGCCACACCCCGCTACCTGCCGCCGATGTTTCGCGATCTCACCGGCCTCTATGTCTGGTTTGGCTTTGCCTCCGGCATGTCGCTGGTCGATATCGGCCGGGTACAGCAGCACTTTCGTCAGCTGTTTCATCGCCTGCCGGTAGCAGACCCCATCATTGCCCCCGTCGATATCGAGATCGACTGAACGGCAAATAGACAAAAGGGGCGCCAGATTGGCGCCCCTTTTTGATTCATAACCTTGCAGCAAGGTACGGGTTATTTGAACGCCCGCCCTTCCAGATAGTGTTTGCGGCACAGTGACACATAGCGATCGTTGCCACCGATCTCCACCTGCTCGCCATCGCGCATCACCTGGCCGGCTTCGTTGACCCGGGAGTTCATGTGGGCCTTGTTGCCGCACCAGCAGATGCTCTTCAGCTCTTCAAACTTGTCAGCCAGACAGAGCAGATGGTAGGAGCCGGGGAACAGCTCGCCACGAAAATCAGTCTTGAGGCCATAGGCCATCACCGGAATATCCTGCTCGTCGACGATACGGGCCAGCTGATAGACCTGCTCCTTGGTCAGGAACTGAGCCTCATCCACGATAAAGACATCGATATGTTTCTTGGCATGGCGCGCTTTCACCATTTCAAACAGATCACAGCTGTCGCTGAATACGTCCACCTTCAGTTCAAGGCCAACCCGGGCACTGATCACTCCGACCCCGAAACGGTCATCGATGGCAGGGGTCATGGCCAGCGGGTGCATCCCCCGCTCCAGATAGTTGAAGTGTGCCTGAATGAGCTGGGTCGATTTGCCTGAATTCATGGTGGCAAACTTGTAGTGCAGTGAAGCCATGATACTGTTCCGAAACTGAATTTATGGGGCGCATGCTAACCAAAGCCCCCGCCAAAACCAAGGGGCCCGTGGGCCCCTTGCTCTATTAATGTTATGCCGTTGCGAGCGCTGGCTGCGCTTTTGCCTTTTTCAGGTGGTAACTGGTAAAGAGCACAAACCAGAGGGCGCTGACGCTGAAACCGGCAAAACCGGAGTGCATCAACCCCATCACCAGATAACCGAGAGCCGCACCGAAGGCGATGGCCAGCGCATAGGGGAGCTGGGTCATCACGTGATCGATGTGATGGCAACCTGCACCCGTCGCAGAGAGGATGCTGGTACTGGAGATGGGAGAGCTGTGATCTCCGAACACCGAGCCAGCCAGAACAGCAGCCAGCATCGGCAGCATCAGGCTGATGTCACTGGCCGCAGCCATGTCACCGGCCAGCGGCAGCATGATGCCGAAGGTGCCCCAACTGGTGCCGGTGGCAAACGCCATGGCACAAGAGAGGATGAAGACTACGGCCGGCAGCACCTCAATCGGCAGATTGCCATTGGCCAGAGATGCCAAGTACTTGCCGGTCTCCACATCGCGCACTACGGCACCGATGGTCCATGCGAACAGCAGGATATTGATGGCCGGTAACATGGCCATGACGCCTTGCGGGGCAGCCTTGATCCAGTTCTTGGCGCCGAGTTTGAGACGCATCGCCAGACCGATGGAAACCACCAGACTGCAGATCGCGCCATAGACCAGCGAGGAGCCCACATTGGTGTTTTCGAACGAGCCGAGCACGCTGAAAGGCAGGCCCTTTTCGCTCAGGGCAGCGGCACCCGAGTCAATCATGAAATAGACGGTAGCCGCGGTCAGAGTCAGGATCGGCAGCACCATGTCGATCATGCCGCCATTGCTCTCCTCCGGGCTCTCCATATCCAGACCAATGGGGCGCCCCTTGGATTCATCCCACAGCTTGCCTTCCAGCGCCCACTGCTCGTGTTGACGCATCGGGCCGATATCCAGCTGAAACGCGATGACGACCAGTACCATGATCAGAGTGAAGACGGCGTAAAGGTTCATCGGGATCATCTCGACAAACGCAGAGATGGGGCTCTGATCGGTCAGACCGTGCGCCGCCATGATGCCGCCAACCAATGCGATGATATAAGCGCCCCAGGAAGAGATCGGCATCAGCACGCAGACTGGCGCTGCGGTGGAGTCGAGCAGATAGGCCAGCTTGGCGCGGGAGATCTGGAAGCGGTCGGTCACAGGACGGCAGATAGCGCCCACCGACAGGCTGTGGAAGAAGTCATCGATAAAGAAGGCAAATACCATCATGCCGGTGAGGGTTTTGGCCCCTTTGCGGGTCTTGGCGCGCTTGGCGGCCCACTCGGCAAAGGCGCGGGTTGCACCGGATACGCTCATCAGACTGATGAGGCCACCCAGCAGCAGCATAAAGAGCAGCATGTTGATGTTGTCACGGTTGAGTGCACCATCAACCCAGAAAATCTTCAGCACGGTACCCAGCAGATATTGCAGGGAGTCGAGGGGGGAAAACTGATTGAGCAACAGACTGCCGGTTAAAATACCGACGCCAAGTGACAGCAGCACGCGGCGGGTCAGGATCGCCAAGGCGACAGCCAATAAGGGGGGAAGTACGGACCAACCGGAGTCGGCGAAATGACTAATGTCCATGATCTCTTTGCACCTAAAGATTACAGGTGGAGATCTACCGAGAGGATCTAAAGAAACAAAACCTATGGGGAGGTTATACTCCTCAGCCCCTTCAGGTAGCGCTCCATAGTGGATGACTATGGCAGTCCTGCACCTATTAGATACAGAACCAGCAGCCCGGTATGATGGCCTGGCCACTTCGGCGCTGACTCCTTTCCTTGTGCATCATCGGCATCACCCTCCGCACAAGTAGTCATAGGCAGCGCGCCTCTACTTAAAGGTATTCGAGAGACATTTTATCCAGCTGGCAGCTTATAGCAAGTTTTTTGATTAAATAATCATGATGTATGACGTTAGTACCCAAAAAGGTAGTCAATTGATGCAGCTTAGCTTCTTTTTGCGACACATTTAACCAATTAAAGCCTCATAAGCATCCATTAATATGATTGAATGCCGAATATAATCTCTCGTGATGACGACTTATCTTCTACTTATTATTTTTGCCCTTCTTGACTTATTTAAAGTGACACGTAAAAATCAGGATGAACATAATATTTCCCTCTGACTTGACGTGGACAATCCTATGAATGAATTTTTGAAAGTGCTGCTTAATATCCGCAGTCTGCGTGCCACCTGCCGTGAACTCTCTCTGGAGCAGCTGGAAGAAGCGCTTGAAAAACTCTCAGCAATCGTTGCCGAACGTCAGCAGGATGAAGCCGCTGAACGTCAGGCTCGTGAAGAGCATCTGCGTAAAATCAATGAATATACCGAAATGCTGAAAGCTGCCGGTATTGATCCTGCAGAGCTGGTTAGCGCTGTTGCAGCTACTCCAGCCAAGGCAGAAAAAGCCAAGCGCGCCCCTCGCCCGGCCAAATATCGTTATGATGATAACGGTGTAGAGAAGACTTGGACCGGTCAGGGTCGTATGCCTTCTGCTATTGCCAAAGCAGTTGAAGCAGGTAAATCACTGGAAGATTTCGCTATCTGATTTCAGTGATAGATGCCAATAAAAAACCTCGCTATTGCGAGGTTTTTTATTGGCTACGTTCTGAATCTTTATCTGCGATCCGTGGCTTTGACCCAGAATACTTCTTGTCCCTCTGACTTGCAGATCAGATAACGGGCAATGGTAAAGAACCAGTCGCTCATCCGGTTAAGATAAGCCAGCGCATCAGGATTGACGCACTCTTCGCGGCTCAGGGTCAACAGCAGGCGCTCACAGTGACGAACTAGCGTCCGCACCACATGGGCCTGCGCAGCCGCACGGGAGCCGCCGGGTAAAATAAACTGGCGTAACGGCGGCAAATGTTCGCTGTAGCTGTCTATTTGCTGCTCCAGCCTGTTAATCCATCTCTCATTGACCTGCCAAATTGACTCATTTTGGGCTGAGCTGGAAAATGCCAATTCACCGCCCAGATCAAATAGCTCTTGCTGCAACAACTGCAGATCCGCCAATAAACCTGCTTCTTGCTGGGGGATCTCGCAAATCAGCAGACCTATATGCGAGTTGAGCTCGTCAATATAGCCATAGCTTTCTACCCGCAAATGGTCCTTGGCCAAACGGGTACCATCTGCCAACCGGGTCATCCCCTTGTCACCCTGCCGGGTATATATTCTCATTCTGACATCCTGTTAATAATGGGAATAATCATGGACTCCAGCCCATTGAGCTTGATCTCGTATGCAAGAGCCAATGTCTGGCCCAGTTTACCCGCAGGAAAACCACTGCGGGCCATCCATACCAGATAAGGCTCCGGAATATCGATGATGCGCCGCCCCTGATATTTGCCGTAAGGCATTTTATGGCTCAGGGTAAGCAGCACCTGCTCATCGGATAGCCACTCCATATTAATCGATATCCAGATATTTATGAGTCTGAATAGAGAGTCGCCAATTACGGGCAATACAGGTTGCCATCGCGAGCTGGGTGGCTCGTGGTTTCTGACTGATAGGCTGCAATGCGATAACAACATCCGGGCGCAGGTTCGCGGTAACCAGCAGAGTATCAAGCTCTTCGATATGATGTTCTGTTGCCACCGGATGCTTGATCTCGTTGGCCCGCTCAAGCGCAGAGACCAGCACCGGCAACCCGCCTTTCATGCCGATCTTGGGTGATACCGTGACCCAGGTCTGCTCATGAGTCTTGATTTCGCTGGTACCACTGGTTTCAATCTGAACCTGATAACCCGCTGCCAACAGCGCTGACGAGAGCTCGGTCAGATCGTAGAGACAGGGCTCGCCACCGGTGATCACCACATGACGCGCCTGATAGCCAAGCTCGACAAAGCTGGCGAGGATCTGCTCGGTAGTGAGCTGGCTCCAGCAATCCGACTCGTTGGAACGATCCAGCACACGCTCTCTGCCCACTTCACGAGCAGGATCGACCACCCAGGTATGTCGGGTATCGCACCAGGGGCAGCCCACCGGGCACCCTTGCAGGCGAACGAAGATGGCAGGCAGGCCGGTAAAGACCCCCTCCCCCTGGATGGTCTGGAATATCTCGTTGATTGGGTAGTGCATCTTGGTCACAGCTTGTTGCAAAAGCCGCGGATTATACCCCAATCATCAGCCAGAGGCAGGCTCATGCTCCGCTTTTCTCACCCAGTCCGGTTTTCTCACGCATTTTGGCCATGATCCCCGCTTTGTCTGCCTGATAACCGTCCAGTCCGCGGCTACGCAGATTACATGCGGGACAGGTGCCGCAACCATCGCCCGCGATGCCGTTGTAGCAGGTCAGCGTCTGCTGGCGCACCGTATCGAGATGGCCATAGTGATCCGCCAGCGCCCAGGTTTCGGCCTTGTCGAGCCACATCAGCGGTGTTTCAAAACGGATGCCGCGATCCAGCCCCAGGGAGACCGCCTGATTGAGTGCCTTCACGAACTCGTCGCGACAGTCGGGATAACCGGAAAAATCGGTCTCGCATACCCCGGTGATCACCGCTTCGGCACCGACCTGATAGGCATAAATAGAGGCCAGCGTGAGGAACAGAATATTGCGGCCCGGCACAAAGGTATTGGGCAGGCCATTATCCTGCAGATCACAGCTCACCGGAATATCGTCACGAGTCAGCGCCGAGATAGCCAGCTCGTTGAGCAAGGTCACATCCATCACCTTGTGGGCGGTGACACCCAGCAGTTGCACCAGATGGCGGGCGGTATCGATCTCTTCCCGATGACGCTGGCCATAGTCGAATGTGATCGCATGAACTTCGTCATAATTGGCCAGCGCCTGCACCAGACAGGTAGTGCTGTCCTGACCGCCACTAAATACCACAACTGCTTTTTTCATACGGAGAACTCCTTGCAATGTCATGTCCGGCGCCCCTCGGCAAAGGCTTGCCACTGGGTATTGAGCCGCTCGAAAAGGGTAAGCAGGGGGGCATAGCGTTCGGGCTCACCCTCCCATTGAGATAACAGATGGTAGCCCGCCTCTATGGTCGAAAGGGCTTCAGGAAACGGCTTTTTACGAATCGCATATTGCCCTGCGATGGCACCGAGTCCGATCCGCGGCAAACGGGCAAGCGCCGGGTTACTCTGCAACATCCGAAAGGCTTTACGCCAAGTGCCATCAAGCAGAATAAAAGCCACGGATGTCGCACCTGATGAGACGCTCGCCATCTGCTCTCTGAGCTCAGCAGGTGAAATGGCCTCTTCATCCGGCCAGAGCAGATAACAGCGCAAAGAGGGGTCGGCAAGCAGGTCGTTGAGCCACGTATCGCCGGAAAAATCCTCCCCGACCCGGATCTCTGCCTGTTGCAGCGAGGCAGCCAGCAGTGCTGCCGTGCCCTTTGGGTGGGCCACTTCATAGGGATGCTGAAGAATGTAGAGAGGCGTACGGTTTTCAAGTGGCACGATATATTCGCACAGGCACGCTTTGAGGGCTCGGGTACAGCGTGTACAGTATCGACTGTTTTTGTCGTTGGGCTGTTTCATGTCGTCAGAAAAATCTGGGTTGTTCTGGGTTATCACGCTCTCTCTCACCAGCTTGCTGCTTTTTGTTACCGTACCGGATCTTCAGCTCTCCTTCGACCGGGCAGAGATTGCTCAAGGTGAAGGGTGGCGGATCATAACAGGCAATCTGGCTCATACCAATCTGTGGCATCTGCTGCTCAATCTGGCAGGTTTAATTATCCTCTACTGCCTGTTTCGCGACTATCTGGGCAATAACCGGCTGCCACTCCTGATGCTGTTGCTCTGGGGGGCCGTGGGGCTCGGTATCTGGTTCTGGTGCCCGCACACCCAGTGGTATATGGGGCTGTCGGGATCACTGCACGGAGTGTTTGTCTGGGGAGCCATCCAGGATATCCGGCATGGTCGCCGTACAGCGGGCTGGCTGCTGCTGGCTGGCGTGGGACTCAAGCTGGCAATGGATTTCTACAATGCAGGCGAGAGCCCGATATCGACCCTGCTCGGCGCCAGAGTCCACATAGAATCTCATCTGATCGGTGCAGGTGCAGGCCTGCTACTCGGCCTGCACCCGGTCTCGGTGACGGCCGGGCTTACTCCCCCGCCAACTCGCGATTGATGGCAGCCAGCATCGCGGCCGGATCAGCAGCCTGAGTGATAGGGCGGCCAACCACCAGATAGTCGGACCCCGCATCTACTGCCGCTTTCGGCGTCATCACGCGGCGCTGATCACCTGCTTCGGATCCGCTTGGACGGATCCCCGGGGTCACCAGCTTGAAATCAGCCCCCAGCAACGCCTTCAGCTCGCGAGCTTCGTTGGCCGAGCAAACCACACCGTCAAGCCCGGATTCTTTGGTCAGCCTGGCCAACCGGATCACCTGCTCGGCAGGGGTCACATCAAGGCCCAGCGGCGCCATGTCGGATTGCTCCATGCTGGTCAGCACGGTCACCCCGATAAGCAGCGGCGCCTTGTCACCGTAAGGCTGCAGCGCATCGACGGCTGCCCGCATCATTCGCTCGCCACCACTGGCATGCACATTGACCATCCAGACACCGAGCTCGGCACTGGCTGCTACCGCCTTGGCTACGGTATTGGGAATGTCGTGAAATTTCAGATCCAGAAAGACATCAAATCCCTTGGCAACCAGCTGGCGTACAAACTGCGGGCCAAACAGGGTAAACATCTCCTTGCCAACCTTGAGACGGCACTCGGCCGGAGAAATACGTTCAACGAACGCCAAGGCATCTGCTTCGTTCTGATAATCCAGCGCTACCAGTACTTTTGGATCGAGCATCTCACTTCCTATTGATGGTTATTCACCGTCCAGACCACGGATCGGCTTGATGGAACCCCACTGCCGGCAGGATGGGCACTGCCAGAACAACGAGTGAGTGGCAAAGCCGCACTGCCGACACTTGTGGGTTGATTTGATTTTGATCTGTTCGCCAACCAGCTGTTGCAACAGCTCGAGACTCTCCTTGGCCGGCCCCTCCTCCGCACTGGCCAGCTGAAAGCCGACCAGTTGGTAAAACCCTTTCATGGAAGGGTGACGACGCAACTGGCGCAGCACCAGCGCACGAGCCTGACTCAGGCCATCACGCTCCTCGACCAGCTGGGCAAGAGCCAGCGTAACCGTCACACCAGCATGCTCTTCAACAGCTTTCTCGAGCAGCGGGATCAGGGTGTGAGTGCGCCCCAATTGCTGATAGCACTCAAGCAGCTTGGGCATCGCTTCCGAGGCAAAATCGATATCCTGCTCAAATACCCGCAGTAGCTCCTTGCTTGCCTGTTCATACTCCGCCTCTTCCATTGCCAGCTCAGCCAGACGCAGACTGGCCCGGGCACAGCATGCATTGACGCTGAGCGCTCGCTTGAACTTGGCAAGCGCAGTGGACTTGTCGCCGTCACGCAGCGCGCTTTCAGCCTGCTCGCAATAAAAGTGGGAGATAGGTTCGGCCAGCTTCTTGCCTTGATACTTTTGCAGGCGAACCGCCACCGAGATGGCATTGTCCCAGTCACGCAGTTGCTGATGGATGATTAACAGCTGAGCCAGCGCCGTCTCTTCGAAGTCACTGTCTTCGCACAGCTCGTTCCAAAGCGCTTCGGCCCGGTCCAGCAAGCCAGCGGCAAGAAAGTCGCGGGCCAACTCCTGAAGCGCAAGCTGGCGCTGCTCGCGAGTCAACTGGCGGGTGACCAGGTTCTGGTGGATCTTGATGGCTCTGTCTACCTCGCCACGTTGGCGAAACAGGTTGCCGAGAGAAAGATGGGTTTCGATGGTTTCACTGTCCACTTCCAGCAGCTGGATAAAGAGATCCACCGCCTTGTCGGATTCATCGGACAGCAAATAGTTGAGACCCGCCACATATTGGCGGGAAAACTGGTTACTCTGTTTCTGGGTGTCCTGGCGAACACTCCTGCGCCCCATGTACCAACCATAACCGGCGGCAATGGGCAGCAGCAGGAAAAGCAGTTCAAGCATTGAGGAACATTATTCCTTACCCGCTGAACGGGCCAGCTCCAACTCGCGGGTTTGACGACGCATGGTGCGGTTGAGGGTGCGGTTTTGCAGCTTCAAGCGCAGGAAAAGCAGGCCGAATACCAGCCAGCCCAGCATGAAACCACCAGCAAAAAAGAATCCCAGCAACATGGCGAGGGAGAATTCGCCCTGAGCAATCAGGTAATTGAACTGAACCAGTTGGCCATTTTGTGAGCCTAACGCCAGGGTGAGGACAAACACCAGCACCAGCGGAATGAGGGCCAAAACACGCTTCATAAGAGCTCCCTGTCAGTATCTAATGAGAGGCTGATTATCCTTAAAATCGCAGGCAGACTCTAGAGTGAATGGGAAAAGAGTTTGATAAACAAGATGGTTGGCACGATTTGTGTGCCAAAAACAAAAAAGGCATACCCGAGGTATGCCCATTTTCGCATTATTCGATGATGTTGACGCGCTCGCGCAACTCTTTGCCAGGCTTGAAGTGCGGGACATATTTCCCGGTCAGTTCAACCTTGTCCCCGGTCTTGGGGTTACGGCCCACACGAGGGGCACGATAGTGCAGTGAAAAACTGCCGAATCCACGGATTTCAATCCGGTCGCCGTTTTGCAAGGTCGACGCCATCTGCTCAAGGATCTCCTTGATGGCGGCTTCGACATCCTTGGCCGGCATATGCATGCGGCTGGCTGCCAGTTGTTCGATGAGATCTGATTTGGTCATAACGTTAAATCTCCTTCCCCGATCACATGCAATAATCATTTTGCCAGGATAAAAAAGGGCGGCGCAATGCCGCCCTTTTCTTGCATCAAGGATTACTCACCCTTGGCGGCTTTGAACGCTTCAGCCATAGCATTGCTGAACACAACTTCTTCTTGCTGGTTCAGGTTATCGATAGCAACGCGCTCGTCAGCTTCGTCCTTAGCACGGACAGACAGGCTTACGGTGCGGTTCTTACGATCAACGCCCATGAATTTAGCTTCAACTTCGTCACCAACAGACAGCACCAGAGTGGCGTCTTCTACGCGGTCACGAGCAGCGTCGGAGGCACGCAGGTAGCCTTCTACGCCGTCAGCCAGTTCGATAACGGCACCTTTGGCATCAACCTCGGTAACCTTACCCTTTACAATAGCACCTTTCTTGTTGTCAGACAGGTACTTATTGAACGGGTCTTCTTCGATCTGCTTGACGCCCAGGGAGATGCGCTCACGCTCCGGGTCAACTTGCAGAACAACGGCTTCGATCTCGTCGCCTTTCTTGAATTCACGAACTGCTTCTTCACCCTGGTTGTTCCAGGAGATGTCAGACAGGTGAACCAGACCGTCGATGCCGCCGTCCAGACCGATGAAGATACCAAAGTCAGTGATAGACTTGATCTTGCCGGAAACACGGTCGCCTTTGGCGTGAGTTTCGGCAAACAGCTGCCACGGGTTGGATTTGCACTGCTTCAGACCCAGGGAGATACGACGACGCTCTTCGTCGATGTCCAGAACCATCACGTCAACCACGTCGCCAACGTTAACAACTTTGGACGGGTGGATATTCTTGTTGGTCCAATCCATCTCGGATACGTGTACCAGGCCTTCAACGCCTTCTTCGATTTCAACGAAGCAGCCGTAGTCGGTCAGGTTGGTCACACGGCCAGACAGACGGGTGGTCTCCGGGTAACGCTTGGCGATAGCAACCCACGGATCTTCGCCCAGTTGCTTCAGACCCAGAGATACACGGGTACGCTCGCGGTCGAACTTCAGAACCTTGACAGCGATCTCGTCGCCAACGTTGACGATTTCGGAAGGATGCTTAACGCGCTTCCACGCCATGTCGGTGATGTGCAGCAGGCCGTCAACACCGCCCAGATCTACGAATGCACCGTAGTCGGTCAGGTTCTTGACGATACCCTTAACTTCTTGACCTTCTTGCAGGTTAGCCAGCAGGCTTTCACGCTCGGAGGTGTTCTCGGTTTCGATCACTGCGCGACGGGAAACAACAACGTTGTTGCGCTTCTGGTCCAGCTTGATGACTTTGAACTCGAGTTCTTTGTTTTCCAGGTGAGCGGTGTCACGGATCGGACGCACGTCAACCAGAGAACCCGGCAGGAAGGCACGGATGCCGTTCAGTTCAACGGTGAAACCACCCTTGACCTTGCCGTTGATGATACCGATAACGGTAGCTTGCTCTTCGTAAGCTTTTTCAAGCTGCAGCCAGGCTTCGTGGCGCTTGGCTTTTTCGCGGGACAGCTTGGTTTCGCCGAAACCATCTTCGATAGAGTCCAGAGCCACGTCAACGGAGTCACCTACGTTGATTTCCAGCTCGCCCATGGCGTTCTTGAATTCTTCAGCCGGGATAGCGGACTCGGATTTCAGACCGGCGTCAACCAGTACGAAACCGTTCTCGATAGCAACGACAGTGCCCTTGACGATGGAACCTTGACGGGTTTCAACGGCGTTCAGGGACTCTTCAAAGAGTTGAGCAAAAGATTCGATCATTAGTTTATGTCACAAATGAAACATCCACTTGTCATCCAGCACAAGCGGGGTTGTTTTTAATAATCTGCGCCATCCATGGTGCAGACGACCGGATGTCAGCTTGCGCTGGCATCTCCGAGTTGTTGCTCTGCATAGGCGAGCACTGTTGCCAGTACCTCTTCTATGGTCATGGCAGTTGAATCCACCACGAGAGCATCTTCTGCCGGTTTCAGGGGGGCAACGGCGCGATTTCTATCGCGATCGTCACGCTCACGGATCTCGGTTAAAAGACACTCAAAGTTAACATCAAAGCCCTTATCTTGCAACTGCTTATAGCGGCGCTGGGCCCGTTCTTCAGCACTTGCGTCGAGGAAAATCTTCACTTCGGCTTCAGGAAAAACCACGGTGCCCATATCGCGACCATCGGCAATCAAGCCAGGCGCCTGACGAAATGCCCGCTGACGGCGCAACAGGGCTTCACGCACCCGCGGGAATGCCGCGATTTTACTGGCGGCGTTGCCGACCTGCTCGGTCCGGATGGTGCGGGAGACATCCTCCCCCTCCAGGATCACCTTGACCAGATCACCTTCCACCTGAAACTGCACATCCAGATTGGCGGCCAGCGGCACCAGCGCGGCTTCGGAATCGAGCTCGACATCATGATGCAGGGCAGCCAGTGACAACACCCGATAGATGGCGCCGGAGTCGAGCAGGTGCCAACCCAGCTTTTCTGCCAGCAACTGGCACAAGGTGCCCTTGCCCGCACCACTTGGGCCATCAATTGTCATTACGGGGGCCATCTGAGGCATAACTTCTCTCCTGCACAATGTTGCTCCCGCTCCTTGGAGCGAGTTAATGGGCGCCGATTATACCCGAATGTGCCGGCGCTGGCAGTTATCTGTCACCAGATTTGCGCAAAAGGGGAAAATAGGGATACCAACGACGCCATCTGTTGATTTGCTTCACTATTTCATTAATCAATGCAGGGACTTGTTCTTATGGTCGTCATCCAGAAGGCGCGCTAAACTGGGCCCCTTTTTCTGAGCAGTTGTAGTAAGGAGCAACCTATGAGCAGCGTTACCCTAGTGGCCAAATCCAAGTTGCCAACCCCTTGGGGCACCTTCACGCTGGTAGGTTTTCAGGAAACCGGCACAGGCAAGGATCACGCAGCCCTAGTGATGGGCGATATCACTGGCGCCGAACCCGTTCTCGGGCGTATTCACTCCGAATGTCTGACCGGTGATGCTCTGTTCAGCTTGCGCTGTGATTGCGGTTTCCAGCTGCAGGCCGCATTGGAGAACATCGCCAAGGCGGGCCGTGGCGTGCTGTTGTATGTCCGTCAGGAGGGTCGCGGTATCGGTCTTTTGAACAAGATCCGCGCCTATCATCTGCAAGATCAGGGCGCCGATACCGTTGAGGCCAACGTAGCGCTCGGCTTTGCCGCCGACATGCGCGACTACACCATCTGTGCCGACATGCTCAAACAGCTGGAGGTGCAATCCCTCAAGCTGATGACCAACAACCCGCGCAAGATGAAGGCGATGGAATCCTTTGGCATTCCGGTGGCCGAGCGAGTTCCCCTGCAGGAGGGACGCAATCCCCACAACGAATTCTACCTCTCGACCAAGGCCAGCAAACTGGATCACATGTTGAAAAAGTGATGTTGGCTGACAGTGATGCTGACTGGCAATGAAAAACGCCTCCCTGCGGAGGCGTTTTTTTATTTGTACTACAGGTATTTGGACTACAGGCTTCTCAGCGCTCGGGCAAGGTGGCCAGCAGCGCCTGCCACTCCCTCTGACCAGGTGCGGCAAGATACTCATCAAGCCGCTCACGGCTGAGCTCAGGTGCAAGACGCGCAATGAAATCATAAAGATAGGCTGGCACGAATGCCCCTCTGCGCAGGCCAATAGCCGCAATCCCGGCCGGCAGATCGGGCAGCGCCTTCATCACCAGATCATCGTCGCGCCCCGTTTCCCGCGCCAGCATCGCTATGATGCCAAACCCCATCCCCTGCCTGACATAGGTTTTGAGCACATCGCTGTCACTGGCCAGACAGACTATGCGATGCTCCTCATGGGCTGACGTTGGTGCCAATGATCGTCCATCGCTGATCAGCGGCACATTGCCCAAGTCAGCCAGTGAACTCGGCGAGCGGGCCGCCACAGGATGGCCCGCCGGCACCACCAGACCCCGCAGCCAGCGGAAGCTCGGCAGGATCAGCAAACCCTCGTCGTGATGATCTTCGAGATCATCAAGCAACATCAGGTGAGCCCTACCGCTTTGCAGAGCACTGCAACATGTTGCTGCATCTCCCTGCATCAGGGTGAGCATCACCTTGGGAAAACGGGCGACAAATCCCTTGATAAGGTCGGGCAGGATATAGCGGGCTTGCAGATGGGTCGCGGCGATCGTGAGCTGTCCCTGTTCCGGGTGGATATGAGCCCTCGCCATCGTCTTGATGGTTGCCGCCTTCTCCAACACGTTGGTCGCGACCTTGATCACCTCCTGACCGATCGGGGTGATCCGGATCAGATGCTTGCCGCTTCGCTCGAAGATCTGGATGCCAAGCTCATCCTCCAGCATCCGTACCTGCTTGCTGATCCCGGGCTGGGAGGTGTAGAGGCTCTCGGCCGTCGCCGACAGATTAAGGCCGTGATTCGCCACTTCGACGATATAACGCAGTTGCTGCAGCTTCATGGCGCAATCCTCTGGCGGAGACACCACTAATAGTAATCAACTTTTGCCAGCCCACTGTCGACACGGCCCAGCTCCATCAGGCAGGGCGATCTTTGAGCAAGAAATCGCGCAGGGCACGGTTGGCCATGGAGAGCTGATCACCCCGTCGCCACGCTACGCAGAGATCGAGAAAAATCGGAGGTTCGAAAGGCACGCCGCACAAGTCCGGCTCCTCCTCCAACACCATCCGCAAAAAGGTGGTCACGGCAAAACCCTGACGCACCACCGCCTTGAGCAGGGGTATCAGGTTGCTCTCGAAGGCGATGTCGGGCTCAACCCCGAGCTTCTGTGCCAGTGCCTCCATGTGCTCCCGGTGGTAAAAGCCACGCCGGAACAGTGCCAACTCCTGGGTAAAAAACTGGGCGAGCGTGACGGATGCTGCGCCGCGCAACGGATGATCCTCCCCCACCACCATCAGCATCTCTTCGCTCAGCAGATGGGCCCCTTCAATGGCCGGGGGCAGATCACTGGTGATCAGGATGGCGAGATCCAGAGTGCCATCCACCATCCGGCTCAGCAGCTCCCGGGTGCCCGCTTCCTCCACCCGGATCTTGAGTCCGGGATAACGATGTTTGAAAGCCATCAGGCGCGAAGGAAAGTAGTAAGAGCCCATCATGTAGGGGATCCCGATACGCACCTCCCCCCGCTCCAGCCCCTTGAGCTCAGCCATCTCGGCCTCAGCCTGGTGCATCTGCAACAACAGACGCTCGGCGTGGCGACAGAGCACCTCCCCCTCCGGCGTCAGCCGTACCGCCCTGTCCTGACGGTCGAACAGGCGCAGCTCGAGCTGCTGCTCCAGCTTGGCAATGGCCATGCTGATGGCTGGCTGGGCCACATGCAGGCTGTGGGCCGCCCGGGTAAAAGATCCGGCATCCCTGACCGCCAGCAGATAGGTGAGTTGTTTCAGGTCCATGTATCAATTCATCTTATGAGATGGATAACTTAAATATATTATATTTATATCTAGGCGTGCCTTACCCTGATGAAAAATGGTCAGGACGATATGCAATGATCGAAGCCGGTAGTCGTGAATGGATACGCGCCACCCTGGCGCTCAGCCTGGGGTCCTTTCTGGTCTTTCTCAATCTCTATCAAACCCATCCCCTGCTCCCGCTGCTGGCTCAGGTCTTCTCGGTCAACTCGCTCGCCGCCAGCTGGACGCTGGCGGGCTGTACTGCCGGGCTCGCTGCCTCCCTGCTGCTCTGTGCCCGACTGGCGGATCGCCACGGCCGTCGCCAGATCATGCTGGGGACCCTTACCCTGGCCATCCTGCTCTCCCTGCTGATCCCTCTCGTCGAGCAGTTTCGCACCCTGCTCATACTGCGCGTGCTGCAAGGCGCGCTGCTGGCGGGCCTGCCGGCCACGGCTATCGCCTATATGGGCGAGGAGTTCAGCAAACGGGCGCTGCTCTCGGCGGTCGGGGTCTATATCGCCGCCAACTCCCTTGGAGGGATCGCCGGGCGCGTGGTGGGCGGGCTGCTGGCCGGCTGGTTTGGCGACTGGCAACACACCTTCCTCGGGGTCGGCGTGATCAGCCTGTCGCTCTTGCCGCTGGTCTTCTGGCTACTGCCAAAACAGGCTCGTTTTGTTCCCGTCAATCCGGCCCCGGGCCAGTTTGCCCTAGCCCTGCGTGGTCATCTGACCAACCCGCTGCTGGTGGGCGCCTATCTGATTGGCGGGCTCAACTTCATGGTCTTTTTGAACCAGTTCAGTTATCTCACCTTTTTGCTGGCCAAGCCCCCCTTCTCCCTGCCGACCCAGTGGCTCGGCATGCTCTTTCTCACCTATCTCTCGGGTACGGTCGCCTCTTCTCTCAGTGGTCGCTGTGCCAATCGCTGGGGAGCACAGCGCATGTTGCTTGGCGGCATTGCCCTCATGGCGCTCGGTAGCTTCTGCTTGCTACAGGGAACCCTGCCCGCCATTTTGAGCGGTCTGCTCGTCTCGAGCTTCGGTTTTTTCATGGCGCACGCCTGTGCCAGTGCCTGGGTCGGCCACCATGTCGAGCACAACCGGGCGCTAGCCTCCTCCCTCTATCTGGTGGCCTACTATCTGGGCGCCAGTCTGGGCGGGCTCTACCTCCACCCCTTCTGGGAAAAGGGAGGGCTGGGTGGTCTGGTGCTGGGGATCGAGCTGGTGCTGCTCCTGACCGCAGGCCTTGGGATTTGGCTAGGCCGCCTGAAACAACGCAGCGAGCATGGGCTGACGCCTCACCACTTCGTATAAACAAAGAAAAAGAGAGGGGCCCCGGGGTGCCCCTCTCTTCTACCGATATCAATCTTCCAAGCGCTTAGTACGTCTCGAAATAGTCGTCAGGTACCGCCACCACTGCGCCAGTCGCCACCTCTTCGGCGATCACCTCCGCCAGCGGGCGCAGGTGAAACTTGATCTGTCCGGAGGGTAGCATCAGCGCCACATCGGGATTGCGACTATCCAGCATATTGCCGGTTTTGAAGGAAAGCTCGGGATGGAGCTCCACCAGCGCCTGAAGGGAAGGCACCACCAGCTCGATATGCTCAAGTCCGGCCTGATGAGTACGGCCCGGTTTGGGCGCCGCCAGCTCGATGCAGGGAACGCGTACCGCTCCGACCTGTACTGGCTGATGCAGCTGATAAGTAGCGATGGGGCGACCGCCGATCATCCCCTCCACCAGCAGCTCCCCTGCCCCCGTCAGCAGCTCGTCTAGGTGCTGATATTCGGGCAAGGTGGCGGCACGATAGCAGAGGTGGTCAATGTGAGGTTCAGCGAAAGAGAGGCCACATTCGGCCAATTCAGCCAGCAACCGGGAAACAAAAGGGGCCATCGGCCCCAGAGTAGAATCGAGTGGGTGAGACATGCTTACCATTTCTTCTTGGGTTGAAACAGGACATCGAGCTCGTCGGCTTCCTTGTCCTTGATGTTTTGCAGATCCTGCGCACTGTTTTGCTGCTGCAGCTCTTCGAGCTCCTTAAGCCCCTGCCGCATATCCTCTTCACGAGCCAGCAGATAGGGATCCTTGTCCACTACGCTGGCCATGGCGGAAAGCCCTTTGGTGTAGAGCTGGCGGCAGGTACCGTATTGGCCCTGAATGCGGGCATCCATCGCCCGCTTGACCAGATTCGAGATGTTGATCTTGAGCTGCATCAGCTCGAGGCGGCGATCTTCCTGGGCAAACCCTTGCGGATCAATCTTGCCCTTGTTGTGCTCGACCCGCAGCACGGCCCGCATCTTCTTGACCAGCTGCAGCATCTGGATGGCCTGGCGATCGGACTCGGGCGTCTTGAAATGCCCCTCATCCTGCGCGCTGTAGTTCTCCTGCACATTCTTGATCTGGGTCTGGACATCGATGATGCGCTGTTTGATCTGGCTGTTTGGCATCACCTGGGCAATGGCGCGATAGGCATCCAGAATGCGGTGTTGCATCAGCAGCACCATGTTTTTGGAAAAGGGCACCAGATTGACGTTCAGCAGCACCTCTTCGGTCTCGTCAGCCACCGTTTTGTGTCTGGCAACCGCGTGGCGCTTGTCCGACTCAGCTTTCTGCTTATATTGCTGCACCACGTTATAGGCGATAACCAAAAACAGGAGTGCGCCAATAGACAGCAATACCAAAGTTAAAATCATAGGATGTTCAAACCCCTGTCCCAATCCAATTGCGTGATCCTACAACAGCTTACCCACTTAAGGTAGCCTGCAGATCCCCCCTTGCCCACGATTTGTCGCCAAGCTGGACGGCTGCTCCCGGGGAGATGGCAGGATCAAGAGGGAGCGCACAAGATGCACGCTCCCTTTTAGTATCGCCCATCAGGCTCATTACTTGAGGTTAAAGCCTCGGGATTGCAGGAAGCCCAGCATAAAAGGACGGGACTCCTTGGTCAGAATGGCGCGGATCTGGCCGCTCCAGGTCTGCTGCTTGTTGTTGCTGCTGCGAGCCTGATAATAGGCCTCGATCTGCTGGTCGTACCGAGCCAGCAGGTCGCGATCCAGCTCGCGCTGATAGCGCTCCTGATGTACAACCAATGCCCGTGGCAACCGGGGTTTCTGCTCAGGCTGCTGGGCAGGATGACCGAGGCAGAGACCAAAGAGTGGGATCACCCGGTCAGGCAAACCCAGCAGCTCGCTCACCTCGGCCGGATGGTTGCGCAGACCACCGATATAAACCCCTCCCAGCCCCAGCGACTGCGCCGCCAGCAGGGCATTTTGCCCCATGATGGCACCGTCGATGGCACCGATCAGCAGCTGCTCCGCATAGCCGGTCTGGGCATCTGGCACTATCTGGCTGTGGCGGTGGTAGTCGGCGCAAAACACCAGAAACTCCGCCGCCTGTTCAACATAGGACTGATTGCCCGCCTGCTGTGCCAGCTGCTTGCGCGCTTCAGGCTCGGTCACCCGAATGATGCTGGTCACCTGCAGAAAACTTGAGGTCGATGCCGACTGGGCGGCAGCCAGAATGGCATCCAGCTGCTGCGAGCTGATGGGCTCGGCTGTGAACTGGCGAATGGAACGATGGGAAAGGATAAGGTCGATAGTCTGATTCATGGCACCTCCAGAGTGAGGTAACACCATAGCGAAAAAAACGAGGGAGCCCAAGGCTCCCTCGCATACCCCGTTCAGGGGGCTGGATAGACATACGGAGCTTGCAACCCGAGCGGGAAGCCAAGCGCCCAGTAGAGCAGCAGGAAGATGGTCCAGCTCACCAGGAAGGCCAGCGAGTAAGGCAGCATCATGGAGACCAGAGTGCCGATCCCGGTGCTCTTCACATACTGCTGGCAATAGACCACCACCAGCGGGAAGAAGACCATCAGCGGGGTGATGATGTTGGAGGCGGAATCACCGACACGGTATGCCGCCTGGGTCAGCTCGGGGGAGATCCCGACAGCCATCAGCATCGGTACCAGAATGGGGCTGATCAGCGCCCACTTGGCGGATGCCGACCCCACCACCAGATTGACGGTCGCGGTCAGCAGGATCATTCCGACAATGGTGATTTCACCGGGCAGTGCCAGTGCATGGAGCACCTCGGCACCGGAAAGGGCCAGCAGGGTGCCCAGATTGGAATCGCCAAACGCCTTGATGAAGAGCGCGCAGAAGAAGGCCATCACCATGTAGGATCCCATCTTGTTCATGGTGGCCGACATGGCATCGATCACGTCCTTGCCACTCTTGAAGTTGCCCGCCACGAAGCCGTAGACAATCCCCGGCAGGATAAAGAGCAGGAAGATGAGCGGCACGATGGACTTCATCACGGGAGCGGCAAAGGTGGTCAGCGAACCATCGGCAGCACGCAGTGGGGAATCGCTCGGGGAGAGCGCCAGCGCCAGCAGCACGATGGCAGCCAGCATGGCAAACCCTGCCCAGTTGAAAGCACGGCTCTCCTGAGCGGTGTAGCGGCCCATCTCGTCGGCACTCTCCAGATCGTCATTGAGCTCGACATGCTTGAGACGGGGCTCTACCACCTTCTCGGTGACGAACCAGCCGACGCAGATGATCAGCAGGGAGGATGCACCGGTAAAGATGATGTTGCACAGGGTATTGACCATGTACTCGGGGTCAAGAATTTGCGCGGCAGACTGGGTAAAACCCTGCAGCAAGGCATCGCCACCGGATGGCAAGAAGTTGGCGGCAAAACCACCTGAAACACCGGCAAACGCGGCGGCGATGCCCGCCAGCGGATGGCGCCCCGCTGCGTGAAAGATAATGCCGCCAATGGGGATCACCAGCACATACCCCGCATCCGCTGCGGTATGACTGACGATGGCCACCAGGATCAACATGGGGGTGAGGAAACGGGCCGGGGTCACTTTCAGCAACTTTTTCAGGCCGGTATTGATAAAACCGGACTGCTCGGCCACCCCTACCCCCAGCATGGCCACCAGCACGATGCCTAACGGGGCAAAGCCGGTAAAGGTCGTGACCATGGTGGAGAGAAACTCGGCCAGACCGGCGCCGGTCAGCAGGTTGTTGACCACTACCGCTTCGCCAGTACGGGGATTGACCAGATCAAACTGGAATTGGGACAACACCCAGGAGCCGACCCAGACGATCAGCAGGGCGTAGAGAAACAGCATGGCGGGGTCGGGTAACTTGTTCCCGGCTTTCTCGACGCCATTAAGGAAACGGTTCAGCCAGCCACTGGGTGGGCTGGCCGGATGGGCCTTGGTTGCAGCATGACTCATTATTGCGGTACTCCTTCCCTAAAAAGAGGCCGCATGCTAGCAATCCTTAGCGTTAACACCTATGACGCACTGCAAAGAATTGATTAATTTCGATTAATTAAATCAATATAAGATGCCAAATTGTGGCCTGACGCACATTCACTATCCTGCCATTCAAATGCTGACCAGTGGATAACGCCCTACCGGACACTCGACCACAAAGCCGCTCTCCTCGACTTGCGCCACCGTCAGCGGCTTGCTGAAGAGATAGCCCTGGAACACATGGCACCCCTGAGTCTGCAGCGCATCAAGCTCGTGTGGCTCCTCTACCCCTTCGGCCATGATACCGAGACCAAGACTGGTGGCCATGGCGGCTGTCGCCCGGATCACCGGCAGATTGAGCCCGACCACAAAGGAGCGATCCAGCTTGATGGTGTCGATAGGTAGCCGATTAAGGTAGGCCAGTGACGAGTAGCCGGTGCCGAAGTCATCGATGGCGATATTGATCCCCTGATCGCTCAAGGCATCCAGAATACCGAGACACCCCTTCATATCGAGCATCAATACGGTTTCGGTCAGCTCCAGAGTCAGGAGTGATGCCTCAACGCCATACAGCTCAAGCTGCTGACGCACCTGCACCGGCAACGAGGAAGATAGCTGGAAACCGGAAAGGTTTACCGAAACGGGCACTCGCTTGCCAAACTGCTTTTCCCATTGCGCCACCTGGGCCAGCGCGGTGCCAAGCACCCAGCTGCCGATCTCGCGGATCAGCCCCATCTCCTCGGCCAGCGGAATAAACTCCACAGGCGAGACATGACCCAGTATCGGGTTGTACCAGCGCAGCAGCGCTTCGTAGCCAATCAGCGCGCCTTTTGCTGTATCCACCTGCGGCTGGTAACAGAGGCTCAGCTCCTGTCGGCCAATTGCCTTGGCCAGGAACTGCTTGAGGTTCAACTTGCGCTGCAGGGTCTGCTGCATGCTGGGAGTAAAACGCTGCCAGCGCAGCCGCCCCATCTGCTTGGCCTGATACATGGCCATATCGGCTCGGGTGATCAGATTGTCACCGTCATCCGCGTCATCGGGATAGATGGCAATACCGATACTGCCGCCAATGGTCACTTCCGGCAGGCCGCTCAGTTGCAGCGGGCGAGTCATCTGGGAGAGCATCTGATCGGCGATTTCCTGAGCCCGTTCGCCGTTGCTGCCAAGCGGCACCAGCGCGGTAAATTCATCCCCGCCAAGGCGCGCCAACTCCACGTCTCGCGGGCAAATTTGCTTGAGGCGACCTGCGACCCGCTCCAGCAGGCGATCGCCCGCCTTGTGACCGTAGTTGTCGTTGACCAGCTTGAAGTTGTCCAGATCCATGAAGACCAGCGCAAAACGCTCGCCCAGGCCGCAATAAGCCTCGAGGGATTTCATCAAGCCATAACGGTTGAGCAATCCGGTCAGGGAGTCGTGCCAGGCAAGGTGGCGATGCTCCAGCTCTTCGAGCTTGCGATCGGTGATATCCCGCATGGTGAGCAGGATCCGCGCCCCTTGCTGGATGTAACGGAACTGATACTGGAACCAGCGCATCCCCTTGAGGGTACGACACTCCCCCTCGGTCACCACCTCATCCAGACGGGACAGCTTCTGGTAAAAGCCGCCATCCTTGTTGGCAAAAATCTGGGAGAGCTGGGTGATCCGGTGGCCAAAGCACATCTCGAAGTGGTAATTGCCGCTCTCGAACGCCCCTTTGCTGTCAAACAAACAGGCCAGGGTATCGCCAGTCGCCAGAGAAGATTCCTGATAGAGGGTATCCGAGTCGAGCACCGCCTCGGTCATCATCATCAAACGCCCCGCGATCTGCACCCCGGAAAGACGCAGGTAGATCTGCTTTTTGATCCCCTTTGGAGAGAGGGTCCACCACTCGTTGTAGCTGCGCCCCAGCTGAAAATCACCGAGATAGCGCTGCAGCAGCAGATCGATGGCGGTTGCCATATCGGCAGAGAAATCCCGCGCACACAACTCGTCAAGGGAGGCCGCCTCCCACACCAAGAGTGCGGCACGGTTTGCCCAGAAAATATGGTGATGCTCGATGTCATACACCCAGATCGGTGTATGCAGCACGTCCATGGTTTTCAGTAACCGTTCATCAAGCGTATTCATCTGGTTAATGTCATTCATGCGGGAGGGTCACTGGCCACCGGAAAACGGATCACGCAAGCTGCCACAGGCAGAATGCAAGATGCAAATATCTCTCGACTCGTATCTCACTAACATGGTCAAGAGCAGGAAAACCATTTCATATATCGACGACAAAGCAGCATATCTTGAATTATCGGCAATGACTTAATCCGAAGCTCACTCTGTCAAAAAACATTGTCTGCTCGATTTTTATCTTTTTTTCTCAGATAAAACAAGCACTAAGAGTTGCTCACTCGAGACCATACATGTCAATTTTTCAATTCAATACAATATGTTTACTATCAATAAACTAATCAAAAACAATAACTATCTCTCTACTCTGCGATAAAACTTTCATTAATTAACCAAGCGGATGGTTAAACAGACAAAAAGACGCCAGCATGTTCAAAAATGAAGCAATAACGGCAAAATGTCGGTTCATAAATTCAAGTGATGTTTGAAAAGAGACAAAACTGCGAATATATGACCTGGCTCACATTTTCTTGCGACGGAAAATAGACGGCTAGAGGGAGCCATCATCCCCTCTGTCACCCACCGGTTGCAGTTTCTGGCAAGAGATAACGGCTATTTTGCTGATCAGCACATCCTTTATCGCCAATCAGCACCCTGCGAAACTAACCTCTCCTGCCCGGACCAACAGCCAGCCTTCACACTACCCATAAGTGAGTAACAAAATAGTATCAATAGAAATCGAACCCAGATCAATTAAACGCTGAATTACGCTTGCCAACCCTGAATGCTCTTTTTAAGGTGGCCCCCTTGTTACACCAAGAACAGCGTTTATGAAGCACATCGAAGAGTTCTACCTGTTCGTCAAGGTGGTGCAAGAGGGAGGTTTCTCCCACGCCGCAGCCGCACTGGGCATGCCAACAGGCACCATCAGTCGACGCATATCCCAGCTTGAAGAGCACCTGGGATGTTCCCTGCTACACCGCTCGACCCGCAAACTTCGGATGACCGACGAGGGGCTGCGCTACTATGAACGCCTCTGCACCCCGCTTGGCGAAATCGAACAGGCCACCGGCGAGATCCAGGGCAAAGAGGCCGACATCTCCGGCATAATCCGGATTGCGGCGCCCATCGCCCTCTCCAATACCATCCTGATCGATATGCTGGCCGAGTTCGGGTTGCACTATCCCGCGGTGCAATTCGAGATCTCCCAGACCAACGATCACCAGCACCTGTTCGATAACGACCGGGATCTGGTCTTTTTCAACGGCGAGCTGCCCCAATCCCTGCCCAATGCGCGCTGTCTTGGCCACATCGAGTACGGGCTCTTTGCCTCGCCACTCTATCTGGCTAAAAAAGGGACACCAGCTCACCCCAATCAACTGGAAGAGCACGATCTCATCTACTGCTGGCCTCACCAGCACTGGCAACTGACCGACAAAGAGGGGCAGCTTGTCTGCATCAAACGGGGGGCCAAGCTGGCGGTTAACCAGACGCAGGCTGCCGTACGTGCCGCCAGACGCCACCTCGGGATCGTCAATGCCCCGCTCCACTACGTGCATAGCTTCTTGCAGGATGAGCAGTTGCGCCCGGTGCTGCCCGACTGGCAAACCGGCAATCGCCCCTTCTACATGCTCTGCTGCCAGCACCAGTTCGCCCCGTTGCGTGTTAAGATGTTTGCTGAATTTGTTGAAAAATATTCCGCGCGCTATCGCAACAGACAGTGGGACAATCAATTTTCACAAGGTGATACCCTCACCCATTGCATCTGACCGTTAGCGGGCCACACTTAATAGCATTCCTTGCCAACAGAGCCTGCCTAACACCATGAATGTATTGATCTGTGATGACTCCGGGTTCGCCCGCAAACAGTTGGCGCGGGCCCTCCCCGCCGACTGGAAAGTCGACTTGCACTATGCAGCCAATGGTCTTGAAGGGATCGAGCAGGTGCTGATGGGCCATGGTGACCTCATCTTTCTCGACCTCACCATGCCGGAAATGGATGGTTATGGCGTGCTGGAGACCCTCCAGCGGGAGGGGCTGCGCAACAAGGTCATCGTGGTCTCTGGGGATATCCAGCCAGAAGCCTACCAACGGGTGATGGGACTGGGTGCGCTCGATTTCATCAAGAAACCCGCAGCCCCCGAAACCCTGCTTGCCCTGCTCAAACAGCACGGTTTCTGGAGCGCAGAGCCAGGCGATAAAGTCGCAACCATTGCAGCGTCAACCGGTGGCGTCGTCGCCGATGTAGGCGTCAAGATCACTCCGGAGATCCGCGACGTCTATCAGGAGCTGGCCAACGTATCCATGGGCCAAGCAGCCGACCTGCTGGCCCGGCTGCTCAACGCCTTCGTGGTATTGCCGATCCCCAACGTCAACGTGCTGGAAGTATCAGAGCTGCATATGGCCCTCTCTGCCGCCGCCGATTCGGATACTCTCTCCGCCGTCTGTCAGGGCTTTATCGGAGCGGGGATCGCCGGCGAAGCGCTGATCCTGTTCCATGACTCCAGCTTCAAAGATTTGGCCAAGCTGATGAACCATCAGGGGACGCTGGATCGCACTGCCGAGCTGGAGCTGCTGATGGATACCGCCAACGTGCTGATCGGCGCCTTCCTGCGCGGCTACGCCAACCAGCTCGACACCCCCTTCAGTCAGGGCCACCCGGTGGTTCTCGGCCAACACAGACCCATCAACGAGCTCATCAACACCAATAAGAGTCGCTGGCGCCGCACCCTAGCCATCGAGATCAACTACCGGATCCAGGATTACGCAGTACAGTGCGATCTGCTGCTGCTGTTTACCGAAGATTCCATCGCCACCATGAACAACAAAATCATGCACATGCTCTAGGAGTGACTATGGAAATCCGCGAATTTCACTGGTTGATGAACATAGTCCAGAACCTGGACGTCGGATTGGTGGTGCTCGACAAGGAGTACAAGGTTCAGGTGTGGAACGGCTTTATGGAGAGCCACAGCGGGCGGCTGGCTGGCGAAGTACGCGATGGCGTATTGTTCGACCTCTTCCCCGATGTGGATCGGGCTTGGTTCGAGCGCAAGGCCAATATGGTGTTCAAGCTGAACAACCGCGCCTTCAGCACCTGGGAACAGAAACCCTATCTGCTGCGCTTCTCCAACTACCGCCCCATCACCGGCTCGGCCCCCCATATGTTCCAGAACCTGACGCTGGTGCCACTCGCCGATTTCGGCGGTCAGGTGACCCACATCGCGGTGATGATCTACGATGCCACCGATGAGGCCATGCTGATGAGCGGCCAGCGGCAAGCTTGAGCTTACGGCCAATAACACAGAGCGCCGCGGCGCCCTGTGTTATTTCGATATAAACAAGTCTCGCTATAAACGAGAGTCTGTATCACCAAGCGCTATCAACGCCCCCCGAGATACTCGGTAAAGGCATCGATCACCTCTTCGATATCGTCGTCATTGATCTGCAGATGCGTCACCAGCCGCAGCTCGCCATAACCGGAGAAGAGAATGCCCCGCTCCTTCATAAAGGCGAGCAGCTGTGCCGGCTCCCCTTTGGCAAGGCGTAGAAATACCATGTTACTCTGCACCAGCGAGAGATCGAGCTCGATGCACGGCAGCGCAGCCAACCCCTCGGCCAACCGTTTGGCACGGCGATGATCATCAGCCAGGCGCGCAACATGCTGCTCAAGGGCAAACAGGCCTGCCTGTGCCACTATCCCAGCCTGACGCATGCCGCCACCTACCATTTTGCGCAGACGACGTGCCCGGGCGATAAAGTCACGATCACCGACCAGCAGAGATCCCACCGGCGCACCCAGCCCCTTGGAAAGACAAATCGAGATGCTGTCAAACGACGCGGCAATAACCTCCACCGGGGTATCGCTGGCAACAGCCGCATTGAACAGCCGGGCCCCGTCGAGATGCAGTTTCAGACCATGCTTGGCAACGAAGGCCCCCATCTCTTGCAGGTAGGAGAGTGGCAGCACCTTGCCGTTATGGGTGTTCTCAAGGCAGATAAGGCGAGTCTGAACAAAATGTGCATCATCAGGCGCCAGAGCAGCCATGATGTCGTCGAAGGCCAGGGTGCCATCACGCTGCATGGGCAGCGGTTGCAGCGCCACAGAGCCGAGCACCGAACTCCCCTGTGCTTCAAACCGGTAGATATGGGCGCCAGCACCAAGAATGGCGCCTTCACCACGCTGGCAATGGCTCATGACAGCCAGCAGATTGGACATGGTTCCCGATGGCACAAACAGAGCAGCCTGCTTGCCAAGCAACTTGGCACCATATGCTTCCAGCGCATTGACGCTCGGATCTTCGCCGTAGACATCGTCACCGACTTCGGCATGGAGCATGGCCTGACGCATGGCATCTGTCGGCTGGGTAACCGTATCACTTCGTAAATCGATATAGCGCATGAGATCCCTCCTGAAACAGGAGAGTGACGTTAGCCATGGCCCCCCTGTTTGGCAAGGGGAGAGGCCGGATTATGTGAGGTAAATGGGGGCACAGATAGCCATGCAACTCCCTTTACCAGGGGAGTTGCTGACCGTTGAGATCCAATAGCTGACCCGATTGAGACAAAGACAAGCCATCGATCAGGTTGAGCAGCTTGCTCGCCACCTCGGCAGGATCCTGCAGCTGGTCTGCAGGCAGTTCAGCCAGAAAGGGAGCATTCATCGGAGAGTCCATCAAGCCGGGCGCGACCGCAATCACCCCCGCCTGTGCAAAACGCTCCGCCCACTCAAGTGCAAGGGTCTTCACCCCCATATCGAGCGCCGCCTTGCTCATCCGATAGCTGTAACGCCCCCCCGACTCGTTGGCACTGATAGAGCCCGCCAGATCCGAGATGGCGCAGAGCCAGACCTTGTGATCATCCTTCATCATCCGGCTCAGGCGCGCCGCCAAAGCCAGCGTCGGCCAGGCATTGGCCAGCAGGCTGTCACACAACCACTTGGGCACTACCTCCTCCACCCGTCGCTCCGGCATGGAGCGGGCATCATGGAGCAGGCCGATGGTGTTGATGACGACGGAGGGGAGCGGATCCACATCATAGGTCGTAAACAGAGCATCAAATGAGATGACGTCAACCTCCTGCAGCGGGAAAAAGGATCCGACAAGAAGCCCTTTTGGATAGTCGCGCCCAGCCAGCAGAAAGGTCTCATCCCTTACCATCAGCTCTCTTGCCAGCGCCGAGCCAAGCGCACCGCTTCCGAGGATCAGATAACTCATCGCCATTCCCTAGTTCATGAATTTGTTTAGAGCGTATCAGAATAATCGCGGCCCGTGACCCGGCCTCAACACTCTTGTTAACCCACCTAAGCTTCCCCGATATGCCGGCCAAACTCGCGGGCCAGCGCCAGATCGAGAAACCCGTCGCCCTTTTTATGGGTGCGCAAAAACTGGTAGTAGGCGAGTAGCGTCACCAACGCCTCCTCATCCGGCAGCACGACCTTGGGTTGCTGCTCCTGGAGCAGTTGCTGCGCCGCCCCGAGCGCCTCTCTATCCACTACCTCAGCCTGTCGATAGAGATAACCGCAGCCGGTTGCCAGCCATTCGAGCGAACAGTTGGCCCCCATCGCAATCTGGTTGGCCCGCGCCAACCCGGGCTCAGCCCCTTTCAGGTATTTGCGGATCAGCGCCTCGCTCAATCCTACCTTGCGAGCAAAAGCGCTGATGCTCCCCTCCCCGATGAGACTCTGCAGCCGCTCGGCAAACCCATCCATCTGTGACTCTCCAATCAGAACTAAAGTACGAACCGTGCCAACCCACATTATTGCTTTGCCAGCGACATGGGGCCAAGATGCCGGCAGCCGCAATTTATCTTTCTGACCTTTCAAGGAGTCAACCATGTCTGTATCCCGCGTCAGCCTGCATCCACAAGGCCCCACCTTCTCTCGTATCATCATGGGGTACTGGCGCCTGATGGAGTGGCATCTCACCCCGGCAGCTCTGCTCGACCTGATGAAATACCATCTGGATCTGGGAGTTACCACAGTCGACCACGCCGACATCTACGGCGGCTACCAGTGCGAGGAGGCCTTTGGCAACGCCCTGCGTCTTGAGCCTTCCCTGCGCGACCGGATGGAGATCGTCACCAAGTGCGGTATCGCCCTCACCGCCAAACCGCAGCACGCGCTCAACCACTACAACACCGGCAAGAGCCATATCATCGCCAGTGCCGACGCCTCGCTGCACAAGCTCGGCACTGATCACCTCGATCTGCTGCTGATCCACCGTCCGGATCCCCTGATGAACGCCGATGAGGTGGCCGATGCCTTCATCACCCTGAAGCAGGCTGGCAAGATCAAGCATGCCGGGGTCTCGAACTTCACCGCGCGCCAGTTTGAACTGCTGCAATCCCGCCTCTCCTTCCCGCTGGTAACCAACCAGCTGGAGATCTCGCCGCAGCATCAGGAGGGGACGCTCGATGGCACTCTGGACCAATGCCAACAGCTCAATATCAAACCAATGGCATGGTCATGCCTTGGCGGTGGCCGGCTGTTCAACGATCACGCTTGCGAGTCGCTGCGAGAAGAGCTTGAGCGGATCCGCGCGGAAGTGGGAGCCCAGACCATCGAACAGGTGGTCTATGCCTGGGTCATGATGCTGCCAAGCCAGCCGCTGCCGCTGATTGGCTCAGGCAAGCGGGAACGGATTGCTGCCGCCGTTGCATCGGAGTCCATCAAACTTGATCGTCAGCAGTGGTTCCGCATTCGCAAGGCTGCACTCGGTTACGACGTACCCTGATCCGGGCGAAAACCACCAGAAACAAAAACGGCATGGGGATAACCCATGCCGTTTTGCATTACTGAGGCACCTTAGCGATGGCGCTGCTGAGGGCGGCCACGGGGGGCATCTGTCTTCGGTTTGGCCTGGTTGACCGTTACGGTGCGCCCACCAACTTCAGTGCCATGCAGGCCCGCAATCGCCTTTTCGGCGTCAGCGTTGGCCGGCATTTCAATGAAACCAAACCCCTTTGACTGGCCTGTATCGCGGTCGATGATGATATCAACCTTGTCGACCTGTCCAAACTGGCTGAACAGAGTTTTCAGTTCGTCGGCCGTCATGCGGTACGACAGATTACCTACGTAAATCTTCATGCCATCCACTCTCGATTCAAGGTGCCTTCTCTATGCAATCACCAGCATAACGGTAAGGGCACAACCCCTATGCCAGCCCTGCCATGGCTTCATGCCGTGGCTCTCTCCACACTGTTTTCAAGTGATTGATCTCTTGGGTGAACAGTGCAGACAAGATCAATTCGAGTCACTGGCAGTATCCGAGCTTTACCGGGAATTGTCGAGAAAATAGTCTGTTCAGGCTGGCTGCAACACTGACAGCTGCCGCAGCAGAGCGCGGCGGCCATGCCAGGCCCGTTTAAACCCGAAGCGATAGACAGAGGGGCTGACCAGATGCAGCTCACCCGCCTTGAGATCCAGCAGTGCCATGGCAGCGGCAAGTTCAGGCTCGCTCAACTGCAGATCCAGACTGAAATCGAGCCACTGGCCATCGTGGCCTACCCGCCGCTCCTGCTCGATGGCAACCAGCTGGCTGCGCGGCACCGCCAACGCCTCGTTCTTGTTGCCATTGAGCAGATAGATGTGAGCTTCATCCCAGCCAAGCTCTGCCAGCCGCCACGGTTGCCAGCTGCGCGGCAGGGCCACCATCAGAGCTATGATGCCGCCAAAGATGGTACCGACCCAGTTGAGCAGCGCCATCCCCTCCCGACCATCCCACAAGGAAACCGCCACCACGCTCCAGCTCACCAGCAACAGCAGAAAAATGACGCAGCGATAGCGGAGTGCCGGCGGCATCAGCAGTTGTACCTGCTTGTTGGCCAGCAAGGATGTAATAGGCATGAAAAGCTCCTGTCATCACGAAATGGCGTCATTGTGAATAGCCATAGCGCGACTGACAAGGGGCTTTTCTTTGTCATCCTCCTATAAAATCAATACCATGGCGTAAATGATTCTCAGTGGAACCTGCTCCTTGCTCAGCTCGCAACCCTGCGTACGCTTTTGTGGCGTCAATAAATTCTACGGCGACTTTCAAGCCCTCAATCAGATTGACCTCACCATAGAGCGGGGAGAAAAGTGGGTGATCTGCGGCCCCTCGGGCTCCGGCAAATCGACCCTGATCCGTACCATCAACGGACTGGAGGGGATCGATAGCGGCCAGCTATCCCTCTTTGGCGAACCTGTAAGCCCCGCCTATGTGCGCCGCCTCAAGGGGCAGGTCGGCATGGTATTTCAGCAATTCAACCTCTTTCCCCATATGACGGTGCTGGAAAACCTGATGGTGGCACCGGTTCATACCCTGGGATTGTCGCCACAGGCGGCGCGGGAGCGCGCACTCGGCTTGCTCGAACGGGTACGCATTCAGGCGCAGGCTGATAAATACCCCCACCAGCTCTCCGGCGGTCAGCAGCAACGGGTCGCCATCGCCCGCTCCCTCTGCATGCAACCTGAGTTGATGCTGTTCGACGAGCCCACCTCGGCCCTCGATCCCGAGATGATCCGCGAAGTGCTGGATGTGATCCGCGAGCTGGCAGACGAGGGCATGACCCTGATCTGCGTCACCCACGAGATGGGCTTTGCCCGTCAGGTGGCAGATCGGGTCATCTTTATGGACGAAGGGCGGATCATCGAATCGGCACCACCCGCCCAGCTGTTTGGCAACCCGGCCCAACCGCGAACCAGAGCCTTTCTGGAGCAGGTACTCAGCTACCATGACTAACACAAAACCCGTGCGGCTGCTCGGCTGGCTCTGTGGCACTCTTGTGCTCTCTCTGTTGCTCGGCTGGAGCATATACAGCGGCGCGCAAGCGATGGGATATGAGTGGCAGTGGCCACGCGTGCTGCCTTTCCTGGGCGAGTGGGATGAGGGAACCTTTTATGCCGGCCCCCTGCTAAACGGATTGCTGGTGACTTTGCAGGTCGCGCTGCTCAGTTTGCTCGGCACCCTGGCGGTCGGGATCTGCGTGGTGAGTCTGCGTCTGCTCCCCTCCCGCCTTGGGCCACTGCTTGCCATCGCCTATTTGGGCATGGTGCGAACCACGCCACAGCTGGTTCAACTCTATATTCTCTACTTCCTACTCGGCCCCATGCTGGGGCTGGCGCCACTGACCTGCGCCGTGCTGAGCCTATCTCTCTATCAGGGCGCCTTCACCGCCGAAGTGCTGCGGGCGGGGCTCAAGGCGATTCCCCAAGGCCAGTGGGAGGCGGCGCGCGCCCTTGGCCTGTCGCGAGCCATTACCCTGCGCAAGGTGATCCTGCCGCAGCTGGTTCGCATCACGCTGCCACCGCTCACCAACGAGCTGGTATCGCTGATCAAACATTCGGCACTGGTCAGCGTCATCGCCATCTTCGATCTGACCAACGAAGGGCGTACTCTGGTGGCCGATACGTTTCTGACTTTCGAGGTGTGGTTCACCGTGGCCGCCCTCTATTTGCTGTTAACGCTGACCCTCTCCGGCTGTGCCCGGCTGCTCGCCCGGCATCTGGATCCGGAACAACAAGGACGCCAATCATGACAATTTCCATCAAAACCGCGCTATCGGGTGCAGCCCTGCTGTTAGCGACCCTCTTGACACCGGTACATGCAGACACAGCCCCTTCTGATACCCAGGCCCGGATCGAACAGAGCGGCACCCTGCGGGTCGGCATGTCCACCTTCGCCCCCTGGGCGATGCGGGACAAGCAAGGGGCGCTGATCGGCTTTGAGATCGATGTCGCGCGGCGCCTCGCTACCGATCACGGCTGGCAGGTAGAGTTCGTGCCCACCGCTTGGGATGGCATCATCCCCTCCCTGCTGGCGAAAAAGTATGACGTCATCATCGGGGGCCTCACCATCACCCCGGAGCGGGAGAAGAGCGTGCACTTCACCCACCCCTATTCCCACTCGGGCGTCCAGCTGGCCGCTTCAAGCACGCTCGCCAAAGAGAAGAAAACCATCGCTGACTTCAACCAGCGCGGGGTGATCCTAGCGGTGCGCCGTGGCGCGTCGCCGGTACAGGTTGCCAAGGCCAACTTCCCCAAGGCAACCTTGCGCCAGTTTGACGATGAATCTCAGGTATTTCAGGAGGTGTTGAACGGTCGCGCCCACGGTGCTCTCTCCTCCTCGCCAAAACCGGAGCAGGAGACGCTGCGCCACCCCGATGCCCTGTTCATGCCATTTGCCGAGCAGCTGGCTCAGGGCGATGAAGGGTTTGCCCTGCGCAAGGGAGATGACACGCTGGCCGAGCAGTTCAATGAGTGGATCGACGCCCGTCAGGCCGATGGCTGGCTCAAGGCTCGTCACGACTACTGGTTCAAGTCGCTGGCATGGGAATCACAGGTCGCCAACCCCTGATGCAACGCTTGATAAGCCATACACTCAAACGATTCAGCTGGCTGGACGGCGTCATAGTGCTGCTGTTGGCACTGGCGGGACTCTGGCTGGCCAGCCGTATCCACATCGGGGTCGCCTATGAGTGGCACTGGCACGATGCCTTCGCTCTGCTCTTTACTCATGCCCCCCATGGCGAGACGCCCTACTTTTTCAGCGGTCTGCTCACCACCCTGCGTATCGCGCTGCTTGGCATGGTGCTGGCGCTGCTGCTCGGCACTGCGCTGGGGGTGGCTGCGTTTAGTCATCGCCCGTTTCTGGTTTTGCCAGCCACCCTCTTTATCCAGCTCATCCGCAATCTGCCGCCGCTGGTCTTTATCTTCATCTTCTACTTCTTTATCGCCAACCAACTGTTACCAGCAAGCGGCATCTCAAGCTGGCTCGGCAACATCTCAATTCCCACCTGGCTGGAAGTTCTGTTTGGCCCGCCGGCTCGCTGGGAAAATCTTATCTCCGGTACCCTCTGCGTCGGCATGATCAGCGCCGCCTTCGTTGCCGAGATCGTCCGTGCCGGCCTTGCCGCCATCCCCAAAGGACAGTGGGAAGCGGCCCACAGCCTCGGGTTATCCCCCTGGATGCGCCTGCGCCATGTGATCCTGCCGCAGGCGATGCTGTTGATGTTGCCTCCCCTCACCGGCCAGCTCATCGCACTGGTGAAGGATACGGCCATCGTTTCGCTTATCTCGGTGCAGGAGCTCACCTTCGTCGGCACCGAGATGGCCAACTCGAGCGGGCTGGTTTACGAGATCTGGCTGCTGGTGGCGGCCGCCTATTTATTGATATGTTTGAGTCTGTTTATTCTGCTCAGCCGACTCGAAGCGAAACAAGGAGCACGCAAATGCTGACGTCCCTGTTACTGGCGACTGTGTTGCAAGCCGAAGCAATCGGCGGATACACCGCCGGCTGTCTCAAAAACGGAATGGCGCTGCCGCTGGAGGGCCCTGGCTATCAGGTGATCCGCACCAAGCGCTTGCGCTACTACGGCCATCCCGACCTCATCCACTATCTGCAGACACTGGCCAACCAGACCCGGATGGCCGGATTGCCGGATCTCTATATCGCCGATCTGGCAATGCCCCATGGAGGCCCCTTTACCACCGGCCATCGCAGCCACCAGACCGGCCTTGATGCCGACATCTGGTTTCGCATGGCCAACCGCCCCATCAGCAAATGGGAGCAGGATGCCCCCAAGGAGTGGGCGCTGATCGACGAGCCCAGCTACAAGATGCTGCCAGGCCGCTTCGGGCCGCAGCAGCTCACCCTGTTGCGACTGGCGACCAGCAAACCCGAGGTGGCCCGCATCTTTGTCAATCCGGTAATCAAGTCGGCGGTTTGCCAGCAGGCTGGTGATGAACCCTGGGTTGCCAAGCTTCGCCCCTGGGTTGGCCACTTCAGCCATTTTCACGTGCGGCTGCGCTGCCCGACGGGCAGTCCTGATTGCGAGCAGCAAGCGCCTATTCCCCCCGGCAACGGCTGCGGTGCCGAGCTGGCCTCCTGGCTGAAAGACAAACCGCAGCTGCCCAAGGTGTCCAGCATCAACAAGATGCCTGTGCTGCCCGCGCGTTGTCGCAACTGACCCCAAGCTGTTATGGTGGTTCCCTGTTTCGCAAGCCATTAATGATGGAGAACAACAAGATGGCCATATCAATCTGGCGCAAAACCACGCAGAGCCTGCTGACCCTGACCCTGCTGCTGGGCCTGACCGGCTGCGGCATGAACAACATCCCGACACTGGATGAGCAGGTCAAAGCCACGTGGGGACAGGTTGAAAACCAGTACCAGCGCCGGGCAGATCTCATCCCGAATCTGGTAGCAACCGTGAAAGGCTATGCCAGCCATGAGCAGGAGACCCTCAAGGCGGTCACCGATGCCCGATCCCGGGTTGGCAGCCTGCAGGTGAGCGACCCGGCCCAGCTCAAGGAGTTTGAAGCGGCGCAGAATCAGCTCACCAGCGCCCTCTCCCGCCTGATGGTGGTTGTGGAACGTTATCCGGAGCTCAAGGCGGATCAACAGTTCCTCACCCTGCAGGCCCAGCTGGAAGGGACGGAGAACCGTATCGCCGTAGCCCGCCGCGACTACATCGAGGCGGTGCGCCAGTTCAACACCGAGATCCGCACCTTCCCCGGGGTTATCTGGCACAAGATGCTCTACTCCGATCTGGAGGCCAAACCCAGCTTCAGTGCCAAACCCGGTGCTGACGAAGCGCCCAAGGTGAGCTTCCAATGAAAATGATGCTGCGCTGGTTTCTTCCCTGTCTGCTGCTCTGGGCCAGTGCCCTGCAAGCGGCACCGGACTTCCCGACGCTGAGCGGACGGGTCGTGGATGAAGCCAGTCTGATGTCCCGCAAACAGGCCCACCAGCTAACCCAGCAGCTGGCCGCCTTTGAAAAACGCAGCGGCATCCAGCTGGTCGTGGTCTCCGTCGACAGCTTGCAGGGCGAGACCATCGAAGAGTATGGCTATCAGCTGGGCCGGCACTGGGGGATCGGACAGAAGGGCAAGGATAACGGCGTCCTGCTGCTGATCGCTCAGGACGAGCGCAAGGTTCGCATCGAAGTGGGCTATGGGCTGGAAGGTGATCTGCCCGATGCCATTGCCGCCAACATTATTCAAACCCGGATCCTGCCTGCATTCAAACGGGGTGACATGGTGGCCGGGGTCGTTGCCGGCAGTCAGGCGATCATGCAGGCGCTGGGCGGCCAGTATCAGCCGACCGACAACGCCAGCAAGGAGGACAAACTCGGCGGCCCCTGGTTATTCATCCTGATGGTGATTGCGATGATCGTGCTCCATAACCTGCGAGGAGGCGGTGGTGGCCCGGGCGGGCGACGTCGTTCGGCCTACATGGCAGGGGGATTTGGAGCTGGCTCCTTTGGCAACCGCTCTGGCGGTGGCTTCAGCGGGGGTGGCGGCAGTTTTGGGGGCGGTGGTGCCTCTGGTGGTTGGTAACAGGGATTAAGAGACGACAACATGATTTCCAAACAGTTTTATCACACGCTTCAGGCCAGGGTCAGACAAGCCGAACAGGCCACGGACGCCGAACTGGTGACCGTGCTGGCCCCGGCCAGCGATGGATATCGCTATATTCCCACCCTCTGGGCCGCTCTGTTGGCCATGCTGACCCCGCTGCTGGTATTCCAGCTCGGCTTCTGGCTCGGCTGGTACGAGATCCTGCTGGTGCAGTGGTCGGTCTGGCTGCTGCTGAGCCTGCTGTTCCACTGGACCCCTATCAAGATGCGGCTGATCCCGAAACAGGTGCGCCAGCACAGGGCTGCCCTGATGGCTCGTCTGCAATTTGTCGAGCAGGGGCTGCACCGCACCCGCGATCGTCTGGGAGTGCTCATTTTTGTCTCGGCCGCCGAGCACTATGTCGAGATCCTGGTGGATGACGGCATTGCCCAGCATATCGACAACAGTCAGTGGCAGGAGATCATCAACGACTTCGTGATGCGGGTGCGCAACAACGAGATCGAGCAAGGTTTTCTGGAGTGTGTGGAGCGCACCAGCGACATTCTGACCGATGCCTTCCCTGCAACTCGTGACCAGAACGAGTTGCCGGACAGCCTGATCATCCTCGACAAGCCCTGAATCGGATTAAAAAAACGGCTTTCTGTTCAAGGGTTAGGCACTCGAGAAAGATTATGAAAAATAAGGGGAAAAATGGTTGACCCGCCCAGCCATTTCCCCTAAATTACGCCCCGTTCCAGCGCAACAGCGCAGCGAACGAAAATTTGGTGAGGTGTCCGAGTGGCTGAAGGAGCACGCCTGGAAAGTGTGTATACGGCAACGTATCGAGGGTTCGAATCCCTCCCTCACCGCCAAATTTAGAAAAGCCGACCTCAGGGTCGGCTTTTTGCTTTTCTACTGCTTGCCAGCTCTATCTTCCCTATTATTTATCCTGTACTGCCTGCTTTTTAAGCGCCCTCGATATCCATGCCACGCAGACTTGGCCAGAGCTCTAATTTATTGCTCGCAGATTGGATATCATTTTGAAAAACTGATACTTAAATAGCTAAACTAGCCATTATCAACATTCAGGGATGTGTAAAAAATGAGCTTAATCGGCTTGGTGCTGGCGTTGATCGCCATCTTGGGCGGTAACATGATCGAGGGCGGCCATCCCAGTGCGCTACTTGACCTGCCCGCCTTTCTTATCGTAATCGGCGGTACCATCGGCGCCGCACTGACCCAGTTTCCCTTCTCCGTAGTAGGTAACAGCCTGAAGCGGTTCAAATGGCTGCTTGCCCCTCTCAAACTCGATATGCTGGAACAGGCCCAGCTGCTCGAAACTCTGGCAGGCAATGCCCGGCGCAGCGGTATGCTGGCGCTTGAGGGGATGATTGAAGAGATTAAGGATCCCTTTTTGAAAAAAGGGGTCCAGATGATGGTCGATGGCTACGAGAAGACCAAGATCCACGAGGTGCTGGAAAACGAGATCGAATTTGAACAGGAAGATCTCGAGCAAACCGTCAAATTTTATGAAGCTATGGGTGGCTACTGCCCGACCATGGGGATCGTGGGTGCGGTATTCGGCCTCATCCACGCGATGGGCTTGCTGGATGCTCCGGACAAACTCGGTGGTGCCATCGCGGTAGCCTTTATCGCAACCATCTACGGGGTATCAGCCGCTAACCTCATCTTTTTGCCATTTGGCAACCGCTACAAGGCGTTTGCTCACCAGATCCGTCACTACAAGGAGATGACCCTTACCGGTATTCTCTGCATCGTGGATGGCGAGTCTCAAGCCAGACTGCAAGTAACCCTCGAACCGTATCTGGGAGGTCATGGTGGCCAAAAAGAAAAAGGCTGAAGCGCCAGAGAACCACGAACGCTGGCTGGTCTCCTATGCCGACTTCATGACTCTGCTGTTCGCCCTGTTCGTGGTGCTCTACTCCTTTGCGATGGCCAAACAGTCAGAGACCCGGGTGCTGATCCAGGGCTTTATCGAGTCGCTGGGTAAAATTGGTCTGGTCTCCCCTCCCGCCGGTTCACCTGTCATGCAGGGGGGGACAGGCATCCTCGAGCCGGAATCCAAGACCACACCGAGTAGCCCGAAGAAAGAGACTGTGCTGGAAAAGGATGCTCCGATGGCAGCTTCGGATCCGTTCAACGAGACCATAGGTGCCTCGGAGAAGCCAAGTGCCACCGAATCCTGGCCACACAAGACCAAAGAGCAGGAGTGGGTTCAAGTCACCAAGAAAAAACTTGAACAACAACTCAAGGCTCAAATTGAATCCAAAGATCTGGAAGTCGAGCAGCTTGGCAGTCAGCTGGTGATCCGCATCGGCGAGAAGGCGCTTTTCCCGGCCGACTCGGCATTTCTGCAGCCCCAGTTTGTACCGCTGGTCAACAAGATATCGGGCATTCTTGCCGATATTCCGGGGGCCATAGTAGTCACTGGTCACACCGATGATTCACAGGCTCCGGTAGAGCTCTACCGCAACAACTGGGAACTCTCGGTGCTGCGCGCCTCCGCTATAGTGCAGACACTGCTTGGCAATCCCAAACTGGATGCCAAGCGGGTTATCGCCCAGGGCGTAGCTGATACCCAGCCACGCTATGCCAATGACACCGCCGATCATCGGCAGGCCAACCGCCGGGTCGAGATCACCCTCTCTCAAGGCAAAGCCGCCGAACAGGCTCTTCCCCTGCTCAAACCCTGAGCGATAACATCCTCCTCCGCATAAAACCACCGCCCTGACTTCACACAGGGCGGCGGGTTACCCCTTTCAAAAAGCGCATACATATAGCCACTTATTTGAAATGGCTATTCCAGAGAGAAATGCAACCAATTGTCGCTGGATAATAATCAACCTTCGGAAGCTCAAATTTCAGACATGCCATCTGATCTGACCAGCGTCAATTACATACATTTTTCTCAATAAAATTGAGCTCCGTAACAAAATTTAATTTCCACTTAACCGATTAATAATTAATCCATAAAAATGACATGTAAATCAGTACTAAAGTGTCATAATGCGTGACATCATTGTTACACCGCATGATTAATTCGGTTAGGGAAAACCTCTATGTTTGCTGATATTGCTGTTCAACATTGGGCTTTTGCCATCTACGTCATTGCAGCCATTTGCCTCTGCCTGGGGATGATCGGCCTTGCTGCCGTGCTGGGTGGCCGTGCTCATGGCCGCACCAAAAACAAACCCTTCGAATCTGGCGTTGACTCGGTCGGCAGTGCCCGGCTGCGTTTCTCCGCCAAGTTCTATCTGGTCGCCATGTTCTTCGTCATCTTCGATGTCGAGGCGCTCTATCTCTTTGCCTGGTCCGTTTCCGTTCGTGAAAGCGGCTGGGTCGGTTTCATTGAAGCCACCATTTTCATCGGTCTGCTGTTGATCGGTCTGGTCTACCTCTGGCGCATCGGTGCGCTGGAGTGGTCGCCGCGCAAACCGCAGCTGAACAACAAAAACAGTGACTGAATCACAGACCCTTTCCTTGAGGTTGCACCATGAAGTACACCCTTACCCGGATAGACCCGGACGCACCGGTTGAACGCTATCCCCAGGAGCAGAGCCAAACCGTCGATGACCCTCTGATGCAGCAAGCCGAGCGCGGCATCCTGATGGGACGGGTCGAGGAGGTGTTGCAAAATGCCGTCAACTGGGGGCGCAAGAACTCCCTATGGCCCTACAACTTCGGTATCTCCTGCTGCTATGTGGAGATGTGTACCGCCTTCACCTCACCCCACGACGTGGCCCGCTTCGGGGCCGAAGTTATCCGAGCCTCTCCCCGTCAGGCCGATTTCATGGTGATCGCAGGTACTCCCTTCATCAAGATGGCACCTGTCATCCAGCGTCTCTATGAGCAGTTGCTCGAGCCCAAATGGGTGATCTCCATGGGAGCCTGTGCCAACTCTGGCGGTATGTATGACATCTACTCCGTGGTTCAGGGCGTCGACAAGTTCCTACCGGTCGATGTTTACATTCCGGGTTGCCCGCCCCGTCCCGAGGCGTTCCTGCAGGCACTGATGCTGTTGCAGGACTCTATCGGCAAGGAGCGACGTCCCCTCTCCTGGGTAGTTGGCGATCAGGGGATCTATCGTCCCGAGATGCCGGCCGAGAAGGACCGCAAGCGCGGCGAGCGCATCGATGTGACCAACCTGCGCACGCCGGATGAGATCTGACCATGAAACTGACTCGCGATTTTCCCAGCAATTATGCAATGGCCCAGTGGCAACCCACCGATCATAAGGATGCCAAGGTCATTGGCGAACTGTTCGCCCATTTTGGGGCACAGCATTTCACCATGCAGACTACCCGTACCGGCGTGCCTGTCGTCTGGCTTGCCCGGGAGCTGCTGCTCGATGTAATGAGCTTTCTGCGCAAGGTGCCCTCCCCGTTCGTGATGCTCTTCGATCTGAGTGCGACTGACGAACGGCTACGCACCCACCGCGAAGGTCTGCCGCAAAGCGACTTCACCGTTTTCTATCACCTCATCTCCATCGACCGTAACGCCGATGTAATGCTGAAGGTGCCGCTTGCCGAAAGCGATCTGCACCTGCCGACCGTCACCGGCCACTTCCCCAATGCCAACTGGTATGAACGGGAAGTGTGGGATCTGCTGGGTATCACCTTCGATGGTCATCCCCACCTGACCCGTATCATGATGCCCAAGAGCTGGCAGGGACATCCGCTGCGTAAGGATTATCCCGCGCGCGCCACCGAATTTGATCCCTTTATGCTCGATGCTGCCAAGCAGGACATGGAGCAGGAGAACCTGCTGTTCAAACCGGAGGAGTGGGGTCTGGCCCGTGGTAACGAGAACGAGGACTACATGTTCCTGAACCTCGGCCCCAACCATCCCTCGGCTCACGGTGCCTTCCGTCTGGTACTGCAACTCGATGGCGAGGAGATCCGCAACTGCGTACCCGATATCGGCTACCACCATCGCGGTGCCGAGAAGATGGGCGAGCGCCAATCCTGGCACAGCTACATCCCCTATACCGACCGGGTCGAGTATCTGGGCGGTGTGATGAACAACCTCCCCTACGTGCTGGCGGTCGAGAAGCTGGCCGGTATCAAGGTGCCACAGCGGGTCGACATGATCCGGGTGATGATGGCGGAGCTGTTCCGCATCCAGAGTCACCTCTTGTTCCTCGGTACCTATATTCAGGACGTGGGGGCCATGACCCCGGTCTTCTTCACCTTTACCGACCGCCAGAAGATCTACACCATCATCGAAGCGATCACCGGCGCCCGTATGCATCCGGCCTGGTTCCGCATCGGCGGTGTTGCCCACGACCTGCCCAACGGATGGCAACGTCTGATCCAGGACAACCTGCTGAGCTGGCTGCCCAAGCGGCTGATGGATTACGAGAAAGCAGCGATGCGCAACAGTATTCTGCGTGGTCGTACTATCGGTGTCTCCGCCTACACCACCGAACAGGCACTGGCCTGGGGTACTACGGGGGCAGGCTTGCGCGCCACCGGCCTCAACTTCGACGTGCGCAAGTGGCGTCCCTACTCCGGTTACGATCAGTTCGACTTCGAAGTGCCGGTCGGCAGCAACGGCGATGCCTATGATCGCGCCACCGTTCGCATCGAGGAGATCCGCCAAAGCCTCTCCATCATCGAACAGTGCATGAAGAACATGCCGGAGGGCCCGTTCAAGGCGGATCACCCGCTGACCACTCCGCCGCCCAAAGAACGCACGCTGCAGCACATCGAGACCCTGATCAACCACTTCCTGCAAGTGTCTTGGGGCCCGGTAATGCCGGCAGCCGAGTCGTTCCAGATGATTGAGGCGACCAAGGGCGTCAACAGTTACTACCTGACCAGCGATGGCTCAACCATGAGCTACCGAACCCGGATCCGCACCCCGAGCTTTGCTCACCTGCAACAGATCCCCTCGGTGATCAAAGGCAGCATGGTGTCGGATCTCATCGTCTATCTGGGCAGTATCGATTTCGTTATGTCGGATGTGGACCGTTAACTCATCACGGGTTGCTCGCCAAGGCGAGTGACCCGCAATGACGAGACAACAGGACTCGCAGTAAAAGGACAAGCCACAAAAGGTCAAGTCATGAGCCAGCAATGTCAGTGTCACAATAATCAGACCCCGCAGGGGCAAGGGGCTTGCAGCAGCAAACGGGACGACTTTGTCCTGAGTCAGGCTGAACGCGACGCCATCGAACATGAGAAACACCATTACGAAGATCCCCGTGCTGCCAGCATCGAAGCACTCAAGATAGTGCAGCAGGCCCGTGGCTGGGTGCCTGACGGCGCTATTCACGCCATCGCTACCGAGTTGGGTATTCCCGCCAGCGATGTCGAGGGGGTCGCCACCTTCTATAGCCAGATTTTCCGCCAGCCGGTGGGGCGCCACATCATCCGCGTCTGCGACAGCATGGTCTGCTACATCAATGGCCATGAAGAGCTGATGGCCGGTCTCAAGGAGGTGATGAACCTCGGCCCCGGTCAAACCACCCCGGATGGCCGCTTCACCCTGCTGCCGGTCTGCTGCCTTGGCAACTGCGACAAGGGGCCGGCCATCATGATCGATGACGACACCTATGGCGGGCTCGACCCCGTTACCTTGCTGAAAACCCTGGAGGCTTACCCATGAGCCTGCAACAGAGCAAGATCCTCACCTCCTTTGGCACCGCCAACCGCACCCCGCGTGCGGCCGAGACCCATCCGCTCACCTGGCGGCTACGTGACGATGGCCAGCCGGTATGGCTGGAGGAGTATCAGGCCAAGCAGGGTTATGAAGCGGTTCGCAAAGCACTCAGCCAGATGAGTCCGGACGAGATCGTTACTACCGTCAAGGATGCCGGTCTCAAGGGACGTGGCGGCGCGGGCTTCCCCACTGGCGTGAAGTGGGGGCTAATGCCCAAAGACGAGAGCATGAACATCCGCTACCTGCTCTGTAACGCCGACGAGATGGAGCCCAACACCTGGAAAGACCGGCTGCTGATGGAGCAACTGCCCCACCTGCTGATCGAAGGGATGATTATCTCGGCCCGGGCGCTGAAAGCCTATCGCGGTTATATCTTCCTGCGCGGTGAATATGTCGATGCAGCCATCAACCTGCGCCGTGCGGTGGAAGAGGCAAAAGCCGCCGGTTTGCTTGGCAAAAACATTTTGGGCTCGGGTTTTGATTTCGAGCTGTTTGTTCACACCGGCGCCGGTCGCTACATCTGTGGCGAAGAGACGGCCCTTATCAACTCGCTGGAAGGGCGCCGTGCCAACCCGCGCGCCAAGCCCCCCTTCCCCGCTGTTTCCGGCGTCTGGGGCAAACCCACCTGTGTCAACAACGTCGAGACCCTCTGCAACGTGCCTGCCATTATCGGCAACGGGGTGGCTTGGTATCACGGGCTGGCCCTGCCGGGCTCTGAAGACCACGGTACCAAGCTGATGGGCTTCTCCGGCAAGGTAAACAACCCCGGGGTGTGGGAGCTGCCGTTTGGCATCACCGCCCGCGAGCTGTTTGAAAACTATGCCGGCGGAATGAAGAGCGGCTATCGCCTGAAAGCCTGGCAACCGGGCGGTGCGGGAACCGGTTTCTTGCTGCCAGAGCACCTCGATGCCCAGATGTATACCGCCGGTATCGGCAAGGTCGGCACCCGGATGGGGACCGGCCTCGCCATGGCGGTGGATGACAGCATCAGCATGGTCTCCCTGCTGCGCAACATGGAGGAGTTCTTCGCCCGCGAGTCATGTGGCTGGTGTACTCCCTGTCGCGATGGCCTGCCCTGGAGCGTCAAGCTGCTGCGCGCGCTTGAACGTGGCGAGGGGCAATCAGGCGATCTGGCTACGCTGGAGCAGCTCTGCAATTTCTTGGGCCCGGGTAAAACCTTCTGTGCCCATGCTCCGGGCGCCGTCGAACCGCTTGCCAGCGCGATCAAATATTTCCGCTCCGAATTCGAAGCGGGGATCAAGGGCAGCGGCGATAACCGCAAGCCGGTCAAAGGGATCCAGCCCAATCTCTTGGGTGAACGCTGGTAAACGCCAAGCGCATCAGACAATAGCCGAATTCACAAAACAGGTTTCAGGGAAGTTGTATGGCGACCATTCATGTAGACGGTAAAGAGTTCGAGGTAGACGGGGCAGATAACCTGCTGCAAGCCTGTCTGTCCCTTGGTCTGGACGTCCCCTATTTTTGCTGGCACCCGGCGCTTGGTAGTGTCGGAGCCTGCCGCCAGTGCGCGGTCAAACAGTATCAGAATGCCGATGACAAGCGTGGCCGTCTGGTGATGTCCTGCATGACACCGGCCACCGATGGCACCTATATCGCTATCGAAGATGAAGAGGCCAAGGAGTTTCGCAAGAGCGTGGTGGAGTGGCTGATGACCAACCACCCCCACGACTGCCCGGTATGTGAAGAGGGTGGCGCCTGCCACCTGCAGGATATGACGGTGATGACTGGCCACAACAGCCGTCGCTACCGCTTCACCAAGCGTACCCACCAGAATCAGGATCTCGGCCCCTTCATCAGCCACGAGATGAACCGCTGCATCGCCTGCTACCGCTGCGTCCGTTATTACAAGGATTATGCCGGTGGCGAGGATCTCGGCGTCTACGGTGCCCACGACAACGTCTACTTCGGACGAGTCGAGGATGGCACTCTGGAGAGCGAATTCTCCGGCAACCTGGTGGAAGTCTGCCCTACCGGCGTTTTCACCGACAAGACTCACTCCGAGCGTTATAACCGCAAATGGGACATGCAGTTTGCCCCGAGCGTCTGCCAGCAGTGCTCCGTGGGCTGCAACATCAGCCCGGGCGAGCGTTATGGCGAGCTGCGCCGCATCGAAAACCGCTTCCACGGCAGCCTCAACCACTACTTCCTCTGCGACCGCGGCCGCTTTGGCTATGGCTATGTCAACCTAGCCGATCGCCCGCGTCAGCCGCTGCTGCGTGAAGGTAACGACAAGCTGGCCATCACGGTAGATGGCGCCCTCAACCGCGCCGCCGATGCCTTGCGCACCGCCAGCGGTGTCATCGGTATCGGTTCGCCCCGCGCGTCGCTGGAGAGCAATTTCGCTCTGCGCGAACTGGTGGGTGAAGACAACTTCTATTGCGGCATGGAGCAGGCCGAGTGGGAATGCCAGCAGAAGATCCTGCAGATTTTGCAGCATGGCGGCGTATCAACCCCCAGTCTGCGTGACATGGAAGAGGCCGACGCCATTCTGGTGCTCGGTGAAGATGTCACCATGAGTGCGGCTCGAATTGCGCTGGCCCTGCGTCAAACCGTCAAGGGCAAGGCTCGCGAGCTGGCTCGCAAAATGAAGGTCGACCTGTGGCAGGTTGCCGCGGTGCAGACTCTGGGCCAGAACGAGCGCTATCCGCTGCTCATCACCAGTCTCGACAACACCCGTCTCGATGATGTAGCTGCCGACAAACTGCACGCTCCCTACGCCGATCAGGCGCGCCTTGGCTTTGCCATCGCCAACCTGCTCGACAATGCGGCGCCAGCTATCACCGACCTCTCTGCCGAGCAGCAGGCTCAGGCTGCACGCTGGGCCGAACTGCTGGGCAACGCCAAAAAACCGCTCATCATCGCCGGCTCCAGCGCACGCAGCGTGGCGCTGGTTGAAGCAGCCAGCAACATTGCCCGTGCCCTGAAAGGGCGTGGTCTGGAAGCCAGCATCGCGCTGGTTGCCCAAGAGGCCAACTCGCTGGGTCTAGCCATGCTGGGTGGCAAGCCGCTTGAGGCAGCTTTCGAGCGCATCGAAGCGCAAGAGAAGCTGGCGCTGGTGACGCTTGAGAACGATCTTTATCGCCGCGCACCGCGCAACCGTGTGGATACAGCGCTGGCACGACTGCAGCACCTGCTGGTCATCGATCATCAAGATACCCAGACTGCGCAAAAGGCAGACCTGATCCTGCCAGCCGCCAGCTTTGCCGAAGCCGATGGCACCCTGGTGAACATGGAAGGTCGCGCCCAGCGCTTCTTCCAGGTCTATGCCCCAGCCTTCTACAACGCCGATATTCAGGTGCGTGAAGGGTGGCGCTGGCTGGCGGCGCTGCAAGGCGCTCTTGAGCACAAATCTCTGCGCTGGCAGAACTTCGACCAGATCAACCATGACTGCGCCACCAGCAATCCGCTGCTGGCCACCATGCTCGAAGCTGCCCCCAACGCAGGCTTGCGGATCCGCGGCATGCGTCTGGCTCGTGAACCGCACCGCTACAGTGGCCGCACCTCCATGCTGGCCAACCAGAACGTCAGCGAGCCGCGGGTGGCTCAGGATCCCGATTCCCCCTTCAACTTCTCCATGGAAGGGTATGCCGGGGCCCGTCAGCCGCTGCCGCAAGTACCGTTCGCCTGGGCGCCGGGCTGGAACTCCCCTTCCGCCTGGAACAAGTTCCAGGATGAGGTGGGTGGCAAACTGCGCGCCGGTGATCCCGGTCGTCGCCTGCTGGAAGCAAGCGAGGATACCCTTGGCTGGTTTGCTGCCATCCCCTCCCCCTTCAAGGCAGAGGATGCGCTGCAAGTGGTCAACTATGTCCAGTTGTTTGGTGGTGAGGAGCTCTCCGCCCGCAGCCTGGTAATCCAGAGCCGGATGAACGAACCCGAGCTGGTGCTGAATCCGGCCGATGCGAAGCGTCTGGCACTGTGTGCCGGCAATCAGGTCTCCTTCTCCTGGGGTGGTAGCCACTGGCAACTGCGTCTGCGTCTGAGCGAGCAGCTGGCAGCCGGTCTGATAGGTTTGCCCCTTGGCGTCAACGGTCTGCCAACTGCGCTGCAGCAGGCATATATCAATAACCTGCAGGAGGTCATCGCATGAGCGACTCGCTGATTGATCTGTTGCTGGAGGTCGGCAAGGCACTGCTCGTGCTGGTGGGGATCGTGGGGGCTGGCGCCTTCATGAGCTTCATCGAACGCCGCCTGCTGGCGCTGTGGCAGGATCGCTACGGCCCCAACCGGGTTGGCCCGTTCGGCCTGCTGCAACTGGCGGCCGACATGGTCAAGATGTTCTTCAAGGAGGACTGGATCCCGCCGTTCGCCGATCGGCGGATCTTCATCCTGGCCCCCATCATCGCCTTCACCGCCTTTATTCTGGCGTTTGCGGTCGTGCCGATCAGCCCGACCTGGGGCGTGGCAGATCTCAACGTGGGTCTGCTTTACATCCTGGCCATCGCGGGGCTGGCGGTCTATGCGGTGCTGTTCGCCGGCTGGTCGAGCAACAACAAATACTCCCTGCTAGGTAGTCTGCGCGCCTCGGCCCAGACCCTCTCCTACGAGGTATTCCTCGGCCTATCCCTAATGGGGGTGGTGATCCAGACAGGCAGCTTCAACCTGCGCGACATCGTCGAGGCTCAAGCTGGTCTGTGGAACGTGGTCCCCCAGATCCTTGGTTTTGTCACCTTCCTGTTTGCCGGCGTTGCCGTCACCCACCGTCACCCATTTGACCAGCCGGAGGCCGAGCAGGAGCTCGCCGATGGTTATCACATCGAGTATGCGGGGATGAAATGGGGTCTCTTCTTCGTGGGCGAATATATCGGCATTGTGCTGATCTCCTCGCTCATCGTGACCCTCTTCTTTGGTGGCTGGCACGGTCCCTGGTTGCCCCCCTTCATCTGGTTTGCTCTGAAGACCGCCTGCTTCATGGTGTTCTTCATTCTGCTGCGGGCCTCCCTGCCTCGCCCGCGCTTTGACCAGGTGATGGCATTTGGCTGGAAAGTCTGCTTGCCGCTGACCCTGCTTAATATGCTGGTCACCGCGGCAGTAGTGCTGATGAATGTGCAGTGAGGCACGAGATGAAAATTTTTAGCATTATCCAGGGTGTTGGCACCCAGTTACGCAGTCTGGCCATGGTCTTCTCCCATGCCTGGCGGCCTCGTGAAACCCTGAACTACCCGGAAGAGGCGGTCTATGTGCCGCCCCGCTACCGCGGCCGTATCGTGCTGACTCGCGATCCGGACGGTGACGAGCGCTGCGTGGCCTGCAACCTCTGCGCGGTCGCCTGCCCGGTCGGCTGTATCTCGCTGCAGAAATCCGAGCGAGAAGATGGTCGCTGGTACCCGGAATTCTTTCGCATCAACTTTTCCCGCTGCATCTTCTGTGGTCTGTGCGAAGAGGCTTGCCCCACCACCGCTATCCAGCTGACGCCGGATTTCGAAATGGGTGAGTATCGCCGCCAGGATCTGGTGTACGAGAAGGAAGATCTGCTGATCAGCGGGCCAGGCAAATACCCGGACTACAACTTCTATCGCATGAGCGGGATGGCCATCGACGGCAAGCCGAAAGGGGAAGCCGAAAACGAAGCCAAACCCATCGATGTCAAGAGCCTGCTGCCCTGAGGAGTCAATCATGGAACTGGCATTTTATGCCTCGGCCCTGGTGGCCATTTACAGCACGCTGCGGGTGATCAGCACCAGCAATCCCATGCATGCGCTGCTCAATCTCATCATCTCCCTCATCGCCGTGGCCATGATCTTCTTCTGCCTGGGTGCCGCCTTTGCCGGCGCCCTGCAGGTGATCGTCTACGCGGGTGCCATCATGGTGCTGTTCGTGTTTGTGGTGATGATGCTGAACTTGGGTTCAGCACAGGCGCAGGAGAAAAACTGGCTCACCCCCATGACCTGGGTGGGGCCAGCCCTGCTCTCGCTGATCCTGCTGGGCTTCCTGGCCCACGGCATCCTCGGGGTGACCGGCGGCCTGCTCGGGGTGACCGACGTCACCGCCAAACAGGTGGGTGTCGAACTCTTTGGCCCCTATGTGCTGGCAGTGGAGCTTGCCTCCATCCTGCTGCTGGCGGGTCTGGTGACAGCCTACCATCTGGGCCGGGAAGACAAGAGCGGCGAAGTGCTCTCCGTCCCCCGCAATCAATCACGTCCGTCACATGAAGGAGGTCAGCAATGAATGGAATCCCCATGGAGCACGGCCTCCTGCTGGCCGCGGTGCTCTTCTGCATCGGGTTATGCGGCCTGCTGATCCGCCGCAACCTGCTCTACATCCTGATGAGCATCGAAATCATGATGAATGCCTCGGCACTGGCATTTGTGGTGGCGGGTAGCCGCTGGGCTCAGGCCGATGGCCAGATCATGTACATACTGGTGATTTCTCTGGCAGCAGCGGAGGCCAGTATCGGCCTTGCCCTGTTACTGCTGCTCTATCGTCGTTACCACACCCTTAACGTGGACACTGTGAGCGAGATGCACGGATGAGCCTCTTATATCTGACTTTTCTATTTCCGCTGCTGGGGTGGCTGGTATTGGCCTTCTCCCTCGGCCGTCTGGGGGAGCGCACCTCGGCGCTGATCGGGGTGGGTTCCATTGGTCTCTCGGCGCTTACCACGCTCTGGGTCGGCATGGACTTTCTGGCCAACCCGCCCGAGGGTGGCGTCTATATCCAGCACCTGTGGCAGTGGATGGCGGTAGGCCACTTCACCCCCACCTTCAGCCTGGCGCTGGATGGCCTGTCGCTGACCATGTTGGGTGTAGTGACCGGGGTGGGCTTCTTCATCCACCTGTTCGCCTCCTGGTACATGCGCGGTGAAGAGGGCTACTCCCGCTTCTTCACCTACACCAACCTCTTTATCGCCAGCATGCTGTTTCTGGTACTGGCCGATGACCTGCTGTTTGTCTACCTCGGCTGGGAAGGGGTGGGGCTGTGCAGCTACCTGCTGATCGGCTTCTACTACAAGGATCGCAACAATGGCGCGGCGGCCCTCAAGGCCTTCATCGTGACCCGTGTGGGTGACGTGTTCCTCGCGATCGGCCTGTTTATCCTTTATCGCGAACTGGGCACCCTAAATATCCACGAGCTGCTGGTTCGTGCGCCGACCATGTTTGCCGAGGGCTCCCCTGCCCTGTCGCTCGCCTGCCTGATGCTGCTGGGTGGTGCGGTCGGTAAATCGGCCCAGTTGCCGCTGCAAACCTGGCTGGCGGATGCGATGGCAGGCCCCACACCGGTCTCTGCGCTGATCCACGCAGCCACCATGGTGACCGCCGGTGTCTACCTGATTGCCCGCACCCACGGTCTGTTCCTGCTGGCACCGGAGATCCTCCATCTGGTCGGGCTGGTCGGTGCCATCACCCTGGTGCTGGCAGGCTTTGCGGCGCTGGTTCAGACCGACATCAAGCGGATCCTCGCCTACTCCACCATGAGCCAGATTGGCTACATGTTCCTGGCACTCGGTGTCGGCGCATGGGAAGGGGCCATCTTCCACCTGATGACCCACGCCTTCTTCAAGGCGCTGCTGTTCCTCTCCGCTGGTGCCGTTATCGTCGCGACACACCACGAGCAGAACATCTTCAAGATGGGCGGCCTGCGCAAGAGCCTGCCGCTGGTCTATGCCTGCTTCCTGGTGGGTGGTTCGGCGCTGGCCGCGCTGCCGCTGGTCACCTCCGGTTTCTATAGTAAGGACGCCATTCTGTGGCAAGTAGAAGCCTCTGGCCAAAGCGCTCTGCTGTGGGCTGGTCTGGTAGGGGCATTCCTGACCTCCCTCTATACCTTCCGGCTGATCTTTATCGCCTTCCATGGCAAAGAGCAGACCAAAGCCCACGCCGGTCACGGTCTGGCTCACCATCTGCCGCTACTGGTACTGCTGGTGCTCTCCACCGGCATCGGGGCACTGATCACCCCGCCACTGGCAGGTGTGCTACCCGCAGGCCCGGGTGATCATATCGAAGAGGGTCGCCATGCGCTGGAGGTAGCCTCCGGCATCATTGCCATCGCAGGCATTGCGCTGGCCGCCTTCCTGTTCCTCGGTGAGCGCCGACTGGCCACCTCGATTGCCAACAGTGCGCCGGGCCGTCTGCTCAGCACCCTCTGGTTCAACGCCTGGGGCTTTGACTGGCTCTACGACCAGCTGTGGGTCAAGCCCTATCTGCTGGCTACCCGTCTGGTCGGGCAGGATCCGCTGGACTGGATGATGGGCCTGCCCGCCTGGTTTGCCCTGCGTGGCAACCAGTTGCTGGCCTGGACGGTCACCGGCAAGTTGCGCTGGTATGCCGCTTCCATGGGGATCGGTGCAGCACTGGTGCTGGCACTGCTGCTACTGGGGTAAACGCGATGAACAACACGAAAATCGTACAGCCGGGCTGTTTGCCGACCTTGATGGAACAGGGCGTGCAATCTCATATGAACTTGAACGAGAGCTGATACCGTGACCTTACTCTGGATCTTGTTAATTCCTTTTATCGGCGGCTTGCTCTGCTGGCAGATGGAGCGTCTCGGCGGGCAGTTTGTCCGCTGGGTTGCCCTCCTCTCCATGAGCGCCAGCCTGCTGCTCTCCTGTGCCATCTGGCTAAGTGGTGACTTCTCTCTTGCCACCACCGGCCTCGATAGCGCGGGCGTCACTGGTGCCGCTTCCCCATGGGCTGCCGAATGGCGTCTGCCCTGGATCCCCCGCTTCGGCATCTCCCTGCATCTGGCAGTGGATGGTTTGTCACTGCTGATGGTCATCCTCACCTGCTTTATCGGGGTGCTGGCCATCCTCTGTTCGTGGAAAGAGATCGTGCAACGCATCGGCTTCTTCCACCTCAACCTGCTCTGGATCCTGGGCGGTGTACTCGGTGTCTTTATGGCGCTGGACCTGTTCCTCTTCTTCTTCTTCTGGGAGATGATGCTGGTTCCCATGTACTTCCTGATTGCGCTCTGGGGCCACTCGGTCACTGACGGCAAATCACGGATCAACGCGGCGACCAAGTTCTTCATCTACACCCAGGTGAGCGGCCTGATCATGCTGGTGGCCATCATCGGGCTGGTGCTGACCCACCAGCATGCAACCGGTGTTTTCACTTTCAACTATCTGGATCTGCTCAATACCCCGATGAGCAAGGGCGTTCAGTGGCTGCTGATGCTGGGCTTCTTCATCGCCTTCGCGGTCAAGATGCCGCTGGTACCGCTGCACGGCTGGCTGCCGGATGCCCATAGTCAGGCACCGACTGCGGGTTCTGTGGATCTGGCCGGTATTCTGCTGAAAACCGCCGCCTACGGTCTGCTGCGCTTTGCCCTGCCGCTGTTCCCGGAAGCGTCTGCCGAGTTTGCCCCCTACGCCATGGTGCTGGGCCTGATCGGTATCATCTATGGCGCCATCGTGGCCTTTGCCCAGACCGACATCAAACGGCTGGTGGCCTACACCAGCATCTCCCACATGGGTTTTGTGATGATCGCTATCTACTCGGGTAGCGAAGTGGCCCTGCAGGGCGCTGTAGTACAGATGATTGCCCACGGTCTCTCCGCCGCCGGCCTCTTCATCCTCTGCGGTCAGCTCTATGAGCGTCTGCATACCCGCGATCTGCGCCAGATGGGTGGTCTGTGGGGACGCCTGCGCTATCTGCCGGGCGTGATGCTCTTCTTCTCGGTCGCCTCTCTGGGCATGCCGGGTACCGGCAACTTCGTCGGTGAGTTCCTGATCCTGATCGGCAGCTTCCAGGTCGCCCCGGTGATCACTGCAGTCGCCACCTTCGGTCTGGTACTGGCCTCGGTCTACTCCCTTATCATGCTGCAGCGCGCCTGCTTTGGCCCGGCCAAGGACGAGAGCATCCTGAAAGGACTGGATCGCCGCGAACTGACAATGATGATGGTGATTGCGGGTCTGCTGGTTCTGCTGGGCCTCTATCCCCAACCCGTGATTGATACCGCCAGCAGCAGCCTCATCAACGTGCTGCACTGGTATCTGCTGCCAACTGCTGGAGCTCTGCAATGACTTTCTCCGCTTCCCAACTGCTGGCACTGCTTCCACTGCTGCTGACCACCGGGGCCATGGCGGCCCTGATGCTGGCCATCGCGTGGCGCCGCTGTGTCACTACCGCCTTTACCGTCACCATAATTGGTCTCAACCTGGCGCTCTTCTCCTTGCCCATCGTCATGACACAGGGGGATCGGGGCGTTACCCCGCTACTGCAAGTCGATGGCTATGCCGTCTTCTACATGGGATTGGTGCTGATTGGTGCGCTGGCAACCTGCACCTTCGGCCAATCGTGGCTAAAAGCCTACCCGGATAACCGGGAAGAGTTCTTCCTGCTGCTGCTGATCGCCACTGCCGGTGGTCTGGTGCTGGCCTGCTCCCGCCACCTCGCCTCCCTCTTTATCGGGATCGAGATGCTGACCCTGCCGATGTTCGGTCTGGTTGGGTACGCCTACCGCGAGCGCCACTCGCTGGAAGCCGCGGTGAAGTACATGGTGCTCTCTGCCGCCGCCACCGCATTCCTGCTGTTTGGCATGGCGCTGCTCTATGCCCAGGCTGGCAGCCTGAGCTTTGATGCCCTCGGGGTGACCATGGCCCAGAGCCCGGCTCACCATCCGCTGCTGATGGGTGGCCTCGGTCTGATGCTGGTCGGTTTTGCCTTCAAGCTCTCCCTGGCCCCCTTCCATCTCTGGACACCGGATGTCTATGAAGGTGCACCGGCACCGGTCGCCACCTTCCTTGCAACCGTCAGCAAGGTCGCCGTGTTTGCCGTACTGCTGCGCTTCTATCTGGCCGTACCGGCTGCAGCCGATCCCATGATCCACTGGTTGCTGGCCGCCATGGCGTTCATCTCCATCCTTATCGGCAACCTGCTGGCACTGGTGCAAAGCAACATCAAGCGGATGCTGGGCTACTCCTCCATCTCCCACTTTGGTTATCTGCTGGCGGTGATCGTGGCGAGCCGTATCGGCCAGATGCCTGTTGAAGCGGCCGGGGTCTACCTGCTGATGTATCTCTTCACCAGCCTGGGCGCCTTTGGCGTCGTCAGCATGATGTCGAGCCCCTATCGCGGCAAGGATGCGGACTCTCTGCACAGCTATCGCGGCCTGTTCTGGAAGCGTCCCTACCTGACCGCCGTACTGACCGTGATGATGCTCTCTCTGGCAGGTATCCCGATGACGCTCGGCTTCATCGGCAAGTTCTACATCATCGGTGTGACTGTCGAAGCGCAGCTCTGGTGGCTCTCCGCCGCCATCATCCTGGGCAGTGCGCTGGGGCTCTACTACTACCTCCGAGTGATGGTGACCCTCTATCTGCGCGAACCGGGCATGCAGCAGCGTGATGCCAGCGCCAACTGGGCTCTCTCCTCAGGTGGCGTGGTCGTGCTGCTCTCCGCCGCTCTGGTGGTATTGCTCGGCCTCTACCCACAACCCGTCATCTCACTGGTACAGGGTTTCCAGAACGTCGTTCTGCAATAATCCCCTTCTCTAAATCAAAACCGGCAGCCTTGGCTGCCGGTTTTTTTATCCTCATCTTTCCCCTCCCCCTGAACCCATTTGCAGTACTTGAATCTATTCGTGTCACCTATCGATGTCCCTACAGTGAAACCATTGACTGACTTTCACACCTTTGTTGCCAAAGCCGCTGCGTTGACAATAAAAAAACCGGCCACAGGGGCCGGTTTGTTGTTTGCGATGCGAACTTAACCCAGACGAACCCGGGCGTTGCGGAACATCCGCATCCAGGCACCATCCTCGCCCCAATTGTCCGGGTGCCAGGAGTTGGCCACTGTACGGAACACCCGCTCCGGGTGTGGCATCATGATGGTGGCGCGGCCATCTTGCGTGGTCACCGCGGTGATGCCATCCGGCGAGCCGTTCGGGTTGGCCGGGTACTGCTCGGTTACGCTGCCGCGGTTGTCGACAAAGCGCAGCCCTACCAGACCGCTCTGCTGCAGTGCGCTCAGGTGAGCGGCATCGCGCACCTCGACACGCCCTTCCCCGTGGGAGACGGCAATAGGCATCACGGAGCCTGCCATGCCAGCGAAGAAGGCCGACGGGGACTCCTGTACCTGCACCAGACTGAAGCGGGCCTCGAAGCGCTCGGAGCGGTTGCGCACGAAGCGCGGCCACAGATCGGCACCCGGGATCAGCTCGCGCAGGTTGGACATCATCTGGCAACCGTTGCACACGCCCAGCGACAAGGTATCGCCACGCTCGAAGAAGCGCTGGAACTGCTCGCGGGCACCGTCGTTGAACAGGATGGACTTGGCCCAGCCTTCGCCCGCCCCCAGCACGTCGCCGTAGGAGAAGCCGCCACAAGCCACCAGGGTCTGGAACTCCTCCAGCTTGATGCGGCCGGAGAGGATGTCGCTCATATGGACGTCTACCGCCGCAAAGCCGGCACGGTCAAACGCCGCCGCCATCTCGACGTGGGAGTTGACCCCCTGCTCGCGCAGCACCGCCAGACGGGGGGAGACCCCACGGGCAATGTAAGGTGCGGCCACATCTTCGGCCGGGTTGAAGCTGAGCTTGGCCTGCAGGCCCGGATCGGTGGCGTCCTGACGGGCAGCATGCTCCTGATCCGCGCACTCGGGGTTGTCGCGCAGGCGCTGCATCTGCCAGCTGGTCTCGCCCCAGATGGTACGCAGGGCGGTGCGGCTGGCGCGATAGACCTCCTGACCGGCCCGCTGCAAGGTGATGAGATCCCCCTCGCGCACCGAACCGAGCACGTGGGAGCAGGCCGCCAGACCGTGACCGGCCAGCAGGGTCATCACCGCCTCTTTATCTTCACGGCGCACCTGAATGACGGCACCCAGCTCCTCGTTGAACAGGGCTGGCAGCAGCTCGCCACCGATGCGATCGAGCTGGATGTCGAGACCACAGTGACCGGCAAAGGCCATCTCCACCAAGGTGACGAACAGGCCACCGTCAGAACGGTCGTGGTAGGCGATCAGTTTACGATCGGCCACCAGCGCCTGAATGGCGTTGAAGAAGCCCTTGAGCTGGACCGGATTGTCGAGATCCGGCGCCTTGTCGCCCAGCTGGCGATAGACCTGCGCCAGCGCCGAGGCGCCGAGGCGCTGCTTGCCGTTGCCAAGGTCAATCAGGATAAGGTCGGTCTCACCGAGATCGGTACGCAGCTGCGGAGTAACCGTGTTGCGCACATCCTCGACCCGGGCAAAGGCGGAGATGAGCAGGGAGAGCGGCGAGGTGACGCTGTGCTCCTTGCCATCCTGCTGCCAGCGGGTCTTCATCGACATGGAGTCCTTGCCCACCGGGATAGTGATGCCAAGGGCCGGGCAGAGCTCCTCGCCTACTGCTTTGACCGCCTCATAGAGGCCGGCATCTTCCCCCGGGTGACCGGCGGCGGCCATCCAGTTGGCGGAGAGCTTGACTCGCTTCAGAGATCCGATGTGAGCCGGCGCCAGGTTGGTGAGTGCTTCCGCCACCGCCATACGGGCAGAGGCGGCGTGGGAGAGCAGCGCCACCGGGGTGCGCTCGCCCATGGACATGGCTTCGCCGTGGTAGCTGTCGTAGGTAGCGGCGGTGACGGCGCAATCAGCAACCGGGATCTGCCAGGGGCCGACCATCTGGTCGCGGTTGACCAGACCGGTCACGCTGCGATCACCGATGGTGATAAGGAAGGATTTCTCCGCCACGGTCGGCAGACGCAGCACCCGCTCGGCAGCCTCGCCCAGAGTGATGCCATCGAGTTGGAGCGCTTTGCCTTGTGCCGGCAGGGTCACCACGTCGCGGTGCATCTTGGGGGTCTTGCCCAGCAGCACGTCCAGCGGCAGATCGATAGGGTGGTTGTCAAAATGCTGATCGGAGAGCGTCAGGTGCTTCTCTTCGGTGGCAGTACCGATAACGGCATAGGGTGCGCGCTCGCGCTCGCACAGCGCCTTGAAAAGCGGCAGCTTCTCCTTGGCCACCGCCAGCACGTAACGCTCCTGGGATTCGTTGCACCAGATCTCCAGCGGGCTCATGCCCGGCTCGTCGTTCGGGATAGCGCGCAAGTCGAAGCGACCACCGCGATCGCCATCGCTCACCAACTCCGGCATGGCGTTGGAGAGGCCACCGGCGCCCACGTCGTGAATGAAGACGATGGGGTTGTCGTCCCCCAGCTGCCAGCAGCGGTCGATCACCTCCTGACACCGGCGCTCCATCTCGGGGTTGTCACGCTGCACCGAGGCAAAATCGAGATCTTCGGCCGACTGGCCGGAAGCCATGGAGGAAGCCGCGCCGCCGCCCAGACCGATGTTCATCGCCGGGCCGCCCAGCACGATGAGGGCCGCCCCGACCGGGATCTCCCCTTTCTGGACATGCTCGGTGCGGATATTGCCGATACCACCCGCCAGCATGATGGGTTTGTGGTAGCCACGCACCTCGACGCCGTTGTGGCTCGGCACCTCCTCTTCGAAGGTACGGAAGTAACCGAGAATGGCCGGACGGCCGAACTCGTTGTTGAAGGCGGCGCCACCGAGCGGCCCTTCCTGCATGATATCGAAGGCGCTAACGATGCGGCTCGGCTTGCCGAAATCCTGCTCCCAGGGCTGCTCAAAGCCGGGGATACGCAGGTTGGAGACGGAGAAGCCCACCAGACCCGCCTTGGGCTTGGCACCGCGACCGGTGGCACCCTCGTCGCGGATTTCGCCGCCGGAGCCGGTGGCCGCCCCCGGGAACGGGGAGATGGCGGTCGGGTGATTGTGGGTCTCCACCTTCATCAGGATGTCGACCTGCTCTTGGGTGTACTGGTACTCGCCGCTGGCCGGGCTCGGGAAGAAGCGGCCACCCTGGCTCCCTTCCATCACCGCAGCGTTGTCTTTATAAGCAGAGAGGACATGATCCGGCGTCTGCTCGAAGGTGTTCTTGATCATCTTGAACAGCGACTTGGGCTGCTGCTCACCGTCGATGGTCCAGTCGGCGTTGAAGATCTTGTGGCGACAGTGCTCGGAGTTTGCCTGGGCAAACATATAGAGCTCGATGTCGTTGGGGTTGCGGCCCAACCGGGTGAAATTCTCCACCAGATAGTCGATCTCGTCGTCGGCCAGGGCCAGACCGAGCGCCACGTTGGCCTCGGCCAGCGCGGCGCGACCACCGTCCAGCACATCCACCTGGGTGAAGGGACGCGGCTCATGGTGAGCAAACAGGGCGCTCGCCGCTTCCATGTCGGCAAACACTGTCTCCATCATGCGATCGTGCAGCACGGCCGCCACATCGGCACGCTGGGCGGCGCTCAGCTCACCCTTGGCCTGCACGTAATAGGCAATACCGCGCTCCAGCCGCTTGACCTTGTTCAGGCCGCAGTTGTGGGCGATGTCGGTTGCTTTGGAAGACCAGGGGGAGATAGTGCCGGGGCGGGGGGTAACGAGAAACAGCTGACCGCTGGGGGTGTGTTCGGGGATAGTCGGGCCGTAGCGCAGAAGCTGGCCCAAGGTCGCTCGCTCCGGAGGCGACAACGGGCTCGAAAGCTCGGCAAAGTGCACGTATTCGGCATAGACATCCTCTATCTCTACTCCTCTCTCCTGTTTCATCTGCGCAAATCGCTGCAGCAGTTTTTGGACACGAAACTCAGACAGTGCAGGGGCACCACGCAAGATATCCATATGACCTTTCTCACCAAGTTTTGAAGTGGGGGGAATTGAGACGCGCGTATTATAGGGAGCTGGCTCACAGCGGACAAACGTTTTTCTCGTTTTGTGTAGTGTGACTCGGCGCACACTCTCTGGTATAAAGGTGCTTCTTTTTTGACAAATGCCGATTTTTTCAACAAAGGTACTCACCTACTTGCGCTGCATTTTTCGACTATTTATCGGGCTGACGTTGCTGCTGACCCTAGTCGGTTGTGACTTCTACACCCCCTCCAGCCAGCTGGAGCAGATCCGCCAACGGGGCGAGATCCGGGTTGGCACCATCTACGGCCCCACCTCCTATTACCAGCGTGACGACACCGCCCAGGGGTTCGATTACGAGCTGGCGAAAAACTATGCCGACTGGCTGGGGGTCAAACTCACCATAGTGCCGGTTAACAGTTCGGATGAACTGGTAAACCTGCTCAAGAAAGGCAAACTCGATCTGGCTGCGGCCGCCATCATGGTCACCCCGGAGCGACGCCAGCTGTTTCGCTTCGGGCCGGGCTTCTATCAGGTCTCACCCAAACTGGTTTATCGCAACGGCAAGCCAAAGCCGGACTCTCTGGATGATATCAAGGGCAAGCTGGTGGTGGCTGCCGGTTCGACCGGTGAAGATCTGCTCAAGGAGCTCAGCAAGACCAATCCTGACCTCAACTGGAGCGTCAGCAACAGCGCCGATCTGGAAGATCTGCTGAGACAGGTGGTCGAAGGCAAGATTGACTACACGGTGGTGCAGGATACTGTGCTGGCCCGCAGCCAGCGCTACTACCCGGAGCTCACCGAGGGGCTGACCCTGGCCCAGAAGCAGACCGTCGCCTGGGCCATGAGCAAGCTGCCCGACGACAGCCTCTATGCCAGCGTCATCGACTTCTTCGGCCAGCGCTTCATGGATGGCGCCATCGCCAAGCTCGACGAGAAGTACTTCGGCCACGTGCAGAACTTCGATTTCGTCGATACCCGCACCTTCCTGCAGCGAGCCAAGAGTCTGCTGCCCAAATATCAGTCGCTGTTCCAGAACCATGCCAAAAACATCGACTGGCGCCTGCTGGCCGCCATCAGCTATCAGGAGTCCCACTGGGACCCTCATGCTCGCTCCTACACCGGCGTGCGCGGCATGATGATGCTGACCGAGCCCACCGCCAAGGCGATGGGGGTCAACGACCGGCTCCATCCGGAAGAGAGCATCAAGGGCGGAGCCCTCTATCTGCAACAGATGATGGAGAAGGTGCCCGACTCGGTGCCTGATGACGAGAAGGTGTGGTTTGCCCTCACCGCCTACAACATAGGTTACGGCCACATGATGGATGCCCGTCGCCTGACCAAGGAGCTGGGCAAGAACCCGGATGCCTGGGGCGACGTGAAAGAGGTGCTGCCGCTGCTGCAGCAGGCGCGCTGGCATCGCAAGGTGCGCTACGGCTATGCCCGTGGCGGCGAGGCGCGCAACTACGTCAACAACGTGCGCCAGTATTACCAGAGCCTGCTCTGGCTCGACAACGAGAAGCAGCGAGCGCAACAGCGGGAAAACATCGACAACGCCAGCGAACCAGAGCTGGCCGAGCGCCCCACCGTCATCGCCGAGGTGGTCAATCAGATCACCATGCGCTAACAAACCATTATTCGGCTGTTTTCACGCAAACTTCTCTGTTACCATCGAATTACATCGGAGCCTATCCGAAATCGCATTTTTTTCATTATGTTGAGAGATTAAATAACAGCAATTTCGGATGGGCTCCATCAATGACCCAAGGCCCGGATGGCCACCCAGTTGGGAGGAGACCAAGATGCAAAAACGTAGAAAAATCAGTCTGGTCAGAAAAGCAAAGTGCAGCTGGAGTCCCAGACGCAAGCTCAAGCTTAATGACATCAAGCGCAACCTGTGGCGCAGAAATCGATCCTATACCCTGCTTATCGCAGAACACACAGCATAAACCCGGCATTAGCCGGGTTTTTTATGTTCCACACTTTGCTCAGGTTGGCTGGATGGCGGCGCTAAATTGCACCGAGCGCTTGGAGACCAGCGAGTTGCAGTGATTGCAGAAGTAATCGACCGCACCACACGCCTTGAGCCGCTCCAGCTCCTGATGGCAGGTGGGGCAGAGTGCGGTGACCCGCACAATGGCCTTGCAGTTACCGCAAGCTTGCTCCTTGCTGCGGGTATCCAGTTCGCTCTGGCAGGATGGACATAGCAGGGCTTCCATAATCAACTCCTCGAAAAGTGGATCTGCCATGGTCTTGCTCCATGGCAGATCCCCCTCCCCTTAACATGGCGAGGATAACAAAGCGGCTGCCGGTGAGGGCAGCCGCCAGGGCTTATTTCTTCTTCATCTTCAGCAGCCGTTTGCGCTGGCGCTCCTGACTCAGGGTCAGGGTATTCTTCTTGCCTTCAAACGGGTTGACCGACTCCTGGAACTCGACCCGGATCGGGCTGCCCATGATCTTGAGGGACTTGCGGAAGTAGTTGATCAGATACCGCTTGTAGGAGTCCGGCAAGTCATTGAGCTGGTTACCGTGGATCACGATGCGCGGCGGGTTGTAACCACCGGCGTGAGCATATTTGAGCTTGACGCGGCGACCGTTGACCATAGGCGGCTGGTGATCTTCCTGCGCCATCTGCATGATGCGGGTCAGCATGGCGGTACTGGTACGGCGCGTTGCGGACTGGTAAGCCTCCTGAATGGATTCAAACAGGTGACCAACACCGCTGCCGTGCAGGGCGGAGATGAAGTGAACGCGGGCGAAGTCGATGAAGCCCAAGCGACGATCCAGCTCGTTCTTCACATCCTCTTTCACTTTCTGATCCAGACCATCCCACTTGTTCACCACCAGCACCACGGAGCGGCCGGTGTTGAGCACGAAACCGAGGATGCTCAAGTCCTGATCGGTGATGGTCTCCTGAGCGTCGATCACCAGCAGACAGACGTTGGCATCTTCGATGGCCTTGAGGGTCTTGATAACGGAGAACTTCTCCACCGTCTCGTGCACCTTGCCGCGACGGCGCACGCCGGCGGTATCGATGATGACGTACTTCTGCTCGTCACGCTCCATCGGGATGTAGACGGAGTCACGGGTGGTGCCCGGCATGTCATAGACGATGACCCGATCTTCACCCAGCATGCGGTTGGTCAGGGTCGATTTGCCGACGTTGGGGCGACCGACGATGGCGAACTTGATAGGCAGATCGGCGAACGGAGTCTCCTTGGTGTCCTCTTTGGTATCGAGTTCACCGGCAGCCACCATGCGCAGCAGGGCTTCTTCGTCGAAGTCCTCTTCTTCCTCGTCCTGCACCTCTTCGTCGCCAGCGGCTTCGACCAGCGTCTCCAAGTGAGGAGCCAGTGCCAGCTCCAGCAGGCTCAATACGCCGCGACCGTGGGCGGCAGCCATCTGGTAGACCTCACCCAGCGCCAGACCGTAAAACTCGGAGACCGCGGAGTCACCGTCGATGCCATCGGTCTTGTTGGCGACCAGAAACACCTTCTTGTGGGTCTTGCGCAGGTGCTCGGCGATGGCCTGATCCGCAGCAGTCAAACCGGCACGAGCATCCACCATGAACAGCACCACATCGGCTTCTTCGATGGCCAGCAGGGACTGCTCGGCCATCTTCAGCTCGATCCCCTCCTCAGTGCCATCGATACCGCCGGTATCGACCACGATAAATTCCAGCTCGCCCAGCTTCGCCTGGCCATATTTACGGTCCCGGGTCAGGCCGGGGAAGTCGGCAACCAGGGCATCCCGGGTACGGGTCAGGCGGTTAAACAGGGTGGATTTCCCCACATTGGGGCGGCCCACCAGGGCAACAACAGGAGTCATAAAAGCCTCATTCTCAAGACGACAAAGGCTCCGGGTCCGAAGACCAGGAGCCGGATATTCAAATTAACGGACGATCAAGGACGCTTTAGCGCGTACAGCTTGCCGCCACGGCTCTGCACATACAGGGTATCGCCATCCACAAGCGGAGCAGCATACAGACCACTGCTGTCGAGCTGCTGCATCGCCTTGATGGTACCGTCGGTACGATCAAGCCAGTACAGGTATCCTTCCACATCACCCACCACCACATAGTCACCGAAGATGACTGGTGCAGTGACGGTACGATTCTCCAGCTGGGTGTTGGACCACAGCTCCAGACCATTGCGACGGTCGATGGCAAACAGGTGGCTGCGACTGTCGGTCAGCACGATGGCATTGCCGGTGATGGCGAGATCGCGATAGCCGGAATACTTGCGCTTCCACACTTCATCGCCGCTCATCAGCTTGCGCGCCATCAACTGGCCATTGTAGGCGATGGCGTAAAGCTCATCACCGGCAATCAGCGGGCTGGCATCGACGTCCACCATACGGTCAAGCTCGGTAGCACCGCGCGGGTCGGCAACCTTGGACTGGCGCACAGGTTGGCCGTTGCTCAGCAGCGCGATGCCCACCTTGCCATCGGCACGGCCATAGATGACGGCGCCATTGGTGATCACCGGGGCGCCGGCACTGCGCAGGGTCAGCGGCGGCTGCTCTTCGGAGAGCGTCCACTGCATCTTGCCCTCGTCGGTGTCGAGCGCAATCAGGCGACCGGAGGTGGTCAGTACCACCACGCGACCATCTTCAACCGCAGGGCTGGCGACCACTTCGCCGGGCACATTGGTCTGCCACAGCACTTCGCCGTTCTCTTCGTTCAGGGCGTAGACCACCCCGTTCTCGGAGCCGAGGAACAGCTTGCCGTAACGGGAGACCAGACCGCCGGAGAGACGGGCGCTGCGCTTGTCGGCGTTGACCGGCAGGTCGGCCAGATCGACCGTCCAGAGGCGATCGCCACTGGCGCGGTCAAAAGCGGTCACATCGCCATCGCGCGCAGCGGCATAGATGCGCTCATCTTCCACTGCCGGCTTGAGCTGGGAGTAGAAGTCACCGATGCCGTCACCGACGGTGGAAGACCACTCGGTATCGGCACTGAAAGCGGATTCGACCTTGGGCAGCGGTGCCATGGGGTTCAAATCCTCTTCCGAGCTGAACAGGGAGCAGCCCTGCAGAGCGAAGGAGACCGCAGCCCCCAGCGCCACCATTTTGAATAGATTACGCATCCGGTGCCTCACCCGTGGTCATGGCCGGCAGGGCCAGATCGTCCATCTTCAACTTGAGCTCCTGGCTGCCCTGCAGGCCGCCGGCATCGGCCGCCGCCTGATAGGCATCGCGAGCCTCCTCAATCTTGCCCTGCTTTTGCAGGATGTCACCGCGCACTTCGGCCACCTGGGCCTTGAAGGCGTCGCTGTTGATCTTGCCGAGCTGGGCCAGCGCGTCATCGGCTTTGCCCTGATCGTTCAATACGCGAGCCAGACGCAGTGCAGCGATGGGACGAATGCTCTCGTCACCGCTGGTGGCCACCTGGGTCAGCTGCTCGGCAGCCAGATCCAGCTTGCCTGCCTTGACAGCGGCAGCAGCCAGTTGCAGCGCAGCCAGCTCGCCATAGGAGTCGCCCTTGTTGGCGGAGACAAACTGCTCTGCCTGCTCGAAACCGGCGGCATCGCCTTTAGCCAGCTGGGTAATCACCTGGTTGTAGGCGTGGGAGGAGGCCTCCATGGTCTGTTGCTGGTACTGGTTGTAGTAGCGCCAGCCAAACAGGCCGACCAGACCGATCACGGTACCGGCGATCACCGAGGTCCCGTTCTCTTTCCACCACTCCTTGATAACCTCAACCTGTTGTTCTTCGGTGGTATAAACTTCCACAGCTTACTCTCCTTTGGCTGCCAGCAGGGCAATGGCGGCGTCAACCTTGACGGTCTGTTGCTCAGCCTGACCACGCAGATATTTGATAGTGATCTCCCCGTTTTGCACCTCGGTCTCACCAAGGATCAGGGCGATGGACGCGCCGCTCTTGTCGGCACGCTTGAGTTGTTTCTTGAAGTTGCCGCCGCCGCAGTGGCTCATCAGGCGCAGGTCTGGCAGCGCATCGCGCAGACGCTCGGCCAGCTGGAAGCCAGCCTGCTCGGTCCCCTCGCCCACCATCGCCAGATAGACATCGACCGCCGGGCGGATATCGCCGTTGAGCTCAAGGGTCTCCAGCATCAGCACCAGACGCTCCATACCCATGGCAAAACCGACTGCAGGCGTCGGCTGGCCACCCAGCTGCTCCACCAGACCGTCATAGCGGCCACCGGCACAGACGGTGCCCTGGGCACCCAAGCTGTTGGTCACCCACTCGAACACGGTGAGGTTGTAGTAGTCGAGGCCACGAACCAGACGCTCGTTCACTTCGTACTTGATGCCGGCAGAGTCGAGCAGGCGCTTGAGCCCCTCGAAGTGAGCCAGACTCTCTTCGCCAAGGTGGTCGAACAGACGGGGTGCACCGACCAGCACGGCCTGCACTTTCTCATCCTTGGAATCGAGCACCCGCAGCGGGTTGCTGTACATGCGGCGCTGGCTCTCTTCGTCCAGCTGATCCTTGTACTGCTCCAGATAGGCGACCAGCGCATCGCGGTAAGCGGCACGCTCGGCGCTCTGACCCAGGGTGTTGAGCTGCAGGGTCACATGCTCGCTGATACCGAACAGACGCCACAGGCGGTTGGTCAGCATGATGAGCTCGGCGTCGATATCCGGCCCGTTGATGCCAAACAGCTCGACACCGAACTGGTGGAACTGGCGATAACGGCCCTTTTGGGGACGCTCGTGGCGGAACATGGGGCCCATGTACCACATCCGGCGCTCCTGGTTGTAGAGCAGGCCGTGTTCGATACCGGCGCGGACGCAGCTGGCGGTCCCTTCCGGACGCAGGCTCAGGCTGTCGCCATTGCGATCTTCAAAGGTGTACATCTCTTTTTCGACCACGTCGGTCACTTCACCGATGGCGCGCTTGAACAGATGGGTCTGCTCGACGATCGGCATGCGCACTTCGCTGTAGCCATAGCTGGCAACGACCTGGCGCAGGATCTGTTCAACCTTCTGCCATACCGGGCTCTGCTCCGGCAGGCAATCATTCATACCGCGAATAGCTTGGATCTGTTTTGCCACGTTGATACTCGAGAAAAAGAGGTAAAATTTGGCCGCATTATAGGGATTTTCACCCCCGAGGTAAAATCAGGGAATCCGCAAGCGGGGTGTAAAATCAGTCACCTGGAAAGAGGGCCACCCGAAGTGGCCCCTGTCCGTTCAATCCTTGTCCACCAGGATCCGGTTAACCGGGTCCAGCATGGCGGCGCGGGCACGAATGCGGCGCTCAAGGGTCGGGATGAGATCCTTGTTGTCGAGCCGGTCAACGCGCTGGCCCCCTTCATAGAAGGCACTCTTGTTGGCCGCACCGGCAAGACCGAGATCGGAAACCAGTGCTTCGCCCGGCCCGTTCACCACACAGCCGATGATGGAGACATCCATCGGGGTAATGATGTCTTCGAGCCGCTCTTCCAGCGCATTGACAGTGCCAATGACGTCGAACTCCTGACGGGAGCAGGAGGGGCAAGCGATGAAGTTGATGCCACGGGAGCGGATCCGCAGGGATTTGAGGATGTCGAAACCGACCTTCACTTCCTCTACCGGATCGGCCGCCAGCGAGATGCGCAGGGTGTCGCCAATACCGTCAGCCAGCAGCATGCCAAGACCAATGGAGGACTTCACCGCACCGGCACGGAAACCGCCCGCTTCGGTGATGCCCAGATGGAGCGGCTGCTCAATTTGCTTGGCCAGCAGGCGGTAGGCACCCACGGCGAGGAATACATCGGAGGCCTTGACGCTCACCTTGAAGTTCTGGAAATCGAGGCGATCGAGATATTCCACGTGACGCATGGCGGACTCCACCAGTGCCTCAGGGGTCGGCTCGCCATACTTCTCCTGAATATCCTTCTCCAGCGACCCGCCATTGACCCCGATGCGGATCGGGATATTGAGGTCACGCGCGCAATCTACAACAGAGCGAACACGCTGCTCGTTGCCGATGTTGCCCGGATTGATGCGCAGGCAATCAGCGCCATACTCGGCCACTTTCAGGGCGATACGATAGTCAAAATGGATATCGGCAACGATGGGAATACGGGTCTGCTGCTTGATCAGCTTGAACGCTTCCGCCGCTTCCATGGTGGGCACGGAAACCCGAACGATATCTGCCCCGACCCGCTCAATCCGCTGGATCTGCTCGACAGTGGCGGCGACATCAGTGGTCTTGGTATTGGTCATGGTCTGCACCGTAATGGGGGCATCGCCCCCTACCGGTACATTGCCAACCATGATCTGCCGTGATTTACGACGAATAATGGGAGATTCGTGTGCGGACATGACGAACAGATTACTCCTGCGGCAGTGAGAAGCGGGCAGTACGGCCGTTGTTGTAACGGCTCATATCAAAGGACTTGCCCTTGTAGTCGAGCTTGACCGCCATCGGCGCGCCAATGATGAACTTCAGGGGCTCGGCACCTTCCAGTACCAGCTCGTCATTTGCCTTCTTCAGACCGCTGAAGAGAGTCTTGCCCTTGGCATCCTTCACATCCAGCCAGCAGTCGGCGGTAAAGCTCATCTTGAGTTGCGGCGCAGTTGCCGGATCAACGGCAGTCTCTTCAGATTCGGTCGCAGTGGCACCGGAGGCGGCAACATCGGCCACAGTGCTGACGGCGCCGCTGGCGTCGGTCAATGCCACGGCAGCAGAAGCCGGAGCCAGGGTGGCAGCCGCGTCGGAAACAGCAGCGGTCGGGGCAACGATGGTCGCTGCCGCGGCAGAGACATCCTGAGCCGGCGCAGTTGCATCATTTGCCACTGCAACGGTTGCGGTGTCGGCAGTTGGCGCTGCGGTGGTACTCATTTCGGTAGCAGCCAGCGCCTCATCCCCGGCGGAGCGGCGCGTCGTGCTCTGCCACCACCAGGCAACGGAGAGCGCAATCAGCACCAGGATCACCAGCCAGGTCACCACTTTCAGACGGCTGTCGCTCGCCTGCTGACGGGAGCGGCGAGAGAAGCTCTGCATGTCGATATTGTCGGGCGGAGTCAGACCCAGCTTGTCGTAGGCGGCAAGAATGGTCTCTTCCGGGATCCCCACCAGCTTGGCGTAGGTGCGCAGATAGCCCCGGATAAAGGTATGAGACGTATGCTTGTCGTACGTATCCGATTCGATAGCGGCAATCAGGGTCAGACGAAGGTGAATGCGGGACGCAACCTGTTCTCGTGTCCAGCCGAGCTGTTCACGGGCGTTGCGCAGCAGCTGGCCTGGGCCCACTGCCTGGGTGTCGTCTTGAAAATCGTGTTGCTGTTCAGTAGTCATTGGCTAAATAACGCTTGGCTTGTTGCGAAGTGGGATATTGCCTTACCAGCTCATTCCCGAATTGGTGGAGTAATGCCGGTTTGTCCATTGCCTGTGCAAGCCGCAATCTCAACCAGAGACTGTCCTCGTTCTCGTCTGACACATCGGCAAAACGGGCGAGGTAGGACTGCACATCAGGCAGCTTGCCATCTTTCATGGAAAGCTCGGCCAAGTCCAGCAATAACCTTGGGTTGCGGGGATTATACCCCAAGGCCAGGCGATAGTACTCGCTTGCTTTATCATTTCTATGATTTTGCTGGGCGCAAAGTGCAGCATTTTCATAGGTATCGGCAATTTTCACGTAGCCTGGCTGAATAACAGCCTGGTTGAACGCCTTGTCAGCCTCGTCATAGCGGCCGCGGTCACACAAAAAGGCGCCATAGTTGTTCATTGCGTCAGCATTGGACGGATCCATGGCGAGGGCGTTCTTGTAGCTGGTCTCTGCCGCCTTGAAATCACCGACCTGTTGATAGAAATAGGCGAAGCCGATCTGAACCGCTGGATTGGAGGGGTCATATTTGAGGGCACGATCAAGATTGAACTTGGCCTGTTCGGCATTGCCCTGCTGCAGATATTGAATACCGAGATCGATGCGGGTCTGGGCCGCAGCCTTCAGATCGGGCCCCGACTCACGCTGGGTGGAGTTCTGGCCAGCGTAAGTGGTCTCGGTCACACAACCAGGCAGCGCACTAAGCGCTGCCACTACCATCAATGTACGTGTATCCATTCCCTGTCTATACAATGGCTTAGCAATTAAACCATTTTGACGGAAATCCCATCCTGTTGCATCCGATTTTTGATGGTGCGCTTGGTGCGGTCAATCACATCGCCTACCAACTGGCCGCAAGCGGCATCGATATCGTCACCACGGGTCTTGCGGACGATCACGGTGAAACCGTACTCCATCAGCACCTTGGAGAAGCGATCGATACGGCTGTTGCTCGGCTTGCCGTAGGGGTTGCCCGGGAAGGGGTTGAACGGGATCAGGTTGATCTTGCTCGGGGTATCTTTGAGCACTTTGGCAAGCTCATGAGCATGCTGCATATCGTCATTGATATGATCGAGCAGCACATACTCGACGGTCACCCGACCGCCGTTGGCGTTAGATTTGCCCAGATAGCGACGAACCGCAGCGAGGAAGGCCTCGATGTTGTACTTGTCGTTGATCGGCATGATCTCGGAACGCAACTTGTCGTTCGGTGCGTGCAGAGAGATGGCCAGTGCCACGTCGATCTGGTCGCCCAGCATGTCGAGAGCAGGTACCACACCGGAAGTGGAGATGGTGACGCGACGCTTGGAGATGCCAAAGCCGTAGTCATCCATCATCAGGCGCATGGCCGGCACCACGTTGGCGAGGTTGAGCAGCGGCTCACCCATTCCCATCATCACCACGTTGGTGATGGGACGCTTGCCACCCACGACACGGGCAGCACGCCACACCTGACCGATGATCTCGGATACTTTCAGGTTGCGGTTGAAGCCTTGCTGAGCTGTGGAGCAGAACTTGCACTCCAGCGCACAGCCTACCTGGGAGGAGACGCAGAGGGTCGCTCGATCATCTTCCGGGATGTAGACAGTCTCTACTTCCTGATCGCCCACCTGCAGCGCCCACTTGATGGTGCCATCGGAAGAGCGCTGCTCGCGGCTGATCTCGGGCGCCTTGATCTCGGCGATCGCCTTCAGGCGCTCCTTGAGCACCTTGTTGACGTTGGTCATCTGATCGAAATCATCACAACCAAAGTGATAGATCCACTTCATGACCTGATCTGCCCGGAACGGCTTCTCGCCCAGTTCGACGAAGAAGGCACGCATGGCATCCCGATCAAGATCCAGCAGGTTGATTTTTGTTTCGCTCATCAATGGCCTCGGTTCAAACACTTCAATCAATTATTGGCTGACGACGTCAGGGGGCGGCATTGTACAAATTATGGGTGCGGCTTTCCACCTGGAGAATAGAGGGATATTGGCAGAACGACCAAAACAACAAAGGGAGCCGAGGCTCCCTTGGGTCATCATCCACGAAAATCAGCCGCGCGGGCAGATCTCGTTGTCAGAGAAGAAGTAGGCAATTTCACGGGCAGCGGAAGCCGGTGCATCGGAGCCGTGCACGGCGTTGCGATCGATGCTCTCGGCGTAGCAGGCACGCAGGGTACCGACCAACGCCTCTTTCGGGTTGGTTGCGCCCATGATTTCACGGTTGCGACGGATGGCATCTTCCCCTTCCAGCACCTGTACCATGACGGGGCCGGAAGTCATGAAGCTGACCAGTGCGTCATAAAAAGGCTTGCCCTGATGTTCGGCATAGAAACCGGCTGCCTGCTCGCTGCTCATCCGCAGCATTTTAGATGCCACCACCTTCAAGCCTGCGCTTTCGAAACGGCTATAGATGGCACCGATCAGGTTCTTGCTGACAGCATCCGGCTTGACGATAGAGAAGGTACGTTCGATGGCCATTGATATCTTTCCTTAACTACAGTGTTTTATTGTTAGAATCCATGTTCGCTGGCGATTATACGTAAACAAAAACCGGAAAAACACACAAACAAGCAACTTTTTATTAAACATCACTCCCCTGCATTCAACATTCATACTCATCTTGACCGAGCAGAGCGGGAAAATATGTGCGCTTGCGCACGATAGTCTCCTTAAGCCAGCAAAAAGCCATCTTTTGCTCACTATTCAACCATCGGTAACAAGGCACCCGAAGGTGCCTTGTTATGCTTAAAGCACTTCTGCCAGCAGCGTGTGCGCTATGGTACGCATCCCCAGGGTATTGGCCCCTGGTGCCCACAGGCTATCGCCGTTGTCACTGAAGCAGGCAGCCAGATCGATGTGAAGCCAGCCCTCCCCTTCATTGCCGACGAAACGGGAGAGGAAGCCCGCAGCATTGGAGGCACCACCCGGTCCGCCCCCCTTGACCGGACGGCTGTTAGCCGTGTCGGCATAGTGGGAAGGACACTGCTGGCGGTGCCAGAGCTCCAGCGGCAGTGGCCAGGCCGGTTCCTGCTCTGCATCGGCGTACGCCATGGCCCGGCTCACCAGCCCCTTGTCGAGGCCAAACAGGGCGTTGTAACGTCCACCCAGCGCCATCACGGCAGCACCGGTCAGGGTCGCGGCATCAATGATCAGCGGTGCGCCGGAGTCGCTCGCCAGCTGCAGGCCATCCGCCAGCACCAGCCGTCCTTCCGCATCGGTATTCACAATTTCGACCGTGGTACCGTTCTTGTAGGTGAGGATGTCCCCCAGCTTGTAGGCATGACCGGAGACCAGGTTCTCGGCGCAGCAGAGGATGAGCTTCACCCGCTTGTCGAGCCCTCGCAGCATGGCCAGCGCCAATGCGCCGGTCACGATTGCGGCGCCGCCCATGTCGCACTTCATGGTGAGCATCCCCTCGGAGCTCTTCATGGAGTAGCCACCGGAGTCAAAGGTGATCCCCTTGCCTACCAGAGCCGCTGCTACCGGCGCCTTGGGATCCCGCCCCGGATTGAAGTCGAGCTCCAGCAGCACCGGCTCGCGCTCGCTGCCGCGGCCCACCTGATAGAGGCCGACCCAGCCCGCTTGTTGCAGCGCTTCACCCTTGAGAATACGGTGGCTCACCTTGTCCGGTGCCAGCTCGGTAATAAAGGAGGCGGCTTCAACCGCCAGCTCCAGCGGCCCCAGCTGCTCCGGCGTGGCATTGGTCATCTCCCGCACCCAGCGGCCACAGAGCCAGCGTGCTTCCAGCTCCTCTCTGTCCTCTTCGGAGGACATGGCCCACTGCAGTTGCACCTCAGCCTTGGGGGTTTGCAAGCCCTGGGCAAAGGCCCACTGCTGCTCCCGCTCCCAATGGCCAGCCAGCGTCACTTTCTGGATCCCCTGCTGGCAGAGACGACGTGCCGCTTGCTGGATATCCAGCAGGGCATTGGTCGTTGTCAGATGGATCACCATGCCATCGGCGCGGTGCGAGAGCAGCGCCCCCTCCCCCCACTCGGCAGGGGCCAATTCCCGGCTCAACCAGACGTTCATGCACTCACCTCCTGCAGCCAGCGGGCGATAGTGCGCAGGCCATGGCCCTTGGCACCGGTCGCCCACAGATCGTTGCCCGCTTTCTGGTAAGAAGCGGCCAGATCCAGGTGTACCCAACCCTTACCCTCATCACGCACAAAGCGGGAGAGGAAGGCCGCTGCCGTAGTGGCACCAGCTGTCCCTTCAGCCGAAGCAACGTTGCCCAGATCGGCAAAGGCCGAGGTGAGCTGACCAGCATGCCAGGGCTCCAGCGGCAGCGCCCAAACCTGCTCGTTTTCCGCTTTGGCGGCGGCCAGCGTGCGGGCCTGCTCGGCTTCATCGAGGGCGAACACCGCATTGTAGTCGCGGCCCAGCGCCATCTTGGCCGCACCGGTCAGGGTGGCGGCATCGAGGATATAGGCCGCGCCACTGTCAGAGGCCGCCATCAGGCCATCGGCCAGCACCAGACGCCCTTCGGCATCGGTATTCTGGATCTCGACCGAAATGCCGTTCTTGTAGGTGAGGATGTCGCCCAGCTTGAATGCGTGGCCCGATACCAGGTTCTCGGCGCAGCAGAGGATCAACTTCACCCGCTGGTTCAAACCACGGCTGATGGCCAGCGCCAGCGCACCAGTCACCATGGCGGCCCCCCCCATATCGGACTTCATCGGCAGCATGTTGTCAGAGGACTTCATGGAGTAGCCACCGGAGTCAAAAGTGATCCCCTTGCCCACCAGCGCAGCAACGACCGGGGCGTTGCGATCACCGGTCGGGTTGTAGTCAAGCTCCAGCAGCACCGGCTCGCGCTCGCTACCACGGCCCACCGACCAGATCCCGATATGGCCTGACTCGCGCAGCGCTTCACCAGCGGTGATGCGGGCTGTCACCTTGTCGCCAGCCAGACCGCGGATCAGCAGCAGCGCCGACTCCGCCAGACTCATGGGGTAGATCTCCTCCGGGGTACCATTGGTGATCTCGCGCACCCAGCGGGCCGCCTTGAGCAGCGCATCCAGTTCGCGGGCATCCGCGTCGCTCTGCTGGCCGAAATCCAGTTCACGGGCTCCTTTGGCGGCGTAGAAACCCTGGGCGAACGCGTAGCGACGCTCCAGATCCCAGCCTTCACCGGCCAGCGCAACCCGCTTGATCCCGCTCGACTCGAGGCGACGGGCTGCACGCTGCACGGCGCGTAGCACCTCTTTCTCAATAGAGAGAGCGCCGAGGTGAATAGTGGCTTCATCGCCATTGAAACTGAGCAGGGCACCCTCGCCCCAGTGAGCGGCCGCAGCCTGGGTGGACAACCCTACCTTCATCATGTCAGCCATCTTCTCTTGCTTCCTTTTTTACTGGCACTGTTTTAATGCGCAAACAGGTAAGAACGAATACAAAAAAGGCCGTGCCCCAAAGGGGTCACGGCCTTCACCATATCACTGAAGCACCGATGGATGCTGCACGTGCAATTCACTTGTGTGTAATTAATGGCGTTCAGAGGCGAGGTTCAGGGTGTACTTGGGCAGCTCCACCACCAGATCCTCATCAGCCAGTTTGGCCTGGCAGCTGAGGCGGGATTCCGGCTCCAACCCCCACGCCTTGTCCAGCATGTCGTCTTCCAGCTCGTCGCTCGGCTCGAGGGAGTCGAAGCCTTCACGCACCACACAGTGGCAGGTGGTGCAGGCACAGGACTTCTCGCAGGCATGCTCAATCTCGATGCCGTTGCGCAGCGCCACATCCAGAATGGTCTCGCCGCTCTCACCTTCAAGGGCGGCGCCATCCGGACAGAGCACGGGATGAGGAAGAATGATCAGTTTTGGCATATTACACCTTGTTGACGTTTTGTCCGGTCAGCACCTTGCGGATGGAAGCATCCATCCGGCGGGCTGCAAACTCGCCACTGGCAGCATCCGCCGCCTCGATGGCTTCTTTGATTTGGTTGGTACTCCCCGACTGACGCATGGCCAGCAGATGGGCGATGGCGCCGTCGATTTCGGCGCGCTCTGCCGCATTGAGCAGTGCATCACCATCGGCAGCCAGCGCAGCATTCAGGCTCTCGACCACCCGGTCGGCCTCGACCTGCTGCTCTGCCAGCATGCGGGCATCCATATCCTGCTGAGCATGCTCGATGGAGGCGCTCAGCATGTTGAGGATATCCTCCTCTGCCAGCCCGTAAGAGGGCTTGACCTGGATCTCGGCCTGCACGCCGGAGGATTTCTCCATGGCGCTGACCGAGAGCAGACCATCCGCATCCACCTGGAAAGTGACACGAATATGGGCGGCACCAGCGGCCATCGGCGGAATACCGGTCAGGGTAAAACGGGCCAAGGATCGGCAATCGGCTACCAGCTCGCGCTCACCTTGTACCACGTGAATGGCCATCGCAGTCTGGCCATCCTTGAAGGTGGTGAACTCCTGGGCGCGGGCCACCGGTATGGTGGTATTGCGCGGGATCACCTTCTCGGCGAGGCCGCCCATTGTCTCAAGACCCAGGGAGAGCGGGATGACGTCCAGCAGCAGCATCTCGGCATCTGGCTTGTTGCCCACCAGAATATCAGCCTGAACGGCAGCGCCGATGGCCACAACCTTGTCGGGATCGATACTGGTGAGCGGCGTGCGACCAAAGAACTCGCCCACCATCTCGCGCACCAGCGGCACCCGGGTGGAGCCCCCCACCATCACCACCTCCAGCACTTCCACCTGCTCGAGACCCGCATCGCGCAGGGCGCGGCGGCAAGCCAGCAGAGTGCGTTTCACCAGCGGCGCGATGAGCTCATCAAACTTGCTGCGGCTCACCGAGCCCTGCCAGCCGGCAAAGGTGTAGGGAACACTGTCGGCATCGGTCAGACCGTGTTTGACGGCGGCAGCCACATCCAGCAACTCACGCTGCAGACGGGCATCCAGCTCGCCGGTCAAACCGGCTTGATCTTTAATCCAGTCAGCCAGCAGATGATCGAAATCATCGCCACCGAGAGCGGAATCACCGCCGGTCGCCATCACTTCGAATACACCGCGGTGTAGACGCAAAATAGAGATATCGAAGGTGCCGCCACCCAGGTCATAAACCGCGATAACCCCTTCCTGACCGGAGTCTAGGCCATAGGCGATGGCTGCGGCGGTCGGCTCGTTGAGCAGACGCAGCACATGCAGACCGGCCAGACGGGCCGCATCCTTGGTGCCCTGACGCTGGGCATCATCAAAATAGGCGGGCACGGTGATGACCACACCATCGAGATCGCCACCCAGGGTCTGGGCGCCGCGCTCGGCCAGTTTTTTGAGAATTTCGGCCGACACTTGGACCGGGTTGACCAGCCCCTGACGGGTCTGCAACTGCGGCATGCCGTTGTCGGCTGCCACGAATTGATAAGGCTGCTGGCGGGTATCGATATCGGCCAGCGCCTTGCCCATCATCCGTTTGACCGAGACGATGGTATTGTGAGGGTCGAGCGCCGCTTCACGCTTGGCATCGAAGCCCACCCGGATTGCATCTGCCTGATAGTGAACGACAGAGGGGAGCAGGTCGCGCCCCTGTTCATCACTGAGAGTGGCGGCCTGACCGCTGCGCACTGCAGCGACGAGAGAATTGGTGGTACCAAGATCGATGCCGATGGCACGCTTGTGCTGATGGGGTACAGCGCTCTGGCCGGGTTCGGCTATTTGCAGTAATGCCATGGGTAATGAGACTTCCAGCGTTAAAGGATCAAGACTCGAGGAGCGAGTCTTCGAATCGTTCCAGCTCTTCGAGGAGCTTGTCGACAAACTTGAGTTTGCGAACGCAGTCGGCGGCGACAGGATCGTTGCCAGTGGCAAGCGAGTCGGCCAGCTGCTGCATCAACAGCTGGTGATCATGCCTGATCTCGCTGCGAAAATCCTTGATGGCGCGCTCAGGGTCAGCGTCACCTTTCAGATCGGCCAGACGCTCGCGCCATTCAAGCTGCTGCATCAGAAAAGCCGTGTCTTGCAGGGTCTGCTGTTCGCCACGAATATCGGTACCACGCAGAGAGAGCAGATATTCGGCACGGCGCAGCGGCGCCTTGAGGGTGGTGAATGCGTCATTGATCTGGGCGGCACGCTGTACCGCAGCCAGCTGCTCCCGCTCGGGAGCAGTGGCGAAACGATCGGGATGAAACTGGGTCTGCAGCTGACGGTAGGTGTCGGCCAGCTGCCGGGTATCGAGCTCGAAGCCTTCAACCAGCCCAAACAGCTCGAAATGGTTCATGCAATCCTCTTAGACACTGAAGCTTTCGCCACAACCACACTCGCCTTTGGCATTGGGGTTGTTAAACTGGAAGCCCTCGTTGAGCCCCTCTTTGACGAAATCCAGCTCGGTGCCATCCAGATGGATGAGGCTCTTGGCATCGACAATAATCTTGACGCCCTGCTGCTCGAATACCTGATCTTCTCCGGTCAGTTCATCGACAAACTCGAGCACATAAGCAAGGCCCGAGCAGCCGGTAGTCTTGACGCCGAGGCGCAGGCCAATGCCCTTGCCCCGGTTGGCCAGAAAAGAGGAAACCCGTGCCGCGGCGGCATCTGTCATGGTAATAGCCATACTGCTCTCCGGCGCTTAGAGACCTTTCTTCTGCTTGTAATCGGCGATGGCGGCCTTGATGGCATCCTCGGCCAGAATGGAGCAGTGGATCTTCACCGGCGGCAGAGCCAGCTCTTCAGCGATGTCGGTGTTCTTGATGCCAGCCGCTTCGTCCAGCGTCTTGCCCTTGACCCATTCGGTCACTAAGGAGCTGGAGGCGATGGCAGAACCGCAACCATAGGTCTTGAACTTGGCATCTTCGATGATGCCCTCTTCGCTGATCTTCAGCTGCAGCTTCATCACGTCGCCACAGGCAGGTGCACCCACCATGCCGGTTGCAACGCTGGGATCATTCTTGTCAAAACCACCGACGTTGCGCGGATTCTCGTAGTGGTCGATTACTTTTTCACTGTAAGCCATATCTAACTCCTGCTAATTCTGTTGCTCACTGAAGTAATCAGTGATGAGCCCATTCGACCGTGTTCAGATCAACGCCATCCTTGTACATCTCCCACAGCGGAGACATCTCGCGCAGGCGACCGATGGAGTCACGAATGAGCTTGACCGCGTAGTCAATCTCTTCTTCGGTGGTGAAGCGACCGATGCTGAAACGGATGGAGCTGTGAGCCAGCTCGTCGTTCAGACCCAGCGCACGCAGCACGTAGGAGGGTTCCAGGCTGGCAGAGGTACAGGCAGAACCGGAAGAGACCGCCAGATCCTTGAGCGCCATGATGAGGGATTCCCCTTCCACATAGGCAAAGCTGACGTTGAGGTTGCCGGAAACACGCTGCTCCAGATCACCGTTGAGGTAAACGGCTTCGATATCTTTCAGGCCATCCCACAGACGCTGACGCAGGGTCATCACGCGCTCGTGCTCGCTTGCCATCTCTTCCTTGGCGATACGGAAGGCTTCACCCATGCCGACGATCTGGTGAGTCGGCAGGGTGCCGGAACGCATGCCGCGCTCATGACCGCCACCGTGCATCTGGGCTTCGATACGTACGCGCGGCTTGCGGCGTACGTAGAGCGCACCGATCCCTTTCGGGCCGTAAATCTTGTGGGCGGAGAGAGAGAGCAGGTCAATCTTCATCGCTTCAACGTCGATTTCGACCTTGCCCACGCTCTGGGCAGCATCGACGTGCAGCAGGATCTTGCGGGAGCGGCACAGTTCGCCCAGCCCCTTGATATCCTGGATCACACCAATTTCATTGTTCACATGCATCAGGCTCACCAGAATGGTGTCGTCACGCATGGCGTTTTCGATCATCTCGAGGGTGAACAAACCATTGGGCATCGGCTCGAGATAGGTCACCTCGAAGCCTTCACGCTCCAGCTGGCGGCAGGTGTCGAGCACCGCTTTGTGTTCGGTCTTCGAGGTGATGATGTGCTTGCCTTTGCTGGCATAAAAGTGGGCTACACCCTTGATTGCCAGGTTGTCAGACTCGGTCGCACCGGAGGTGAAGACGATCTCGCGCGGATCGGCACCGATCAGCTCTGCCACTTGATTACGGGCCAGATCTACCGCCTCTTCGGCTTGCCAGCCAAAACGGTGAGAACGGGAAGCCGGATTGCCAAACAGGCCATCCATGGTGAGACACTGCATCATTTTTTCTGCGACACGCGGGTCCACCGGACAGGTTGCCGAATAATCAAGGTAAATAGGCAGTTTCATGTTTTTCTCCGTCACAGTCCGGGTCATACAGAGTCCCGCTGTGGAAAGCACGTTTATAGTTGGACTTTCAAGCTCACATCGCCGTGTTCTGCCCGTTCAACCAGGGACAACACGGTCTTCATTTGTTCATCTTGCTTGCCGGCAATCCGGCGCACATCGGCCTGGCGTACCAGCTCGGCCAGGGTGATATCCCCGAGGAAGCTGGAGATCCGCTCGCTCAGATCACGCCACAGGGAGTGCGTCAGACACTGGGTACCGCCGTGGCAGCCGCCCTTGCCGAGGCACTTGGTGGCATCGACCGACTCATCGACCGCGGTGATCACCTGACCGACCGAGATTTCGTCCGGCGCCATGCCGAGGCGGTAACCGCCGCCCGGGCCACGCACACTGCTCACCAGACCATGTTTGCGCAGGCGGGCAAAGAGCTGCTCGAGATAGGACAAGGAGATGCCCTGACGCTCGGAAATATCGGCAAGGGGGACGGGCCCCTGCTCTGCATGCAACGCCACGTCGAGCATGGCGGTTACAGCGTAACGTCCTTTTGAAGTCAGTCTCATGTGCCTTACCGTCTTGCGAACCAATTCAATGGGCACATGGTCACATACCCGACCAAATCAGTCAAGTATATAGTTGAGTAATCCAGTCAGGCTTAGCCCTGCGGTCTCGTCTTTTGCACCGAGGTAAGAATGCCCCGCAAAATATTGAGCTCAACCGACTCCGGACGAGCCCGGTTGAACAGGCGGCGCAACTTGTTCATCACCTGCCCCGGATGATCGTCGGTAATGAAACCGGTCTTGAGCAGCGTCTGCTCCAGGTGCTGGTAAAACCCCTCCAGCTGTTCGGCACTGGGGTAATCCTGAGCCATCTCTTCAGCAACCTCTTCCTGCCCCTGCAACCAGTGCATCCGCACTTCGTAACAGAGGGTCTGTACCGCCATAGCAAGGTTGAGGGAGCTGTATTCGGGGTTGGCCGGAATGGCCACGTGGTAGTGGCACTTCTGCAGCTCGTCGTTGGTCAGGCCGGTTCGCTCGCGACCAAAAACCAGCGCAACAGGATGCTTCATCCCTTCGGCTACCGCCATCTTGCCCGCTTCGCGGGGATCGAGCATAGGCCAGCTCAGAGTACGGGAGCGTGCGCTGGTGCCAATCACCAGACCACAGTCAGCGATGGCTTCATCGAGGGTCGAGACGATACGGGCATTGGCCAGAATGTCGCTGGCACCTGCGGCAAGGGCGTTGGCATTGCCATCCGGTAAAGCTTGCGGATCAACCAGTACCATTTGGGTGAGCCCCATGGTCTTCATGGCCCGCGCCGCAGACCCCATGTTGCCGGTATGAGAGGTATTTACCAAAACGATACGAATCTGATCCAACATGCCCTATCAATCTTCAGTCAAAAATGGCGCGCAATTATAACATAAGAGAGCGCTATTTTGGCACCGTTAAAGGCATCCCATTTCAGAACAAAAGCGGGCGTTGGTATAACAAACCGGCATGAGGCAAGGAGGAAGAAAAACTAGACTTAATGGATATGTGGAATAGTTCACAGGAGAGATCCGGCTATGCTTCCTCAGTTTATCTACGAGAAATTGCCCAGCCTCTATCTGCTGGCGGCCACTGCCATTATCACCCTCGGTAACCAGCCCCTACTCTGGTTTGCAGGTGCACTCTTGTATATCGCCGGCGCAGTCACCTGGATGATGCGATCCAGCTACCGGCGCACCGACCTCATCATCTTTCCAACCAAACGCTGGCTGCAACCGGAATGGCTTTATGAAGCCCAGCCCTTTGGCTGGCTCGCGCTGGGAATGGCCATGGCACAGCTGCCTGCGCCACAGGCCCTGCTGGCACTGGTGCCTTGTCTGTGGGCTGGTCACTGCCTTTGGGCACGGCACCGTTACCGCCGCCATGCCCACGGCGTGACGATTCACTTACGACGGGATCCCGCCCGCCGCCGTCTGAACCGGAGTCTGCGCTGATTCAGTTCGAGCCTGCTCGATAAAGGTGGCCAGATCCATCAGGGGGTACTTCATCAGCACTGGCAGCCCATCGATATCCAGGCTGTCCATCAGGTTTTTCACTTCCAGCCCCAGCTCGGTATCGCCTTCAATCTTCAGCTTGCGCTGGAAGAAGAGCGCATCAGGATCCTCCTTGCGACCGGCAATCAGGATCAGATCGTTGGCGGTGCCGCTAAAACAGACATCGGCCTGCTCGCAGCTTTTTGCCACGACCAGTTGACCGCTCTGCTCGCTGATATACCAGCAGAGCTCCAGATCGGTGACCTCTACTTTCAGCCACTTGTCTGCCAGGAATTCGAAATCGCCATCCGCGATGGCTTCCTTGAATACCCGCGCCAGCAAGCTCTCCATCAGCTGCTTTTGCAGCTTGAAGGGAACCAGCTTTAGCGGATGACGCAAGAGACGGGGCGCCTGCTCGACCAGGCGACGTTGCAGTTGTTGAAACACGATGGACTCCTTTGTTTTGCGCATTCAAGCACAGGGATGCCGGCAAGATCCTGTTGGAAATCAAACTTGTGCAGAGTTGGGTCAAGATGGGGAAAGCCACACAAAGCTGCCTCAGGTCAAAAAGCCAAGGGGCGACGGTGCATACAATCAGGGCTCGTTTGCCCTTCATATGCACTCTCGGAGCGTACCAATGGAATTACTCTGTCCGGCAGGCAGTTTGCCGGCACTGAAAACCGCCGTGGATAACGGGGCCGATGCCGTTTATATCGGTTTCAAGGATGACACCAATGCCCGCCACTTTGCCGGTCTCAACTTTACCGACAGCAAGCTGGAGAAGGCGGTAGATTATGTGCATCAGCATGATCGCAAACTCCATATCGCCATCAATACCTTCGCCCATCCTGGTGCCGATACCCGCTGGAAGCAGGCGGTCGACCGCGGGGTGGCTCTCGGTGCCGATGCTCTCATTATTGCCGACCTTGCCGTGCTCGATTATGCCAGCCGCCGTTATCCCGACATGGAGCTGCATGTCTCGGTGCAGGCCAGCGCCACCAATGCTGCCGCAATCCGCTTCTATCAGCAGCAGTTCAATGTCAAACGGGTGGTGCTGCCACGGGTGCTCTCCATGCATCAGGTGAAACAGCTGGCCCGCGAGACCGATGTCGGCCTTGAGGTTTTTGCCTTTGGCAGTCTCTGTATCATGGCCGAGGGGCGCTGCTACCTCTCCTCCTATATGACGGGCGAGAGCCCCAATACCGTCGGCGCCTGCTCGCCGGCCAAATTCGTGCGCTGGGAAGAGACCCCGAACGGCCTCGAATCACGACTCAACGAGGTGCTGATCGACCGCTACGGCCCGGGCGAAAATGCCGGCTACCCGACCCTGTGCAAGGGGCGTTTCGAAGTGGATGGCCAGACCTACCACGCGCTGGAGGAGCCCACCAGTCTCAATACCCTGGGTCTCTTGCCCGAGCTGTTCCAGACCGGTATCCAGTCGGTCAAGATCGAGGGTCGTCAGCGCAGCCCTGCCTACGTGGAGCAAGTAACTCGGGTATGGCGCGCCGCCATCGACGCCTATCAGGCCAATCCCGAGGCCTATCAGGTCAAAGCCGAATGGGATGCCCAGCTCGCCCGTGTTTCCGAAGGTAGCCAGACTACCCTTGGCGCCTATCATCGTCAGTGGCAATAAGGAGCCCCTATCCATGAACTTCTCTCTCGGGCCCCTGCTCTTCTACTGGTCCAAAGCCGATACCGAAGCCTTTTACCGCGCCGCAGCCCAAAGCGAAGCAGATATCGTCTATCTCGGGGAAACCGTCTGCAGCAAGCGACGCGAACTGAAAGTCGATGACTGGATCTCCCTCGCCCGCGAGGTAGCGAGCTCCGGCAAACAGGTGGTGCTCTCGACGCTGGCGCTCATCTCTGCCCCCTCCGAGCTGAAAGAGGTGAAACGGCTGGTCGACAATGGCGATCTGATGGTCGAAGCCAACGATCTGGGCACAGTCCAGCTTGCCCATGAAGCGAACCTTCCATTTGTCTGTGGCCCGGCCATCAACGCCTACAATGCCGATGTGTTGCGCATGCTGCTCAAACAGGGGATGAAGCGCTGGGTCATGCCGGTGGAGCTTTCACGGGACTGGCTGGTCCAGCTTGAGCAGGATCTGGGGGCGACGCGCCAGCTGTTCGAAGTAGAGGTGTTCGCCTACGGCCACCTGCCGCTCGCCTACTCGGCACGCTGCTTTACCGCCCGCTCTCTCGACAAGCCGAAAGACAACTGCGAACTCGCCTGCATCAACTACCCCACCGGGCGACTGGCCAACAGCCGCGAGGGGCAACGCGTCTTTAACCTCAACGGTATCCAGACCCAGTCCGGTTACTGCTATAACCTGGGCAACGATCTGGCCGGGATGGCAGGTCTGGTGGATGTGGTACGTCTCTCCCCACAAGGAATGGAGACGCTGGAGATGCTGGCTCGCTTCAAGGCCAACCAGCAAGGTGACGCGCCCCTCCCCCTGCACCAGGGTAGCGAGTGCAACGGCTACTGGCGCCAGATCCCCGGCATGAGCCTAGTGGAGTAAACGCAACCCACGCAAAAACAAAAAGGCCTCGCAATGAGGCCTTTTTTACACTTTCACGCTCCCTCAGGAGGGGCGGTCGCTCTTGCTCTGGCCACTCTGGGCGCCGGGAGGCAGCGGCTTGCGTGCCATCAGCTCCAGCTCCAGCAAGGCATAGCGATGCTCGATGAAGTCGTAGACGTTGTTGGAGAGTGCCAGCTTGAAGTAGCTGATCGCCTCCTTGCGGTTGCCCCGACCCAGCTCGTACTTGCCCAGATAGAAGTAGGTTTCGCACAGGCGCTCGGCGAGCTCCCGGTTATCCTTCACCCCTTTGACCACATTGCCCATCAACTCGGTGGCATTCATCTCGCCGGTGTAGAGACGAACCAGATCCCAGTTCCAGGCGTCGTCATCGTACTTGTTGAGACGCTCGCGCATCCGGCTCATGGCCGCTGCGGGATCGAGTTTCTGCTCGGCCAGATAGAGCCAGATCACCCGGTAAGGGTCTTCCGGCTGCGCCTCGTAGAAGCGTTTCATATCGGCGGCTGCCAGCTCGGGACGATTGCCGTAATAGAGCGCGATGCCACGGTTCAGGTAGGCATAGTCATAATCGGGCGCCAGTTCGAGCGCCGAATCGAATGCCTCGTAGGCTTCGTCATAATTCTGCTGCTGCACCAGATAGACGCCGATGAAGTTGTAGGCTTCGGCGAAATCGGGCTTCTCCCGCAAGGCACGGTTGAAATCGAGCCGCGCAAGGGAGCGCAAACCAACGCGATCAAAGACCACTGCACGCTCATAGAACAGCTCGGCACGCTGCTCCGTGGTCAACTCCATCTCGCTGAGCATCTGCCCGAGTCGAGCTAGCGCCAGCTCGCTCTGGTAGGAGACCTGCAAAGGGGTCGCCAACACCAGAGATGCAGGCTGCGGCTTGGGAACCTGAGGGGCATTAACCTGACTGCTACTGCTGCAACCCCACATAGGGAGCAGCAACAGGATACCGAGGAGGTATCCAATCCCTTTCCTGACGTTCAATGAACACTCCGACGCTTACGCTTGACCCCGCATATGGTAAAGGTCAACCGTCGCTTTGTCATGTAGCTCAGCCTATCTGTCTCAAATAAATCAGGATTCGACAGGGTATCCGGCCTCCAGCCAGCCGCGAAAACCACCATCGACACTGATCACCTTGCGATAACCCATCTGTTGCAGATTGTCCGCCGCCAGAATGGAGCGAAAACCGCCGCCACAGTAGAGGTAAAGCTCGGTATCGACATCGGGAAAACGGGTCTCGATATCGCGCTCAATCACGCCACGGCCCAGATAGAGGGCGCCGGGCAGATGGCCTTTGGCCCACTCGCTCTCTTCCCGCACATCGATCAGATGAAAAGCGCGCCCCTCATCCTGCCAGCGCTTGATCTGGTGGACATCGGTCTCGGCTACGCGGGAGCGGATCCCTTCTACCAGCGCCAGAAAACGGGGATTGTGTTGCATGGCAAGCTCCTTTTGTTGAAATCATCTGCGTCAGCATACGACAACAGCGAAAAAGAAAAGAGCGCCTTGCGGCGCTCTTTTGTGGTTTACGGCAGGATTTCCTGTTGATCCGCACCCTCTTTCTCTACCTGGGTTGGCAGCATGTGCTCGCGCTTGACGCCGAGGAACATGGCAAACGCACTCGCCACATAGATGGAGGAGTAGGTACCGAAGGCCACACCGATCACCATGGCCACGGCAAAACCGTGGATCAGCGCGCCGCCCTTGAGCAACAGCGCCAGCACCACCACGAAGGTGAGGCCGGAGGTGATGATGGTACGGCTCAGGGTCTCGGTCATGGAGAGATCCAGGATGTAGTCGGTATCCCCTTTGCGCACCTTGCGGAAGTTCTCCCGCAAGCGGTCGAACACCACGATGGTATCGTTCAGGGAGTAACCCACCAGGGTCATCAATGCCGCCAGTACGGTCAGGTCGAACTCGTACTGGAAGTAAGCAAAGACGCCCAGGGTGATCACCACGTCGTGCACCAGAGAAAGGATGCCGCCCATGGCCAGACGCCATTCAAAGCGCACCGCCACGTAGATCAGGATACAGATGATGGAAGCCAGCATGGCCAGTGCACCATCGGTCGCCAGCTCATCCCCCACGGAGGGACCGACGAACTCGACGCGCTTGAGCACGGCACCGGGATCCAGCAGCTTGGCCGCAGCCAACACCTCGTTACCCTGCTCCTCTACCTTGACCCCCTCTTTCGGGGTCAGGCGGAACAGCACATCACGGCTGGAGCCGAAGTGTTGCAGGCTCGCCCCTTCAATCTTCTGCTCTTCCAGCACCTGGTGCATCTTGTCCAGGCTCACCGACTGCTGGAACCCCACTTCGATAGTGGTACCACCGGTGAAGTCCAGACCCCAGTTCAGGCCCCGATCAAACAGAAAGAAGAGGGCGATCACCATCAGCACGGAAGAGAAGACCACACCCGTTTTGGCATAGCGCATAAACGGGATCGGTTTTTCAAAATGTAGAATCTGAAACATCTCTCTATCCTCAGATGGGCAACTTGTCGATGCGCCGTCCACCCCAGGCCAGGTTGATAATGGCGCGGGAGACCGTGATGGCAGTAAACATGGAGGCGGTCAGACCGATGCCCAGCGTCAGGGCAAAGCCCTTGATGGCGCCAGTACCGATACCGAACAGGATCACACAGGTGATGAGCGAGGTGACGTTGGAGTCGGCGATGGTCGAGAATGCCCGGTCAAAGCCCAGATGGATGGCCTGCTGAACCCCGCGACCGTTGCGGATCTCTTCACGAATACGCTCGTAGATCAGCACGTTGGCATCCACAGCCATACCGAGCGTCAGCACGATACCGGCGATGCCTGGCAGGGTCATAGTGGCCCCCGGGATCATCGACATGATACCGATGATCAGCACCAGGTTCATACAGAGTGCCAGGTTGGCAACCCAGCCGAACGCACGGTAGTAGATCCCCATGAACAGCACGATCACCAGCATGGCCCAGCCGATGGCTTGCATACCGCTGTCGATGTTCTGCTGACCCAGGCTCGGGCCAATGGTGCGCTCTTCCACGATCTGGATCGGGGCGATCAGGGCACCGGCACGCAGCAGCAGCGCCAGGTTGTGGGCTTCGTTGGCGTTGTCGATACCTGTGATGCGGAACTGGCTGCCAAGGCGAGACTGGATGGTGGCGACGTTGATCACCTCCTCCTGCTTGCGGAACTTGCGCTTGCCATCCGGACCAGGCTGACCAACCGGCTTATACTCGATAAAGACGGTCGCCATCCCTTTACCCACGTTGTCCTTGGTAAAGTTGGCCATCTTGTTGCCACCCTGGCCATCAAGCTTGATGTTGACCTGGGGACGGCTGTACTCGTCGAAACCGGACTGGGCACCAACAATGTGGTCACCGGTCAGGATCACCCGCTTTTGCAGCACGACAGGACGACCATTGCGATCGTTGTAGACCTTGGAGCTCGGCGGTACGCGACCGTCGGCAGCAGCCTGAATGTCGGCAGTCTCATCAACCATGTGGAATTCCAGGGTCGCGGTCGCACCGAGGATCTCCTTGGCACGGGCGGTATCCTGGATACCGGGCAGTTCAACCACAATGCGCTCGGCGCCTTGCTGTTGTACCAGCGGCTCGGCGACACCCAGTTCGTTGACCCGGTTACGGATGATGGTGATGTTCTGCTCGAGGGCATACTTCTTCACTTCCTTGATCTTCGCTTCGCTCAGACCGGCCATCAGGATGAACTCATCCCCTTTCTGCTCGGTGGTGAAGGTCAAATCAGGGTTCTGGCGGCGCAGATGGGTGACAGCACGCTCTTGATCCGCTTCGTCACGAAATACCACCTGTACCTTGTCACCGACCCGACGCACGCCGGAGTAACGGATCTTCTGGGTACGCAGCTCGGAGCGGAAATCCTGCACCATCTGCTCTTGCTGCTTGGTCAGCGCCTCGGCCATGTCCACTTCCATCAGGAAGTGCACACCACCGCGCAGGTCCAGACCCAGCTTGAGCGGGTTGGCGCCAATGGCTTCGAGCCAGGCAGGAGTAGAGGGGGCAAGGTTGAGAGCAGTAATGAAGTTGTCACCCAGCTTGTTGGCGACGATATCGCGCGCCTTGAGCTGATCTTCGGTGTTCTTGAAACGGATCAGGATCAGACCGTGCTCGAACGCAGCATGTTTGACCGGGATCTTGGCCTCGTCGAGACTCTCTTTCACCAGGTCAAGGGTATCTAGCTTGACTTCGGCACCACGGCTGGCAGAAACCTGCAAGGCCGGGTCTTCGCCGTAAAGATTGGGGGCTGCATATAGAAAACCGATGGCGATCACCACGATCACCATCAGGTATTTCCACAGCGGATAGCGATTTAACACGCTGTGCTCCTTGGGAGATTAAAGGGACTGGATAGAACCCTTGGGCAGAACGGCAGAAACGAAGTCCTTTTTGATGGTGACTTGAGTCTGGTCGTTCAGGGCGATCACCAGGTAATCGCTGTCGGCAGCCACTTTGGCAATCTTGCCAACCAGACCACCGGAGGTGAGCACTTCGTCACCCTTGGAGAGAGAGGTCATCAGATTGCGATGATCTTTGGCGCGCTTGGCCTGGGGACGGTAGATCATGAAATAGAAGATGAGACCGAACACGGCCAGCATGATGATCATTTCCATGCCACCACCCTGTGCCGTCGGAACTGCGCCTTCTGCATACGCCTTGGAGATAATGCTCATTTAACAACCTCTTATTGATGTAGATTTGAAAACTAGCTTATAAATTATTGTTATTTAACGTCATTTACAGCTAACGGAGGCACGGGCTTCCCTTGCCGACGGTAAAACTCTGTTACAAAGTCGTCTAATTTACCCTGCTCGATCGCGTCCCGCAAACCCTGCATCACACGCTGGTAGTAACGCAGGTTATGGATAGTATTCAGACGGGCACCGAGGATCTCGTTGCACTTGTCCAGATGGTGCAGATAGCTGCGGGTGTAGTTCTTGCAGGTGTAGCAATCGCAGTCGGCATCCAGAGTGCTGGTGTCGTTACGGTACTTCGCATTGCGGATCTTGACCACGCCATCGGTGGTAAAGAGATGACCGTTGCGGGCGTTGCGGGTCGGCATCACGCAGTCGAACATGTCGATACCGCGGCGAACCCCTTCCACCAGATCTTCCGGCTTGCCGACACCCATCAGGTAGCGCGGCTTGTCGGCCGGGATTTTCGGGCAGACGTGCTCAAGAATGCGGTGCATGTCCTCTTTGGGCTCACCCACTGCCAAGCCACCGACCGCGTAACCGTCAAAGCCGATCTCCAGCAGACCTTCCAGCGACACGTCGCGCAGCGGCTCGTAGACGGAGCCCTGGATGATGCCGAACAGGGCATTCTTGTTGCCAAGAGCGTCGAACTTGTCGCGGGAGCGCTTGGCCCAACGCAGGGACATCTCCATCGACTTGCGCGCTTCTTCGTAAGTGGCCGGATACGGGGTGCACTCGTCGAAGATCATCACGATGTCGGAGCCCAGATCGAACTGGATCTCCATGGACTTCTCGGGGTCGAGGAAAATCTTCTCGCCATTGATGGGGTGGCGGAAGTGGACGCCCGCCTCGGTGATCTTGCGGATGTCGCCCAGGCTGAATACCTGGAAACCACCGGAGTCCGTCAGGATCGGGCCCTGCCAGTTCATGAAGTCATGCAGATCGCCATGGGCACGCATCACTTCCTGACCCGGACGCAGCCAGAGGTGGAAGGTGTTGCCAAGCAGGATCTGGGCACCGGTCTCGCGCACCTCTTCCGGGGTCATCCCCTTGACGGTGCCGTAGGTACCGACCGGCATAAAGGCCGGAGTCTGCACGGTGCCACGTTCGAATACCAGCTGACCGCGACGGGCACGACCGTCGGTGGTTTTCAGTTCAAATTTCATTGCTACCTCGATTCAGTCAGAGAAACAGTCTGACAATTAAAGGCCATTCGGCCCGCTATAAAAGGCGAAGCTTATGCCTCGCCCCGGCGACGGGTGACGAACATGGCGTCCCCGTAGCTGAAGAAACGGTACTGCCCGGCCACGGCGGCCTGATAGGCGGTCATCACGTTATCATACCCGGCGAAGGCACTGACCAACATGATCAGGGTCGACTCCGGCAGGTGGAAGTTGGTCACCATGGCATCGACAATCTGGAACTGGTAGCCCGGGAAGATGAAGATGTCGGTATCGCCAAAAAAGGGCGCCAGCGGCCTGCCCTGCGCCAGAGTCACTCTGGCGGCACTCTCCAGCGAACGGACCGAGGTGGTGCCAACGGCAATCACCCGACCGCCACGCGCACGGGTAGCGGCAATGGCATCGACCACCTCTTGCGGCACTTCGGCATACTCGGAGTGCATATGGTGGTCTTCAATCTTCTCCACCCGCACCGGCTGGAAGGTCCCCGCCCCTACATGTAGGGTGACAAAGGCAGTTTCAACCCCCTTGGCCCGAATTTTCTCAAGCAGCGGCTCGTCAAAGTGCAGACCGGCGGTCGGCGCGGCGACAGCGCCCGGCTTCTGGTTGTAGACCGTCTGGTAGCGCTCCTTGTCGGCATCCTCGTCGGGACGGTCGATATAAGGGGGCAGCGGCATGTGACCGATAGCCTCCAAAATCTCCAGCACCGGGCGGGAGTCGAGGAAGTGGATCTCGAACAGGGCATCGTGGCGGGCGCGCATCTCGGCTTCCACGCCACCATCCATGATCATCCGGGTACCCGGCTTGGGCGCCTTGGAGGCCCGCACATGAGCCAGCACGCTGTGCTCGTCCAGAATGCGTTCGACCAGCACCTCCAGCTTGCCGCCGCTGGCCTTCTGGCCAAACATGCGGGCCGGAATAACACGGGTGTTGTTGAATACCAGCAGGTCGCCCGGGTTGAGCTGGTCCAGCACATCGACAAATTGACCGTGGCGCAGGGCGCCGGTTTGACCGTCGAGCTGCAACAAACGGCTGGCGGTACGCTCCGCCATCGGATAGCGGGCAATCAGCTCGTCTGGCAGATCAAAATGAAAATCGGATACTTGCATCTTTCACCTCGGGGGGAATCGGCGGCTAGTCTAGTTATCCCCATCTTCCAAGGCAACCCAAAAGACCAAAAACCCAAGAGAGACAAGGGGTAGCGGGCAATTTTGTGACCCCCAACCGGTTAATGACTCTTTAATGTTTTGTATTGACCCTGATCATGTTTTGCCACCCATGGCTGGGCTAGGGTGGAGACAGGCGGAGAAGAAAAACCAATGCAATCAGGAGGCCTACCATGATGACCATATCCGAAATCATGACGGAACATCCCTTTACCCTGAGGCCGGAGAACAGCGTCAAACAGGCGATGGATCTGATGCAGCAGGAGCGGATCCGCCACATTCCCATCGTTGATGAGCACCATCATCTGCAGGGGCTGGTCACCCTCACCGACATCCTGGCCACCCGCGAGTCCAAGCTGCTGCTGATAAGCCCGGAGCGGGAGGCGGAATTTACCGACAGCGTCCACCTTGATGAGATCATGACCCGCCAGGTTGCGAGCGTGGATCCCCATGCCGGCATCAAGGAGGCAGCCCTCTACCTGCAGCGCCACCGGTATGGCTGTCTGCCGGTGCTCAAGGGACGCAAGCTCATCGGCATCGTCACCGAGTCGGACTTCATCTCGGTGGCAATCAACCTGCTGGAATTGATGGAGGAGCAGGAGCCCCCAACCGATTTTTGACACAACAACCTGTAATTAAATTACAGAAAAAGCGTTTTCAGCAGTAAAAAAGAGCAATAAAGGTGAAAGTGTTTCATTTTGATTGAAAAATTACACCAATCTCTTGCCATGTGATCTTCATCACACTATTATCCCTCTCATGCAATAGTTGCCGAGGGGGAGATGAAGGAGTGTGCACCCATCCTCTTCCTCTCATATGTCTGCAAGTTTGCACACCCCGTAGTTAGTCTTTGCTGTAAAGCATTTGTTTATATAGCCATTCCTTGTTTGATGACCCGGCTTTATCGTTGCGATAGCGCCGGGATTTTTTTATCTGCGCGTAACCCGCTTGCGCCAGTTCGGGTCGGCTTCTGCTCTATCCCCCCACCCCCCTCTTGTCTTGCTGCTTGTTCAGCTCTCCTTTGCTCCCGATCCATATGACCGCTCGATACCCGAAAGCGGGCGATGCCCTCATCTTCTTCCGGCGAGCCCTCACCACCTCTTTTTGCCGGGCATCGGGGAGGTATAAATTAAAATCGGGTCATTCTCGCCAAACCCATAAATTTGATTTATAGCGACCGATTTGGTCCGCAACCCCCTCCTTGAAGGCAACAACCGGCCTTGCGAGGGGAATGCCCGACTGTTGCTACCAGCGGTACCGACGATAAGCCACCGCATATAAATCCAATATACCGATTAAAGCGATTCAATTTTGTGGCTTTAATCGATTAGAACATCCTCCTATGATGACTCCATCGAAAGTTAAACGCCTCGTCCGGCATGACTCTTCAAACCCAGACAGGCATATGTACATCACCAAGGAGCAAATCCATGTCTACCTACATCAACACTGAAATCAAGCCGTTCAACGCTACCGCCTACCACAATGGCAAATTCGTTCAGGTGTCTGACGCTGACCTGAAAGGCAAGTGGTCCGTGGTGTTCTTCTACCCGGCTGACTTCACCTTCGTCTGCCCGACCGAGCTGGGCGACCTGGCCGACAACTACGCCGACTTCCAGAAGCTGGGCGTCGAGATCTACGCCGTCTCCACCGACACCCACTTCACCCACAAGGCCTGGCACGACACTTCTGACACCATCCAGAAGATCCAGTACCCGATGATTGGCGACCCCACCGGCACCATCACCCGCAACTTCGGCGTGATGATCGAAGAAGCCGGTCTGGCTGACCGCGGTACCTTCGTCATCGACCCGCAAGGCATCATCCAGATCGTCGAGATCAACGCTGGCGGCATCGGCCGTGACGCACTGGAGCTGCTGCGCAAGGTCAAGGCTGCCCAATACGTTGCTGCTCACCCGGGTGAAGTGTGCCCGGCCAAGTGGAAAGAAGGCGACGCCACCCTGGCCCCGTCCCTGGATCTGGTAGGCAAAATCTAAGCCTCCCCGCTCTGAAGACCGGCCCGTTCAAGGGCCGGTTTTGTTTACGGACTTCAGAAAACGCGCCGGTCTGCTTGATGGACCGCCATTTTCTGTACCCGGTCACAGTGCCGACCCGCATTCAGCAAGAAGGAATTCGACCATGTTAGATACCAACCTCAAACAACAACTCAACGGTTACTTGCAGTACATCGTCAATCCCATCGAGATCAGCGTGTCCGGCAATGACAGCGACAAATCCGCTGAACTGCTGGCATTGGCCAGCGAGATCGCCGGGATGTCGCCCAAGATTTCCCTGACCGATGGCACCAATGCCCGCAAGCCTTCCATGAGCGTCGCGCCGCAGGGCCAGGCCCCGCGCGTTCATTTTGCCGGCATCCCCATGGGTCATGAATTTACCTCGCTGGTACTTGCCCTGCTGCAAAGCGGCGGTCACCCCTCCAAGGCCGATGCGGCCGTGCAGGAGCAGATCCGCAATCTCAAGGGCGAGTTCCACTTCGAGACTTACATTTCGCTCTCCTGCCACAACTGCCCGGACGTGGTACAGGCGCTGAACCTGATGGCCACCCTGAACCCCGGCATCACCCACACCATGATCGACGGCGCCCTGTTCCAGGACGAGGTCAACGAGCGCCAGATCATGGCGGTACCGAACGTCTACCTGAACGGTCAGCCGTTCAGCCAGGGCCGTATCTCGCTGGAAGAGATAGTCGCCAAGCTCGACACCGGCGCTGCCGAGCGCAAGGCTGAAGAGCTCAACGAAAAAGCACCTTACGACGTGCTGGTCGTCGGTGGTGGACCGGCTGGCGCAGCCGCCGCCATCTATGCCGCCCGTAAAGGCATTCGCACCGCCATCGTCGCCGAGCGTTTCGGTGGCCAGGTGATGGACACCGTCGGCATCGAGAACTTCATCTCCGTGCCCTATACCGAAGGCCCCAAACTGGCCGCGAGCCTGGAGCAGCACGTCAAGCAGTACGGCGTGGAAGTGATCACCGAGCAGCGCGCCGCCGCCATCAGCCGTGATGGCTACGTCAATGTGGATCTCGCCTCCGGCGCTACCTTGAAGAGCCGCGCCGTGATCCTGGCGACCGGTGCCCGCTGGCGTGATCTGAACGTGCCGGGCGAGCTTGAGTACCGCACCAAGGGCGTGGCCTACTGCCCGCACTGTGACGGCCCCTTCTTCAAGGGCAAGCGGGTTGCGGTGATCGGGGGCGGTAACTCCGGCATCGAGGCAGCCATCGATCTGGCTGGCATCGTCGAACACGTCACCGTAGTGGAGTTCGCCGACACTCTGCGCGCCGACGAGGTATTGCAGAAGAAGGCCCGCTCCATGGCCAACATCGACATCATCATGAATGCCCGCACTACCGAAGTGATCGGTGACGGCAGCAAGGTGGTGGGCATGGATTACGAAGATCGCACCACCGGCGAGATCAAGCATCTGGCGGTGGCGGGTATCTTCGTCCAGATCGGTCTGGTGCCGAACACCGAGTTCCTTAAAGGGAGCGACGTGGCCCTGACCCGCTTTGGCGAGATCGAGATCGACACCAAGGGCGCGACTTCCCTGCCCGGCGTCTACGCCGCAGGGGATGCCACAACAGTGCCGTTCAAGCAGATCATCATCTCCATGGGCGCCGGGGCGACCGCCGCGCTGGGAGCGTTTGATTACCTCATTCGCAACCCGGCTCCTGAAGCGACCAAGGCTGATGCTGTGACCGCCTGATAAACCCAGCGCAACAAAAAGCCGACGCTCGATTAAGTAAACACGAACGTCGGCTTTTTTATATCTGCATCGATGCGCAATAAAAACCCCGCAGCGAATGGCGGGGTTGTTCATGACTGGACTTAAACGACGGGCATCACTCCAGCAAGAAAACAGCCTCGATATTATCACTTACCGTGATCTGCTGTTGTTGATAGCTGTTGTCCGCCATATCCGCCGCAGGAGCAGCCATCGCCATGGCCTGCACCACCTTCAGGTTGCGGCTGTAGGCGGTAATGGGCGAAGCATTGCGGTACTCCACACTGTAGACCTTGCCAAGCTTCATCCCAAACGCCTTGGCCAGAGATTCAGCTTTGGTTTTGGCATCCTCAACGGCATTCAAACGGGCCTGCTCCTTAATGACCTGCGGCGACTTCAGCCCGTACTCAATCTGGGATACGGACTCCAGCCCGGCTTTGAGGGCGGTATCCATCAGGGGGCTCAATTTATCCAGCTGATAGAGTTTGACCGCCAATTGCCGTTGGGCACGGTATCCCAGCAATACCGGCTTCTTGTTCTCGCCATACTGATATTCCGGAGAAACCATCAGGTTGCCAGCCTCAACATCGCTGCGCTTGATCCCCAACCCTTCCAGTTGGCTGAAAAAGGCTGCGACCTTGGTATCGACCTGCTGCTTGGCCTTGAGGCCCTGCTTATCCAGTGCACTCACCGCCACATTGAGGGTAAGCATATCGGGTTCGGTCTTCTGCTCGGCGTAACCGCTCACCACCATATGGGGCGCTTGCGGAACTTCAATCGCCAGCAGCGGAGCACTGACAACCAGAGCGGAAAGAGTAAGAAGGGGACGCCACATAGAAAAAAGCCTCAATCAACAAGATTGAGGCCATTATGCCCGCAGCAAAGGGAGATTCATATATCGTGCAGTGGCAGGATCTGATCCAGCACCTGATTGGTCAAATCGAGGCTGATGGTGACAACCGGGACGGACTCATGATCTCCCCCCGCAGATACTGGTGCATTGCTGGCCTCTACAACCAGCACCTCGTCATCAAAATGGAACGAATCCCACGACAGAATATGTCCTTGTGGCTGGGAGTGAACCTCTGTCAATACACTCTCCTCCATTGCCACAGACCAGGGAATAGTCTCGGAGTGACCCAGCAGATCCTGCAACTGCGGGGAGTAGAGACTGGCCAGCGAGTACTCCTGCTGACCGAGATCATGCCCTACCAGAATGACGCCATGAGACTCTTCAGCATCCATTGCCGGGGTATAGGTGATTGATGCAGCGGCAAAATCGACACTAAGCGAGCCAGCCACATCACCGGCGTCGTTCTCGATCTCCACGCCATCCAGCTGATCCCCCGCGATCGATGCCTGATAGCCAAACTGACCTGCGCAGGTAATGGTTCCCTGCCCATCCCAGCTATAACGGATACCATCAATGTCGACCCAGTTGAATGACTGCATGACGCCCCTCTCCTCTACTGCTGCTATCTTATCCATCCCTCAGGGGAAAAAACAGGGGCCAACGAGAAGCTGGCCCCGGGACCTCATCAGGGATCAACCTTCAGATTGCCCTGATTCAACAGGTCTTCAATGATGGTCTGATCATTGCGTGTTCCTCCCAGTGTCAGGTCGATGTTGTCAAACTGGATGACGTGCGTCGTACTGCCACTGCCCGAGCCATCCAGATCGATGGTGAGTGTAGACTTGCCACTTCCCGGGCCCGTGGTGAAAGTGAGATAAGCATCGAGCGAGGTCTTGTTGGCATGCTCGCCGCTGAGCAACTCACTGATATCCAGCACATCGCCGCCAGTTCCAGTGGTGAAGTCCTTGATCACATCGGTGCCACCCACATCTCCAGCGCCCCACTTGAAGGTATCGCTGCCCGAGCCGCCGGTCAGCGTATCGCTGCCACTGCCACCAACCAGAATGTCATCACCCACACCACCATTCAGGGTGTCCTTGCCACCATTGCCAAACAGGATGTCGTTACCGCCATTGCCGTTCAGCGTCTCGTCGCCAGAACCGCCAATCAGGATCTCGTCGAGGTAGCCCCCCGTGAGGGTGGTTCCGCTCTGTTCATCGACATAGACCTTGCCGGTATCGGTGGTCGTACTGTTGGTGTAGACGAACGATCCGTCATACGAGCTAGGCGTTGCGCTGCCCGAACCGTCATCGAACGAGACAAACCCGGTGTTGTCGGTCACCGTGCCACCAACGGCATTGGAGACACCACTGATCGCCTGGGTGCCAACAAGTGGCCCGGAGTCATTGGCAAGCAGAGCCCAATCCGGAATGGAGACTGGATCCTGATTGGTGATGACAAAGTCGTCACGCACCACCATGGGAGCAGCGGCAGGATTGATGGTTATCGCCAAAGTGCTCGATGCAGTATCACCATCGTAGTCGCTCACACTGTAACCAAATACCTGATTGATCCCACCGGCTGGAATGGTTGACGGCGGGGTATAGGTATACATGCCGTTATCCATGTCCACCTTGAGAACCCCTCCTGCCACGGCAATCGACCACTCGTTGGTAGTAGTATCGAATGTCCCGACAGAGGTTCCTCCGGTAACGCTCACACTGTCGCTCTTCTGGTTGTAGTGATAGGTCACGCCTGCCACCGTAATGGATTCCAGCCAACCACCATCTGCACCAGCGCTAGCGGTCAACCCACCATTAAGCAGTTGCCCGGAAACAGGCTGGGCCACTACGGTACTGACCAAGCTCGATGCCAACTGACTGAAATCAGTCACCATAATCGACGATGTATTGGTTGCCGTTACACCGTTATAGGCGATCGGATCCAGCTGTGACGACGTTGTCCCTGACCCCATCCCCAGAGCAAAAGAGTTGATGCTGTTTACTCTGAGAAAATCCGTCCAGTCCTTCTCATTGGCAGTGCCGATCCCGGAACCATCGCCGAAGCTATTGGAACCATCGGGAACAGTCGCCGAGTTGCTGACCGTCGAATAGTTGGGTGCCCCATCCGACATGAAGTAGGAGACGTTCTGCGCTCCCGCCAGCTTACCGCCAGCGCCAAAGGCATTGATGGCATCATTGAGCGCATCATCATAGTTCGTCGAATTGGTCGGTGACAGGCCCAGAATAATCGCTTTGGCCGCATCCACAGTGACCCAGGTACCTGTCGGATTGGCAGCTGCTGTACTGAAAGTCACGATGTTAACCATGACATTGCCACTGGCATCATATCGATCAAGCAGCTCCAGCGCCGACTTCTGCATTACCTCCATCCGAGTCATCCCCTGATAGCCGGATGCATTACCCATACTGCCGGAGATATCGAGGATCAACATCAGGTTGGTATTTTGCCCCTGTGTAGCCTGACCCGAATTGGTTGCTGCCGAGGCGCTCGGGCCATCGTCCCTGAAGCTGATGGCACTGCCCAAGTCAACGCTGGCACTCTGGCTGT
>NZ_JRGM01000133.1 GCF_000764665.1 Aeromonas lacus | reverse complement strand
GTACTGCTGTTTGTCGCGGGGATGTTCATTAACAGCCTGGGATGTCATTACGAACTTCGAATGTCTGCGAATGGCGTCAATTATCATGGGGTATGTCGTTGGGGCAAGATCACCGTGATTGAGGAGGAAGAGTCCACCAAGGAGAAATGGCGGATAACCGGATTTCAACTGACGTTGTTTGACCAGCTGGTATATCTCATCGACAGCAGGGTGCAGCTCCACGAGTCTGGCAAGGACGACTCTTATCTGAACGAATACAATCTCATCCAGTCCCAGTACGCATTGGTTAACTATGCTTGGGTGCCGTTGACGGAAAACAAGGTGGCGATTTTTCAGCGAGATCCGGTACACGAGGTTGTGATTGCCCAGCGTGATGGCTGGTTTGATCTCTACCGCTGGTTCTTTCCCCCAGTACCATTATTGCCAACCAAAGGGCAGAGTGAAGGTTAAGCCTTGATTAGCGTGCACCAGGGGCCGGTAAGATCGCAGTGACCTCTCTCCTCGGTCTCTATCCAGCCAAGCCGGTGATAAAACGCAACTGCTGCAGTATTGCGTGTGGCGACTTTAAGTGAGCCCAGGCCTGTAGCAAGGCCCTGTTCAAGCAGGGCTCGTCCAATCCCGTGGCCATGCCAGTCTGTCGAAACATAAAGATGGTGGACAAAATTATCGGGTTTCCAGATTGCAATAAAGCCGCAGATATTTCCTCCGTGCTCGGCAATCCATATTTCCTCTCCTGCTGTTTGTTGCTCAAAATCATCAAGTTGGAACCTGGCTGGCTCTACCCAATGAAACGTATCTCTGCGACTTTTCAGGAAGAGTTGAGCTAGTTGGGGAATATCTTTTTGTTCCATTGCACGGATCATTGTGACCTCCTTGGTCAGGCTGTGGCACATCTTATGTGTCCTGGTTTTTGTTGTTCAGAAGTAAATGACAAGGACGTGATTAAGCTCTGTCTATTGTCATGAGCATGGGGCTATACTGCCGAAGTCCCCTGTATGGATGGCTTGAGGCTCGCTGATTTATGGACAATAAGCAGATTGAAGGCAACATCTTTGTTCCGGCTCATATAGACGATGTCTGGCATGCCTGGACAACAGAGAGTGGCCTGCGCAGTTTTCTGGCGCCCGAGTGTTTGATGGTTGCCGAACCGAATGGCCCGTTCGAGATCTACTTCAGACCGGATGCTCCGCTAGGGGAGCGTGGCAGTGAAGGATGCCGGGTGATGGCTGTGATGCCCTATGACCTGCTCAGTTTCAGTTGGAATTTTCCTCCCGCTTTCCCGCACATCCGCCAGCAAAAGACTCAGGTTTGTCTGCGCTTTGTACCGGAAGGGCAGGGTACCCGTCTCTATTTCCTGCAAACCGGTTGGGCCAATGATCCAGACTGGGATCAGGGCTACGCCTATTTCCGGGAAGAGTGGCTGGAGACCAGCTTGCCGCGGCTGCAGTACCGCTTTACTCACGGCCCTATCGACTGGAGCAATCCGCCTGACAAGGCGCAGCTGAAGTCGCTGGCGCAGTAATTTGCAGATAAAAAAAACCGGCCAAAGGGCCGGTTGAAACAGTTCAGGCTTGTCAGGTGACAAACGTATCCAGTGGATGAAAGAGGTTTCCACTCCTTGTGAATTCCAGCTCTCTTGGTTACGTGCTGACACTATATGTCTGCCTCACTGAATTGAGGCTGAACCATGGATCATTCAGCCCCGTTTCCATCTTGGATCAGATGGCCATACCCATCGATTGACGCAAGTATGCGCCAGCGCCAAGTAGCCCCGGGCCCTCATGGGTAATGAGGAAAACCGGGATCTCCTTGAGATAGGATTTGAAGCGACCTTTGTCTTCAAACGCCACACGAAAACCCGAGTTGATAAAGAACTCCTTGAAACGCGGCACTATGCCACCGGCGATATAGACGCCGCCGAACGTGCCCATATTGAGGGCAAGGTTACCGGCGAAGCGACCCATCAACACGCAGAAGAGGCTCAGGGTGCGGCGGCAATCGAGGCAGGAGCCAGCCAATGCCCGTTCGGTGATCGCTTTGGGTTCAAGGGCTTCAGGTTCACGCCCGTCTGATTTGACCAGCCCGCGATAGAGATTGACCAGGCCTGGGCCAGAGAGAAAACGCTCGGCCGAGACATGGCCCAACTCGCCGCGCATCACCTGCAAAACGGCATCTTCTTCTTCATTGTTGGCGGCAAAATCTACATGACCGCCTTCACCCGGCAGGCTGAGCCACTGCTCGCCAGCTTTCACCAGATGTGCTACGCCCAGTCCGGTGCCTGCACCATAGATGGCAATAGGTTTCCCGGCAACAGGAGCTGCACCACCCAGCTGGATACGCTCTTCCTCAGCCAGTACCGGCACTGCCATGGAGACGGCGGTGAAGTCGTTGATCACCTGCAGACGGCCAAGGCCAAGGTTTGCCTGCATCTCGCTGATGGAAAACTCCCAGCTGTGGTTGGTCATGGCGACCCAGTCACCGTTGATGGGGCAGGCGATGGCGATACAGGCATCGTTGACCTGAGCCTTGTGTTCTTCCAGATAAAGGCGAACGACCGCTTCCAGAGATGGGTGTTCCAGACCGGAGTAAGTCTTGGCTTGAGAGATAGCGCCGGTGGCCAGTTCGCACAAGGCCAGGCGAGCATTGGTTCCGCCGACATCGCCGACCAGTGCATGGGTATGCTGCATAACAACTCCTTCGTTACAAGGTGTGGACGACCAGTGGCGCCCCGACATTATTATTTGCCGCCAATTCTACCCGAGCCAAAGCGATGGTCGTCTGTTGGAGACGCACAAACGTGCGCCCGCTCACAGTGTTGTTGCTTTGCAACATTTGTAAGCGGTTTCAATCGGCAGTGACATTTTGTAACGAAAAGAACGAAATAATTAGAGATGAGTCATACTTTGTATTGTGGGTGTTAGTTGCGTTAACCGCTTGTCTTGTATAGTCATCAGGTTGATTGGAAACCTGCTTAGCCGTAAATTGAGTGCAAAGACACTGAAGCTAAATTACAAAATGCCTGGTGGTGATGATGAATACCCTTGATAAAATTACAAACAACTTGGAAAGTTTCAGTAAATCAGAGCGCAAGGTCGCCGAAGTGATTTTGGCATCCCCACAGACGGCTATTCACTCCAGTATCGCCGCCTTGGCCAAGATGGCCGATGTCAGCGAGCCGACCGTCAACCGCTTTTGCCGTCGCCTCGACACCAAAGGATTCCCTGATTTCAAACTGCATCTGGCCCAGAGCCTGGCCAATGGCACCCCTTATGTGAATCGTCATGTGGAAGCGGAAGATGGTCCGGATACCTATACCGCCAAGATCTTCGAATCCACCATGGCTTGCCTCGATGCAGCCAAAAACAGCCTGGATATCTCAGCCATCAACCGCTGCGTCGATATTCTTACCCAGTCCAAGAAGATCAGCTTCTTTGGCCTTGGCGCCTCCTCTGCCGTCGCCCGCGATGCGCAGAACAAATTCTTCCGCTTCAACATTCCGGTAGTGAGCTTTGACGACATCGTCATGATGCGCATGAGCTGCATCAACAGCAGCGAAGGGGACGTGGTTGTGCTGATCTCCCACACTGGCCGCACCAAGGCGCTGGTGGAAATTGCTGCGCTGGCTCGTGAGAACGACGCGACCGTCATCGGCATGACTGCTAAGGACTCTCCGCTGGCGCGCGAGTGCAACCTGGTGCTCTCCATGGATGTGCCGGAAGATACCGACGTCTATATGCCTATGGCATCCCGCATCGCTCAGTTAGCGTTGGTTGATGTACTGGCAACCGGTTTTACCCTGCGCCGGGGAATGAAATTTCGCGAAAACCTGAAGAAGGTTAAAGAGGGACTGCGCGAATCCCGCTTCGAAACCCCCCACTCTTCCTGAATGGTCGGGGGCTTTGCCCCCGACTGTCTATGCCACCTGCCTTGGTGTAGTATTGTAATTTAGTAACAAAAGCTACTCAGATGGCTTGCAAACGGGTGCATTGAGCCATTGGCTTGATGGGGCAGAATCTCAACTCGTATCAACTTCATATCGGAGTCTTTCATGCCTAGACGTACAAAGATTGTAACCACACTCGGTCCTGCTACCGATCGCGAAGGGATCCTTGAAGGGATCATCCGCGCCGGTGCCGACATGGTGCGGATGAACTTCTCTCACGGCACTCCTGAAGATCATATCCTGCGTGCCAATCAGGTGCGTGAAATTGCTGCCAAGCTGGGCCGTCACGTTGCCATCATGGGTGACCTGCAGGGGCCGAAAATCCGTGTTTCCACTTTCAAAGATGGCAAGATCTATCTGGCTATCGGTGACAAATTCGTGCTGGATGCGGCCCTTGGCAAAGGGGAAGGTTGTCAGGAGCAGGTTGGTATCGACTACAAGAGCCTGCCAAACGATGTAGTGCCGGGCGATATTCTGTTGCTGGATGATGGCCGTGTGCAGCTGAAAGTAGAGAGCGTTGAAGGCACCCGTATTCTGACCACTGTCACTGTTGCTGGCCCGCTCTCCAATAACAAGGGCATCAACAAGAAAGGGGGTGGTCTCTCCGCGCCGGCACTGACCGAGAAGGACAAGGAAGATATCAAGACTGCTGCCCGTATGAACGTGGACTATCTGGCGGTCTCCTTCCCCCGTTGCGGTGATGACCTGCGTTATGCCCGCGAGCTGGCCCGCGAAGCCGGTTCCAATGCCAAGATCGTGGCCAAAGTTGAGCGCGCCGAAACCGTCGCCACTGACGAAGCGATGGAAGACATCATCCTCGGCTCCGACGCCGTCATGGTTGCCCGTGGCGATCTGGGTGTCGAAATCGGTGACCCCGAGCTGGTTGGCGTGCAGAAGAAGCTGATCCGCTTCTCCCGTCGTCTGAACCGGGTGGTGATCACAGCGACCCAGATGATGGAGTCGATGATCAACGCACCGCTGCCGACCCGTGCCGAAGTGATGGACGTGGCCAACGCCGTGCTGGATGGTACCGATGCCGTGATGCTCTCTGCCGAGACAGCTGCCGGTCAGTTCCCCATCGAGACCGTGACCTCCATGGCTAGCGTGTGTGTCGGTGCCGAGAAGCATCCGAGCCTGAACGTCTCCAACCACCGCATGAACTACACCTTCACTTCTGTCGAAGAAGCGGTAGCCATGTCGACCATGTATGCGGCCAACCACCTGGAAGGAGTCAAGGCGATCGTGGCGCTGACCGAATCCGGTACCACCCCGCTGCTGATGTCCCGTATCAGCTCCGGTTTGCCGATCTTTGCCATGTCTCCGCACAACAAGACTCTGGCCTGGACCAACCTCTACCGCGGCGTTACCCCCGTGCTGTTTGACGGCGACGAAACCAAGCCGGTCTATGAAGTGTGCCGCGATGCGCTGGATGTCCTGAAAGCCAAAGGGCTGCTGCAGAGCGGTGACATGGTGCTGCTGACCCACGGTGACAAGATGGAGACCGTTGGCAGTACCAACACCTGCAAGGTGATGATGGTCGAATAAGCGATTTGACTTGCTGATTATCAAGGCTGCTCCCTTCGGTGAGCGGCCTTTTTTATCACTGAGTAGTGTACCTCTCACTTGCGGGAATGGACTCGAAGATTGCTTATGTCGGAGCCCATCCCGATAATGCGCAAGATTGTCCAAGGTGTTTGCCCTGACCCGCGCGGATAGGTGAATGCCATAAAGCCGAACCAGATGGGAGCAAAAGGATGAAGAATCACAAATGGTTGCTGGGTCTGGCTGTGAGTCTGGCCATCTCCCCCTGCTATGCCGACTGGGCGAAGCTCAAGGCGGCGGCATCCGATCTCGGAAGTGCGTTGAGCGAAACCGGCAAGGAAGTGTGGCAGGATGTCAGCGATTTCTCCAAAAAGAGCTGGGCCTCTATTTCGACCTGGGGTGAGGAGGCGTTCAATACCGCCGGTGTCTGGACTGACAAAAGCATAGCGACCGGTAAGGAGTGGTTGGTTGTCGCCGACAAAAAACTCATGGAAATGCTCAATCCCAAGACGGCACAAGAGGCAAGGATTGCGCTCAACACCATGTCTGATACTGCGCTGATACATCTCTTCAATGAACAACCATCAGCCAAGTTGTTGTTTGACAAGGCTTATGGTTACGCTGTCTTTGACTCGCGTAAGTTCTCCCTGATGCTTCATACCAATCAGGGGGCCGGGGTAGCCGTCAATCGCAAGAGTGGCAAACACACCTATATGAAGATGTTTGGTGCGGGTCTTGCAGCCGGGATCGGTGGCAAGTTTTATCAGCAGGTGATCCTGTTTGAAGACAAGGCCAGATTTGATGCCTTCGTGACTCAAGGTTGGGAGGCCACCTCCGAAGTGGGCGTAGTGGCCGGCAAGGAGAGCGCCGAGCTGACCGCCAAATACAACGGCGGCATGGCCATCTATCAGATTGGCGAGAAGGGGTTGCTGCTCGATGCCAATATCTCCGGATCCAAATACTGGATCGACAAGGACTTGACGGAAACTAGCCGCTAATACCGTCGTTATCGGTTGTTCACTGCACGCCATACGCTTGCCGTGAGTTCGGCCAAAAGGCCCGCAATGCGGGCCTTTTGGTTTTCTCGGGGTCAGCGGGCTGAATAGACCTGTTTACCCTTGAACATGGTCCAGAGCACCTTGGTCTCTTTGATCTGTTCACTTGCCACCTGCTCCAGATTGCGATCCAGCAAGATCAGGTCAGCACTCTTGCCTGCGCTGATGGAGCCAATCTCTTTCTCCCGCCCTATCACCTTGGCGGCGTTGAGGGTATAGGCCTGCAAGATAGCCTGACGGCTGATCTGCTCACTGGCGGGGGGCAGCAAGCCAAGCTCCCCTTGGCGGGTGATCGCGGTATACATGGCGAGGAAAGGGTTGGGGCTGGAGACCGGCCAATCACTGGCACCGGCGATAATAGCGCCGCTTTGCAGCAAGCTGCCTGCCGGATAGAGGCGGGCCAGCAGGGCCGGGTGCACTTTCCCCTCCAGCAGCATGGTGGTCGCTATGTTTTTCCCGGCCCACAGCAGTTGCATCGATGCGGCCACATTGAGCGGTTTGAAGCGGGCAATACTGGCCGGGCTCACGACCTCCAGATGGGTGATGCTGTGCAGCAGGCGATGATCCTGATTGTGGGCCCGGGCATAGGCGATGGCATCGAGAGATTCACGGACGGCCCGATCGCCGATGGCATGAAAGTGAGTGATCAGTTGATGGACATCCGCAGTGCGGATCAGCTCATTGAAACGCTGCTTGTCCAGATCGTCCTTGCCGCTGTAACCGGGGCGGTTGAGGTAGGGCTCGCTCAACTTGGCGGTCTGGGATGGATACTCGATGACACCATCTTGCAGGATCTTGATCCCCACCAGTTTGACGTCCGGGGCATCTTGAAACTGTTGTTGCAGCGCCAATACGTCATCAATGATGGCGGGTGATGCATGGATCCCTACCAGTGCCAGTGCGGATACATGCCCGGTCAGTTTGCCTTCCCGGGAGAGCATGCTGTACGCCGGAAGCAGGCCGGTGTCACGGCGATCCGGTTCGGCGTTGAAGATGGGCGCAAGGGGGCGAATGTTGCTGATAGGGTCCATCCAGGCGGTAATGCCCACCTGATTGAGCTGTTTGGCGGCGGTCATGATGGCACTGGCAATCGTCTCGTCGCTGACGGGGGGCCGCGCCTTGAGGATGGCATCCCACCCGCCTTCCGAGGCAAAGCCATTGAGCTTGCCGGATGGGGTGAGGCCAAAATTACCTTTCAGCGGGGCATAACGACCGGCAAGGGACTCGGCATCAATGCCAGCCTTGCGCAGCATGGCCTGATTGGCCCAACCAGTGTGGGCATCCGAACCGGCCAGCACCACCGGGATCTGCCGGTATTGTGGCCCATTGAACACCTGATTGAGCAGGGGAAGTTGATGCCAATAGTCGAGGGAGACATTGCTGTATAGCTCAACATCACCCAGTGTCAGGCGGGGATCATCTTTACTGCGGGTCAGAAATTGCTGGATCTGCTCAACCTCATTCATGGCATCAGGAAAATTAACCGTCATCCCCTGAAAGCCGGCAAATGCTGCGTGAACATGGCTGTCGATGAGCCCCGGCATCAGGTACTTTCCTTTCAGATCAAGACGCTTGGCATGGCCGCCGAGGCGGTCGCTGACCTCCTGATAGCTGCCGACTGCCACGATCTTTTTACCTTCAATGCCGACCGCTTCCGGGTGAGGGTTCGCCGGATCGCCACTGTAGATGGTGCCGCCAAAGATCAGGGTCTGGCTCTGTGACTGGGCATTGGCGGCAGCGGGAAGCGTCACCAGCAGGCTGGCGAGCAACAGCGTTTTGATATTCATAGGCATGACTCCGTCGCTTCGGAGTCCGAAGATACCGAAGTGGGTAAAGGGAAATGGGGTATCGGCTTATGGGTTGATAAGCGGGATACAGATATCAAACACGTAATGATCCCGGTCGGGGTCCGTGCCCGCGTGGTATTGCTCGTAACACGGGCGATCGTCGCAGTTCAGCCCTTGGCCCACTACCCAGCGAAACGCCGTCTCCCAGCAGGCTGCCAGTTGATCGCCGCGAGCGATAAATTGACATACCGCATAGGGACCCGCGGCGATGGTCTGGGTGGTTAACTGGCGTCCAGTGGGGATCTTGGGCCCCAGCTCGATGCAGACGTCAGTACGGCAGCGGGTCTCATCGGTGATATCGGGGATATCCCAATAGAGACTCAGGGTACCCGCCGGTGTCATCGCCTCGTCTGAGGCAAACAGGGCGAGCAAATCCCGATGGGCTTGCTCGCAGGTCTCCTTGCCATAGGGGCCCAGGCGGCGCATGTACGCCACGCGCCGGGCGGGCATCAGCCTGACGCTTGCCCCCTGCAACAGACCCGGGTGTTCTGTGACCGGGTGCATGACCAGGCCATCATAGGTGTCAAAGGGAAGGGGATCGTTTCCAATCTTGCTTTTCCAGTTTCCTCCCTGTTGCTGGCGGTATTCCGAGGGGCTCATGGCGAAGTGCAGGCGAAAGGCCTTGGCGAAATTCTGGGAGCTGGAGAACCCGGCGGCCAGTGCGAGGGTAGTGATATCGCTCTGGGGTGAGGCGAGCAAGCGACGGGCTGCGCGCTCCATCCGCAGGCGCCGGGTAAATCCGGCAATGGTCTCGCCGACCATCGTCTTGAAAATACGGTGGAAGTGGAAGGTGGAGATGGCCGCCGCCGCTGCGACCTCATCAAGGCTCGGATTGTCATCCAGATGGTGGCTGATGTAGTCCATCGCCTTGAACACAGGTTTGCGATAATCCAGAGCGGACTCCTTGCCAGCCAGCAAAAGTGGGCGTCAGTGTCGGATTTAATCAGAGCCACTTGCCGTTGTCGAACCCGTCTGGCCAGGTCTGGCCACTCATCCTTGCCGTACTTTTAACGCATTGGCACTCTAATTGCTTGTTGCATGCCAGCGTCAATGATTTGTCTGGGGATGGAAAAATGGAAATTAGTGCAAGCAGCCTGATGCAAGAGATGCAGGCACTCAAGGTAGAGGCCGGTGCAACCCCGCTTGCACAGCCGGGCCGTCAGGTCAACTCCGACTTTGGCCTGCTGCTGCAACAGGCATTGGGCAACGTCAACGAATTGCAAGGCGCCGCCAACGATCTGCGCACCCGTTTCGATATGGGTGACAAGTCAGTGGATCTGGCCGAAGTGATGATTGCCGGGCAGAAATCCTCCATCGCGTTCGAGGCCACGGTACAGGTACGCAACAAGATGGTCGATGCCTACAAGACCATCATGAACATGCCGGTATAAAGGATTTCAACGAATCATGACGACCGGGCATCATGAACATGTCAGCAATAAGGACATAAATCGTGGCTACTGACCAAAACGGCGATCTGCTGCTAAACGATGAGGGTACTGCCGCCCTCGATGAGAATGAGCAGAAGAGTTCGGCACTGGGCTTTCTGTCCAATACCGATGTACTGCGCCAGATCACCCTGATCCTGGGACTTGCCATCTGTCTGGCCATTGCCGTGTTCATCCTGCTGTGGGGCAAGGAGCCGGACATGCGTCCCCTCGGCACCTACACCACCCAGGAGCTGGTCAAAACTCTCGATTTCCTCGATCAGCAGAAGATCCCCTACGAGGTGGATGGCAAGAGCGTGCTGGTCAGTGCTGAGAACTACCCCAATATCAAGCTGGCGCTGACCCGTGCCGGTCTGGCCAATGTGACCGACGCCAGCAGTGACGGCGAAGATATCCTGCTCAAGGACTCCAGCTTCGGTGTGAGCCAGCGGATGGAGGCGGAGCGCCTCAAGTTGAGCCGCGAGCGCCAGCTGGCCAGCGCTATCGAGCAGTTCCAGAATGTAGCCAAGGCCCAAGTGCTGCTGGCTATCCCGAAAGACAACGTCTTTGCCCGCAACGAGCGTAAACCCAGTGCGACTGTGGTAGTCAATCTGAAAGGGGCTGCGCTTGGTCAGGGCGAGGTGGACTCCATCGTCGACATGGTTGCCTCTGCCGTCCATGGTCTCGAACCGACTCGCGTCACCGTCACCGACCAGAACGGCCGCTTGCTCAACTCCGGCTCGCAAGATCCCCTCGCTGCCCAGACTCGCAAAGAGTTCGCGATGCAGCAGAAGCAGGAGCTGGAGTACAAACAAAAAATTGACGCGATTCTGATTCCAGTACTGGGGGCTGACAACTATACGGCGGAAGTGGATCTCTCCCTCGACTTCTCCCAGCAGGAGCAGACCCGCAAAACCTACAACCCTGATCTGCCGGCCGTGCGCTCCGAAATGACACTGGAAGAGAACAGCTCCGGTAGCAGCAACGGCGGTGTGCCGGGGGCCCTCAGCAATCAGCCGCCAGCAGCATCCACTATTCCCGAGCAGGCGACTGCCGGTGAGAGTGGCTCCGCTGCCAATGGCCGTTCACGCAAAGAGGCCACCCGCAACTTCGAGCTGGATACCACCGTCAGCCATACCCGTCGCCAGATGGGGGGGATCCGCCGCATGACCGTCTCCGTGGCGGTAGATTACAAGTCGATGACGGCCGCTGATGGCAAGGTGACTCGCGAGGCGCGCAGCCAGGCTGAGCTCGATACCCTGCGTCGTCTGTTGAGCGGTGGTCTGGGTTTTGATGTGACCCGTGGCGATACTCTGGAAGTGGTTGCCATCCCGTTCAACCGCCCTGAGCTTGAAGCCGTGGCTGCCACCCCTGTCTATGATGAGCCCTGGTTCTGGCGTGCTGTGCGCATCGCGGCTTCCGTGCTGGTTATTATCGTCTTGATCGTGACCGTGGTTCGCCCCATGCTCAAGCGGCTGCTCTATCCGGATGCCAAGCCGGAAGGAGAATTGGATTTCGACAACCACACTGTGCTGGGTGGTGACGACGAGTTGAGTCTGCTGGCGGCTCAGGCCGAAGCAGAGCCGGTGTTCGGATTGCGCGATGGTCAGCTCAAGCTGCCTGATCTGCACCGGGATGAAGATTTGCTCAAGGCCGTGCGTGCCCTGGTGGCGAACGAGCCGGATCTGGCCGCTCAGGTCATTAAAGAGTGGGTAACCAAAGATGCCTGAAGAGAATAAGAGCCAGGTCACTGGCAACGACATCACCGACAGTCAGCGCCAGCTTCTGGAGCAGATGTCCGGGATGGAGATGGCGGCAGTGCTGATGCTGAGCCTCAATGAAGAAGATGCGGCCCAGATCTTCCGTCATCTCGAGCCCAAGCAGGTGCAACGTCTCGGTATGTCGATGGCCTCCATGTCGGATTTCAGTCACGACCGGGTCGCGGCGGTACACCGCCAATTCATCGACGATATCCAGAAGTACACCAACATCGGTATCGGCAGCGAAGATTTCGTGCGCAAGGCGCTGGTGGCCGCCCTTGGCGAAGACAAGGCGAGCAACCTGGTGGATCAGATCATTTTGGGTTCCGGTGCCCGTGGCCTCGATTCGCTCAAGTGGATGGATGCCCGTCAGGTGGCCAGCATCATCCAGAACGAACACCCGCAGATCCAGACCATCGTGCTCTCCTATCTGGAGCCGGAGCAGTCAGCCGAGATCCTGAGCCAGTTCCCCGAGCAGGTGCGCCTCGATCTGGTGATGCGTATCGCCAACCTGGAAGAGGTACAACCGGCGGCGCTGCAAGAGCTGAACGACATCATGGAGAAACAGTTCGCCGGTGCGGCGGGTGCCCAGGCAGCCAAGATGGGCGGCCTGAAGGCTGCGGCAAACATCATGAACTACCTCGACACCAACATCGAAGGCCAGCTGATGGACTCCATCCGCGAGTCGGACGAAGAGATGAGCCAGCAGATCCAGGATTTGATGTTCGTGTTCGAGAACCTTATCGATGTGGACGACCGCGGCATCCAGACCATGCTGCGGGAAGTGCCGGGCGATCTGCTGCAACGGGCGCTCAAGGGATCGGACGATCAGATGCGCGAGAAGATTTTCAAGAACATGTCCAAGCGCGCCGCCGAGATGCTGGCAGACGATCTGGAGGCCATGGGGCCGATCCGGGTTTCCGAAGTGGAAGCCGCCCAGAAGGAGATCCTCTCCATTGCCCGTCGTCTGGCGGATGCCGGCGAGATCATGCTGGGTGCCGGTGGTGGCGAGGAGTTCCTCTAAGCCATGGACCACACACTCTACGGTTGTGCCGGGACTGTATCCGGCGGTGGCGAGGAGCTGCGCTAATCCATGAACAACAAACTGCGTGGCTATGTGCGGCCTGATGGAGACGATGCCCGGATCGAAACCTGGGGCTGGCCCGAGATGGAGGTCGAGGCCGAGGTCGAGACCAATGCCCTCGGCCTGGCTCCCGACTGGTATCAGCAGGAAGAAGAGGTCGTCGAGCCGGAACCCGAGCAGGAGCCGACCCCCTCTATCACCGCCGAGGAGCTGGAGGCAATTCGCCAGGCAGCTTGGGAAGAGGGGATGGCAGAAGGGCGTGAGGCCGGTTATGCCAAGGGGCTGGAAGAGGGCAAGCTGGAAGGGTTGCAGCAGGGCCACTCCGCCGGTCTCGAGCAGGGGCGCGAAGAGGGGCTGGCCATGGGGCGCGAGTTGGTGGAGCAGGAGATGGCTCACTGGCAAGCACTGGTAGCCCGGTTGGCCAATCCTCTCAACGAGCTGGATCAGGCGGTAGAGCAGCAGCTTCTCTCGCTGGTGTTGCAACTGGCGCGGGCTCTCATCCGCCATGAGGCCGAAACCTCTCCCCGTATTTTGCTGGAGGCGCTCAAGCAGGGGATTGCCCTGCTGCCTGCCGCCGAACAGGGGGTGACGCTGATGCTGCATCCTGACGATATTGCCCGGGTCGAGCAGGCGTTCGGTGCCGAGGAGTGCGTCAAGCGCCAGTGGCGGCTGCAGAGCGATCCCACCCTCTCTCCCGGCGATCTGCAACTGGCGACCGAGCTCTCCAGCATCGACCTGACTCTTTCCGGACGTATCGATCAGCTGCTGCGCAACTTCTTGCGAGATAATGCGACGCCCAATAACTCCTCGCCGGATCCGCACCCGTAATCAATGCCGGACACTGCTGTCCAGTTGACTGTTTTCTACCTCAGGAGGTCAGATGAGCGGCTCGCTACTGAACCGGTTGCAAGGGTACAAGGTGCGCGATAGCGCCCCCAAACCGCCGGTTGCCGGCAAATTGACCCGGGTGGTGGGGCTGACCCTCGAAGCCATTGGTTGCCGTGCCGCTATCGGTGCTCTCTGTCGTATCGATACCCTTGATGGGGCGTTGGAGGCCGAAGTGGTCGGCTTCTCTGGCGATCGCCTCTATCTGATGCCAAGTGAACAGCTCAAGGGGGTTATTCCCGGTGCCCGGGTGGTACCCATCACCGAAGAGCACGGTATTCCGGTCGGCATGAATCTTCTCGGCCGGGTGATCGATGGTATCGGTCAGCCGCTGGATGGCCTTGGCCCCATTCTCTCCTCCCAGACTGTGCAGTTTGCCCAGCACCGCATCAATCCGCTTGCGCGCCGCCCTATTCATCAGCCGATGGATGTCGGGGTGCGTGCCATCAATGCGGTGCTGACCGTCGGTCAGGGCCAGCGGATGGGGCTGTTTGCCGGCTCCGGTGTCGGCAAATCCGTGCTGCTCGGCATGATGACTCGCGGCTCGGTAGCCGATGTGGTCGTGGTGGGGCTTATCGGCGAACGGGGCCGCGAGGTGAAGGAGTTCATCGAGGAGATCCTGGGCGAGGAGGGGCGTGCCCGCTCCGTGGTGGTGGCGGCTCCCGCCGATGCTTCGCCGCTGATGCGCCTCAAGGGGTGCGAGACGGCGCTGGCCATCGCCGAATACTTCCGCGATCAGGGGCTCAACGTACTGCTCTTGATGGACTCTCTTACTCGTTACGCCCAGGCCCAGCGCGAGATTGCGCTGGCCGTGGGCGAGCCGCCGGCTACCAAGGGTTATCCGCCCTCGGTGTTTGCCAAACTGCCGGCGCTGGTTGAGCGGGCCGGTAACGGCAGCGATGGGCAGGGGTCCATCACCGCCTTTTTCACCGTACTGACCGAGGGGGACGATCTGCAAGATCCCATCGCCGACGCAGCGCGGGCGATCCTCGATGGCCACATAGTACTGTCACGCGAGCTGGCTGATGCGGGCCACTATCCCGCCATCGACATCGAGAAGTCCATCAGCCGGGTCATGCCCATGGTGACTTCGCCGGAACACATGGATCTGGCGCGCACCCTCAAGCAGTTCTACTCCCTCTATCAGCAGAACCGGGATCTCATCACCATAGGTGCCTACAGCCAGGGTTCTGATCCCCGTATCGACCGTGCCATCATCCAGAAACCCTATCTGGATCAGTTCTTGCAGCAGGGGATGCGCGAGGTTATCCCTTATGACGATGGCCTGCAGGCCTTGCAGATGGTGGCGATGCCACTGATGCGTTGATGAGTCGCTGGATGGTGGAGCTGATCCATGAGTAAAGGGTTGATATTGTTGTCGGAACGGCTGGTGGAGGCGGAGCAGCAGTGTGCGCTGGCGCTGGCGAAGGCCCAGCAGGATCTCAAGCTGTTTATGGAGCAGCAAAATGCCCTCAACCAGTATCGCCAGATCTATCACCAGCAGTGGACCGATCGCGGCTTGCAGGGGATCTCTCCGCAGCAGAATGCCCAGTATCACGCCTTTATCAACAAGCTCGAGCAGGCGGCAACCCAGCAGTACGAAGGGGTGTTGCAGGTGCGGCAGGCGCTGGAGCAGCGCCGTGAAGAGTGGCTGGCAGCTCAGCAGCGGCGCAAGGCGGTGGAGTTGTTGCTGGAAAAACAGGCTAGCCGCGAACAGCAGAAGGCCCAGCGTCAGGAGCAGAAGATGCTGGATGAGTACGCTATCTTGCGGCGCTTCCATCAATCTGGCCTGTAACTTGCTTTGAACTGAACATAGTCGGAGGTCATCTCGCAGGGAACCTCCATAATTCAGGGACTCCATCATGATGCAGACAGTGTTGACACAAGCGCCTTCGGCTCAGACGAACGGGTTGGACAAAGCCGCTCTGAACGGTACACCCGAAACTGCAAATATGGATAGCGCCGGTGCCCTCGACAGCAAGGGTGACTTCGCCTCTCTGATTGCGAAGGCGCAGAGCAAGGATAAGGGGCCAGCAGATAAAGGGTCCGCAGAGAGTGCCGTCAACAAATCCGGCAGCAGCGACCGATCAGCCAAATCTTTGGCGACCGAGAGCGATAGCAGCATCAAAGAAGATGCCGAGAAGAAGGGGGACGAGCTGCCTCCCAACGATTTTCTGCTGCGTCTGCAAGACTCCCTCAAACTCGACACCTCTTTGGTAACGCCTCCCGTCGTTGCCGCGGCTCCTGCTGACGGCAATCTGTTGCCGCAAGAGGGTGAGCCGAATGCGCTTGAGGCTGGTGATGATGTCAAACTGAGCGCGACTGACAAGCCGGCGCAGCAATCCTCGGTAGTAGCTGGAACCATGCTGGAGAAGCTTGCTGCGGCGTCCGCACAAGCTGCGTCCACCGCACAGAATAGTGAATCCTCACAGGCTGTAGTTGAAGAAGAGGTAGTTGAGGATACCGGCGAAGGGCAGAGCGCCAGCACACTCAAGGGAGATGCTGAACTCAAGGGGCAGGGGGAACCAGTACCTGCCGCCAAAGGGGATAAACCTCTCTCCGGAGCCGAACGTGTTGCCCAGTTGGCCAAAATAATGCCAACTGGCGAGTCTGCCCCGGTTACCAAACCGGAAACGACTTCTGGTTCGCAAGTCGGGCCCGACAGTGAAATGGATACTGCTCTATCACTGAACAAGGGACAGTCCGCCCAGACGACCCCAGCTCAGGGGCAGAACGAGGCGCTCAAGACCTTCCACGAAGGGCTCAAGCAAGCCGATGGTACGGCCCAGAATGGTGCTCAGAGTGGTACACAAGGTGATGGCAAGAGTGCCGGGCAGCAGACAACGGTAGAGAGTAATCCGGCGCCGACAGCCCAGAGTGCTCGCGAAGGCGCTGCAACTGCTCCCGTCTTTGTCACGACCCAGAGCACTCAGGCGCCTGCTCCTGCCAGCGCGGAACCCGTGATGGTTGCGCCACAGCAGGTGTTGGCACAGGTTGAATCGCAAGGGCCACAGGCCCCCTTGTCGACCATCTCCGCAGGCATTCAGCAGATGGAGGCTGCCGGAGCGAGCCCTCTTCGCAAATCAGCCCAACTCGATGTAAAACCCAAAGTGGATAGTGCCAACCAAAGTGCGCAGGTGACCGAAGCGGCCAGCGAGAGCAACCAGAGTCAGCCGGTGCAACATAGCCAGAACAGCCAGCCGCAGGTGCAGGTTGCCGAAAACCGTACCCTGTCAGCCGCCGAGGGCGCACAGCGCCGCGAGCCGCAGAATTTGCCCCATCTCAAGCTGGCTGGCCAGGAAGCCCCTGTCGAGTTGCATCAGAAGGTTAACCTGATGCTGGCGGACAAGCTGCAGCAGGCGGAGATCCAGCTCGACCCCATCGGCCTTGGCAAGATGAAAATTCAGATCCAGATCGATGCTTCAAGTCAGGCCAGCGTCCATTTCGTGGTACAACATGGACAGACTCGTGAGATGCTGGAGCAGGCGATGCCGCGTCTACGCGACATGCTGGCGGGGCAGGGGATCCAGCTTGGTCAAACCCAGGTGCAGCATCAGTCCCAACAGCAGCAACAGCAAGGTCAGGCAACCTCTGGCGGTCAGGGTCAGCAGGGCCAGAGTGGCGGTCAGTCAGGCTCTGGCAGAGGGCAGGAGACTGGGGATGTGACTACATCTACCCTCAATGTGCTGGTGGAATCGACAAACGGTTCCGGAATTGATTTCTATGCTTGATGCAATCCCGAGTAAGTTTATGATATCGAACAAGTTTGATATGAGGGTGGACAAGGGATGGCAGACGATAACGAATTAACCCTGAAAGACCCGGCCGCGGGCAAGAAAAAGAAGCTGATCATTATCATCGCCCTTGCCGTTATTCTGCTGGGTGGTGGCGGTGCTGGCGCCTTTTTGATGCTCTCCGGCTCGGAGAAACCGGCCGCCGAAGCTGCCGAGGGGAAAGAGGCCAAACCCAAGGAGGAGGCGCCCCAGCCTTCACTTTATGTAGCGATGCCGCGTCCCTTTGTCTTCAACGTGGCTGGCGTGCAGCGAGATCGTCTGGTGCAGATCAAGATCCAGCTGCAGGTGCGCGGAGCCGCCGACGAGACGCTGGCCAAGCAGAATATCCCCCTGATTGAAGGCACCTTGCTGCGGGTGTTCAGCGCAGCAACGGCCGAACAGCTGATGACCTTTGAAGGCAAGGAGAAGCTGCGCAAGGATTCACTGGAAGAGTGTCGCCGGGTGCTCAAGGATCTGGTCTCTTCCCCCGTTATCGAACAAGTGCTGTTTACCGGCTTTGTAATGCAGTAGGTGAAGCGTGAGCGATCTGTTAAGTCAGGACGAAATTGATGCCCTCTTGCACGGTGTCGATGATGTCGAAGAGGAGGAGATAGGCTCGGCGGGAGACCCCGGCGTAGCCCAGTTTGACTTCTCCTCCCAGGACCGCATCGTCCGTGGCCGCATGCCGACGCTGGAGCTGGTGAACGAGCGTTTTGCCCGCCACATGCGGATAAGTCTCTTTAACATGATGCGCCGTACCGCCGAGGTCTCCATCAACGGCGTACAGATGCTCAAGTTTGGCGAGTATGTCCACACCCTGTTTGTGCCAACCAGTCTCAACATGGTTCGTTTTCGCCCACTCAAGGGGACTGCGCTCATTACCATGGAGGCCCGGCTGGTCTTCATCCTGGTGGAGAACTTCTTTGGTGGCGACGGCCGCTACCACGCCAAAATTGAAGGGCGCGAATTTACCCCCACCGAGCGACGCATTATCCAGATGCTGCTCAAGCTGGTGTTTGAAGATTACAAGGATGCTTGGGCTCCGGTGATGGATGTGGGCTTCGAGTATCTCGACTCCGAAGTGAACCCGGCGATGGCCAACATTGTCAGCCCGACCGAGGTGATTGTGGTCAGCTCGTTCCACATTGAACTGGATGGCGGTGGTGGTGACTTCCATGTGGCGATGCCTTACTCCATGCTGGAGCCCATCCGTGAGTTGCTGGATGCAGGCGTGCAGAGCGACAAGGGTGATACCGATGTGCGCTGGAGCAAGGCGCTGCGCGACGAAATCATGGACGTCAAGGTCGAGCTGCGGGCCAAACTGCTGGAGACCGAGCTCACCCTGCGCGAGCTGATGGAAATGCAACCCGGTGATATCATTCCGGTCGAGATGCCGGAAAATCTGCTGGTTTTCGTGGAAGATTTGCCTACTTTCCACGCCAAAATGGGGCGTACCAAGGATCATGTTGCCCTCAAGATCACCGACAAACTCAAGCGTCCGGAAGGGGTCAAGACAGAGATGCATCTGGTGACACGGGGTGGTGTACGTATCGATGGCGAGGCCGAGCTGGAAGAGCTGGAGCGCAGCATTGAGGATCAACAGAGATAATCGACGGTTTATTGCGATAAACGGTCATGAAGTAGCGATAAGGAAGCAAAATGAGCGGAACTGAGGAAGAGGATCTGATGGCGGACGCATGGGCCGCCGCACTGGAAGAGCAGGTGACGGCGGAAGTCAAGCCAGCCCCGCTGGAAGAGTTGAAAGATGACGCTCCCATCAGTGCCGAGGAGCGCCGCAAGCTCGATACCATTCTGGATATCCCCGTCACCATCGCCATGGAAGTGGGCCGCAGCCAGATCAGCATCCGCAACCTGCTGCAACTGAACCAGGGCTCGGTAGTTGAGCTGGATCGGGTGGCTGGTGAGCCGCTGGATGTGCTGGTCAACGGCACCCTGATTGCCCACGGTGAGGTAGTGGTGGTAAACGACAAGTTCGGTATCCGTCTGACCGATGTCATCAGCCAGATCGAAAGGATCAAGAAACTCAAATGATCCGCGCGTTTCCGTTACTGCTGTTGTCCCTTCCCGCACTGGCAGCTGAACCCGGTGCGGGCGCCAATCCGCCTAGCCTCACCTCCTGGTTGCTCTCCAGCCTGATGGTGATCGGCCTTATTCTGGTGCTGGGTTTTTTGCTCAAGAAGAGCAAGATTGCCACCGCCATGGGGGGCGGCCAGATGCGGGTCATCGCCTCGTTGCCGGTGGGGTATAAAGAGAAGTTGCTGGTGGTCAAGGTGGGTGAGCAGCAGTTGCTGGTCGGAGTGACACCGCAGCAGGTCAACTTCCTCTATCGCCTGGAAGAGCCGCTCGATGAAAATCAGTCTCAGGCGTTCTCCCAGCAGCTTGGCAAATTGATGGGCAAGCATGAAAAAAGCTAACTGGATCTGGCTGTTGATCAGCCTGCTGACCCCGCTACTCTTCTCCTCGCTGGCCGTGGCACAGGATGCCATGTCGGCCGTGACCGTCAAAACCATGGCTGATGGTAGTCAGGAGTACAGCCTGACCCTGCAAGTACTGGCGTTGATGACGGCGCTCTCGTTCTTGCCCTCCATGGTGATCATGATGACGTCGTTTACCCGCATCATCATAGTGCTGGGGATTTTGCGTCAGGCGATCGGGTTGCAGCAGAGTCCCTCCAACCAGGTGCTGATCGGTATTGCCCTCTTCATGTCGTTTTTCATCATGTCGCCAGTGCTCGATCGCATCAACAATGAAGCGTTGCAGCCCTATCTGGCAGAGACCATTCAGGCGAAAGAGGCGTTGGAGCGGGCCGAATTGCCTATCCATCAGTTCATGCTGGCGCAAACTCGCATCAAGGATCTCAATACCTTTATGGAGATTGCCAACGTGCAGGTGGAGAAACCTGCCGATGTGCCGCTGCGGGTGTTGATCCCGGCTTTTGTGACCAGTGAGCTGAAAACTGCTTTCCAGATCGGCTTCATGCTCTTTCTGCCGTTTCTGGTTATCGACCTGGTCGTAGCCAGTATCTTGATGGCGATGGGTATGATGATGCTCTCGCCAATGATTGTTTCATTGCCATTCAAGCTGATGCTGTTTGTCATGGTGGATGGTTGGAACCTGATCCTGGGTTCTCTGGCCAACAGTTTCGGACTGGGTACCGGTTAAGCCGGGCCGAAGGAGCAGGCAGTATGAGCCCTGAAACCTTTGTCGACGTATTTCGCGAGGCGCTCTGGCTGGTCACTATTATGGTGACGGCCGTGATCCTGCCCAGCCTTGCTATCGGGCTGGTGGTGGCTATTTTTCAGGCGGCTACCTCCATCAACGAACAGACCTTGAGCTTTCTGCCTCGTCTGATTGTTACCCTGTTTGCTCTTGGTGCTGGTGCTCATTGGGGCTTGCAGAGTCTGATGGATTTCTTTGTGCTGATGGTGAGCCAAATCCCCGAGGTGGTGGGATGACCTATACAACCGCTCTTATCATGGAGTGGTTGTCTTCCATCCTCTGGCCGCTTGCTCGGGTGAGCAGTCTGTTGATGGTGATGGCGGTATTTGGCAGCCGTCTCGCCCCAGCCCGGATACGGATTGGCTTGGCCCTTGCCATTACCTTTCTTGTTTCGCCTCTTCTACCCAAGATGCCACCCATCGAGCTCTTCTCTGTCGGCAGTTTTCTGGTGTTGGCCCAGCAACTGTTGATCGGCATTGCGCTGGGACTGATGACCCAGTTTCTGATGGAGTGTTTCGTGATGGCGGGTCAGGTTATCGCCATGCAGACCAGCCTGGGCTTTGCCACTCTGGTCGATCCCATGAATGGGCAGTCTGCTCCTGTGGTCGGGCAGTTTTATCTGATGCTGGCGACGCTGGTATTTCTGGCGCTAGATGGCCATTTGGTCATGTTGCGGCTGGTCATCCTCAGTTTTGAAACGCTGCCAGTCTCCGATAGTGGGCTCTCTCTGCCCGCAATCCGTACTCTCGCCGGTTTCCTTGGCGTGATGTACCAGGCCGCTCTGGTGATGGCGCTTTCTGCCATTGTCGCGCTGCTGCTTATCAACTTCGCTTTTGGCGTGATGACCCGGGCTGCTCCCCAGCTCAATATTTTCAGCATCGGTTTTGCCGTCAGCATGATGTCGGGTCTGCTTATCCTCTGGCTCACTATTGGCGGCTTTCTTGGCCATTTCGATACCATGTGGGAGCGGGTACAGGAGGTTAGCTGCGAGCTGATTGATACCCAGTGTCTGGGGGGCGCTCATGGCTGATACCGATCAGGAACGTACCGAACAACCCACGGGCAAACGACTGCAACAGGCCCGTGATAAAGGGCAGATTGCACGTTCAAAGGAGCTGGGTACCGCCAGTGTCCTGTTGGCAGGTGTGTTCGGATTGCTGATGCTCAAGGGATCACTCGCCAATGCCATGGTGAAGGTGTTGACGACAGGCTTTACTCTTGATCGGGAGCAGGCCTTCGACCCCAACGCCATGCTTGCCATGGTGCCTGCATTGCTGGGGGAATTGCTCCTTCCGCTAGGTCAGCTCTTTGCGTTGGTTGCGATAGTCGCTTTTATTGGCAATATCCTGATGGGAGGGATGAACTTCTCGACCGAGGCGATGACGCCCAAGTTCAGCAAGTTGAGCCCGCTCAACGGTCTGAAGCGGATGTTCGGTGTGCAGTCCCTGATCGAATTGATCAAATCGATCGCCAAAGTGGTCTTTATCACGCTGTTTGCCTGGTGGATGCTTTCCAGCCAGTTCAACCATCTGCTCAATCTCTCGATGGAGGGGTACCCCGGTGGCATCATAGATGCGCTCGAACTCTTTCTCTGGATGCTGATAATTCTCTGCTGTTCCCTCCTGCCGATCGTGGCTATCGATGTGCCATTTCAGAAATGGAACCACATGCGTCAGCTCAAAATGACCAAACAGGAAGTGAAGGACGAATTCAAGGACAGTGAGGGTAAACCCGAGGTGAAAGGACGGATCCGTCGTCTGCAGATGGAGATGGCTGCGCGTCGGATGATGGGAGAGGTTCCGAAGGCGGATGTGGTGATCACCAACCCGACCCACTACTCGGTTGCCCTCAAATATGAGGCAGGCAAGCCAGGCGCCGCACCCAAGGTCATCGCCAAGGGGACTGACGAGGTGGCGATGAAGATCAGGGAGATCGCCCGTGAGTACAATATTCCCATCATGCCCTCTCCCGAGTTGACTCGTGCCATCTACCATTCCACCGAACTTGGGCACGAGATCCCTGAGGGATTGTTTGCGGCCGTGGCTCAGGTGCTGGCCTATGTCTTCCAGCTCAAGAAGTTCCGCCGTGGACATGGCCGTCGTCCGCAACCGCTGGCTAAAGATCTTCCTATCCCGCCTGAATATCGCAAATGACAAAGATCTGACACTGTCAAAATAAAATGATTTAAAATCAATGAATTGAATTCTTGGCTTGATGTTTGCTTTAATCTGGAACCAGCGAGTAAAGATCGAGAAAAGCGATGGAATTCAAGGCAACATTGGGCCGCTTAAAAGAGTACAGATGGCTGCTTGGCAAAGGGGTCGGTACCCCGTTGCTGGTGCTGGCCTCTATGGGAATGGTGGTTTTGCCCATCCCGCCTCTGATGCTGGATATCCTTTTCTCCTTCAATATCGCGCTCTCCATCGTGGTGTTGCTGGTTGCCGTCTACACTCGCCGTCCTCTGGAGTTTGCCGCTTTTCCTACCGTACTGCTTATCGCAACCTTGCTTCGTCTGGCGCTTAACGTTGCCTCTACCCGGGTGGTCTTGCTGGAAGGCCACAACGGCAGTGCAGCTGCGGGGCACGTGATCGAGGCCTTCGGTAACGTGGTGATCGGTGGCAACTATGCAGTCGGCATCATCGTCTTCATGATCCTGATGATCATCAACTTTGTGGTGGTCACCAAGGGTGCAGGCCGCATCTCCGAGGTGAGTGCCCGCTTCACCCTGGACGCAATGCCAGGCAAACAGATGGCCATCGATGCCGATTTGAACGCTGGCCTTATCAATCAGGAAGAAGCCAAAAAGCGTCGCCAAGAGGTAACTCAGGAGGCTGATTTCTACGGCTCCATGGATGGTGCCTCCAAATTCGTAAAGGGGGATGCGGTTGCGGGCATCATGATCCTCGGTATCAACATTCTGGGGGGCTTCATCATCGGTATGGCCCAACACCAGCTCACCTTGAGCGAATCGGCCCAGATATACACTCTGCTGGCTATCGGTGACGGTCTGGTTGCACAGATCCCCTCTCTGTTGCTCTCTATTGCTGCGGCTATCATAGTCACCCGGCAAAATACCGATCAGGATATGGGGACTGCGGTTCTGGGGCAGCTGTTCGACAATCCCAAGGCGCTGATCATCTCATCCGGCATTTTGCTGACGATGGGGCTGGTACCCGGGATGCCGCATTTTGCTTTTCTGAGTCTGGGAGGCGTTGCTGCCGCGGGGGCATGGTGGCTGCTGCGTCGTGAGAAGCTGGCGGCTGCGCGTGCAGCCAAGGGCGAGTTGATGCCGGCAAATGCCGAGCAGCCTACCCATGAGCAAAAAGAGCTGAGCTGGGACGATGTGATGCCGGTCGATGTTATTGGTCTGGAAGTTGGCTATCAGCTCATTCCACTGGTGGATCGCAATCAGGGTGGCGAGTTGCTCAACCGGATTAAAGGGGTGCGCAAGAAACTGTCTCAGGAGCTGGGTTTCCTGGTTCCAGCGGTACACATTCGCGACAATCTTGATCTGGCGCCCAATCAATATCGGATCACCTTGATGGGGGTCAGTACCGGCGAAGCCAACGTTTACCATGATAAGGAGATGGCCATTAACCCGGGTCAGGTCTTTGGCCAGGTGCAAGGCATTGCTGCGCGGGATCCAGCCTTTGGACTGGAAGCTGTCTGGGTTGCCAAGGATCAGGTCTCCCAGGCACAGACTCTGGGCTATACCGTGGTGGATACGGCCACCGTGGTTGCCACCCATCTTAGCCAGATCCTTACCAACCATGCCTCGTTGCTGCTCGGTCACGATGAGGTGCAACAGCTGCTCGACATGATTGGCAAGCACCAGAGCAAGCTGGTTGAAGGATTGGTACCTGAAGTCATCAGCATGGGTAACCTGGTGAAGGTATTGCAGAATTTGCTCAATGAAGGCGTGCCAATTCGCGATATGCGCACTATCCTGCAGACCCTGGTGGAGTACGCACCCCGTAGCCCGGATCCGGAAGTGTTGACAGCCGCCTGTCGGATTGCCCTGCGCCGCCTGATCGTGCAGGAGATTGCCGGCCCGGATCCCGAGCTGCCGGTGATTACCTTGGCCCCAGAACTGGAACGTATATTGCATCAATCCTTGCAGGCAGGTGGCGGTGATGGGGCTGGTATTGAGCCGGGTTTGGCGGAGCGGATGCAGCGCTCACTGGTGGAGGCCACACAGCGGCAAGAGTTGGAAGGTCAACCAGCCGTGTTGCTGACATCGGGTATCTTGCGCAATACCCTGGCCAAATTTGTAAAGAATGCAATTCCTGGATTGCGCGTTCTGTCGTATCAGGAAGTGCCTGATGACAAGCAGATTCGTATCGTCAGTGCAGTCGGACAGAACTAGTTAGCGGAGATGACGGGTGAAGATTAAGCGGTTTTTTGCCAAGGACATGCGAACGGCTCTGGCCGAGGTCAAGGAGACTCTCGGGCCGGATGCCGTCATCATGTCCAACAAGAAGGTGACCGGAGGGGTCGAGATAGTCGCCGCCGTTGACTATCAATCCCAGGTTCCGGGGCCTAGAGATACGCCGGTTCGCCGTCAGCTGAACGATGAGAGCGTCAATATTTCGTCTGCCGCGCGGCAGATGGGGCGCCCTGAACCAGCACCCAACCAGAACGAACACTATGCCGATACGCTGGCAGCCTTGCTTGCTCGTCAGCAAAAGCTCCAGCCGGGCAATGTTGCCGGGATGGGCGGCGCTCAGCCAGCCGCAATAGCTGCCACGACTTCTGCGCCGAAAACCCTTGCCGAACAGGGACAGTGGGGGGCCGCTCCCGAACCTGCCAAACCTCGGGCTCGTGCCGCATCAACTTCTCCTCGCGCCCCTCAATCCAATCAACGTGATCAGGAGATGGAGGGGATGCGCAAGGAGATGGCCAGCATCCGCAAGCTGCTGGAGCACCAGATCTCCGGTCTGATGTGGCAGGAGGTGGAGCGCCGGGAGCCGATGCGTGCGCTGCTCATCAAAGAGCTCAAGAAGATGGGGTTTGACGATGCCTTTGCCGATCAGCTGGCTGGCATGATCCCGGAAGATATGTCGATCCATCAGGGAATGGCTCAGCTGGCAGAAGTACTCACTGCCCAGCTCAAAATCAGCGAAGACGAAATTTTGCGGCAGGGCGGCGCGGTTGCGCTGCTTGGTCCGACCGGGGTGGGTAAAACCACCACTATTGCCAAACTGGCAGCACGCTTTGCCATGAAATATGGTGCCGAGCAGGTGGCGCTGATCACCACTGACAATTACCGGATCGGAGCCCATGAGCAGTTGCAGACCTATGGTCGCATCATGGGATGTCCGGTTCGTCAGGTGCGCGATGCCGAGGAGCTGGCCAGTGCACTTTATCAGTTCCGCCATCGTCGGTTGGTATTGATCGATACGGCAGGGGTCGGTCAGCGGGATATTCGCTTGACCGAGCAGCTCGATACCTTGGTCAAGAATGCCAAGGTGCGGATCCGCAGTTATCTGGTTATGTCCGCAACCTCCCAGCGTCGGGTGATGCAGGAGGCGGTTGACCATTTCCGGCGTATTCCGCTTAGCGGCTGCATACTTACCAAATTGGATGAAAGTCTGAATCTGGGCGAAGTGATTAACGTGTGTATCCAGAATTCATTGCCCATCAGTTATATCACTGACGGACAAAGGGTTCCGGAAGATATTCAGGTTGCCAATGCGGCGCAGCTCGTTGGAGCCGCCATGGGGTCGCTGGAGCGAGAAACAGAAGAGCCCTATTTCTGGGGTGCAGGCTTTGGCGAGGCCGAAGATTCGGAGTTTTATGAGTAACATGTATATGGATCAGGCGAGTGGTCTGCGCAAAATGCGTCAAAACAATCGAGTTAAAGTAATCGCCGTTTCCGGAGGCAAGGGGGGCGTTGGCAAGACCAACGTTACCCTGAACGTGGCTGGCGCCATGGCTGCGCAGGGCAAACGGGTGATGGTACTGGATGCTGACCTCGGTCTGGCAAACGTAGACGTCATGCTGGGGCTGCGGGTACATCGCAACCTATCCCACGTACTGGCCGGTGAATGCACTATCGACGACATCATTGTCGAGGGGCCGTACGGTATGATGATTGTGCCGGCGACGTCTGGTACCCAGTCGATGGTCGAGCTCTCGCCCGTACAGCATGCCGAGCTTATCCGGGCTTTTAGCGAAATGAAGACTCAGGTCGATATTTTGCTGGTAGATACCGCAGCCGGTATCTCTGACATGGTGCTGAGCTTCACCCGCGCAGCGCAAGACATCATGGTCGTGGTATGCGATGAGCCGACTTCCATTACCGATGCCTATGCGCTTATCAAGATCCTCTCCAAGGAGCATGGGGTGTTCCGCTTTAAGGTGGTGGCCAACATGGTGCGCAGCCTGCGTGAAGGCCAGGAGCTCTTTGCCAAGCTGACTCGGGTAACGGATCGCTTCCTGGACACCTCTCTTGAGCTGGTAGCCTGTGTGCCTTACGACACCAATTTGCGGGCATCAGTGCGCAAGCAGAAGCTGATTGTCGAAGCATTCCCCAAATCTCCTGCTGCGCTGGCGTTTCGTGCGCTGGCCAACAAGGCGGCAAGCTGGCCAGTTCCCAATCAGCCGGGTGGCCACCTGGAGTTTTTCCTGGAGAATTTGCTGCAAAAGCCGGCCACAACACAGGAAGGTTCCCGTGAATAAAGCCCAAGCGTACTTGCGTCATCAGGATTCCTATGTGCTGGTGGAGCGACACGCTCCGCTGGTCAAGCGAATTGCCCAGCATCTGCTGGCTCGTCTGCCCAGCAGTGTCTTGCTGGATGACCTGATCCAGGCAGGTATGATTGGGCTGCTGGAAGCCTCTCGCAACTTTGATGGCAGCAAGGGGGCCAGTTTCGAGACTTATGCAGGGATCCGCATTCGTGGTGCCATGCTCGATGAAATTAGGCGTGGTGACTGGGTGCCTCGTTCCGTGCATCGCAACAGCCGGGCGATCTCTGAAGCCATCGAAAATGTTGAACAAACCAATGGTCGAGATGCGCGTGATACGGAAGTTGCAGCCCAGATGGGGGTCTCAATTGCTGATTATCATGCCATGCTACAGGATGTTTCTTGCGGAAAAATCATTGGTATTGAGGATCTCGGAGTCAGTGAGGATGTAATTGGCCATCCTGATGACGCTCCCTCCGGGTCAGGTTTCGATGATTTGGCTGCAGAACGATTTCAGATTGCATTAGCCGAGCAAATTGGTCGCTTACCAGAGAGGGAAGCCCTGGTTCTCTCTCTTTACTACGATGAAGAGCTGAATTTGCGCGAAATCGGCGAGGTTTTGAATGTCAGTGAGTCACGGGTGAGCCAGATCCACAGTCAGGCAATGCACAGATTACGTGCTCGTTTGCGAGATTGGCATCTATAAGTGTTTGTACTGGCTACACTGAGACTAAACTCTAAGGCATAATCCGCACGACACAACCCGTTTTTAGCATCATGTAAGTGAGCCGCCGAGGCGGCTATTTAGGAGGGAATTTTGGACAAGAACATGAAAATCCTCATTGTTGATGACTTTTCAACGATGCGCCGGATTATCAAGAACTTGCTGCGCGACTTGGGATTCAACAACACCCACGAGGCGGATGATGGCAATACAGCATTGCCGATGCTGAAAAATGGTGATTTCCAGTTTGTAGTAACTGACTGGAACATGCCCGGCATGCAAGGTATTGACCTGCTCAAGGCCATTCGGGTTGATGACAAACTCAAACATCTTCCGGTATTGATGGTGACAGCTGAAGCTAAACGCGAACAGATCATTGAGGCCGCCCAGGCTGGCGTTAATGGTTACATCGTCAAGCCTTTTACTGCAGCGACGCTCAAAGAAAAACTGGACAAGATTTTTGAACGAATCGGCTAAGGAGCTGCAGGGATGATGGCCAAAACGAGAGCAATGATTTCGCTCGACCAGGCAAGGATGCTTGTTGCTCATCTTGAGCAAGGTGAATTTGAGCTGGCCGATGATCTGCTTGCCGAAGTGTGTGCCCCCAATGCCTCCGATCTGTTTGACAAGGTCGGTCAACTGACAAGACAACTGCATAATTCACTACAAGAGTTTCGCCTTGATCCGCGGATTCCCGATCTGGCTACTCATGATATCCCCGATGCTCGGGAACGCCTTAGCTACGTTATCGATATGACTGACAAGGCCGCGAACCGCACCATGGATGCGGTAGAAGCCAGTCTGCCGATTGCAGATCGTCTTAATGACAATATCCAGCTGGTTATGCCGAACTGGAATGCCTTGATGTCCCGCGACATGAATGTTGGGCAATTCAAATCGCTATGTCACCAACTCGATGATTTTATTAAGGCTTCAGAGTCTGATGCCGATAAATTACGGCAACTGCTGACAGAGATCCTGATGGCGCAAGATTTTCAGGATCTGACAGGGCAGATGATCCGCAAGGTCATCAAACTTGTGCAGGAAGTAGAAACAAAATTAATAGAAATGCTGACTATGTTTGGTGAGGCGTCTGCAGAGCATTCAACTCGCAGCCTTCCTGTCAACGGGATTGAAGCTGAAGGCCCCATCATGAACCCCGAGGCCCGTGCCGACGTGGTCAATGGTCAGGATGATGTGGACGATCTGCTGTCTAGCTTGGGATTCTAATGGAGTGACGCATGGCCTTCGAAGTTGATGAAGACATACTGCAAGACTTTCTGGTCGAAGCATCCGAAATATTGGAACAGTTGTCTGAGCAACTGGTCGACTTGGAAAAGCGGCCCGATGACAAAAACCTGCTGAATGCGATCTTTCGCGGCTTTCATACCGTGAAAGGCGGTGCTGGGTTCTTGTCGTTGGGCGAACTGGTTGACGTATGCCACGGTGCCGAGAACGTGTTTGATATCTTGCGCAACGGCAAGCGTACAGTGACTGCAGAATTGATGGATGTAATCTTGCAGGCACTGGACGCCATCAACGTCATGTTTGCCCAAGTGCAAAATCGTGAAGCGCCAAGTCCTGCGTCAGAAGATCTCCTCCATGACCTTCATGAGCTGTGCAAGCCTGAGGGTGAAGAGCAACTGAGGACTGCAACCAGCAGTGCTGCCTCTGATGTTATTGCTGCCGACCCCGAACCAGTTGCCCCTCAAGTAGACGTTTTCGTTGCTGAGCCTGAAGTTCCAGAAGCTGTGGTTTCAGTAGAGAGTGTTGAGTCAGCAGCCGTTAATGGCGGTGGCTCTATTGACGAGATCTCTGCTGACGAGTTCGAACGTTTACTGGATGAGCTGCATGGTGTTGGCGGAGCACCAACCAAGGCTGCTTCAACATCTGTGACCACAGATTCCGGTGACATTACTGATGATGAGTTCGAAGCCTTGCTAGATCAGCTGCATGGCCAGGGACAACATATAGGTGCGCCAGAAGTTAATCCGCTTAAGTCGGTGCAGAAGGAAGTAGATGAGCTTATCGATGACGATGAGTTCGAACGCTTACTTGACGAACTTCATGGGCGTGGGCAAGGGCCGCAGAGTACAATGGCACCTGCCGCACCTGCCGCACCTGCCGCACCTGCCGCACCTGCCGCACCTGCCGCACCTGCCGCACCTGCCGCACCTGCCGCACCTGCCGCGGTGCCAGCTCAGTCCAAACCTGCAGTGCCTACTCCTGCAGCCAAGCCCGTGACCAGTGCCTCAGCAAAACCTGCAGAATCACCAGCCAAGGCTCCTGCACCAGCAGCCAAGGCTTCTGCTCCAGCCCCTGTGGAAAACAGTGCCGTACAAAGCGATACAACGGTGAGGGTGGATACCAAGACGCTCGACGTGATAATGAATATGGTGGGCGAGTTGGTATTGGTGCGTAACCGCTTGGTTAGTCTTGGTATTGCCAGCAACGATGAAGAGATGTCGAAGGCTGTTGCCAACCTAGATGTTGTGACTGCTGATCTGCAAGGCGCGGTCATGAAGACCCGCATGCAACCAATCAAGAAGGTTTTTGGTCGATTCCCGCGCGTTGTTCGTGATTTGGCTCGTACTCTCAAAAAAGAAATCGAATTGGTCATGGTCGGTGAAGAGACCGATCTTGATAAAAACTTGGTTGAAGCATTGGCTGACCCCCTTGTTCACTTGGTTCGTAACTCCTGTGACCATGGGGTTGAGTTGCCCGAGATCCGTGAAAAAGCGGGTAAACCACGTCAGGGAACTATCACCCTGAGTGCTTCTCAGCAAGGTGACCATATCCTGCTCTGTATCGAAGATGATGGTGCAGGTATGGATCCAGAAAAACTCAAGTCTATAGCAATCAGCCGTGGTGTACTGGATGCAGATACTGCTGCTCGCATGAGTGACAATGATGCCTACAACCTGATTTTTGCTCCGGGTTTCTCTACCAAGTCAGAGATTTCGGATATATCTGGCCGTGGTGTCGGTATGGATGTGGTGAAGACCAGCATTGTCGGGCTCAATGGCTCAGTACACATTGATTCGACATGGGGTAAAGGAACGCGTCTTGAAATTAAGGTGCCCTTGACGCTGGCTATTTTGCCGACCCTGATGGTAGAGGTGGGGGAGCAAACTTTTGCTCTGCCGCTTGGCTGCGTGAATGAGATTTTCCATCTGGATCTGAAAAAGGCCAATATGGTAGATGGTCAGCTCACCATCATTGTTCGTGAGAAGGCAATTCCGCTCTTTTATCTGCATAAATGGCTGGTGCGTGGTTCCAACAAACGCTCCCGTCAAGATACAGGTCATGTGGTTATTGTGCAGATTGGGACACAGCAAATTGGTTTTGTTGTTGATAGCCTGATTGGCCAGGAAGAGGTGGTTATCAAGCCACTTGATAGCTTGCTGCAAGGAACGCCAGGTATGGCGGGGGCAACAATTACCAGTGATGGTGGAATAGCCCTGATTTTGGATGTGCCGAGTCTGCTCAAAGCATATGCGCGTAGACATTAATAGCTCAGGCCCAAGGAGTTAGAAAAATAACAATGGCAGTCAAGGTATTAGTTGTCGATGATTCGAGTTTCTTCCGCCGTCGGGTAAGTGAAATCATTAGTCAGGATCCCATGCTGACAGTGATTGATACCGCTCAAAACGGACGTGAGGCCGTGGACAAGGCGATTTCACTGCGCCCTGATGTGATCACTATGGACATTGAAATGCCCGTGCTCGACGGCATCAGCGCTGTGCGCGAGATCATGGCCAAATGTCCAACTCCTATTTTAATGTTCTCCTCTCTGACCCATGAGGGAGCAAAGGCGACTCTGGATGCACTGGATGCAGGAGCCCTCGATTTCTTACCTAAAAAGTTTGAAGACATCGCCAGAGACAAAGATGAAGCGGTCAGATTACTGCAGCAGCGGGTAAAGGAGATCTCCCGCAAGCGCTTTTTGATGAGCTCTGCTCGCCCCAAAGCTCCTGAGCCGATGACCAGATCGCCACTGAGTTCTTCAGCTGCATCGCGAACTGCTGAGCGTGTGTTAGAAACACCGCGCATGACACCAGCTCCGGCATTCAAGCGTAGTGGTAAAACTTATCAATTGGTTGCTATTGGTACATCCACTGGGGGACCGGTTGCATTGCAAAATGTGTTGACGAAGCTACCAGGAGATTTCCCTCACCCGATTTTGCTGATCCAGCATATGCCGGCAACCTTTACTGCGGCATTTGCTGCTCGCCTCAATGGCTTGTGCCAGATCGGTGTCAAGGAAGCTGAGGATGGTGACGTGCTCAAACCTGGCCATGCCTATCTGGCACCGGGTGGCAAACAGATGTTGCTTGAAGGGCGTGGCGTTGGTGCTCGTATCCGGATAATTGATGGCAATGACAAAGTTAACTACAAACCCTGTGTTGACATTACCTTTGCTTCTGCAGCTAAAACCTATGCTGACAAGGTGCTTGCGATTGTCTTGACGGGCATGGGCGCGGATGGCCGAGATGGAGCCAAGTTGCTGAAAGAGCAAGGCTCTACTATCTGGGCTCAGGATGAAGCATCTTGTGTGGTATATGGGATGCCTCAGGCTGTTGCCAAGGCTGGTATCGCCAGTGAATCACTTCCTTTGGACAAAGTGGCACAGCGTATCCTGGTTGAGTTGGGGCGCTGATCATGGGCTTGTTTGGCCTGCTCCTGGCTTTGGGAGCCATTGCCATTGCCCAATTGTGGCATGGTGGTTCCCTGCTGACTCTGGTTGATGGCCCCGCTTTTCTGATCGTATTGGGCGGCACCTTCGGTGCCGTTACTCTGCAAACTCCCGTCAGATATATCTTGCTTGCGCTCAGGCAGGTTCTTTGGATTTTTGTTCCCCCACGTCAGGAGCTGGTACTTCAGGCTGAGCGTTTGCAATCTTGGGCTGTATTTGCCCGGCAACAAGGGCTGCTGGCTTTGGAAGATCAGGCGGAGCAAGAGGAAGATGAATTTACCCGCCAAGGGTTGAACATGATTGTCGATGGTGTGTCGACAGAGGATATTCGCATGTTGCTGGAGGCGGATATCGATATCGAGCAAGAACGTAATGAGCATGCAGCCAGGGTATTTGAATCCATGGGGGGTTATAGCCCAACCATCGGGATCATTGGCGCCGTGATGGGGCTTATCCAGGCGATGTTCCATCTCGAAGACCCTGCAGCACTGGGCGCGGGAATTGCTGTGGCTTTTGTTGCGACCATTTATGGTGTGGGGTTTGCCAACCTGGTTTATCTGCCTGTTGCCAATCGGTTAAGGGCTTTCCATTACCATTCTGCGCTTTTCCAAGAGATGACGTTGGAGGGGCTCATTGCTATTGCCCATGGTGAAAATGGTCTGCAGGTAGAACGGCGGCTCAAGGCATATCTGAAGGGAGAGTAGCCATGCGTAAGCGTTATCGGTTGCACTTGCAAGGGCGTGAGCATCTGGATCGCTGGCTGGTCTCCTACGCCGATTACATGACTCTCATCTTTGCCCTGTTTGTGGTGCTCTATTCAGTCGCTTTGGTTAACAAGGACAAGTATCGTGCAGTCATTGACGGTATGAGTCAGGCTTTCAGTGTTATTCAGCCTCGCAGCGACGGTTTGCTGGATGGCCAAGGTAATTCGCTATTGGAAAGTTCGGCCTCTTCCGCACCTTCAATACTTCATGGCACAAGCGGACCAGCTCCCTCTCTTGCACCTATTTCCGGTGTCCCTATTTTGCAAAATGGCACAACACTTGCGACGCTTGGTACACAGCTGCAGGCAAGCATGGGATCATTGGTTGAGTCTGGGATAGTCAAACTAACTCAAGATGAGAACTGGCTGACTATCGAGTTGAGTTCCGGCCTGTTATTTAGCAGTGGAAGTGCATTTATGGGGCCGAATGCAGCGCCGGTTATCAATACTCTTTCAAGTATTCTCAAACCGGTCGATAACTACGTAAGGGTCAGGGGTTATACAGATAACCAACAGATTAATAATGAAATTTATCGCTCAAACTGGGCTCTGTCTGCTGCTCGGGCAGAGGCGGTGCTAAACGGTTTGATTGCCAATGGTATCGCGCCTCAGCGCTTGGCATTCGAGGCATATGGTGAGTTTTCTCCTTTTGCAGACAATGGTAGTGAAGAGGGGCGGCTACAGAACCGTAAAGTGGTGGTCGCTATCTCCAAGTTTGCCTGGGTACCTGCAAGACCTGTAGTCGAAACTCCGGCAGCCACAGAGGCTGTGCCGGAAGTGCAAAAAGCGGCGGATGCTGGTGAGGTCAAGGTGATCTCGCTACCCGGTGGTGGCATGCGTATAACAACAAGGCAGGATTGATACAGTGATTGTTTGGACGGTTGCCAACCAGAAAGGCGGTGTCGGTAAAACCACCACAGTGGTCTCTCTTGCCGGGATCCTGGCTCAGCGTGGCCAGCGGGTGCTGCTGATTGATACGGATCCGCATGCCTCGTTGACCGCTTATCTCGATTACGATTCGGATCGTCTTGATGGCACGCTCTATGAGCTTTTTCAAGCAGTCAAGCCGACCACCGAGCTTGTCAATAAACTGACGCTTAAAACCAAGTTCGACAATATCAATCTGCTGCCGGCATCTATCACGCTGGCGACGCTCGATCGTGTCATGGGGAACCGTGAAGGGATGGGGCTGGTGCTCAAACGTGCGTTGCTGCGTATTCAGGATCAGTACGACTACGTGCTCATTGATTGTCCACCTGTATTGGGGGTGATGATGGTCAATGCTCTTGCTGCATGTGATCGCATTTTGGTGCCTGTTCAGACCGAATTCCTGGCACTGAAAGGGCTGGAGCGGATGATGAAGACGTTTGAAATTATGCAGCGCTCAAAACGGGATAAATTTCGTTTTACCGTTATTCCGACCATGTTTGACAAGCGTACCCGAGCATCGCTGATGACGTTGAAATCAATCAAGGAACAGTACGGTGACGCGGTGTGGAACGCGGTGATCCCTATCGATACCAAATTCCGGGATGCCAGTTTGCTGCATATTCCCCCCTCCATTTATTCACCCGGGAGTCGTGGAACTTATGCCTACGAAACTCTGCTCAAATATCTTGACGCGCTTGAGCGGCAGCGGACTCATGAGGTGACGGCATGAGAGATACCATTCAAGTTCGGGCAATGGATGATTATTTCCATTCGCTGCTCCTTGATGACACGTCAGGGCTTGATGAAATCGAAGAAGTTCCTGCTGCGCCAGTAGTGCAGTTGCAGCGACAACCTCAAAGTGTGCCGGAGGTAGTTGCTCCTCCCTATATGGAGAGTGACCCGCGTCTAACCCAACTGAGTGAATTGCTGGCTCAAGTGGGGCAGGTGCAATTTGAGAATGACGCGTTTACCAATGAGCTAACAGTGTCAGAGCCGCTGCAGATTGTGGCTGAAGAGTCACTGTCGCCAGTAGAGCCTGAGTGGCCCGCAGAGGTATTGAGCCCTGAGATTGCAGAACCGATTACGACGGTAGTAACCGAGACGGCGGTAGAAGTTGCACCGGAAGGAGCAGAGTCTCCCATCAGTTGGGAAAATATCGAGACGGGCAAGGAGTTCCAGGCTCTCTTCTTTGAAGTGTCTGGCGTGACGTTTGCGGTGCCCTTGACCGATCTTGGCGGGATTCATCAGCTGGGAGAAGTGACCTCTCTTTTTGGTCAGCCAGGCTGGTATAAGGGGATCATGACTTCTCGCGAGCAAAAGATGAATGTAGTGGATACAGCCCAGTGGGTGATGCCTGGGCAGCATTTGGAGATGGATCCTTACAAATATCTGATTATGCTTGGAGAGTCACCTTGGGGACTGGCGTGTCATCACCTCAAAGGAACTGAATTGTTGCACCGCGATCAGGTCAAGTGGCGCCACCAAGAGGGCAAGCGTCCTTGGCTCGCGGGCATGGTTAAAGAAAAAATGTGTGCCCTGTTGCATGTTCGCGAATTGCTCCTTTTATTGGAGCGTGGGGTCAACATAGAAGGTCGCTGATAACTTCTGCAATCGAGCTGTTTTATTGCTAGTTTTAGCAGTAGACGTTTTCATAAAAGGAATAAAAACATGACAGAAAAGCGCAATATTGCACAGAATCTGGCTGAAGATGAAGTGCTGCAATGGGTAACCTTCCAACTGGAAAATGAGACCTATGGCATCAACGTGATGCAGGTGCAGGAGGTATTGCGCTACACCGAAATCGCGCCTGTGCCGGGTGCTCCCGAATATGTACTCGGGATCATCAACTTGCGTGGTAATGTGGTGACTGTCATCGATACCCGTTCCCGTTTTGGCCTGCCTTCCGGCGATGTGAGTGAAAACTCCCGCATCGTCATCATCGAAGCAGAGAAGCAGGTGATTGGCATCATGGTTGATAGCGTTGCCGAGGTTGTTTATCTGCGCTCCTCCGAGATTGATGCGGCTCCCGCAGTAGGTACCGAAGAGAGCGCCAAGTTCATCCAGGGTGTTAGCAACCGCGATGGTCAACTGTTGATCCTAGTTGACCTGAACAAGTTGCTCTCTGATGAAGAGTGGGACGAAATTGGTTCTCTCTAACAATAAGGTGATGTTTTGATCATTGAGATAGTTGCCTTGGTGGTGTCCCTGATTGCAATGGCGTCTGCTTTTTATGTCTGGTCAAGAAGCAAGCGCAGCAAGCAGGAGTCCGAGGCGCACGTGACCGTTTTGCAGGGGCAACTTGAAAGCTTGCGCAAACAGATGATGGAGCTGCATACCGGTGCCATTGGCATGGGGCAGCGCCTGCAGGCTGTGGAGGGGGCGATGCAACAGATCAACGATCGCCAGCAAGAGCTGACCATGCAGGATCCAGAGCGCAGGCTCTACAGCCGTGCTGCCAAGATGGTTGAACTGGGTGCTGATCTGGATGAAGTCATGAGCGAGTGCGAGTTGCCAAAGGCAGAAGCCGAACTCTTGATATCCTTGCGAAAAGGTCGTTCTTGATAGTGAAGGAAGGCTCATGCCTTCCTTTATTTTATATGTAGTGACGGAAACAGATCAGAGCCATATCGACATCCCCTTTACCTCTTTTCGCGATCCCCATCGCGACTTGCGCCAATTGTTGCATCTATGAAACGACGTATCCCAATACTGTGTTAAGATGCAGGCCGCTTAATTCTATTTGATAACATCCTCATGCTGCTTCAAGTCAACAATCTGAGCTGCGTGCGTGAAGATCGCACTCTGTTTGAACATCTCTCATTTACGGTTTCACCCGGCGATCTGGTGCAAATAGAAGGCCCCAACGGGGTTGGCAAAACCAGTCTGTTGCGTTTGCTGACTGGCCTCTCACAACCCTTTTCTGGTGAAGTGCTCTGGAATGGGGAGAATATTCGCGCTTGCCGTGACGAGTATCACGCCAGTCTGCTTTATCTGGGCCATCAGCCTGGGATAAAGGCAGCCCTGACACCCTTTGAAAACCTGACTTTTTATCAGCAACTTCACCATTCAGCGCAGACTGAGAGCGATTTGTGGCAGATTTTGGCTCGAGTTGGTCTAGCCGGTTTTGAGGATAACCCCACCGGTCAGCTCTCAGCAGGTCAGCAACGACGCGTAGCACTGGCCCGCTTATGGCTCTGCAACAAGCCTTCGCTCTGGATCCTGGATGAGCCCTTTACGGCTATTGATAAACAGGGGGTCAAGGTGCTGGAGCAGCTCTTCCTGGCCCATGCCGATCGGGGTGGCATGGTGATCCTCACAACCCATCAGGATCTCACACTGATGCAGGGGCGCCTCAAGACCTTGTCACTGACCCCCATGATGCAGGAGTGACATCATGCTGCGCGCTATCCTTCACCTTATTCGACGTGAACTGCTGATCGCTCTGCGCCAGCGTTCCGACATCCTCAACCCGCTCTGGTTTTTCCTGATTGTTATTACCCTGTTTCCGCTGGGCATAGGTCCCGAGCCGAAACTGCTGGCTCGTATCGCCCCCGGTATCATCTGGGTTGCCGCTTTGCTGGCGGCCATGTTGTCGCTGGAGCGACTGTTTCGCGATGACTTCAGCGATGGCTCTCTGGAGCAGATGATGTTGATGCCTCACCCTCTGGGCCTGTTGGCGCTAGCCAAAGTGGTTGCTCACTGGCTGCTGACGGGTTTGCCGCTGCTGCTCATCTCACCGCTTATTGCAATTTTGCTCTCCCTCGATATGCAGAGTTATCTGGCTGTGGTGGCGACACTGGCGCTGGGAACGCCGGTATTGAGCCTGCTCGGTGCCATCGGCGTAGCCCTGACTGTTGGCCTGCGCAAAGGGGGGGTATTACTCAGTCTGCTGATCCTGCCGCTATATATCCCGGTGCTGATTTTTGCGACCTCGGCAATTGATGCGGCCGGGATGGGGCTGCCTTACGGTGGTCAGCTTGCCATTCTGGCAGCCATGTTGGTGGGGGCATTGACGTTGACCCCGCTGGCGGTGTCGGCCGCTTTGCGAGTCAGCCTCAACTGATGGTGTTGGCGCAAGAGTGATAAGCCTCGTATGGGGCAATGTAGGAAAAATTAAGTTGCGATGGATCAAGGAGAGCGCCGCTTATTGCTTTCGGGGTATTTGATGCAGCCCTGTGGTCGGTATGGTAGGCCTCGCCAAATGATTAATAACAAAAAGGTTTTGTGAGCTATGTGGAAATGGTTGCACCCTTATGCCAAACCGGAGCGGGCCTATCAGGTGGCTGGTACCCTGCTTCCCTGGTTTGCGGTGATTAGTCTGCTTTCGTTCATCATCGGTTCTGTATGGGGTCTGGCCTTTGCCCCTGCAGATTATCAGCAGGGTGACTCCTTCCGGATCATCTATATCCACGTCCCTGCTGCCATCCTCTCCATGGGGGCTTACTCCACCATGGCGATTGCTGCGTTCATTGGATTGGTATGGCAGCTGCGGATGGCGGACATGACGGTAGCAGCCATTGCTCCGGTTGGGGCCATCTTTACCTTTATCGCTCTCTTTACCGGTGCGGCCTGGGGCAAACCCATGTGGGGAACCTGGTGGGTCTGGGATGCCCGTCTCACCTCCGAGCTGATTTTGCTGTTCCTCTACCTCGGCGTCATTGCCCTCTACAACGCCTTTAGCGACAAGGTGCTGGCTGGTCGTGCGGCCGGCATTCTGGCGCTGGTTGGGGTGATCAACCTGCCCATCATTCACTACTCGGTGGAGTGGTGGAACACCCTGCATCAGGGGGCCACCATCACCAAGTTTGCCAAGCCCTCCATCTCTTCCGATATGCTGTGGCCGCTGCTCGTCATGATCCTGGCGTTTGCCACTTTCCTCGGTGCGTTGACCCTTATGCGCTTTAGAAACGAGCTCTTGATGCGGGAGTGGCACCGCCCCTGGGTCAAAGAGATAGCCGAGCAGGAGAAGTAAGCATGCACTTTGCCTCTTTCAGTGACTTCCTGGCGATGGGCGGTTACGCCTTCTATGTCTGGCTCTCCTTTGGCCTGACTCTGGTCTGCCTTATCGGTATCGTCATTTCCACCCGTATGAAAACCCGCAGCCTGCTGGGCGAATTGCGCAGCAAGCAGGCACGCGAGGCTCGTCGCAAGGCGGCCCAGCAGATGGAGAACACCCTATGAATCCGAGACGTAAAAAACGCCTCACCATTATCCTGGCCATCACGCTGGGGCTCGCGACCGTGTGTGGGCTGGTGCTCTATGCCCTGAGTCAGAATATCGATCTCTTCTACACGCCGAGTGAACTGGTGGAAGGGAAAGGGCCGGACAAGATCAAGCCGGAAGAGGGGCAGCGTCTGCGCATTGGTGGGCTGGTTGTGCCCGGCTCGGTTCAACGCGATCCCCAGAGCCTCAAGGTAGCCTTCAAGCTGGTGGATAATGGCGGTCATCTGGTGACGGTGGAGTATGACGGCATCCTGCCGGATCTGTTCCGCGAAGGGCAGGGCATAGTGGCACAAGGCACCCTGAAAGATGCCACTACAGTCGAGGCCTTCGAAGTGCTGGCCAAACACGATGAAAAATACATGCCGCCTGAAGTGGCTGATGCCACCAACGGCATGCACTTCAAGCCGCAATATACCGAGGCGCAGTTGAAGGGGAGCAAGCAATGATCCCGGAATTAGGACAGTTTGCACTGATCCTGGCCTTTGCCACTGCCATATTGCTGGGCAGTTACCCGCTGCTTGGCGCCAGCTGGGGGCGCCTTGGCATGATGTCGGCGGCCCGTCCGCTCGCTTATGCCCAGTTCCTGCTATTGTTGCTGTCGTTCCTCTGCCTGACCTGGGCATTTATCGACAACGACTTCACCGTGCAGTATGTGGCCACCAACTCCAACAGCCTGCTGCCACTCGCTTATCGTATCTCTGCAGTATGGGGTGCCCATGAGGGCTCTCTGCTGCTGTGGGTGCTGACCCTGGGGGGCTGGACTGCGGCCGTCGCCATGTTCAGCCGCCGTCTGCCGCTTGATGCGGTAGCGCGGGTACTCGGCGTACTGGGCCTCATCTCGGTCGGTTTTACCGCCTTCGTGCTGTTTACCTCCGACCCCTTTATCCGCACCTTGCCCTACTTCCCGGTTGATGGTCGCGACCTCAACCCGTTGTTGCAGGATCCGGGTCTCATCTTCCACCCGCCGATGCTCTACATGGGGTATGTGGGCTTCTCGGTCGCCTTTGCCTTTGCCATCGCGTCCCTGATGACCGGTCGCCTCGATGCGACCTGGGCACGCTGGTCCCGTCCATGGACCATGGCAGCCTGGGTATTTCTGACGCTGGGGATCGTGCTGGGCTCCTGGTGGGCCTATTACGAGCTCGGTTGGGGTGGCTGGTGGTTCTGGGATCCGGTAGAAAACGCCTCCTTTATGCCCTGGCTGGCGGGTACCGCCCTGCTGCACTCGCTGGCGGTGAGTGAAAAGCGCGCCACCTTCAAGGCCTGGACCGTGCTGCTGGCGCTCTCCGCTTTCTCCCTGAGCCTGCTCGGCACCTTCCTGGTGCGTTCCGGCGTGCTGGTCTCGGTGCACGCGTTTGCCTCCGACCCGACCCGCGGTTTGTTCATTCTGGGCTTCCTGCTGGCGGTAATCGGCTCATCCTTGCTGCTGTTTGCCTTCAAGGGCTCGCAGGTGAAGAGCCACGGTAAGCATGAGCTGTGGAGCCGTGAAACCCTGCTGCTGGCTAACAACATCATGCTGGTGGCGGGTCTGTTGACCGTGCTGCTTGGCACCCTGCTGCCGCTGGTTCACAAGGAGCTGGGTCTGGGCAGCATCTCCATCGGTACTCCCTTCTTCAACCACATCTACAGCTGGCTCATCATTCCGTTCGCCCTGCTGCTGGGGATTGGCCCGCTGTTTCGCTGGCGCCGCCAGGATCTGGGCGAGCTCAAGAGCAAGGTCGTGATTGCGCTGCTCCTGAGTCTGGCGGCGGCCTTCCTGCTGCCGCTGATCCTTGCCGAGACATTCAAGCCGTGGGCGGCATTGGGGATCGGTCTTGGCGCCTGGATCATCGTCACCAGTGCGCAGGAGACCTGGGCGCGCGCTACCCACAAGCACAGCTTTGCCATCGGGGTTCGCAAGCTTGGCAACAGCCACTGGGCCATGATCCTCGGCCATGTCGGACTTGCGGTCAGCATCATCGGCATCGCCTGTACCCAGAACTACAGCATCGAGAAAGATTTGCGGATGCAGGCGGGGGATCGGATCCATTTTGCCGATTACGAGTTTGTCTTCACCGGCATCAAGGAGAAGAACGGCCCCAACTACGACGGTTTCAAAGGCGTGCTGGAAGTGCATAAGGATGGCAAGCAGGTTGCCCTGCTCAAGCCGGAGAAGCGGATGTACAAGGTGACCCGGATGCCGATGACCGAGGCGGCCATCGATGCCGGTATTACCCGTGACCTTTACGCAGCCCTTGGCGAACAGCTCGACAACGGTGCCTGGGCGGTGAGGATTTACTACAAGCCTTTCGTACGCTGGATCTGGTTTGGCGGCGTGTTCATGGCTATTGGCGGCGTGCTGGCGATGCTGGACAAGCGCTACCGTTTTGGCCGTCGTGAGGAGGAGAGCAAGGCATGAATCGCAAGACCTGGCTGTTTTTAATTCCCTTTGTCGTCTTTCTGCTGGGCGCCGTCTTTCTGTTCAAGGGACTTTACTCTGACCCCACCAAACTCGAATCCGTGATGGTGGGTAAAGAGGTGCCTGTCTTCACCCTGCAGGACATTTACGATCTGGGCAAACAGCATGATCGCAGCATCCTGACCGGTCGTCCCATGCTGCTCAACGTCTGGGCGACCTGGTGCCCGACCTGCTATGGCGAGCACACCTATCTCAAGGAGCTGGCGGGGCAGGGGATCTACATCGTTGGGATGAACTACAAGGATGAGCGCAACAAGGCGATCAAGTGGCTGGTGGAGCTGGGCAATCCCTACCAGCTCAACCTCTATGATCCGGACGGCATGCTGGGGCTGGATCTGGGGGTATACGGCGCGCCGGAGACCTTCTTTATCGACAGCAAGGGGATCATCCGTTATCGCCACGTCGGGGATATCAATCCCGAAAACTGGGCATCGACCCTCAAACCCATCTTTGATGCCATGAAGTGAGGGGGTTGCTGATGAGAGTGTTAATTGCTTCCCTGCTGCTGTTGCTGGGATGGGTGGTTCAAGCGCCGGCCATGGCCGCCATCGATGTTTATACCTTCGACAATGACAATCAGGAGCAGGTCTTTCGAGAGCTGACCAGGGAGCTGCGTTGCCCCAAGTGTCAGAACCAGGATATCGCCGACTCCAATGCGGGGTTGGCCAAGGATCTGCGCGACAAGACCTACCAGATGGTGCGTCAGGGCAAAGACAAGGATGAGATAGTGGATTACATGGTGGCCCGCTACGGCAACTTTATTCTCTATAACCCGCCGTTGATGGCATCCACCCTGATCCTCTGGCTTGGCCCTCTGCTGGTCATCGTCATCGGCCTAGGTGTGGTGGTGATGCGCAGCCGGCGACCTGTGGCTGCAGCCCGGCCCGTGGATAGCTCCCTGAGCGAAGAGGAGCAGCGCCGACTGGCCGAACTGCTCAAAGAGGAAGAGAAACAATGACCGCTTTTTGGATTGTGATTGCGGCCCTGCTGGTATTGGTGAGTCTGGCGCTGGTCGTACCGTTGTGGCGTGGTGAAGGCAAGCAGAGCATCAGCCGTTCGGCCCTCAACAAGCAGCTCTATCGCCAGCGTCTGCTGGAGATCGGCGAGGAGCGCGAACAGGGGGTGCTGGCCGAGGAGCCCGATTCACTTATCGAGTTGCAGCGCAGCCTGCTCGATGACATTCCCGATGTGGAGCAGACCGCCCGCAGCGGCAAGAGTCTGATCTGGATCCCTGGTGTGGTGGTGCTGGTGGTGGTGAGTCTGGGCCTCTACTTCAAGCTGGGCAGCTGGCAAGAGGTGAGCCGCTGGCAGGATGCCAACAGCCGTCTTGGCGAGCTGAGCAACCGTATTCTGGTGGAGCGCGATGCCAAGGTGACCGAACAGGATCTGCTCGACTTCACATTGGGGTTGCGTACCCGCCTCAAGGATGAACCGAACGACTACCGTGGCTGGCTGCTGTTGGGGCGCTTGGCGCTGGATGGCAACGATCCCGAGATGGCCAGCGACGCGCTGGAGCGAGCTTACAAGCTGGCCCCGCAAAAATCGCTGGTAGCTGTTCCGTACGCCCAGGCGCTGATGATGACGGGGGATGAGGCACAAGCCGATGCCTTGTTGCAGGCTGCCATCGCTCAGGAGCCGGGCAACATCGAGGCGCGCTCTGTCTACGCGTTCATGGCGCTGCAAAAAGAGGACTTCCAGACCGCCCTTGCTCGCTGGCAGGCGATGCTGCCGCTGATGGAGAAGGGCTCTCCCCGCTATGTGATGGTTGAGCGCTCCATGGATTATGCCAGGACGCAGCTCCAGCAACGTGGTATGGCGGTGACGCCTTCTGGCGCAGTGGATGCTCGGGATAACCAGCAAACTCAGCTTGAGGTGAAGCAGGGGGAGTTCCCGCTCCATATCTCGCTGGCGGCGGGCATTCAGATGCCGGAAGATGCCTATCTCTTCGTGTTTGCAGTGGTGCCCAACGGGCCGCCCATGCCGATTGCCGTCAAGCGTATTGCAGGGCCCACTCTGCCTGTGACGCTCTCGCTGGGTGATGGCGATGCCATGATGGCAGGGAGCAAGCTGGCCTCCTACCCGGAGCTGCAATTCAAGGCTCGGCTCTCCCGTGGCGGCAACGTCATGAACAGGGAGGGTGCCTTTGAGGGGGTATCTGCACCGATCAAGAGTGCAGATATTCCAAGCGCTCCGATTGACATCCGTATCGATCACGCCCTCTAATATGTCCTTTGATAACCCGGCCACCGGAGGGCGGCCGGGTTATCTATACTTCTGATAAATCAAAATAAAACGTCGGGACTTCCATATGTATCTTCGTGCAGGGGCCTTGCTGTCAGCCCTGTTGCTGGCTGGCTGCGCCGGTGGCCCACCCAAACAGGGGCCAGAGAGCCTTGATCTCAATCCTGGAATGAATCATCCGGGAGCTACCAGTACGGCAGCAGATCCTCGTGACCCCTTCCAGGGGCCAAACCGGGCCATGTGGGCAGTTAACTACGATGTGCTGGAGCCCTATGTCGCCCGGCCCGTGGTACACGGCTATGCCCGTTACGTACCGCAGGGGATGAAGGATGGCATCGAAAATCTGGTGGAGAACTTCAACGAACCGAGCAGCATGGTCAACCACCTTATCACCGGTGATTTGAAGGGGGCGGGGGTCAATCTGGGCCGCTTTACCCTCAACACCACGGTCGGTCTGCTGGGCATCTTCGACGTTGCCAAACATGCCGGTCTTGAGCGCGACAAGCTGGAGATGGATACCGTACTGGGCAAGGCGGATATTGGCGAGGGTGCCTACCTGATGGTGCCGGTCTATGGCCCGACCACGACCCGCAAGCTGGTAGGTGATACGGTCGATACCATCTACTTCCCCTATGCCTTGCTGACCTTGCCACTGCGAGTGGTGCACTGGGCGCTCGATGGCCTGGGCTCCCGCTCCAAGCTGATCGATCAGGAACGGATCATCGACAACTCGCTCGATCCTTATGCATTGACCAAAGATTTCTACCTGCAGTACAACCAGAGCAAGGTGACGGGCAAGAAAGCCGAGCTCAAGGAGACGAAGCAGGAGCAGTCTGATGATGCCAATCTCGACCAGTATATGGACGAGATAGATGACCAGTAGATTGGTTGTCTCATGACAGAGAAAAGGCGCCTTATGGCGCCTTTTTCATCTCTGCGGAACGACCGCACAGATATAAAAAACGCCTCGCAGGTGCGAGGCGTTTTGGCAAGAAGAGGAGCCGTTATCAGGCAGCCAGGTTCTTGGCCACGAATTCCCAGTTAACCAGAGCCCAGAAGGTTTCCATGTACTTCGGACGCAGGTTGCGGAAGTCGATGTAGTAGGCGTGCTCCCACAGGTCAACAGTCAGCAGCGGGGTGGTACCGGCTTCAGTCAGCGGGCAGCCAGCATTGGAGGTGTTGACGATAGCCAGAGAGCCGTCAGCCTTCTTCACCAGCCAGGTCCAGCTTGAACCGAAGTTGCCGATGGCAGACTTGGTAAAGGCATCTTTGAACTCGGCGAAGGAGCCGAATGCTTTGTTGATGGCATCAGCCAGTGCGCCAGTCGGCTCGCCACCGCCGTTCGGGGAGAGGCAGTGCCAGTAGAAAGTGTGGTTCCAGATCTGGGCTGCGTTGTTGAAGACGCCACCAGTGGAGGTCTTGATGATCTCTTCCAGAGATTTGCCTTCAAACTCGGTACCCGGCACCAGATTGTTCAGATTGACCACGTAGGTGTTGTGGTGCTTGCCGTGGTGGTATTCCAGGGTCTCTTGGGAGATGTGCGGTTCCAGAGCATTGATTGCATAGGGCAGAGCGGGAAGTTCGAATGCCATTTTCTACTCTCCATTGGCTGGACCGTGCGAGCGCGACGGTTGCAAGACATTGCGTACTCTTTTCCAATGTGAAAAGAGTTGTTTTTAAAATTGTGGGACAGGAAAGTCCAAAGCCAAGGGATTGTAGCAGTATCAAAGATGGGCTAACAACCCTTGATTGGCGCCATGATCAGGATCAATCATCTGTCTATTCTGGCAGCGATTCGTGCCGTTCTTGCCCTTTGTCCGGTTGTGATCGGGCCAGATTGCAGTAGAATGGCCGCCATCATTGCTCTAGTGAGGCATCTATGGAAACTATCGAAAAGATCAAGCAGCAGCTGGCTGACAATCCCATCATCATCTACATGAAGGGCTCTCCCAAGCTACCCAGCTGTGGCTTCTCTGCCCAGGCCTCCCAGGCGCTGATGTCCTGCGGTGAGCCGTTTGCATATGTTGATATCCTGCAAAACCCGGATATCCGCGCTGAATTGCCGAAATTTGCCAACTGGCCGACCTTCCCGCAACTGTGGGTTGAGGGCGAGCTGATTGGTGGCTGCGACATCATGATCGAGATGTTCCAGGCCGGCGAGCTGCAGGCTCTGATCAAAGAGACTGCTGCCAAGTACAAGAAAGATGATGCTGCAGCCGAGTAATCGGTCCGGTGTTGTCGAGAGGGAGCCATATAGGCTCCCTTTTTTATTGTCCCGGTTCTGGCAGGCAAGCAACTGATTGCCGGTTGCAAAAAGCAACGCAATTGCCCTGAGAAATCTAATCTTTGCGGCTTTGTATTGGAGTTGTTAATTATATTGTTCGCCAATCTTTGATTACTTTTTTTAATCCATTTGGATTCAAGTGTTGCTGCCATCACATTTTTTGATAATTTCACCGTAACACAGTCTCTTTGTAGATTTTTTTGTGTTTATGCTCACATTAATTGCAAGTGATAGAACCTAGTATCGCTTCGCCCAGTGAAATAAAACCCTACAAATTAATAAATAAAAAGAGATTTGCGATGAAGATGTATAGCAATCTGCCCATTGGTCTTCATGATATTACCGAAGCCAAAAAAAGACTGACCAACCATATATACAAGACCGCGCAATTACCCTCTAACTACATCAGCGAACGTTGCCATGGCGAGGTTTTCCTCAAGCTTGAAAACATGCAACGTACAGGCTCTTTTAAAATTCGCGGTGCCTTCAACAAACTCAGTTCATTAAGTCTGGAGGATCGTCAAAAAGGTGTTGTCGCCTGCTCTGCCGGTAATCACGCGCAGGGGGTATCTTTGTCCAGTGCCATGCTGGGAATTGATGCCAAGGTGGTCATGCCTTGCTGTGCACCCAAGTCAAAAATTGCTGCAACCAGCGATTATTCGGCGGAAGTTATTCTGCATGGCAATAGTTTCAATGACACCATTGCCAAAGTCAGCGAAATCGTGGAAATGGAAGGCCGCGTATTTATCCCCCCCTTCGACGATGCAAAAGTGATTGCCGGTCAGGGCACCATTGGCCTGGAAATCATCGAGGATCTCTATGATGTGGACAACATCATAGTGCCGATTGGTGGCGGTGGTCTGATTGCCGGTGTTGCCATGGCCATCAAATCCATCAACCCGACTATCCGTATTATTGGCGTGCAGTCAGAGAATGTCCACGGCATGGCGGCTTCATACTACGCAGGCACCATTACCAATCACAGAACCAGCAGCACGCTGGCTGATGGCTGTGACGTGGCAAGACCCGGCACCCTGACCTATGAAATTGTCAAAGAGCTGGTCGATGACATCGTTCTGGTCACTGAAGATGATATTCGTCATAGCATGGTTGACCTGATTCAACGCAACAAGGTGATTACCGAAGGGGCGGGAGCTCTGGCCTCGGCAGCGCTGCTGAGTGGCAAACTCAAACATTATGTCGAAGGCAAAAAGACCGTCAGCATTATTTCGGGTGGCAATATTGACCTGACCCGGATCGCCGAAATTATCGAACAGAACAATATCCGTCAATTTAGCCTGTAAGGAATACAGTCATGATCTTGGATAGTGTCGTTAGCAGCAGTAAAGAGAGTGTCAAAGCATGGCGTAAGTCGGATACAACCTGGGGACTCGGTCTATTTGGTACAGCGATCGGTGCAGGTGTTCTATTTTTCCCCATTCGGGCCGGATATGGTGGCCTGATACCAATATTAATCATGCTGGTGCTGGCTTACCCCATTGCATTTTATTGCCACAGGGCGTTGGCCAGATTATGTCTTTCCGGCAGTAATCCATCGGCAAATATTACCGAGACCGTTGAAGAGCATTTCGGCAAAATGGGCGGGGTGGTAATTACCTTCCTTTATTTCTTTGCCATCTGCCCACTGCTTTGGATATATGGTGTGACGATCACCAATACCTTCATGGCATTCTGGGAGCATCAACTGCAAATGGCGCCGCTCAATCGGGGTGTTGTCGCCCTTGGGCTGCTGCTGTTGATGGCCTTCGTGATCTATTTCGGTAAGGATCTGATGGTTCGCGTGATGAGCTATCTGGTATTTCCTTTCATCGCCAGCCTGGTGGTTATCTCTCTCTCCCTCGTCCCGTACTGGAACAGTGCCGTCTTTGAGCAGGTCAACCTGAGTGAAATATCCATGTTTGGTCACGACGGTATTCTGGTTACCGTCTGGCTGGGGATCTCCATCATGGTCTTCTCCTTCAACTTCTCGCCGATTGTCTCCTCTTTCATCGTCTCCAAACGGGAAGAGTATGAGCAGGAGTTCGGTCGTGATTTTACCGAGAAGCGCTGCTCGAAGATTATCTCCGGTGCCAGCATGCTGATGGTGGCCGTGGTGATGTTCTTTGCCTTCAGCTGCCTGTTTACCCTGTCGCCGCAAAATATGGCGGAAGCCAAGGCCCAGAATATTCCGGTGCTCTCCTATCTGGCCAACCACTTCTCCTCGCTGGCTGGCAGCAAGTCTGCATTTGCCACCACCCTGGAGTATGCGGCTTCCATCATTGCGCTGGTTGCCATCTTCAAATCCTTCTTCGGCCACTATCTGGGGACGCTGGAAGGGTTGAACGGCCTTATCCTCCGCTTTGGCTACCAGGGCGACAAGAGCAAGGTTTCCAGTAAAAAACTCAACATGGTCAGTATGTTGTTCATCATGGGATCGACCTGGCTGGTCGCTTATGTGAACCCCAACATCCTCGACCTGATTGAGGCAATGGGGGCGCCAATCATCGCTTCCCTGCTCTGTCTGCTGCCGATGTATGCCGTCAACAAAACACCTGCGCTGGCCAAATATAAAGGCCAGGCCAGTAACGTGTTTGTCACCATCATTGGTGTGCTGACCATCCTGAATATTGTTTCCAAGCTGTTCTGAAAACCTTTTCTGCAAGTCATCAGCCATTCAGACCCTGACCCCTTGGCGGGGTCTGCATGGCGCAGTCAGAAGCGCGCAATAACCGGTTCTTGGTTGGCCCAATTATTTGGGCCCAGAGCAAGGCTATCCGTTATTTGGCCACCACACACAGTGGTAAATATGTTCTGACTGCAGTGACTCGACATCATAAATATCGAGGCGATGTAATGAAGTTTGATTCGTTGGTTCTGGTTATCAATTGCGGCTCTTCGTCGGTCAAATTCTCGGTACTGGATAGTAAAACCTGCGAGGTGGTGAGCTCCGGCATGGCCGATGGTATCGAGACCGAACATCCCCAGCTGAAAATTGATAAAAACCCGGCCACCCCCTTGCCGGAAAACAACCATAGCTGTGCACTGGCGGCGATTGCAGAAGAGCTGAAACTGCGCGGTTTGCTCGATGCCATCACCCTGGTGGGCCATCGCATTGCCCATGGCGGCAATGAGTTCAGTGAAGCTGCCATCATTGACGAGCGGGTGCTGGCCAAAATCAGGCAGGTCTCGCCACTGGCCCCGCTGCACAACCACGCCAATCTGAGCGGCGTGATGGCCGCCCGCCAGCTATTCCCCAACCAGCCCCAGATTGCGGTATTTGATACCGGCTTTCACCAGACCCTGAAGCCGGAAGCCTATATCTATGGGCTGCCATACCAATATCTGCAGGATTACGGCGTGCGCCGCTATGGCTTCCATGGCACCTCCCATCGCTATGTTGCCGAGCAGGCCTGCGTATTTATGGGGCTGGATGAGCAGCATGCCGGTCTGGTCATCGCCCATCTGGGCAATGGCGCCTCTATTTGTGCGGTACAGGATGGCAAGAGCGTCGATACCTCGATGGGGATGACGCCGCTGGAGGGGCTGATCATGGGCAGCCGCAGCGGCGATATCGATTTTGGCGCGCTGGCCTATATCGCCAGCAAGACGGGCCAATCCATCGAGGATATCGAGCGGATATTGAACAAGCAGTCCGGCCTGCTGGGTATTTCGGGGCTCTCCTCGGATATGCGGGTATTGGAAGCTGCCTATCACGAAGGACATCCCGGGGCGAAATTGGCCATTCACGCCTTTGTCCATCGTATTGCCCGCCATATCGGCGGCCATGCCACCTCATTGCGCCGGCTGGATGCAGTTATTTTCACTGGCGGGATCGGCGAGAACTCGGCCTTTATCAGAAAACTGGTATGCGAACGACTTCAGGTATTTGGCGTAGCGATCAGCGAGCCGTTTAACCAGCGTTCCAATAGCGAGGGCTGCCGGGTGATTTCGGCGGCAGAGTCCATGGTGCTGGCGGCAGTTATTCCCACCAATGAAGAGAAAATGATCGCTCTGGATGCCATTCGTCTGGGGCAGCAGGTTCGTCAGGCCGAGTGCGTCTGACATCTTCCACTGTAGTGTCATGAGTAGTGAATGAGGTTTATTTGATGAAAGTTGATATGCAATTGGATCAGGATAAATTCCGTCAGGCATGGCAAGGGTTTGCCGGTGAAAACTGGAAGCACGAGATCAACGTTCGTGATTTTATCCAGCAGAACTACACCCCCTATGAAGGTGACGAACAGTTTCTGGCAGATGCCACCGAAGCGACCACCACCTTGTGGAACAAGGTGATGGAGGGGATCCGCATCGAGAATGCCACCCACGCGCCGGTCGATTTTGATACCAATATTGCCACGACCATCACCGCCCACGGGCCGGGTTATATCGAGCAGGGGCTGGAAAAAATCGTTGGCCTGCAGACCGACAAGCCCCTTAAAAGAGCGCTGCACCCGTTTGGTGGCGTAAATATGATCCGCAGCTCGTTTGAAGCGTATGGCCGGGAGATGGATCCCGAATTTGAATATACCTTCAGCGAATTGCGCAAAACCCATAATCAGGGGGTGTTCGACGTCTACTCTCCCGAGATGTTGCGCTGCCGAAAATCAGGGATTTTGACCGGTTTGCCGGATGGTTACGGCCGTGGTCGCATTATCGGGGATTATCGTCGGGTAGCGCTCTATGGCATAGATTATCTAATCCGTGAGCGGGAGCTGCAGTTTGCCGATCTGCAACCGGCTCTCGAGCGGGGAGAACAGCTGGAGCAGGTGATCCGCCAGCGCGAGGAGCTGGCCGAGCACAAACGGGCTCTGGTGCAGATCAAACAGATGGCGGCGAGCTACGGCTGCGATATTTCCGGTCCAGCCCGCACGGCGCAGCAGGCGGTCCAGTGGCTCTACTTTGCCTATCTGGCGGCGGTGAAGTCGCAAAACGGTGGTGCCATGTCCCTCGGTCGCACCGCCACCTTCCTCGACATCTATATCGAACGGGATCTGAAGGCGGGGCTCATCAGCGAGCAGGATGCCCAGGAGCTGGTCGATCACTTCATCATGAAGATCCGCATGGTGCGCTTCCTGCGCACCCCCGAGTTTGACTCCCTCTTCTCCGGCGATCCCATCTGGGCGACCGAGGTAATAGGCGGCATGGGGCTGGATGGTCGCACTCTGGTGACCAAGAACTCCTTCCGTTACCTCCATACCCTCAAGACCATGGGGCCGGCGCCCGAGCCCAACCTCACCATCCTCTGGGCGGAAGGGTTGCCACGTGCCTTCAAGACCTATGCGGCCCGCGTCTCCATCGATACCTCATCCCTGCAGTATGAGAACGATGATCTGATGCGCACAGACTTCGAGAGCGATGATTACGCCATCGCCTGCTGTGTGAGCCCTATGGTGATCGGCAAGCAGATGCAGTTCTTCGGGGCCCGTGCCAATCTGGCCAAGACCCTGCTCTATTGCATCAACGGCGGGGTGGACGAGAAGCTGAAGATCCAGGTCGGCCCGAAAGTTGCGCCCATCATGGACGAAGTGCTGGATTACGAGACCGTCATGACCAGCCTCGACAGCTTTATGGACTGGCTGGCGGTGCAGTACATCAGCGCACTCAACCTTATTCACTACATGCACGACAAGTACAGCTACGAGGCTTCCCTGATGGCGCTGCACGACCGGGATGTCTATCGCACCATGGCCTGCGGTATCGCCGGTCTGTCGGTGGCGGTCGATTCGCTGGCGGCCATCAAGTACGCCAGGGTCAAGCCGGTGCGCGATGCTGACGGGTTGGCAGTCGATTTCGTGATTGAGGGGGAGTATCCCCAGTACGGCAACAATGACGAGCGGGCCGACTCCATCGCCTGTAATTTGGTCGAGCGCTTTATGAAGAAGATCCAGGCGCTGCCGACCTACCGCAATGCGGTACCGACCCAGTCGATCCTGACCATCACCTCCAATGTGGTGTATGGCCAGAAGACCGGCAACACCCCGGATGGCCGCCGTGCCGGTGCGCCGTTTGCGCCGGGGGCCAACCCGATGCACGGTCGGGATCGCAAGGGGGCGGTCGCTTCGCTCGCCTCGGTAGCCAAGCTGCCGTTCAAATATGCCAAGGACGGGATCTCCTACACCTTCTCCATCGTGCCGGGGGCGCTGGGCAAGGAGCCGGCCAATCGCGAGAACAATCTGGTGGGGTTGATGGATGGCTACTTCCATCACGAGCGGGATGTAGAAGGGGGTCAGCACCTCAACGTCAACGTGATGAACCGCGAGATGCTGCTGGATGCCATCGAGAATCCGGACAAGTACCCCAGCCTGACCATCCGGGTCTCCGGCTATGCAGTGCGCTTCAACGCCCTGACCCGCGAGCAGCAGCAGGACGTCATCTCCAGAACCTTCACCAACATGATGTAACTCTCATGCCCGGGGTGAGCAGGCTTGCTCCGGGCCTACTTTTTGTTTGTCAGCACGAGGAAGTAACAGATGCGACAGGTTATCACTACCAAAGCGGCGCCGGGCGCCATCGGCCCCTATGTGCAGGCCACCCGGATTGGCAACATCCTCTACACCTCCGGTCAGATCCCGCTGGACCCGGTGAGCGGTGACATTGCGGAGGGTATCGAAGCGCAAACCCTGCGCTCCCTGCAAAACGTCAAGGCGATTGTCGAGGCGGCAGGCGGTGAGGTGCGCAATATCTTCAAGACCACGGTGTTTGTCTCCGATCTGAACGACTTTGCTGCGGTCAACCGGGTCTACAACGACTTTTTCACCGAGCACGATGCCATGTATCCGGCGCGCTCCTGCGTGGAGGTGGCCCGCCTGCCCAAGGATGTGAAGATCGAGATAGAGGCGATTGCTGCGCTGGAGTCCTGACGCGGCGATCCTTATCAATAAAAAAGAGCGGCAGCCCTCGGGCTGCCGCTCTTTTTTCATCGCACCTGCCGTACGCGATAAGGGCGCAAGGAGCAGGTCACGCTGGATCAGGCGATCCGCTCGATGCGCGCCAGATAGAAACCGTCGAAACCGGTGGCCGCCGGACTCACTGTGTGATCACCAAGCAGGCGGAAGTTTTCGTTGGCGGCGAGGAACTTGTCCACCTGCTGGCGGTTCTCCTCGGGCAGGATGGAGCAGGTAGCGTAAACCAGCATGCCGCCCACTTTCACCATCTGGCTGTAGCGCTGCAGGATCTCTTCCTGCAGAGCGACCAGCACCGGCAGACGCTCGGCGGTATCGCGCCACTTGGCATCCGGGTTGCGCTTGAGCACGCCAAGACCGGAGCAGGGGACGTCCAGCAGCAGGCGATCTGCGCTCTCTTTGAGGCGCTTGACGGTCTTGCTGCTGGTGATCACCCGGGTCTCCACGTTATGGGCGCCGGCGCGGCGGGCGCGCTGCTTGAGGTTTTCCAGTTTCCACTCTTCCACATCCATTGCCAGCAGGCGGCCTTTGCCTTTCATCATGGCGGCCAGATGCAGGGTCTTGCCACCGGCACCGGCGCAGGCGTCGATCACCCGCATGCCTGGCGCGACGTCGAGTGCGGCTGCGATATGCTGGGAGCCGGCATCCTGTTGCTCGAAGCAGCCATCGGCAAAGGCCTTGGTGCGGAACAGGGCTGCGTCGGAGGTGACCTGCAGGGCTGTCTCCACACCTTCAACCGGAATGGTGGTGACCTGCTCTTTGGCCAGCATGGCCTGCAACTCCTCGCGGGTACACTTGAGGGTGTTGACCCGCAGGTAGCGTTTGGGCATCCAGGCCAGGGCGGCACGCTCCGCCGGCCAAGCCTCACCCAACTGCTCGCTACCCAGTTTCTCCAGCCAGCTCGGGCAACCATCCATCAATACCGGATTCTTCTTCGCCTCGGTCAGGCGGCGGCGGAACGCCTCTTCGTTGAAGCGATCCAGGGTCGGGTGGTTGGGCTGGGGGATCTTGTGGAAAGCGTGCCAGCTGTGCAGCAGCGGCCAGACGTTCTTCTCGGCCTGACGCACCTGAATACCGGTCAGGGCACAGTAGAGGCTCAGGCGACGCAGCAGGTCGCCGGTGACCAGGGCAATCCTTGCCTGTTCTTGCGGTTTGAGTTCGATGCCGGAGAAGTGACGGGCATAGGCGCGATCCAGGGTGAGACCCTGGCCCAGCACGTCATCAACAATGGCAACGACCAGATCCCCGAAACGGGGCAACAGTGGGGATTTGAGCATGAGATTAACCTTGGCCAGATAAAGATGAATCACCCCGGTAGCGGGATGATTCTGAAACAGACAAACGGCGCAATGATAGGTGGAAGGGGGATGCGGTGCAAGGTGGATATTCGGCGAGTCATGCAGTACCTGGCTCGGTGGCTCCATATAAATGAGCGGCCGCTGACCGGCCGCTATACCTGATTTCAGGGAAATTTACGGCAGTGCGACTTGCCAACTGTATCGTCATGGGAAATGAGCCGGAAATATGGGCGACAGAGGCGCCCAGTGGTCAAGGAAGGGTGAACGTTGTCCCTGATACCTGGTTTACAAGGCCGCTTTATCGGGCGCACAATGCCTGCAATCATTCTCTTGATGGTCGTGGAACCATTATTTATTTGAAGGAAAATCAAGATGATGGATGTTGCTGATCTGCGCCGGGAGTATACCCGTGGCGGGCTGCATCGGGCCGATCTGCCCGCCGACCCCCTCGAGCTGTTCGAGAAGTGGCTGGCACAGGCCTGCGAAGCCAAACTGACCGATCCCACCGCCATGGTGGTGGCCACCGTTGATGCCGATGGCCAGCCGTGGCAGCGTACCGTTCTGCTCAAGCACTACGATGCTCTAGGGATGGTCTTCTACACCAACATGGGCAGTCGCAAGGCGCATCAGCTGGAAGGGAATCCCCGCATCAGCCTGCTCTTCCCCTGGCACACCCTCGACCGTCAGGTGCATGTGACCGGTCGGGTGGAGAAGATGAGCACCTTCGAGGTGATGAAGTACTTCCACAGTCGTCCCAAGGATAGCCAGATCGCCGCCTGGGTCTCCAAACAGTCGACCCGCATCTCGGCGCGCGGCGTGCTGGAGGCCAAGTTTCTCGAGCTCAAGCAGAAGTTTGCCAACGGCGAAGTGCCGCTGCCGAGCTTCTGGGGTGGCTTTCGGGTGGTGATCGAGACGGTCGAATTCTGGCAGGGGGGTGAACACCGTCTGCACGACCGTTTCTACTACACCCGTGAAGGGGATGGCTGGCATATCGAGCGTCTGGCTCCCTGATCTGTTTCTCAAACCCGTTTTTCACAAGGAGTGTGCATGCGTCTGCACGGTGATCTGCGCTCCGGCAACTGCTACAAGGCGTGGTTGCTGGCCCGCTGGCTTGAACTGCCCCTCGAGTGGGTGGCGGTCGATATCGCGGCGGGGGAGACTCAAACCCCCGATTTTCTGGCGATGAACCCCAATGGCAAGATCCCGGTGCTGGAGCTTGCTCCCGGCGATCTGCTGGCCGAATCCAATGCCATCCTCTTCTATCTGGCGCAAGGCTCGCCTTTGTGGCCGACCGATCCTCGCCTGCAAGCTGACGTGCTCAAATGGATGTTTTTCGAGCAGTACAGCCATGAGCCCTATATTGCGGTGGCCCGTTTTATCGTCCGTTATCTGGGGCGGCCCGAGTCACAGGAGGCGCGGCTCGACGGGCTGAAGGCCGGTGGCGAGAAGGCGCTGGCGGTGATGGAGCAACAACTGAAAAAGAGCTCCTATCTGTGCGGCGAGGCGCCGACCATCGCCGATATCGCCCTCTACGCCTACACCCATGTGGCGGAGGAGGGGATCTTCTCCCTGCAGGGGTGGCCCGCCATTCGTGACTGGATTGCCCGCATCGAGGCGCATCCTCATCACATGAGTCTGCCAGCGGCCTGTCAGGCGGGCTGATGGAGCTGTTGATCGAGGGGAGCTTGTGGCAGCCCCACTGGAACAAGGTGGTGGGCTGCTGGCAGCAGCAGGGCCATCGCTGGCAGCTGCTCTTGGGCAAGGAGGTTGCTGCCACCCTCGATCACCACTGTGCCCCCTGGGCAGGTCTGACCCCTGATGGCGTGATCTGTCCCGGCGCTCTGCTGGCCGCCTGGCTCGATGGCGACTTGTTGCCGCAACATCATGCCGATCCTACCCGCCAGATCCTGATCAGTGGTTCAGCTTCCTTGCTGACGCTGGCCCGGGAGCAGGGGCTGCTCACGCTGGGGACGGTTGGCGCCGATCTGACGCTGGATGCGCACACGGATCTGGGCGCTCTGCTCAATCGCCTGCTTGCGCGTCGCCTGCAGATGCCCTCCTTGCGGGAACCCGAGGGTGATGCTCCGTTGCAGCTGCGAGCGCTGCACGCCGGAGATGAACAAGAGATCGTGCGCTATTGCAGCGATGAGGCGATCGCCCGCTACACCCTCAATATTCCCCACCCCTATCCACCGGAGGGGGCCCGCGACTGGCTGGCCCTTTGCTGGCGCAGAGCGGCGCTTGGCCTTGGCTGGAGCTGGGCCATCACCTTGCCGCAAGGGGAGGCAGAAGCGACCCTTGTCGGCGTCATCTCGCTGCACTGGAATGGCGAGCTGGCCTGGTGGGTCGGTGTCCCCTGGCAGGGGCGCGGCATTGCAACCCGAGCGGCCAGACTGGTCAAGGCATTCGCCTTTGACCAGCTGCATCTGCCCGCTATCACGGCTCGCCATATGCCGCAGAATCTGGCCTCTGGCCGGGTGATGGCCAAGCTTGGCATGGTTGAGCAGGGGCTGCGTCTGATTGATGGTCATCAGCCGTGCGAGGTGCGCTACTGGCGGCTGGATTGCCGTCCTGCCCTGACCGGAGCGTTGCAGCAGGCGCTGGCCAGATGGCAGCAGGATGAGCGGATCGTTGTGGTGATCCTCTGCGATCCAGCTGTGTGCGAAGCGAAGCTGCCAGTTATCTCCCTCTTTCTGGCCGACATGAATGCTGACGAGGCACGGCTCTTTTCTGATCCGCAGCTGGCGGCCGAGGGATATCAGCTGCACTGCTATCCCCTCTCCCGGTTGGAGGCAGCAGAGCCCGAGCTGTTCCACCATGCTGGTGGCGTGCTGCTAAAGGATGAGGGGGATATGGGGCTGGAGTGGCTGCTGCAATTCGCGGCACTGCTGCGTCAGGGGCCTACTCTGCTGACGCTGACAGAGCGGTGCGAGCGGCTGGGCTGGATCACTAGGCTACTTGCCGATGGGGATAGATTGACGGCTGAGAGCGAGCTCCCCCTGCGCTATCGACTGATGAGGCTGCTGGTGGAGTTGCCGGAGCTGATGGATGAGCTGGATGGCCGCTGGCATCTGGGGCCGGAGCAGACGTTTGCGCGGCTGGCGCGGGAATCCCCCTCCTTGCTGAGTGCCTATCAGAGGGTGCTGGCCCAGCCCGCACCGGACAACTGGCGAGCCGTGCGAAAGCAGTTTGCCGATCGTTTTCCTGAGTGCACCCTCCCATTTCTGGACAAAGGTGCTCAGGAGCGGGGGCAGTTTGTGGAATAATGGCCGCTCTGCTGTACGAGGAGTAATACCTGATGTTGAGAACCGAGCGCCCCGGTGACATGCTGCCGGTCTATGAGCTGGTCACTGCCGCTTTTGGCCGCACCGATGAGGCCGAGCTGGTCAACCGTCTGCGCGAGTGTGGTGCCGCCGTGGTGACCATGGTCGAAGAGGAAGAGTACGAGTTCATGGGCCACCTGATGCTAAGCCCGATCACCATTAACGGTGTCGAGGGGCCCTGGCTTGGGCTGGCACCGGTTGCGGTGCATCCCGACTGGCAGGGGCAGGGGATTGGCTCCGATCTCATCCGTGAAGGGCTGGATACGGCGCTCGAGATGGACTGGAAAGGGGTGGTAGTGCTCGGTGATCCGGCCTACTACAGCCGCTTCGGTTTCCGTCCCGCCAGCGAATTTGGCCTGCACTGTATCTACGAGGTGCCGGCAGAGTGTTTCATGGCGATGGAGCTGCAGCCGGGTGGTCTTGCCAACGTGGCGGGCGAGGTGCTCTACCATCCTCTCTTTGACGAGCTGCCCGACGAAGTGGCGGAAGGATCTCACTGATAGCAAAAAGCCCTCATGAAGAGGGCTTTTTCATTAGCGGATGTTGGTCTGTCAGGCGGTGATATCGAGCAGGGAGCCCTTGGGCTTCTCTTCACCGACCATGCTGCCCATCTGCTGGCCGAGCGGGCTCTGCTGGAATTGCAGGTAGTCGCTCAGGTTCTGCTGGCGCTGGTAGCGGTTGGCCGCCTGATAGACGTCACTGGTGCTCGGGCCGCTATTTTCGTTGCTCTCTGTATCGCTGGCTTCCATATAGCGTTCGACCACGGCTTTGTTCTGCTGCGCAGCCGAGTAGGAGACGGCCATGGTGCGGCGGGCGGTTGCCTGATCCTCACGCTGAGTTTCAACCTCGTCTTTCTTGTCCAGCACCTTGTTTTGAGCCTGATTGATCTGCTCCGGTGTGGCCTCGGGATAAGAGGGGTATTTGCCGTAATCGGGGCGCATGATGGGCATGGAGGCTGAGTTGATTTGCATGATCGCTTCTCTGACTGATCGGGAACCTGCTCATAATACTAGCTCTCCATTGGTCAATAAAACACCGAATGCAGTGCCATCAAGATCCGGTTCAGCTTCGCAAATCGTCTGTTACAGAGGGGGGAGGTGAACGGTGTGGGGGAAGTGGTTGCTGCCATTGAAAAAATGCCCGCTCCGGCGGTGTCGGAGCGGGCCAAAGCGATCACGCAGCGGTGATCACAGGCAAGTCGTAATTGACCAGTTCAGAAAGGGTTGGTGCGCCATCGGCGCCGGGACGACTGACCACGATGGCGGCCACCAGATTGCCGAGGCGAACCGCCTCTGCCAACGGCAGGCCGCTGGCGAGCCCCATCAGGGTGCCGCCGCCATGGGCATCGCCCGCCCCGACGGTATCGCAGAGGGTCACCACAACGGGATGTACCCGCAGGCATTGACCATCCGGGGAGCCGACCAGAGCGCCCTCTTTATCTTCCCGCACGATAAGAGCAGCACGGTGTTGCCGGCAGAAGCTGGCCACGGTTTCTGCGCTGGCGGGGGCCCCCAGCAGCACGGCTGCTTCTTCTCTGTTGAGGGAGAAGAGGGCACCACGGGCCAGCAGAGCGGTAATTTCGGCAGTGCTCAGATCGCCGATACGGGGACCCGGATCGATGAACGGCGTGATGCGCTCGGGTAGCTGGAGCAACCACTCCAGCAGCGGCGCCCCCTGGATGCCGGTCAGCTCGTAGCCGGAGGCATAGACCCATCCTGTCCCCGCGGGTAGCAGACGACTCAGCGCCGCGGTATCCCAGTACTGCTCGCACCCTTCCACGGTGATGAAAGTGCGCTCGCCATCGGGCTCGACCAGTGCCAGACACCAGCCATTATCGTGAGCCGGATCGCGCAACTGGACTGGCAGCGACTCCGCCGCCATCGCGGCTTCCACCGCCGTTCCCCAGCTGCCCTGACCGACGGTAATGCCGTTGATCACCGGAGCGCCGAGCCGGGCGAGGGCGCGGGCCACGTTGAAGGCACAGCCACCAATCTGGCGGCCACTCTCACGGGCGACTTCATCGCCACCCGAGACGGGAAGGCGGTTCATCTCCAGAATCACGTCGCCAAAGGCGGCGCCAATCACCATGACCGGCATGGTCGGGACGGGCGGAGTCATCTCAGATACTCCTCATGCGGGGCAGCAGCAGGGCATAGAGCACCAGACTGACGGCAAACGAGACAAACAGGCCGAGGCTGGAGTCGGCAAAGACGCCGATGGCCAGCGGGCCGTCGATAAAGCCGGTCTTGGTGACCATCAGGCCGCTGATGGAGCCGGCGAGCCAGCAGAGCAGCGGCCCCTTGCGCACCCCGGTATCACCGTAGAGAGCCAGATAGTCGTACCCCTGATGACGGCGCAGCGCCAGATAGTCGAGGATGAAGATGGCGGCCCAGGAGGCCAGGAAGAGGCCGCAGAAGATCAGGAAGGCGATAAAGGGGCCAAGGAAGTCGCCGGAGACAAACAGCACGTAGAGTGCGACGCCGACGACCAGCACGGCATCCAGCATGACGGCGTGGGACTGGCGCAGCTTGACCCCCATGCTCAGCAGGTTGAGGCTGGCGGAGTAGAGGCTCAGTACCGCGATGGTGACGATGCCGGCAACTGCGGCGGCCAGATAGGGGATCGCCATCCAGGCTGGCAGCAGCTTGCCGATGGCCGCGATGGGGTTCTCGGTAGAGGCGAGGTCGGGGATCTGGGCGGTGAGCAGAATGCCGGCGAACATCAGCAGAATGAGGGGCAGGGAGGCACCCACCACCACGGATGAGAAGACGGATCCGGGGCGCGATTTTTCGCTCTGGTCGCGGCTGTAGTCGGCACCTGCTATGGCCCAGCTGATGCCGGTGCCGGCGGCGATGACCGACACGGCGGGCAGGAAGCCGGTCAGCCAGTCACCGGAGGGGAGCGCCATGATCACCTGCCAGTTGGCGTTGGCCATCAGATAGAGCACCACGATCAGGGTCATCACCCCGAAGGTGCGGGTGATCCACTTCTGCATCATCAGCACGGTATTTTGCCCCAGCAGCGAGACCACCACGGTCAGGCCGCCAAAGAGCAGCAGGGAGAGGGCGGTGAGCCAGTGGGACTCCGTCATCCCCATGGCGGCAAACAGTGCCGCCAGCGTCAGGGTGCCGGTGACCAGATTGACCGCTTCCCAGCCCATCAGGTTGATCCAGCAGAAGGCGGTGGGGGCGATATTGCCCCGCTTGCCAAAGCAGATGCGGGAGAGGGTGAGGGTGGTGGTGCGGCCACGTTTGCCCGCCATGCTGGTGATCCCCACCAGCGCGAAGGAGGCGACCCCGGCAACCGCCGCCAGCAGCGATTGCCAGAAGGAGAGACCAAAGGAGACCACCACGGCGCCGTAGACGACCCCCAGAATGCCAATGTTGGCGGCACACCAGACGAAGAAGAGCTCCGCCGGTTGCTTGGTTCGTTCGTGGGGAGGGATAAGATCGATGCCGCTGGAAGCCTGTTCCGGCTGCATCTCGGTTGCTTGCTGGCTCATAGTCATACGTCCTGTTGCCGATAGTGAGCAAGGGCTTCGGCATAGGGGCCGAAGTCAATCCGGTTTGCTTGATCAATCAGTTGGCGCGCTGCCAGCGGCAGGGCCGAGATGCCGCTGAGGGCACCGCAGATGGCGGTGGCCATGGCACCTATGGTGTCGGTATCGCCACCGAGGTTGGCGCACAGCTGGGCGCAGAGCATGGGATCCCCTTCGGAGAGCTCCACTATGCCGAGCGCGGCTGGGATAGATTCAATCACATCCATGCCGGAACCGATCAGGTCATAGATATCGTCCAGACCCGATTCGATGGTCGGCGCCTTGTCGACAGCGGTGAAGGCGAGTTCGATGCGGCGGCCAAGGGAGGCGCTGAAGGTGGAGGCGAAACGGCTCTGCACCTCTTGCGCGAGGGGGGGCAGTTCGGTACGAATGGTTGCCCACTTGGCCCCTTCGATGGCGCGGCTGATGGCCCAGGCGATCACTACGGAGCCAGCGATAGCGATGTCCGACTTGTGGGTTGGCACGCAGGCCAGGCGCACGGCCTCGATAAAGGCCTCCTTGTCGCTGGTCGGCATCAGGCAGCCGATGGGGGCGATGCGCATCGGGGCGCCGTTGGTCACGCCGTTGGCCTGGATCTCCTCAAGGGGGATCCCCTGCTGCAGGGCGATAAGGGCTCCCTTGGAGGTAGGGCCCAGAATATTTTTGCTAAAGGCGTCGATCCCCTCGGCCCACTTCATGATGTGGCGGGCGATGGTCAGTGGTTTGATCTCCCCCTGCTCCTCGATGATGGCATCCATCAGGGCAACCATCTGGCTGGTATCATCGGTAAACTGGCCGCGCACGAATTCGTTGGCGGCGATGTTCTCCTCGGGGCCGTCGAGGAAGTCATGGATCCAGCCGAAGAAGGCACGCACCTTCTCGCGGGACCAGAGCTCCGATGGCATGCCAAAGGCATCGCCCACCGCTTGTCCATAGAGACAACCCAGAATACGCTGCTGTTGAAGTGAGGTAGAGCTTGATGGGGTCATGACGATATCGATCACCTTTTTGTGTAGTCCAGTTGCAGTCCAGTGGGTATTATACACATCCAGTGTCAGTCCAGTGTGAACCATAACGCATTTTAAAGTAAAGTGGACTGGATTCATTTGTTGATATTTTTGCATCTTTAGACGAGAGCGCCATGCAGAGAGATAGTGCTGAACACCTGTTTGACGAGTTGAAACAACGGCTGGCCTGTGCAGGGGATGAGCCGCTCTATCTCATTCTGGCGCAGGGGCTGCAGCAGGCTATCGAACGCAAACTGCTGCCCCACGGCTGCGTGCTCCCCTCCGAGCGTCAGCTCTCCGACAGCCTCGCTCTCTCCCGGGCCACTGTGGTCAAGGGAATCTCTCTGCTGGCGGAGCAGGGGCTGGTGATCAAGCAGCAGGGCAAGGGCACCGTAGTGCACGCTCCGTTTACCTACAACCTGGCCGGTGGCAGCTTTACCGCCCAGTTGAGCCAGCTCGGGGCGCTGAGCGATCGCTGGCTGGCGCGCGAGCTGGTGGCCGCCAGCGCCGAGCAGGCCGCCCTGATGGGGGTGGCGGAGGGCACCGAGATCGCCAAGATCCGCCGGGTGCGCTGCGTCAATGATGACCCCACTTCCATCGAGACCACCTATATTCCTCGCCAGTTTCTGCCCCGTCCCGACCTGCTGGAGGGCTCGCTCTACGCCCACTGGCGCGAGGAGGGGATTGAACCCGTCGCCCAGCAGTACCAGATCCGCCAGCAGGTGCCGAGCCAGACCGAGAGCGCCATGCTGGGATTGCCAGTCGGCATGCCGGTGCTGGCCGTGATGCAGCGCAGCTACACGGCGCAGGGGGAGCTGCTCGAGGTGAGTCAGAGCCTCTGCCGCGGCGATAGCTACAGCTTTACCTTCAACAGCGGCGCCATTCCCGGCTGAACCGTTGGGCCCATAGCAATAAAAAAGGCGCCATAAGGCGCCTTTTTTCGTTCCATCACAGCTGGATCAGTTGAAGAACCAGTACCCGCGGTTGACCAGACGGGTCAGCAGTTGCAGGAAACCGGCCTGATCAGCCAGCTCCACCATATCGGCCTGAGTGATGATGTCCTTGTCACACAAGAGCGAAATGGCTGCCGCATCTTCGCTCTGCAGAGTCCAGGCTTCACCATCGATATAGCACTGCTGGCTCTCGCCGCTGAACCAGACGCTGCGCAGACCCGGCACCTTGATGGCAGGTTCGCCTTGAGTCAGCAGATCAGCCACTTCTTCGGCGCTGTAGTCCGGCTCGACCGGATTGACATCCAGATCGTGCTTTGCCTCGGAGATCATGGTGCCGAACCACTCCTTGAACAGGGTCTCGTCATCGAGAGCCTGCTGCATCAGCTCGCGCAGACGGTGCAGCTCGTGGGGCTGGATCTCGCCGTGACGGGCACGGGGCTTGAGATCGGCATCGCCGTAACGCTCGGTACGCACCTCGTTGTCGATCAGGTGATCGGCAAAGGAGGAGATAAGCGTCTTGGCATCCGGTGCGCGGAAACCCACCGAGAAGTTCATGGAGGGCTCGATGGCGTAGCCCTCGTGGGGGAATCCGGGCGGAATGTAGAGGATGTCGCCCGGCTCCATGATGACGTCGATGATCGCCTCGAACGGCTCGCAGTGCAGCAGTGCGGCGTGGGCGGCAAACTCGTTGAGCGGCTTGGCATCGCCAACCCGCCAGTGGCGTTTGCCCAGACCCTGGGTGATGAACACGTCGTAGTTGTCGATGTGGGGGCCGACACCCGCGTGAGGGGTGGAGAAGCTCACCATCACATCGTCAAAGCGCCAGCCCGGAATGAACTGGAACGGCACCGCCAGCTCGTTCACCTCGGGGGCCCAGTGGTTGCAGGCCTGTACCAGAATGGTCCAGTTCTCTTCGCCCAGATGGTCATAGGATTCGAAGGGGCCGTGGGCCGCATCCCACTTGCCGTCGAAACGGGTGACCAGACGGGACTCTACCACCTCCTCCATGGCCAGACCCGCCAGCTCGTCCGGGCTGATGGGATCCTGAAAGTCCTTGAAGCCGCCTTTGATAAGGAGCGGGCGCTTCTGCCAGTAGTGCTCGAGGAAGTGAGCGATATCCAGATTGAGTTCGTACATAGATCTTCTCGTCAAAGGGTTCGACAAAGGTCAGGAGAGGTCTTGCCCGAGGCGGCTGCCGGCCTCGGGCAAGCCCTCTTGCAAACCGTGTATAGGGTGCCACATAAAATAACCGGGGCCCTGTTGCAGATCATGCACAGGGCCCCGGTAGTGTCATTTATCCGCTTATTTCAGCAGATCAACCAGACGCTGGGCGTCACCGATGTAGTTGGCCGGGGTCAGCTTCTTCAGCTCAACCTTGACCGCTTCCGGCAGCTCCAGGGTGTCGATAAAGGTGCGCATCCCTTCGGCATCGACACGGCGGCCACGGGTCAGCTCTTTGAGCTTCTCGTAGGGCTTCTCGATACCGTAGCGGCGCATCACGGTCTGGATCGGCTCGGCCAGCACTTCCCAGTTGGCATCCAGATCGGCGGCCATGGCGGCGTCGTTGGCTTCCAGCTTGGAGATGCCCTTGAGGGTGGACTGATAGGCGATAAGGGAATAGCCGATGGCAACGCCCAGATTGCGCAGCACGGTCGAGTCGGTCAGATCACGCTGCCAGCGGGAGATGGGCAGCTTGCTCGCCAGATGGCCGAATACCGCATTGGCCAGACCCAGATTGCCTTCGGAGTTTTCGAAGTCGATGGGGTTGACCTTGTGCGGCATGGTGGAGGAGCCGATCTCACCCGCGATGGTGCGCTGCTTGAAGTGACCCAGCGAGATGTAACCCCACACATCGCGGTCGAAGTCGATCAGGATGGTGTTGAAGCGGGCCATGGCATCGAACAGCTCGGCAATGTAGTCGTGCGGTTCGATCTGGGTGGTGTAGGGGTTCCAGGTCAGACCCAGGGAGGTAACGAACTCCTCGGAGAACTGGTGCCAGTCCACTTCCGGATAGGCGCTGATGTGGGCGTTGTAGTTGCCGACCGCACCGTTGATCTTGCCGAGGATCTCCACCGCCATGATCTGCTTGTACTGGCGCTCCAGACGGTAGGCGACGTTGGCCATCTCCTTGCCCATGGTGCTCGGGGTCGCCGGCTGGCCGTGGGTGCGGGAGAGCAGCGGCATGTCACGGTACTCGTGGGCCAGACGCTTGATCTCGCCGATCAGCTTCTCGCAATAAGGCTTGATGACCTCTTCGCGGGCGGTTTTCAGCATCAGACCGTGGGAGTTGTTGTTGATGTCTTCCGAGGTGCAGGCGAAGTGGATGAACTCGCTGACAGCCGCCAGCTCCGGGTTCACTTCGACTTTCTCTTTGAGGAAGTACTCCACCGCTTTCACATCATGGTTGGTGGTGCGCTCGATCTGTTTGATGCGGGCGGCGTCGCTCTCGTTGAAGTTGCTGACGATGCCATCGAGCAGGGCGTTCGCGGCCGCGCTCAGGGCAGGGACTTCCGGGATCCCGGCGTGGCTGGCCAGTTTCTGCAACCAGCGAACCTCGACTTCAACGCGAAAACGCAGCAGGCCGAATTCGGAGAAGATAGGGCGCAGGGCATCGGCCTTGTCGCCATAACGACCGTCAATCGGGGAAACAGCAGTCAGCGCGGACAGCTCCATGGGGTGAACTCCTGATGATTGGTGTGGGGGATCCGTATTCACTTGCGCGCCGGTCGGGGTGTATCAAGGCTGATGTGCGGCTGTTCACCTTGTCCTCCCTCTGCCTGCGCGCAAGCCAATGATTAGTAACGCTTGGCCAGTTCCACCATCTTCTTGCGAGCGAAGATGATCTGGGTGCGGCTGCCACCGAGCTGGCGCCACAGCACCACGGCGCGGATGCCTGCCAGCAGCAGGGCGCGCACCTTGTGCTGCACCAGCGGCTGCTGCAGGAACAGCGGGGTGCCGGCCACCTGAATGCGCGGCCCGATGGGGCTGATAAGATCGCTGTAGATGCTCGCCATGTTGGCCAGGATCTGCTCGTCGAGCAGGTCGAAATGCTGTTGCTGGCGACCGATCTGGCTGATCCGCTCACCCAGCATGTTGAGAATGTCCTTGCGCTTGGCCAGCTTGCGCTCCAGCGCAATCAGGCTCACCACATAGCGGGTCAGCTCGGCATTCTTCTGGCTGCCGTCGGCACCCAGCTGCTCGACCAGCGCGCGGTAGCCGTCGCGAATGGCCAGATGGGTGTTGTTGAACACCTCGAGCGGCTGGCTCGGGTTGGTTACCAGAATGCTGGAGAGGCTCTCGCGCAGGGCGGCCTCGTCACAGCTGCCGTCGCGGGCCACCTTCTGGACCAGCGCAGCCGCCTGGCAGATGCCGGCAAAGGCCATGGTTCTGTCTTGGAATTTGTCGCTCATATCTTCACAGCCCTGTTCTGTTCATTCACCGGCCGATGCCATGATCCGGCCTGGACGTTGCCAATCATGTATCGCTGCCTTGTGCTTTTTTTCTTTGTCCCCTCTCCCTCAGGGAGAGGGTCAGGGTGAGGGTGGTTACCCCCTCATTCCCAACCCTTCTTCCGCGAGGGGAGAAGGGAGTACAGCGCGGACGCTTGTGAGCGCCCAGCCCTTAGACCGGATGGCTGAAACGCTGTTCGATGATGCCGCCGCCCAGACACACTTCCCCGTCGTAGAAGACGGCGGATTGACCCGGGGTCACCGCAGCCTGCTTTTCGTCGAAGATGACCCGGATGGTCTCGTCGTCGATGGGCTGGATCAGGCAGGGGATATCCTGCTGGCGGTAGCGGGTCTTGACGGTGCAGCGACGCGGCTCGTGGATCGGAGTGCGATCCACCCAGTGCAGCTGGCTGGCGATGAGACCGTCGGAGTAGAGACGGGGATGCTCGCCCTGAGCCACCACCAGCACGTTGCGCTCGACCTCTTTGTCGACCACATACCAGGCCTCTTCGGTGGCATCTTTGCGCCCACCGATGCCGAGCCCCTTGCGCTGGCCCAGGGTGTGATACATCAGACCCTGATGCTCGCCGATCACCCTGCCATCCACGGTCTCGATGTTACCGGGCTGGGCGGGCAGGAACTTGGCCAGGAAGTCCTTGAACTTGCGCTCGCCGATAAAGCAGATACCGGTGGAATCTTTCTTCTTGGCGGTGATGAGATCCAGCTGCTCGGCGATGCGGCGCACCTCCGGCTTTTCCAGATCGCCAACCGGGAACAGGCTCTGACCCACCTGAGCTTCGCTCAAGGTGTAGAGGAAGTAGCTCTGATCCTTGTTGTTGTCGAGACCACGCAGCAGGCGCGGGCGACCGGTGCTGTCGTCACGGCGCACATAGTGGCCGGTGGCAATGTAGGTGGCACCCAGCTCTTCGGCGGCAAATTCGAGGAACGCCTTGAACTTGATCTCCTTGTTGCACAGGATATCCGGGTTCGGCGTGCGGCCAGCCTTGTACTCTTCGAGGAAGTGCTCGAACACATTGTCCCAGTACTCGGCCGCGAAGTTGATGGTGTGGAGTTTCATCCCCAGCTTGTCGCAGACGGCCTTGGCATCAGCCAAATCCTGGGCGGCAGAGCAGTACTCGTCCGTGTCGTCTTCTTCCCAGTTCTTCATGAACAAGCCTTCGACCTGATAGCCCTGCTGCTGGAGCAGGTAGGCCGAGACGGAAGAATCCACGCCGCCGGACATGCCGACGATCACCTTGATTTGGCTGTTGTCTGTCATTAGTCGAAGTTACCAGTTCGTTTAAACGGGGCGTATTCTACCAGAGTTTTGCGCCCCCGGTCACATCTCCATGCCACTGTCCCCATCAGGAACCTTGCGGCAGGAAATCGTTTTTCTTGCGGCGATTGCCAGCGGATGCCTGCTCTGTCCCTAGCTCTGGATAAACGCCTTGAGCGCCGAGAGCGGCAGGCGTGTTCCCGCCAGATAATCCTCAATGCACTGCCACACCAAGGGGCTTCTCAAGGCCGGTTTGCACTCGGCGATCTCCTCCAGCGTGAGCCAGTGGCAGGCGAGGATATCGCCGTCAGGATCCTCTGGATGGTGCTGACCCGGCGCTTTTTCAAGGTCGAAGATGATGGCGGTGCGCACATAGGTGGCCTCGCTGTCGGCAGGTTTGTAGAGATAGGTGCCAAGCCAGGCGGTCGGCGTGGCGGTCAGCCCCGTCTCCTCTTTCAGCTCGCGGCAGGCGGCTGTGAGCAGATCTTCACCGGCCTCTACATGGCCGGCGGGCTGGTTGAAGCGGCGCTGGCCCTTGATCTCCTCTTCCACCACCAGAAAGCGGCCCTGCCACTGCACCAGCGCGGCGACCGTCAATCTGGCCTGCATGCGTTCGTGCGGCGTTTTCTCCTGCGATGCAGGAAGGTTATCGCTCATAAAGACTCCTTGTCTCGTTACCGGTTTGGCCCCCAGCCGGAGCAAGGGGGCTCGATTCTGCGGCGTGCTTTACTGCTTGATTGCCAGCAGGCAGCGCGTTATTCCGAGGATTTGCTGCGGGCCGGTCGGCGCGCAGTACCACGGCCGCCGCTGCGATTGGCCGGGCGCGGGCTCGCGTCACGGCTGTCTCGCCCTTGTCCCTGACTATGAGGGCTTCGGGTCGATTGGGCAGCGCGCGGATTGTTGCTGCCCGAGCCCTGACCGCGCGGTTTGTTTGGCGTCTGTGTCCTGCGCGGGGCTGGCGCTAGCTCGGGGGCGGGCAGGGCGCGGCTCTCGCCCGGGGCCAGACCATCTAACGTCCAGTCACCGATGGCGTAGCGGATAAGGCGCAGGGTGGGGTGGCCGATATGGGCGGTCATCCGCCGCACCTGGCGGTTGCGCCCCTCGATGATCTTGATCTCCAACCAGCAGGTGGGGATCTCCTTGCGCTCGCGAATGGGCGGATTGCGCGGCCACACCGCAGGTTCATCCATGATGCGTGCCCCGGCGGGCAGGGTCATGCCGTCGTTGAGCTCGACACCGGCGCGCAGGGCAGCCAGCTTCTCTTCGCTCGGGATCCCTTCCACCTGCACCCAGTAGGTCTTGGGGGTCTTCTCCCCCGGCTGGGTGAGGCGCGCCTGCAGCTTGCCATCGTTGGTGAGCAGCAACAGCCCCTCGCTGTCACGGTCAAGTCGGCCAGCAGCGTAGATGCCGGGCTCTTTGATGTAATCCTTGAGGGTCTCGCGGCCCGCCTCGTCGGTGAACTGGCAGAGCACCATGTAGGGCTTGTTCAGCAGGAGCAGCTTGCGATCTTCGGGGGCCAGCTCCGGCTTGCGCGCCGCAACGTGGCGGGATTCGGCTGGCCGGGCAGCAGAGCGGGGGGCGCCATCGCGGGCGGGACGGTTTGGCAGCGAGAGTCGGGAGCGGGCAGATTTCATCGGATAGCGGATTGGCAAGTGGGAATGGCAGCGAGTGTACCACAGGGGGCTGACGGCAGGATGAATGGGAGGGGGGTAAAGAGATCTCGGGAAAATAGGCGGCTTCCGGCCGAGGGTCAACCTAGCAGGTTTTCAATCACGATCGCTTGTCTGGCGGAGGCCGAGCTCGCCTGCAGCAGGGCGCCGCTTATCACGTCGTCCATCAGGGCGCGGGCCAGCCGGGTGAGGGGGAGCAGGGTGTCGCGCCCGCAGCCGGTCGGCACCGCCAGCAGGATGATGGTCTGCACCGGCCCGAGCTGCGAGCCCCACTCGATGGGGGCCGGGCTGCTGAGCAGGCTCAGGGCGGGCTGGCTTATCCCCTCGCAGAGCACATGGGGCATGGCGAGGCCTGGGCAGATGATGGTGGCGGCGACCTGCTCGCGCCGACTGATCGCCTCCTCCAGCGCGGCTCTGTTGCTGATCAGCTCGGCGGGCAGCAGGTCGATCAGGTGTTCGAGCGCCTCGCTCTTGGTCAGGGGGACGGGACTGTGAGCCAGCTGGCGCAGGGCGAAGTGGTAGTCGGGCAGGGCGCTTGCCAGACGCAGCTCGGCCAGCGCGGCGCTGGCGGGGCGCACCAGCGGCTGACCCAGCTCACCGCACCAGCAGGTGAAGGCCATATGGGCCAGCTCGGCATCGTTGCCCTCGATCTGCAGCTGGCAGAGATCGCCGGGCTGGGTGGCGAGGGTGAGCAGGGAGAGCTGATTGCTGGCGATAACCGTCTGGCGCCGGGTGAGGTTGGCGCAGCGAATGCAGGATTTGAACATCCCCGCCAGCCGGCTCAGCTGTTTGGTGCGGGCAATGCTCATCCCCTGATGGCAGTAGAAGGTGATCTCGCGGCTTAGCATCAGCTGGGCCGGGGCAGTGATCTCAGCACCGCCTGCGCATCGAGCAACACGGTTTCGAGGCTCACCCGATGGATATGGCAGCCGAGGAAACGCTCCTTCTGCTCGATGTCGATGTCGGAGGCGATCAGCACCAGATCGGCGCTGGCGATGTCGCGGGCGGTGAGGGAGTTCTCCATCCCCATGGCGCCCTGGGTTTCGACCTTGATCTTGAGGCCGAGGGCGGCGGCGGCTTTTTGCAGCGCTTCGGCTGCCATATAGGTGTGGGCGATGCCGGTCGGGCAGGCGGTGACGGCAATGATCTTCATTGGCTCTGAACTGTGCGAAACGGGGGGCCAACAAGATAACGCCGGCGGGGATTTTTTGCCAAAAGCCCCGGCCAAAAGTGGGATCTCGATAGGGCTTTGGGCCACAAAAATGGCGGAAAAGGGCCACTTGAGTATTTAGTTTGGCTAAACAAAAAGGGCTACCCGTGTGGGTAGCCCTGAACAATCTGCGTCTGTTGTTATGGCTATCAGGCGGTCTGGGTTGCCAGTTCGGCGGCTTTCAGCTCGCGCTTGATGCGGCGGATCTTGCGCTCTTCGGCAATCGCCACGCAGGCCATCAGTACCAGACAGGCGGCTGCTGCCATGTCCAGCGCCGCGAAGGTGCCGCTCCAGCCGGTCAGGCCGAAGATGGGGGTGCCATCGGCAATCATGCCCAGACCCAGCTTGGCGAAGCTGTCACCGATGAGGTAGGCGAAGGTGCCCTTGACGCCATCGGCCACGCTGATGCCCTGCTTGGGTACGAAGCCCACGGCGGCCACGCCGATCAGCAGCTGCGGACCAAACACCAGGAAGCCCAGGGTGAACAGGGAGCCCAGGAACATGAACTGGGTGGTGGCGTGTTGGTAGAGACCCAGGGTGGCGATGATGAGCGCCAGTGCCACGCAAGCCACCAGACCACGACGGCCGTTGGCCAGATCGGAGAGGTAGCCCCACATCAGGGTGCCGACCAGAGCGCCCACTTCAAAGAAGGTAAAGCCCTGAATGGCAACGTCTTTGGAGAAGCCCAGCTCCTGGTGGGCATAGACGGTGGACCATTGGTCGATACCGATACGCACCACGTAGAGGAAGATGTTGGCAAAGCAGAGCAGCCAGATCACCTTGTTCAGCAGCACGTACTTGACGAAGATCTGACCCTTGGTCAGCTTCTGCTCCTCGGTGGCGATATCCTCTTCACTCGCCACTTCGTCAAACAGCTCTTCCACCTTGCCAAGGCCGTAGGCTTCCGGCGAATCGCTACCAAAGCGCAGGCCGATAAAGCCGACGATCAGCGCAATGATGGAGGGAAAGATGAACATGCCGAGCACGTGGCCATCAAACAGGTAGTTGGCACCGAACAGCGCCACACCGGCCGCACCGGCACCGCCCACGTTGTGGGAGAGGTTCCACATGCCCAGATAGGTGCCGCGCTTGTTGCGGGGAGTCCACTTGGTGATGGTGGAGTAGCTGCAGGAGCCGCCACAGCTCTGGAAGAAGCCGCTCAGGGCGTAGAAGAAGATCATGAAGTAGAGGCTGAAGCCGGTGCCGCCCATGCTGGCACTGAAGCCCAGCATGCACAGAGCGGAGAGGATCAGCATCAGCGGCAGGAACTGCTTGGTGTTCTTGCCGTCGGCGTAGTAGGAGACGATGGTCTTGCCCACCCCGTAGGTGATGGAGAAGCCAAGGCCGATCATGCCGAGCTCGGTCATGGAGAGACCGTAGGACTGGATCATGTCATTCTGCGCAATGTTGAAGTTCTTGCGGATCAGATACATGGTCAGATAGCCAATAAATACAACCAGATAGGATTGCATAAACGGCTTGAACCAGAGTTTGCGCCGGGCTTCTACCGGCAGGTCGAGGGTGGGGACCCGGACCTGTTCAAGAAATTTCAACATTTTCGTTCATCCTCTGCGAGATAGACGCTATTCCGCCGCGCCCCTTGCGTTGTTGTGCAGTTATGGGAGGTCACGCCACGGAAAGGGGGCAAAAGGGGGGCCAGCTGGCCTGCTTCTGCCCGTGTAAACCCGGGCCCGCTGCCGAAGGACGGGGCATTTCGCCCGTCGTGGTGCGGGTCACGACATCAGGTGGGGTGACTCTAATCAGGGGCGGAAAAAATGGCTTGAGAGCCATCCCTAGGGCAATTAGGAAAATTTCCTAGTTTTTGCGATTTCGCGGGCAAAGCGTGAGTGCAATCACAGAGCTGACCCAAGATTGGCGATATTTCCACCTGTATCCGGGTGGGAGGAGAGGAAATGGCGCGGGAAACGAGGCGCTGCTTGCGCGCCAAGAGAAGGCGCTGAGGCCGACAAAGAAAAAGACAAGGAAAAAGCAGAGGCCACCCTGGGGTGGCCTCATTGTTACGGTTTGCGAGCGTGAGTGGTTCGGGAAGGAGGAACTCAGGCTGCCTTGGCCAGGCTCACCTCGTCACTCTTTTTTACCCGCAGCTTTTTCAGGGCAACCGCGACCACGCCGGTGACGATGGCACCGCAGACCATGCAGAGCAGGGCCAGCAGCGGCTTGTTGACGGCACCCAGCAGGGCCACGATGGGGCCACCGTGGGCAACGCTGTTGGTGATGCCGAACAGGAAGGCCATCACGGCGGCGGTCATGCTGCCCAGCACGTTAGCCGGAATCACGGCCAGCGGGTCACGGGCGGCGAACGGAATCGCACCTTCGGAGATACCCACCAGACCCATGGCACCGGCGGCTTTGCCCGCTTCGATTTCAGACTCGTCGAAGATGCCGAGCTTGCGACCGAGCACGGTAGCCAGCGACATGCCAAGGGGCGCGGCCGGGATGGCGCAAGCCATGGCACCCATAAACTGGGTCTGACCGGAGGCGATCATGCCGACGGAGAAGAGGAACGCCACCTTGTTGACCGGGCCACCCATATCAAAGCCGGCCATACCACCGAGCACGATACCCAGCAGCACCAGACTGCCACCGCTCATGGAGAGCAGCATGGCGTTGAGGCCAGTCATCATGTCGGCAATGGGAGCGCCGATGATGAAGATGAATACCGCAGCGATAAACAGGGAGCCGACGATGGGGGCGATCAGGATCGGCACCAGCGGTTGCACCATCTTGTGGTACTGACGGGTGGCAATCCAGCGCACCAGATAGCCGACCAACAGGCCCGCAATGATGGCACCGATAAAGCCGGTACCGGCATCAGCGCCGTAGAAGCTGCCGTTGTTGGCGATCCAGCCGCCGATAAAGCCCGGGGCCAGTGCCGGACGGTCACCGATGGCGTAGGCGATATAGCCCGCCAGAATGGGGATCATCAGGGTAAAGGCGGCCACACCCACGTTGAGGATCTGGTTCCACATGCTCCCTTCCGGGATCTGCATGCCGCTCGGGGTCGGGTTGCCGCCGATGGCCAGTGCCAGCGCAATCAACAGACCGCCGGTCACCACGAACGGGATCATGTGAGAGACGCCGTTCATCAGGTAGCGGTAGAGATCGGAACTGCCGCCCGCGCTCTTCTCTTCACCCTTCTTGTCTTCTTTGCCAGCCACATAGGCCGGGGCTTTCAGTGCCTGCTCGATCAGACCCTTGCCATCCTTGATGGGGGCCTTCACGCCAGTCTTGATAATCGGCTTGCCAGCGAAGCGGGCCATGTCCACCTGCTTGTCACAGGCAACCACGATGGCGCTGGCGCGGGCAATCTCGTCCGCAGTCGGGCTGTTCTTGACGCCGATGGAGCCGTTGGTCTCCACCTTCACCTCGTAACCCAGCTCACGGGCGGCGCGCTCCAGCGACTCGGCCGCCAGATAGGTGTGAGCGATACCAGCCGGGCAGCCGGTGACACCGATAATGAAGCCCTTGCTGGTGGTCGGGGCAACGCTTTGCTCCTCTTTGCGCTCAAGCAGCAGCGCCAGCGCGGCGGCCGGGGTTTTAGCTGCCAGCAGCGCGTCGATAAAGCCCTCTTCGATCAGCTTGGCGGAGAGCTCGGCCAGCACCTCGATATGGTGGTTGGCGCCACCATCGGGGGAGGCAATCATGAAAAAGAGATGGGACGGCTTGCCATCTTCGGCGCCGTAGTCGATGCCGTTGCGGCTGATGCCGATGGCGACCGCCGGGTTGCGAACCGCCGCGCTCTTGGCGTGGGGCAGGGCCACGCCCTCCTCAAAACCGGTGTTGCCCAGCTCTTCGCGGGCCCACAGATCCTTGATAAAGGCCTGCTCGTCGCTGACCTTGCCTTGCGACGCCAGCAGGCGGGCCATCTCGGTGAAGACCTCTTCTTTGCGCGTCGCTTTTAAATCGAGATTGATCAGATGTTCATTGATCAGTGTGGTGATCATGGTGCTCTCCCCGCTCCAGTGATGGAACCTGTTGGCATGCCGCCCCGGTTGGTACGGCATACAGGCAAATTTGACCTGACTATTATCGCGCCGGGAGAGAGGCCACCCTATCGGATAAATGTGCGAATAACTGGATTTTTGTGTGCTACAACCACGAGTGTGACCCTGATCGCAAAGCTGAATAGCGGCTGAAATGGGGGCGGATTGAATCGCTCATATTTTTATTGATGATTAAAATCAATTTGTTGTGTTTGTGCATGATTCAGAGCCTTGGCCGTATGGTGAGTTTTCACTCAGCAGATGGGAGCGCTCTTTCTGTAAATTTGTGAGGTGAAAAATGGTGGCGGGATGTGAGCCAACGCACAGAAATGGCCCCGCTGGCGGGAAGTAAGGGAGGACGCTGGGGAGGCGTGAGCAGAGCAAGCTGGAGAAATGAGTTGCACCACCGGTGCCAGACAGCTCACCACCACGGGCGAGAAAACCACAGCCATGGGCGCACCGTAGGGTGCAATGAACAAAGTGAATTGCACCGCCTGTTTGGGCAGGGAGTGTGGTGGCAAGAGAGGGATGGCAAAAAGGTAGTAGAGGTGCAATGC
>NZ_JRGM01000132.1 GCF_000764665.1 Aeromonas lacus | reverse complement strand
CGGCAATCGGCAATCGGCAATCGGCAATCGGCAATCGGCAATCGGCAATCGGCAATCGGCAATCGGCAATTAAAGATCGAGCTGCAATACAACCGAACAGCCAAGCCACAGGTCAAATCAGCCATATTGGCTATTGCCTTCTTCTGCCATACAGCAGCAGAGGCCTAAAACCACAGCAGACACACGAAAGCTCTGACGTCCGTCCAACAGATTCTCAATCAGACAACCCTTTAAAGTCGGCCATATCCCTCACAACGTTGAACGCAATGCTCCACACCCCGTCAACAGGCCAAGAAGGTCGCCATAAATTTAATTTATGTATTTTCACCAAATGACCAAATTTTTGTTTATACCGCACATATATTCCTCCCCCAACTCCTCGCGCTGCCATTGTCCACCGGGCAGAGGCTGCGCCCGAATTCGGGCTGTTCACTTAACAGAACCGTAGCGCCTGTTAGCCTGAAGGTATTTATGAGGAGCAGAAGCAGAAGCAGAAGCAGAAGCAGAAGCAGAAGCAGAAGCAGAAGCAGAAGCAGAAGCAGAAGCAGGAGAGATTAATCGTAACCACAGCTTTGACAACCGGGACAGCTATGCTGCTTACCCAGCCGCTCATCCAATCACTATCAAGACAGCAAGACGCCAAAAAGAAAATGGCCGGATATCAATCCGGCCATTTTATCGCTTGGTCAAAGACTCAAGCTTGGATATCGCTTGTCAGCAACTTCTTATTAGAAGTTGTACTGCAGAGCAACAGTCCACTCGTCGTCCAGCTTCTCGATGCTCTGGATTTTGTACTCGGTGTAAGCTTTCAGCTTCGGAGTGAAAGAGTACTGAACACCCAGCAGAGTTTCGTCAACCAGATCCTTGTAGTTGGAACCGGCAGTGTTAGCTTTGACTTTGGACTCTTTAAAGTTGTAGCCAGCCAGGAAGGTCCAGGCGTCTACGTTGTAGGACGCAGCCAGTTCATAACCACGGCCTTTGTCTTTGTCGCCAGCGGTCGCTGAAGAGTACTTCAGGTCGCCTTCGGTATACATACCGGCGAAGTAGAAACCGTTGATGGCATAGTGAGCGCCCAGAGCCCACTCTTTCTTGTCACCGGTGGTGCCACTTACAGTGTTTTCCAGGTCGGAGTAGGCATAACCTGCGTTGAAGCCCAGACCGAAGTCAAAGTCGTAGCCGGCAGCAGCTGCATAACCGTAGTTACGCTTAACGTTGTCACCGTATGCGGTTTTCTCTTTGATGCTTTGACCTACGTCAGTAACAACAACAGCTTTATCATCGTTGGTCTGATAAGACAGCTTGCCTTTGAAGCCACCGATAGCGTTGGCGTAAATGATCTGGCCTTCTTGACGACCGTCGTAGAAGTTACCGGCATCGCCCCACTCGTTGAAGATATCGGTCGGTTCCAGAACGTCGTAGAAAGCAGTATCGGTCTGACCGAAGATGACCTTACCGTACTGAGTGCCGTCGAAGCCGACATAGACGTGACGGGAGTTGAACTTGTTGTCGGAGTTTTCAGCAGAAACTTGCCACTCGGTCTTGGCAATAGCAGCCCAGGTGTTGTTCAGGGCGATTTTACCAGACCAACCCAGACGGGAAGAACCAATCAGCTCACCGTCAACGTCCTCGTAATGAGCAGGAGTACCCGGTTTAATTCCTGGCTGACCGTTAACAATCCCCACGGAATCGTCGGTAGCAGCAACAGATTTGTTGTGATCGCCGTAGTAGTTAGCCTGTACACGGCCGTATACGTCGAAAGTCACACCGTCTTTGTCATAAACAACGGCAGCGTTGGCTGCGGATGCAAACAGAGCCGGGATAGCAATAGCCAGAATTGTCTTTTTCATAGTTTCCAATGCCTACTGTAATTAAACACTAAGTCTTTGTTATTCCCTGTGTTAGCGATGTACTTTGCATCACTATGACGGCGAGACTAGCACCGGGTTTTCACAACCGCAACGAAAAAACTTGGAACTTTTTATGAAAAGCATAGTCACCGAGGCAGAAATGTGAGCCAGCTCTCACATTGTCCGCCCATCAAAGGAAAACGTTTACAACGCTTTTTGCTGTTTTTTTATACTTACACAGCCTGTTTTTTAGGTAATTGCAGCTAACTCCCTGATAAACAACCAACCTCATCAGACCAGTGCGAAATGAGGGTGATAAAAGAGCGCCCCTCGACCCCGACAAGGGGATACGGGTATCCTTAGCCTTTCCCCGCGCAACAACCAAACTGGCCTCCTCTTTATGCTGTCAACTCGCCTCAAAGCCACTATTCGTCAAACCTACCGCCAGATTTCGGATGGCTTGCCCGGTTTTGTGCCGCGTAAAGAGCAGAATTTTCTGGTTGCCGAGATAGCCAAGACGCTGACCGGGGAGTATGACAAACAGCGCCGTATTCTGGTGGCCGAGGCGGGCACCGGTATCGGCAAGTCCCTCTCCTATGCTCAGGGAGCGATCCCTGTCGCGAGATTGACCCAGAAAAAGCTGGTGATCTCCACCGCCACCGTGGCATTGCAGGAGCAGCTGATCCACAAGGATCTCCCCTTCTATCACCGCCACAGCGAGTTGCCGTTTCGCTTTATGCTGGTCAAGGGGCGCCAGCGCTACTGTTGCGAACATCTGCTGGAGCAGGCTGCAAGCGGTAGCGAAATGGCCAACTTCGAATTCGACTTCGGCGCCCTGAGCAAACACAAGCCGTCAGATGATGACAAAGCCTGCTATCAGGCACTTTGGCAGGCCTACACCGAAGGCAAGTGGGATGGTGATCGGGACAACTGGCCCAAACCCATTCCTGACCTGTGTTGGGATCGTATCGCCGCCGATCGCCACACCTGCAACAAGGCCCTGACTCACCATCAACACTGCCCCTTCCACCGTGCCCGCAACGACATGGATGCAGCCGACGTGCTGGTGGTCAACCATGCATTGCTGCTCTCTGACCTCACCATGGGTGGCGGCATCATCCTGCCGCCACCCGACGAGTGCATCTATGTGCTGGACGAAGCCCACCATTTGCCCACCATTGCCCGGGATCACGGCGCCGCCTCGGCCAGCGTCAAAGGCTCCCGCCGCTGGCTGGAAAAACTGGTGCAAAGTGCCGGCAAGCTGACTCGAACGCTCAATAAAGAGAGCCTTATCGACCCGCAATTGAAGTTGCAGGATGCCCTCGCATCCATCCAACCCGACCTCAAGGCGGTGGAACAGTGGCTCGCCAGTAATGACCGGCTGTTTGGCAGCGAGATGCACTACCGTTTTGGCGAAGGGGTGTTGCCAGACCCGCTGCCGATGCTGGCGGAAAATCTCAAGGAGTCGAGCAAGAAGGCGCTGCGAGCTCTGGACAGAATGCAGGCAGCCATCGGTGAAGCCCTGAAAGATGGCGAGATCCGCCGCAAAGAGGCCGAGCCGCTGCTGGCCGAGAGCGGTTTTCATCTGCAGCGGCTGGAAAGCTTCTGTGCCCTGTGGGAGATGTTGGGGCGCCATATTCCCGAGGGGAAGACGCCGCTCGCCCGCTGGATGGCCAAGAGTGACGATGGCGACATCTGGCTGCATGCCTCCCCCATCGAGGTGGGTTATCTGCTGGAAGAGTGGCTCTGGTCCAAGTGTCTGGGCGCAGTGCTGGTCTCGGCCACCCTGACCGCCCTCTCCTCTTTCAGCTATTTTCGCCACCAGGTGGGTTTGAAGGAGCACGACGGCACCCGCTATCTGCGCCTGCGTTCCCCCTTTGATTACCAGAAGGCCGAACTCTATCTGCCCAAGATGGCCCATGAGCCCAACTCCCCAGCCTTTACCGACGAGCTGATTAGCGCTCTGCCACGCCTGCTGGCGGGTAAAGAGGCAAGTCTGGTGCTCTTCTCCTCCTACCGACAGATGAACGAAGTAGCCGTTGGCCTCAGGGCAAAGGGGCTCTCTTTGCTGGTACAAGGCGAGGCCTCCCGCAACGCCCTGCTCACCCTGCACAAGCAGAAGTGCGACGGCGGCCAGGCCAGCATTCTGTTCGGTACCGGCAGCTTTTCCGAGGGGCTGGATCTGCCCGGTCACTACCTCACCAACCTGGTCATCACCAAGCTGCCGTTTGCGGTGCCCAACTCGCCGGTGGAAGAGGCCACTGCCGAGTGGGTCGAGAAGCGGGGCGGTAATCCCTTTTTGCAACTGACGGTGCCGGAAGCATCGCGCAAGCTTATTCAGGCTTGTGGTCGCCTGATCCGCAAGGAGGCCGATCGGGGACGGGTCACCATTCTCGATCGCCGCCTGCTGACCAAACGCTATGGCAAGGGGCTGCTCGATGCCCTGCCCCCGTTCAAACGGCGTATTGAATGACACTCCTGAATCGCGGAGCCGCTCAACGCTAATGAGAAAGAAGATGGTAACAGAGCCTATTTTGACCACCTCAAAGAGCAATTGCCGCAGTGGGCCAAACCTGTAAAAATGAGCCCCTGTTTTCAGCAGGCAATCGTCTGACTGTTCAAGGAGATGAAATGAAACTGACTGTTCTGGTACCGGCACTGGCTGGTCTGTTGTTTGCGGGTAGCGCCCTGGCCAATACCCAGGTCGAAGTAAGTGCCCCTTATGTTGCCCAGCTGATCGACGGCCAACCTATCAATCCCAAGCTGCTCGACAAAACCAGCACTTTCCCGCTCAGCGCTGGCAAGCATCAGCTGGTTGTTGCTTTTGAAGGGAACTACTCCAGCCGCAACGACATCAAGCTGGTAACTGCCGAACCACTGGTGCTCAACTTTACTGCCGCCGACAACCAGAAGCTGGTGCTGGACTTCAAAAAGCCCCGCAATGAAATGGAAGCCAAGCAGTTCGTCAAGGATCAGAAAGTTGCTCTGAAAGACGCCGCCAGCGGTCAGACCCTGGCCAGCGAGCAGTTCGTGATGCCGAAAGTTGAAGGCTTCCAGCTGACTCGTGACTACCAGCAAGAGCTGATCAACATGGGCAAGGCATTCAACCAGCCCAAGACTGTCGCCATCTCCTCTGCTGCCGTCATGGCCGCGGCCAGTGCACCGGTTCAGGCCGCTCCGAACAAGGCCGAGAGCAACCCGGAAGCCCTGACCCAGCTGCAAAACTGGTACAACAAGGCCGATGCGGAGACCCGCAAAGCGTTCCAGATCTGGGTTATCCAGCAGCAGTAATTGGATGATCCATCCCGCATCGCCGGGAGAGACAAGGGGAGCCAGGCTCCCCTTTTTCATATCTGCAAAGGCCCTGCCGTCATGTCACTGTGCATCTTCTATCACCCCCTCTACTCTGCCCTGGCCCTGCCAGAGCACCATCGCTTCCCGCTGGCCAAGTATCAGGCGCTGTTTGAGCAGCTGGACAGCCTCGGTTATCCGCTGGCAGAGGCCGCGCCCGCCAGTCGTGCGCAGATAGAGAGAGTGCATGATGCAGCCTATGTGGAGGCGGCCCTCACCGGCACCCTCGATGCGAGCGCCATCCGTCAACTTGGTTTTCCCTGGTCTCCCTTGCTGATTGAACGCACCTTGCGCTCGGTGGGTGCCACCATTGCCGCCAGCCGCAACGCCCTGGAGCAGGGTTGCGGCCTGCAGATCTCCGGTGGCTATCACCACGCCCACCGGAATATTGGCAGCGGCTTTTGTCTCTTCAACGATCTGGTGATCGCCGCCCAGACCTGCCTGGACGAAGGGCGCTGCGAGCAGGTACTGATCATCGATCTCGATGTCCATCAAGGGGATGGCAGTGCCGCCCTGTGCCAAGGGCGGCGCGATATTATCACCCTATCCCTGCACGGGGAGCACAACTTCCCCCGTCACAAACCCGCCTCCCACATGGATTTCGCCCTGCCAAGCGGCATGCAGGACGATGCCTACCTCACCACGCTGGCGGAGGCGCTCAACCTGGCGCTGCGGCTCTACACCCCTGACCTCATCCTCTATCAGGCTGGCGTGGACGTACACCGGGGCGACGAGCTTGGCTATCTCGCCTTGAGCGATGAGGGGGTACGCCTGCGCGATGCCATGGTATTTGACTGCGCCCGGCAGCACGGCTTGCCCATTGCGGCAGTACCGGGTGGTGGCTACCGGCGCGACTGGCAGCAGCTGATCCCGCTGCATATGTCCTTGTTTGAAGAGGCGAACAAGCGTTACGGCTAGCCGTTAATCTCCGATAACCACCGTTGCAGGCAGCAACAAGGCGGCCCTGGGGCCGCCTCTGCGTTATATCGCGCCTCATTGCGCCGTCTTTATCCCTTATCGGGAAGCGAGGATGTCGCCCTGCTGCCGCTCTCGTTCAGGCGTGGGCCACCGGCGTCGGATGTTTCCCCATGGGTCGCAGCAGCATCAGCAGATAGATAAGCGACACGCCGGCGATCATGATGAAGAGCAAGTTATCCGAAAGGTGCTGCATCAGGAGCGCAGTATAGGCTGGGCCGAGCAGGCTGCCGATGGTATAGCTCAGCAGCAGAGCCTGATTCATGGCCACCAGCTGATGGTGTTCGACCTTCTCGCAGGCCCACGCCATGGCCACCGGATAGAGGGTAAAACCGGCAGCGCCCAGGATAAAGAGGGCCGGCCCCATCGCCACGCCGCCCAGCATGGCTGCGCAACCCAGGATCACCACCATCACCTGCACCCGCAGTACCGGCAGACGCCCGAAGCGATCCGCCAGACGGCCGACCGGCCACTGCCCCAGGATGCCGGCACTTACCATCACCGCCATCCAGTAGCCGATCTCCCCATCGCTCACCCCCTGATGATTGAGGTAGAGCGGCATCAGGCCATAGAGCGACCCCAGCACGATGCCGGAGATGATGCAGCCATCGACCCCGAGCCGCGCCTGACGCAGCTGCAGCATCGGCCAGACCCGGGTCGTTCCCTGTGCTTCGCTGTGCTCACTGACGATGCGGGTGAACAAGAGCGGCAGAATCGCCGCCAATACCAGTCCGGTTGCCCAGGGCAGCACGTCCATCAGGCCGGTCGGCAGCTTGCTGACCAGCAGCTGCCCAAGCACAGTCCCCAGGTAGTAGACCATCATGTAGGCGGCCAGCAGTCGCCCCCGATTGTGCGCGTTGCCGCTGCACATCAGCGCGCTCTCCACCACCACCCAGATCATGGCGCAGCCGATGCCGGCAATGAATCGCCAGGCGAGCCAGCTCCAGAAACCGAGGGTAATGCCGAGCCCGACACAACCTGCGGCAAAGATAACGGAGGAGAGGTAGTAACTGCGGTTGAAGCCAAAGCGCTTGATCAGGGTGCCCGCCAGCAGGGTCCCCAGCAGGTTGCCGCTGAAATAGGAGGAGCCGACCATGCCTACCTGCCAGGTCGGCAGATTGTCATGGGCCAGCCAGAGCGGCACCAGAGTATTGAGCACCGCGATGGAGAGGGTCAGCAGCAACAGGCCACAGAGCAGTAACAGCACTGGCCGGGTGTATGTGGTCATGGGTAGAACCGTGAGGAGAGTCAAAATGCGAGCGCATCATGCCACTGCCAAATCCATTGTCAATCGGCGCTATAGCCAAGTCGCAAGGTTTTGTTGCACGCAGTGATTGCTGCGAGATATGCCCCCATTTAACGCCAGCGGTATCCTTTTGATTAACGAGAGATTTGGCCATAAAACCGGGATATGGCTAGTTGAAAATCAACCTCTTCGCGCTGCCTTGTCTCGCTTTGGCGGCCATAAACAGAAGAGGCGGCCCCGTGGGCCGCCTCTTCTTTAACACCGAACCCAATGCCGGTTAGCGCTGACGCTTCTTGGCGTACTTGCGACGGGCCCGCGCCTGGCGCTCCTCTTCACGCTCCGCCTTCTCTTTGGCCTTCTGCTCGGCCTCGGCATCGGCCTCCACGATTTCGACGCTCACCATCTCCGGGGTCTCCAGCGAGATACGGCCCAGCATCCCCGAGCGGAATTCGTTGACCAGGATCTCGGACGCCTTGTGCAGATCCGCCAGCCCCCCCTTGCGCATAAAGCCGCGCTGGCGGGCGATCAGATCTAGCAGCTCGATCTCGGTCTCGGGCAGCTCTTCAATCTGATAGCGCGCCTTGATCCGCTCCGGATACGCCTTGAGGAAGTAATCGGCGGCGAACATGGCGATATCCGCGTAGTCATAAACGGTATCCTTGATGGCCGCCGTGATGGCCAGCCGATAACCGCAGGAGGGCGGGTTGAGCTTGGGCCACAAGAAACCCGGGGTATCGGTCAGGATGACGTGGTTGTCGAGCTTGATCCGCTGCTGGGACTTGGTCACCCCCGCCTCGTTGCCGGTGCGGGCGATGATGCGCCCCGCCAGGGTGTTGATCAGTGTGGATTTGCCCACGTTGGGAATGCCCATGATCATGGCGCGCACGCCGCGCAGCTCCAGATTGCGCTCCGGCAGCATCTCGTGGCAGAGGGTCAGCAGTTGCTTGATCTTCTCCGGCTCCTGCTGGGTCAGGGGCAACGCCTTGATCCCCTTCTCCTTTTCCATGTGGGCCACCCACAGCTCGGTGATCTCGGGGTCAGCGAGATCCGCCTTGTTGAGCACCTTGATCACCGGAGTATCGCCACGCAGCTCGGGCACCAGCGGGTTTTCGCTGGAGAAGGGGATGCGGGCGTCGAGCATTTCGATGATGACATCGACCTGGGGCATGACCTCGGCAATCTCTTTGCGGGCCTTGTGCATGTGACCGGGGAACCAGTTGATGGACATATCCGTTACTCTCATCTAGGGACTGCGGGCGCGGGCTTGCAATGAAGCGAGCGGCGAGCGGTGGTGGACGCAGGGCGTCGCAAGGGGGCGCATTTTACCTGCACCCGCCCCGATTTGACAGGCTATTCTAGCCAGCTAGCCCTAAACCGGCCAGATTTCCTCCCGTTTGTCAGCCTTGTCAGGCTGCGCTGCAGAGCCCGATTATTGATAGATAAGTGATTGATACAACATCACATTCAGATATCACTTTCACCGGATTGTCATTCACCCTCACTAAAAGTGTCATCTGCGACCTCTAGGCTGCGCTCAGGTTTTACAAGGAGCGAAACTCGATGAAAAAAATGGCAGGTGTTGCAGTGATGATGGGGGCCGCACTGGTCGCCGGCTGCAACTCAAAAAACAACTCGCAGGAGAACAAACCCGGCTCTGGCGCCCGGAACGTGATCTTCTTCCTTGGCGACGGCATGGGGCTCAACACCCTGACCGCCGCCCGCATCTACGGTGTCGGTGAAGAGGGCAGCCTCACCATCGATACCCTGCCGGAGACGGCCTTCATCAAGACCTTCTCCCACGACTCTCAGGTGACCGACTCGGCTCCCTCCATGTCCGCCTACATGACCGGGGTCAAGAGCAACAACGGCGTTATCAGCATGGACAGCAACGCCACTCAGGAGAGCAACTGCAGCAAGAGCGCCGGCAAGCCGGTCACCACCCTGCTGGAACTGGCCAAGGCCGCCGGCCGCGGTACCGGGGTGGTCACCACCACCCGGGTGACTCACGCCACCCCGGCTGCCACCTATGCCCACCTCTGCAACCGGGATCTGGAAGCCGATATCGCCGCCCAGCTGGTACCCGGTGGCGCCGGTTACAACAGCGCCCTCAAAGGGGGGGTGGACGTGGTGCTCGGCGGCGGCAGCAGCTTCTTCCTGCCTAAAGCCGACAAGGGCAAGCGCGAGGATGGCCGCAACCTCATCTCCGAGATGCAGGCCAAGGGTTACCAGTTTGCCAGCAATCTGGACGAGCTGAACAAGGCCGACGCGGGCAAGCCGCTGCTGGGGCTGTTTGGTGCAAGCCACATGAGATATGACCTGGACCGCCCCGCCAGCGAGCCCTCCCTGGCCCAGATGACCCAGGCCGCCATCAAGCAGCTCAAAGACAAGAAGCAGGGTTATTTCCTGATGGTGGAAGGGGGCCGCATCGACCACGCCCTGCACGACACCAACGCCAAGCGAGCCTTGCAGGACACCCTCGCCTTTGACAACGCCATCAAGGCGACCCTCGACGAGGTGAAGAAAACCGATCCCGAGCTGAAAAACACCCTGATCGTGGTCACCGCCGACCATGACCACACCCTGGTACTCAACGGCTACGCCAAGCGTACCGGTAAGACCACCGCCGACAACCCCGGGGTGCTCGGGCTGGTGAAGAACTACGAAACTGGTGAACCGAGCAAGGATGCCGACGGCATGCCCTACACCATCATCGGCTTTGGCAACGGCTACAACCGGGTGGACGGGCCGCGCAGCAGCGTGGCACCGCTGGATGACGCCACCGTCTCCGCCAACGACTACCACCAGGAGGTGGTGGTCAAGGTGGGTGAAATCGGCAACGAGACCCACGGCGGCACCGACGTTTTCCTCGGCGCCATCGGCCGGGGAGCGGATAGCTTCCACGGCTCACTCGACAACACCGCCGTGTTCGGCAAGGTCAAGGCTGCGGCCGGGCTGTAAGGAGCATTCCCATGAAAAGAGCCACCAACCAATCCATGAAGCAGAACCTGCATAAAACCCTGATCAGCACGGCCCTGCTGGCCGCCCTCTGTGGCGCGACCCAGGCACAGGCCGCCGATGCCAAGAACGTCATCCTCTTTATCGGTGACGGCATGGGCCCCACCGTACTCACCGCCACCCGCCTCTACAAGGTGGGGGAAGAGGGCAATCTGGAGATAATGAAGCTGGCCCGCAGTGCCCGCATCAAGACCTTCTCCAACGATGCCCAGACCACCGACTCGGCCCCCTCCATGGCGGCCTATACCACCGGGGTCAAGATGAACAACGAGGTGATCGCCATGAGTAGCGACACCAAAGCCGTCGCCCCCGGCAAGGACGCCAACGGCAACAAGGGCGTCAACAACTGCGCCAGCGACAACGGCAAGCCGGTGTCCACCATTCTCGAGCTGGCCAAAGCAGCGGGCAAGTCGGTGGGTGCCGTCACTACCACCGAGCTAACCCATGCCACTCCGGCCGCCACCTACTCCCACATCTGCCATCGGGATGCCGCCTATGCCATCGCCGCGCAGGCGGTACCGGGCGGCGCCGGCTTCAACCAGGCTCTGGGGAACGGGGTCGACGTGCTGATGGGGGGCGGCGCCAACCACTGGACGCCCTACAACAGCACCAGCAACAAGGGGGGCCGCGCCGACGGGCGGGATCTTACCGCCGAGCTGACCGCCCGGGGCTATCGCTACGTCACCACCCGCACCGATCTCGCCAAGGTCGATAGCGGCAAGCTCATCGGCCTGTTCAGCACCAAATCCCACCTCGACTACGAGCTGGACCGCGTCGCCAAGGGGGCGGCCAATACCCAGCCGTCGCTCTCCGAGATGACCGCCAAGGCGATCGATCTGCTCAGCCAGAACAGCCAGGGCTACTTCCTGATGGTGGAAGGGGGCCGCATCGATCACGCCCTGCACGGCACCAATGCCAAGCGCTCGCTCACCGACGCGGTGGCGCTGGACGACGCGGTCAAAACGGCGCTCGGCAAGGTAGACCTGAAAGATACCCTGATCGTGGTCACCGCCGACCATGACCACACCATGACCATCAACGGCTACTCGGCCAAGGGCAACAAGGTGCTGGATCTGGTGAAAAATGGCGATGGCTCGACCCAGAACGACGTGGATGGCAAGCCGTTCACAACCCTGGTGTTCGGCAACGGCCCCAACCGCCCCGACGTGCGCCCCACCCTCACCAGCGATCAGGTGATGGCGGACGACTACCTGCAGGAGACCGGGGTCAAGCTCGGCTCAGAGACCCACGGCGGCGGCGATGTCATGCTGTTTGCCGACGGCGCCGGCAGCACTCGCTTCAAGGGGACGCTGGATAACACCCGGGTGTTCGGCAAGCTGAAGGAGGCGCTCGGCCTGTAAACGGCAGGGCCCGGCGCGGTGCCGGGCCCTGCTCGTTCGAGCGATCCCCCATGATGCGATATTTACTTCCGCTGTGGCTGCTCGCCAGCAGCCTCTCATTTCCCCTCCTTGCCGATGAAGTCCCCGATCTGGCCGCCCGCATCCGCTATCAGGAGAGGGTGACCAGCAGCGACGGCATCAGCAAGGAGAGCCAGTGGCAGGAGAAGTGGCTGCGGGTTGGCGATCAGGTGTGGAGCCAGCGGCTCATTCCGCTGCCCCTTGCCCGCGCCTACCACGCCACCCACGATGCCACCCCGGGCCACAAGCACTTTACCCACCAGATGGCGGCGCGCTGGATAACCCTCGACCAGCAGGGCATGCTGCAACTGCGCTACGCCGACAGCTGGCACAACCAGCTGGTGGAGGTACCGGAGGAGGAGTACGGTCATGTGGCTTTCAAACCAGACTGGCCGCGGATCCGCCACCTCATCAACCCAGCCCTGTTGCAGGAGATGACCCCCCTCGATGAAAGCGCCCCCGAACAGGCGCGCTGGTATGAAAAACGCGAGGGCAACCAGCGCACCCGTATCCTCTGGTCGAGTCGCTGGCAGCTGCCGCTGGTGGTGGAGTCGGCGAGCCTCGATGGCTATCGCAGCTACCGGATGGAGGTGACCCTAAAAACGCTGCCCAAGAATTTGCCCTGGCAGCAGCTGGAGGGGTATCAAACGCTCGATCTGCGGGACTTCTTCGATTGAGATGAAGCTCCATAGTGGGCTGACTTGTCTCTGCGGGATGTTACACTCTGTGTACTCATCCCGGATCAGGTCTGCCATGCGTCTCCCCTTGCTCCTGCTGCTCTGCACCTCGCTCCTGCCAGCCTTTCACGCCCGGGCCATGGTGGTGGTCGCGGCCGAAATTCCCCCTTACGTGATCCGCTCTCACCAGGGCGCCCCGAGCGGCATGGCCATCGAGGTGCTGGAGGAGGCGGCCCGTCGCCTCAAGGAGCCACTGACCATCGAGCTGATGCCGCTGGCTCGCGCCCTGAGTCAGACCCAGCACCGGCAGGATGTGCTGCTGGTGCCGCCGGTGAGAAGCCCCCAGCGCGAGCCACTGTTTCTCTGGATTACCCCCTTGCTGGACGAGGCCTTTGTGCTGGTGACTCATCGTCAGCACCATCCCCAACCGCTGACAACCGGTGAACTGCCCGGCCTCACCATCGGCGTGATGCGCAGCTCCTATGGCCAGAGCCTGCTGCTCCCGTTCAAACGGATCAAACAGGAAGAGGTGGCCGAAGAGGTCAACAACGCCAGCAAGCTGGCTCGGGGCCGTATTCAGGGCTGGGCAGTGGCCTGGAACAGCGCCCGCTACAACCAGCTGCAGGCAGGCTTGCCGCTGGCGGATCTGGTTCGCGGCGAAACGCTGAAACAGGCTGCGCTCTACCTGGCGGCCAGTCCCCATTTTCCAGCCAAAGAGGCAACACGCTGGCGCGACACCATCGCCGCCATGCGCGATGACGGCAGTCTGGCCCGCATCATCAAGCAGTACGATTACCAGGCACCCTGACAAACTTGTCAGGATAATTGCCAAAGCCGTCCAGAATGGTTATGGTAGCCCCATGAAAAGATTCACTATTTCCTCTCACAAGCTCACACCCTGCTGAGCCCCCGCCTCGCTCCTTCGGCCGCGAGTCGCTTGGGGGCATGGCACTTTCTCGATCTCTCGACACCCTTGTGATGGCCAGCCTGCGTGAGTGGGCTTGGCCCTGTAAGCTATTGATAAGGATTATCTTATGAAACAACCGCATCTCGTTATCTCCAGCCTTGATCTGGATCGGATTGAACAACTGCTCGGCAACCATCCCCAACACCTTGCCCTGCAAGAGGAGCTGGATCGCGCCGAAATCCGCGAGCCGGCCGACATGCCGCCCGATGTCGTCACCATGAACAGCAAGGTACGCTTCAAGATGCAGAGCAGCGGCAACGAGTTCTGCCTCACCCTGGTCTACCCGCGCGATGCCAAGGGCGACGAGAGCAACATCTCGGTGCTGGCACCGGTGGGCAGCGCCCTGCTTGGTCTGAAAGTGGGCGACAGCATCGCTTGGCCGGGCCCGGCCGGTCGCACCATCGAGGTGGAGATCCTTGAGGTGGTCTACCAGCCAGAGCGTGCCGGCGAGCTGCACCGCTGATCCCGGTTGCGGAAAGGCCAACCCGGAAGGCCAGCCCGCATAGCCTGATCCCGATCAAGCTTCCCCTGCTTATCGGGTCGATTTTTCCCCTATTCCCCCCCGCCCCTTGAGCCTGACTCGGGGGGCAGGTATCTTGTTGGCCGCGTCATGGTCATGACGCACCGAATTTCAGGCTGACATCATGATAAACATTGCCCTCATCGACGATCACCAGATCGTCCGTTCCGGTTTTGCCCAACTGCTCAATCTGGAGCCCGACCTGCAGGTGGTCGCCGAATTTGGCTCCGCCAGCGAGGCGCTGGCCGGCCTGCCCGGCAGTGGCGCCCGGGTCTGCGTCTGCGACATCTCGATGCCCGACCAGTCGGGACTGGATCTGCTCAAGCAGCTCCCCTCCGGTCTGGCGGTGGTGATGCTCTCGGTACACGACAGCCCCGCCCTCATCGAGCAGGCGCTGCAAACCGGTGCCAAGGGATTTCTCTCCAAACGCTGCAGCCCGGACGAGCTGATCGCCGCGGTGCGCACCGCCGCGCTCGGCGGTTGCTACCTCACCCCCGACATCGCCCAGAAGCTGGCCAGCAGCAGCCGGGATCCCCTCACCAATCGGGAGCGGGAGATTGCCCAGTTACTGGCGCAGGGGCTGGAGGTGAAGAGCATCGCCGAGCAACTCGGCCTCTCCCCCAAGACGGTGCATGTGCACCGCGCCAACCTGATGGACAAGCTCAAGGTCAGCAACAACGTCGAGCTGGCCCACCGCATGCTGGATAGCTGGTGATCCACCGTCTTGCCAGCTATGTCGCCATCGCGCTGGCGGCCTGCTTCATCTTTGCCGCCGGCTGGTTTTGCCTGTGGAGCATCAGCCTGCATCTGGCGGGTGGCCCAGCGCTGGCGGTGCTGCTGTTCCCCTTCGGCCTGCGCCTCGGCTTGCTGCTGCAAAGTCCCGGCCACTACTGGCCGCCGCTGCTGCTGTGCGAAGGGCTGCTGCTCTACTGGCTCAATCAGGAGGTGGGGTTGCCCCACTGGCCGTGGCTGGTCGCAGGCAGTCTGCTGACTCTGTTGCCGCTGCTGATTGCCCGTCGCCAGCAGGTACGCAACGACTGGCAGCAACTGTTGCTGCTGCTCGCCACCGTCACGACGGCGGCGCTGCTGCAAGCACTGCTCTGGCATCTGGCCGGGGAAGATGGCCTCTCGGCACTGCTGCTCACCCTCACCGGCGGCCTCACCCTCACCTCCACCTGCATGCTGATCTGGCACTACCTTACCCGCGCCACTTGGGTGCCGCTCGGCCCTGCGCTGGTGGATCAGCCGGTAGACTGGCGCTTTCGCCATCTGGTCTGGTATCTGCTGTTGTTCGTGCTGAGCCTCTGGCTGCAGCTGGGGCTGCCCAACTCGCTGGTGCGCTTCACCCCGTTTTGTCTGGCCATCCCCATCATCGCCATGGCGTGGCGCTACGGCTGGCAGGGGGCGCTGCTCGCCACTCTGATGAACACCATCGCCCTGCTGGCAAGCCAGGCCTGGCATGACCACCCCCTCGATTTGCTGCTCTCCCTGCTGGCCCAGAGTCTCACTGGCCTGCTGCTGGGCGCCGGGATCCAGCGCCAGCGCGAGCTCAATCAGGCGCTGACCCGCCAGCTTGCCCACAATCGCCAACTCACCGAGCGGCTGCTGGAGACCGAGGAGAGCATCCGCAAGGAGGTGGCGCGCGAACTGCACGACGACATCGGCCAGACCATCACCGCCATTCGTACCCAGGCCGGCATAGTGCGCCGCCTCGCCCCCGACAATGCGGGGGTGGGCCAGAGCAGCGCCCTGATCGATACCCTCTCCCTTGGCATCTACGACGCGGTGCGCGGTCTGCTCGGTCGCCTGCGCCCGCGCCAGCTCGACGACATGACCCTGGAGCAGGCGGTGCGGGCACTGCTCAGAGAGCTGGAGCTGGAGCGCCACGGCATCGTCACCCGGCTGGAGTGGCAGCTGGCGGACAGCGATCTCTCCGATGCCCAGCGGGTCACCCTGTTTCGGGTCTGTCAGGAGGGGCTCAACAACGTGGTCAAACATGCCAACGCCCACTCGGTGACGATCCGGACGCGGCACGGTGAAGAACAGCTGCAGCTGGTGCTGGAGGATGATGGTCGCGGCCTGCCGCAAAGCCGCGCGGCGCAGGGCTATGGCCTGCTCGGTATTCGCGAGCGGGTGCGGGCGCTGGGAGGCACCTTGCAGCTCTCCTGTGTCCACGGCACCCAGTTGACAGTCAATCTCCCCTGCCGCAAGCGGGAGGAGAGCCATGAGTAACCTCATCCTTCATCAGGGAGGAACCCCATGCTGAGCTTTATGAGAAGCGCACCGGCGCAACCGCCGATCCGCGAGCAAGCCGAGATCGACGCCACCTATCGTCACTGGCGGCTGCATCTGCTGCTCACCATGTATCTGGGCTATGCGGTCTTCTACTTCACCCGCAAAAGCTTCAACTTCGCCATGCCGGACATGCTGGCGAGCGGGATGCTGGACAAGTCCGACATCGGCATGCTCTGGACCCTGTTCTACATCACCTACGGCTGCTCCAAGTTCTTCTCCGGCATCATCAGCGACCGCGCCAACCCGCGCTACTTCATGGGGATCGGGCTGATGGCCACCGGCGTCATCAATATCCTGTTCGGCCTCTCGTCCGCTCTCTGGATGTTTGCCGCCCTCTGGGTGGCCAACGCCTTCTTTCAGGGCTGGGGTTGGCCCCCCTGCTCCAAGCTGCTCACCAGCTGGTATTCGCGCAGTGAGCGGGGTGTCTGGTGGTCGGCCTGGAACACCGCCCACAACGCTGGCGGGGCGCTCATTCCCCTTATCGTCAGCACCCTGGCCCTGCAACATGGCTGGCGCTACGGCATGATAGTGCCCGGTCTTATCGCCATTGCGGCCGGTCTGCTGCTCTGCTGGCGGCTGCGGGATACCCCGGCTGCCATGGGGCTGCCGTCGGTGGGCGAGTGGCGCAAGGATGCGATGGAGCTGGCCCAGCAGACTCAGGATGCGGGGCTCTCCCATCGCCAGATCTTGCGTAAATACGTGCTGGGCAACCCCTATATCTGGCTGCTGGCCTGCTGTTACGTGCTGGTCTATGTGGTGCGCACCGCCATCAACGACTGGGGCAACCTCTACATGACCGAGCAGCGCGGCTTCAATCTGATGAGCGCCAACTCGGCCATCTCCATGTTCGAGGTGGGGGGCTTTATCGGCGCACTGGTGGCGGGTTGGGGATCGGACAAGCTGTTCAACGGCAACCGCGGTCCGATGAACCTCATCTTTGCGGTGGGGATCCTGCTGGCGGTGGGATCGCTCTGGCTGATGCCCTTCTTCAGCTACGTGATGCAGGCAGCCTGCTTCTTTACCATCGGCTTTTTCGTGTTCGGCCCCCAGATGCTGATCGGCATGGCGGCAGCGGAGTGCTCCCACAAAAACTCGGCGGGAGCGGCCACCGGCTTTGTCGGCCTGTTTGCCTACATGGGGGCGGCGCTTTCGGGTTATCCGCTGGCCAAGGTGATGGAGATCTGGCACTGGAACGGCTTCTTCGTGGTGATCTCGGTGGCGGCGGGCGTCTCGGCCCTGCTGCTGCTCCCCTTTCTCAAGGCGCAGGCACCGCGCACCCAACCTGCCGACACAATATGATTGCCAGACAGGCTGGAGGTTACGCCTCCCGGCCAGCCTGACAGACCCGGTTCTTGCCCTGCCGCTTGGCGCAATAGAGTGCATGGTCGGCCTGAGTGAACAGGGGATCAAAGTGCCACTCCCCGTGCCAGTGGGAGAGTCCCATGCTGACCGTGATGGAGAGGCCGCCCATGTCGCGGTTCGCGACCGCCTCCAGTAATCCCTCGCAGCGTTGCAGGGCCAGCACACCGGGCTGCGAGAAGAGCAGCACAAACTCCTCGCCACCGAAACGGCTGCACACCAGATCGGGCTGGCAACCCAGATAGGCGCCGAGCTCGGCCAGTACCCGATCACCCACCTCGTGACCATGTATATCATTGATCTGCTTGAAATCATCGATGTCGAGCACGGCAAGCGCGCCGCCGTCACCCAACTTTTGCTGTTTCAGCTGCTCCATAAAGCCGCGCCGGTTGAGCAGGCCGGTGAGAGGGTCGTGACTCGCCTGCTGGTGCAGCGCCAGCGCCCGGTACTGGGTACAGAGCAGCAGCACCCCGAAGGTGGAGAGATAACTCCCCATCAGCATGGAGAGGAAGGGCAGCACATTGACCCCGCTCTTATCCATCAGCATCTGCACGTTGTCCTGCCACAGGAACCAGAGCCGCATCAGGTAGAAGGCGTAGAGCAGGATGTTGACCACGGTAAAGACCATCACCGCCGGCAAATAGTAGGGATAGCCGTGACGCCAGACCAGATAGACGATCACCGCCCCCAGCACCATGTAGCTCAGACAAGCCAGCATCACCCGGGACTCCATCCCCCCCTTCACAATGCACCAGCTCAGGATCAGCAGATAGACCAGCATGAAGAGCACACCTGCACGCCAGTTCGGGGGCTGGCCGAAAAAGCGCTGCAGCGCCAGCGGCATCAGCGCGATGCAGAGCGTGATCAGGGTGTTGGCCAGCCAGATGCCAGATGGGCTGGGGAAAAATGCCTGCAATGAGAAGAGCGTCTGGGCCACCAGCGCACAGAGTGCAGACCACCACCAGTAACCGATACCGGGGATCTCCCTGTGGGTAGACCAGATGATGGAGAGGGTGATAAAGCCAAGACTGTAGCCACCCAGCGCCATCAGCATCAGGGTGAACACATCCAGTTTCAGCAGCAGTGAGAGCGCCATACAAGAACCAGTTTCAGAAGGTAACTGAGTATATGAGAAGCGTTTGCCAAGACCCAGAGGGGACTGACTATTTTCACAATAAAAACATATTGTTTACTGTCTCTGTGACCTGCTTGCCCTGCCGGGATCGCACCACCGCAGGAACTGAAACAGCCAGAGTACAAAACAAGCCACAAGCGAACCCCATATATGTAACAAAAGGTATTGAACACAATTTGGGCTTGAACCGGCCACGTTAGATAGATATGTTGTTTTCGTGTGATTTTATGAGTGAAGCGGTGAGCGAAAAGCACCTCTAACCTATTGAGTATTCTGACACAATTGGTTTTTGGTACATTTTTCGCTCAATTTCGATTCATAGCATCCCATATGGGGCTTTCCCCCGACCCAAGACATTCATCCTGTCTTGCCTGTTGCCGGATGCAGCAGTCTCTTGTGCCACGGAGTCGCACGGGATCAGGTTCAAGGCCGAACACAACACCGACAGAGACGTCACTTATGATCAAAAAACTGATTCTTTCTACCCTGCTGTTTTGCGGGATCGCCACGGCGGCCCCGACCCCTGCCCCTACTTCCACCCTGGATGCCGTGCTCGAACGCGGCGTGCTGCGGGTTGGCTTTGATGCGGGCTATCAACCTTTCGAGATGACCAACAAGCAGGGCCAATACATCGGCTTTGACGTGGATCTCGCCAAGATGGTCGCCAAAGAGATGGGCGTGAAGGTCGAGTTCGTCAACACCGCATGGGACGGTATCATTCCCGCGCTCTTGACCAACAAGTTCGACGTCATCATGGGCGGCATGACCGTCACCCCGCAGCGCAACCTGCGCGTCAACTTTGCCGAGCCCTATATCGTGGTCGGGCAGACCATCGTTGTGCGCAAGGACAAGGCCGCCGAGATCAAATCCTTCACCGACCTCAACGACCCGAAATACAAGATTGCGGTCAAGCTCGGCACTACTGGCGAGCAGGCGGTCAAGCGCCTCATCCCGAAAGCCACCCTGCTGCAGTTTGAGACCCAGGATGACGCCAAGCTGGAAGTGATCAACGGCAAGGTCGATGCCTTCGTCTACGACCTGCCCTACAACGCCATCTTCGCCTCCCAGAACCAGGGCGCCGTGGTACACCTCGACAAGCCGTTCACCTTCGAGCCGCTGGCCTGGGCCATCCGCAAAGGGGATCAGGACACCCTCAACTGGTTCAACAACTACCTGCGCCAGATCAAGGGCGACGGCAGCTACGACCGCCTCTACAAGAAGTGGTTCGAATCCAACGCCTGGCTGAGTCAGCTCAAATAACCTCAAAAGGGGGCGCCTTGCCGCCCCCTCTCGCAACACCCCACACAATAACGAGAAGAGGTTGTGACTGTGCACACACCCAAACCGACAAGACAGATGGAAAAACAGCCCAACCCGCTACTCTGGCACGGCGTCTTTTTGCTGATGCTGCTGGTGGCCGTGTTCGGCATCTACAAGGCGGTGCAATCCGTTGACTACACCTGGCGCTGGGAACGCATTCCCCAGTACATCGCCTATCAAGCCGAACAGAAGAATTACGCCGAGTTTGACGGCACAGTGGTAGCCGGCACCACTGCCGCAGAGAAAGGCAAACTGTTCCTGCAAAACGATCTCGACCCCAACCAGCGCCAACCCATCGCGACCAGCGGTGTGCAGGTCAGCGAAGGGGATACCGTCTTTCGTGGTGATGCCCTCGATATCCAGCTGAGCTGGACCGCCGGCCCCATCGCCTGGGGCGTCTGGATGACCATCAAGCTCTCGCTGGTGGCGGGTATCTTCGCCATTTTGCTCGGCACCCTGGCCGGACTGGCCCGACTCTCCCCCAACCCGGCCCTGCGCAATCTGGCCGTCACCTATGTGGAGCTCATTCGCGGCACCCCGCTGCTGGTGCAGATCTTCATCGTCTACTTCTTTATCGGCACAGTGCTGAACCTCGATCGCTTTACTGCCGGGGTCGCGGCACTGGCCGTCTTTACCGGCGCCTATGTGGCGGAGATCGTGCGCGCCGGCATCAGCTCCATCCACAAGGGGCAGATGGAGGCGGGGCGCAGTCTGGGCCTCACCTCGGCCCAGACCATGCGTTACGTCATCCTGCCGCAGGCGTTCAAGCGGGTGCTGCCGCCGCTGGCAGGTCAGTTCATCAACCTGATCAAGGACTCCTCGCTGGTATCGGTTATCTCCATCACCGACCTGACCAAGGCAGGACGCGAGGTGGTCAGCTCCACCTTCAGCCCGTTCGAGGTGTGGTTCACCGTCGCCCTGCTCTATCTGGTGCTGACCGGTACCCTCTCCTTCCTGGTGCGCCGTCTCGAGGTGAAATATGCGAAAAGCAATTGATCCCATCATCAAGGCGACCGGTGTAGAGAAGTTCTACGGCAGCGAAGTGCATGCCCTGAAAAACGTCAGCACCGAGGTCGCCGAAGGGGAAGTGGTGGTGATCGTCGGCCCCAGCGGCTCCGGCAAGTCCACCTTTCTGCGCACCCTCAACCAGCTGGAGACCATCAACGACGGCGATATCGTGGTGGATGGCATCTGCCTGACCCAGCCGGGCGATGTCAACAAGCTGCGGGAAGAGGTGGGCATGGTGTTCCAGTCCTTCAACCTCTTTCCCCACCTGACTGTGCTGGAGAACATCTGCCTCGCCCCGCAAAAGGTGCGGGGACTGTCACGCAAGGAGGCCGAAGATCGCGCCAAGGCCCTGCTGCTCAAAGTGGGGCTCTCGGCCAAGGCGGGCAGCTACCCCTCCCAGCTCTCCGGTGGTCAGCAGCAGCGGGTGGCCATCGCGAGGGCGCTCGCCATGCAGCCGCGCATCATGCTCTTCGACGAGCCCACCAGTGCGCTCGACCCCGAGATGGTTGGGGAGGTGCTGGACGTCATGAAGGGGCTGGCCCGCGAAGGGATGACCATGGTAGTGGTGACCCACGAGATGGGCTTTGCCCGGGAAGTGGCGGATCGGGTGCTCTTTATGGAGAGTGGCGAACTGCTGGTAGACGAGAAACCAACGGAGTTTTTCGACACCCCCCCCTCCCCGCGCCTGCGCCAGTTCCTGAGTCAGGTGCTGTAACCAGTGCCGTACCACGGGAGAGGAGGCTGAGCCCCCTCTCCCGATTACCAGTCCTCACGCGCTGAAAATGTTAATGAAATATTGCGTTCATCCTTTATGCTGGAGAGCAATTGCTCTGAATGGATACCGGCTCATGGATGTGCAACTGATCCTGCTCTACCTATCCCCCCTCTTTCTGGCGTTTGTCGGCTGGGAGATGGTCTATCTGCGCAAGCATGGGGTGGCCTTTTCCACCGCCACCTACCAGTGGAAAGATCTGCTGGCCAATGCCACCCTGGCCCTGATGCATCAGGGGGGCGATGCGCTGGCAGCCATTGCCATCGCTTATCTGTATGACACCCTCTGGAGCTGGCGACTGTTCGATATCGAGCTGAATTTCTGGAGCGTATTGCTGCTCTTCCTGCTGCAGGATCTCTGCTACTGGCTGTTCCACTTCACCAGCCACCATGTGCGCTGGCTGTGGGCCTCCCATGTGGTGCACCACAGTTCGGAGCGGCTCAATCTCTCCACCGCCTTTCGCCAGAGCCTGATGTATCCGATCTCCGGCATGTGGCTGTTCTGGATCCCGATGATTGTCATCGGCTTCCCGCCCGAGGCGGTGGTCGCCACCGTGTTGCTGAGCCTGGGCTTTCAGTTCTTCGTCCACACCCAAGTGGTGGGCAAGCTCGGCTGGCTGGAGTGGGTCTTCAACACCCCCTCCCACCACCGGGTGCACCACGCCAGCAACGCCAAGTACATCGACCGCAACTTCGCCGGGGTGCTGATCATCTGGGATCGGCTGTTTGGTACCTTTGTCGAGGAGGACCCTGCCGAGCCGTGCTGCTTTGGCATCACCAAACCGATCCACAGCTTCAACCCCCTCACCCTCACCTTCCACGAATGGCGCGACATGCTGCGTGACGCCCGTGGCCTGCCGTGGCGACAAAAACTCGCCGTGCTGTTTGGCAAACCGGCCGGGCCAGCCAGCCGCTAAGCCTTCACCTCGAATAGCAACTCCCGGCCCTGATAACAAGTCCCTGATAACAAAGAGAGCGCCACAGTTGCGCTCTCTTTTATGGTCAGTCACATCTTAGATATCAGAGATGGGTAAACGACCAGACGGCGGGGATCAGGCTTAGCAAGGTCACTCCGGCCAACAGCCGTTCGCGACCGCTCAGGCAAAGACCTGCACCCAGCTGACGGCGGCTGTAGAGAAACAACAGCAAGCCCGGCCCGTAGAGCAGCAAGGAGAGCAATAGATACTCCACCCCGGCGGCATAGAGCAGCCAGAATCCGTAACCGCTCGCCACCAGTGCCACCGCCCGCATCAGGCCTAAGCCCTGCCCACCCTCACCCTTCCTGCGGAACGAGAGCTTGAGCAGGAACAGGCCGATCAGCAGGTAGGGCACCAGGATCATCGAGGTGGAGATAAGCAGCAGGCTGGTGTAGCCCTTGCCGAGCAGCCACACCAGCAGCAGGCATGTCTGCACCGTCAGGCTGGTGAGCCAGAGCGATGCGATGGGAGTGCCGTTGCTGTTCTGGCGCCGGAAGATGGCAGGAAACGCGCCGTGGCGGGCCGCGCTAAAGGGTACCTCGGCCGAGAACAGCGTCCAGCTCACGTAGGAGGCGAGCACCGAGACGATAAGACCGATGCTTATCAGCAGCTTGCCCCAGGAACCGGTCATCTGGGCCATCAGCCCTGCCATGGAGGGGTTGGGCAGGGCCGCGAGTTCAGGGCGACTCAATATCCCCAGCGCCAGCACCGAGATAAGCACATAGAGCAGCAGCGCCAACACGACCCCAAGCACGGTGGCCGTGCCTACATCCCGCCGGTTTCTGGCGCGGGCCGACAGCACCGCCGCCCCCTCGATGCCGGTAAAGACCCAGAGGGTGATCAGCATGGTGTTGCGCACCTGCTCGGAGACCGGCACCGCCAGAGTGCTGCCCTGCTGATCCGCCGCGAAGGTGACCGGGTCGAACCAGTAGCAGGCGAACAGGATAAACAGCAGCAGCGGCAGGCTCTTGGCCAGAGTCGCCACCAGATTAAACAGCGCCGCCTGCTGCACGCCACGGGCCACCAGCAGGTGCACCGCCCAGAGGATGCAGGACTCGCCAACAAAAGCCGCCAGGGTATTGCCGTCACCAAACCAGATCTGCTCGGGGGTATCGATAAAACTGCCCAGCGCCGCAAAGGCAATGACCAGATAACCCACCACGCCGATGGTGGCACAGAGCCAATAGCCCCATGCGGAGAAGAAACCCACCAGATCGCCAAAGCCGGCGCGGGCATAGCTGTAGATGCCGCCATCGAGATCCGGCCTTAACCGCGACAGATAGAGAAAACTCATGGCGAGCGCCACTATGCCCACCCCCGTCACGCCCCAGCCGATCAGCACAGCGCGTGCCCCAGCCACCTCGGCCATATTCTGCGGCAGGCTGAAGATCCCTGCCCCCACCATTGAGCTGAACACCAGCGCGGTGAGAGACCAGAGCCCAATCTTGTTCTCTTTCATCGGGACTCCTTAGCGCAACCGGCTGCTCAGCGCCTGAATATGCTCGGGGCCGATACCGCAGCAACCGCCGATCAAATTCGCCCCGGCCGCACGCCAGCGCTCGGCCCAGCCAAGGTAATCCAGCGGCCCCAGATCGGTGCGGATCTCATCCAACCCATCGTTGGCGGTGGCCTCTTTGGGTTGCGGCGGGAAGGCGTTGGCATAGGCACCGAGGCGAATATCGGTGCGGCCCACAGCCTGCAAGCGGGCGCGGGCAACTTCGAGGGCCCCTTCAATAACCTCGGGCTGACAGCAGTTGAACAGGATGGCGTCCACCCCGGCCGATGCCAGCGCGGTCACCGCATCGGCCACCCGCTCGCCGGAGCGCAGTCGCGGCTCGTTGCCCGGCGCCTCATCTTCCAGGGTGAAGGAGACCCAGAACGGCTTGCCATCTTTCGGCAGCAGCGCTTTCAGGGCCTGTGGCTCGGCGATCAGGCTCATGGTCTCGGCCAGCCAGATATCCACATGAGGGGATAGCGCCCGGATAAGCGGGGTCGCCAGCTCGCTCACCTTGTCCGCCTTGAACAGATCGGCGCGGTAAGAGCCAAACAGCGGTGGTAGGGAACCCGCCACCTGCACGGCGCCCTTCTGTTCGTCAGCCACCTCGCGGGCCAGTTGGCCAGCCAGCGCTGCCAGCCCCTCCCCTTCGGCAAAGAAACGCTCATCGCCGATATGAAACGGCACCAGCGCATAGCTGTTGGTGGTGATGACCCGGGCACCGCTCGCCACATAGGCCTGATGCACGTCACGCACCGTCTCTGGCGCCTCCATCAAGGCCAGCGCCGACCACTCCGGCTGACGAAACGGAGCCCCCCGCCGTGCCAACTCGCGCCCCATGCCCCCATCCAGCACCCACAATTCCCTGGTTTCCATCTGTCGTGTCTCTTTGTTATTTGCGTATGTGTCTTGCTGATCTGCGGTTTCGCGCAGAATCGCAGCAGATCGTCCGGCTTCATCCGGGTGAAGCACCTGACACCTTAGCCATAAAAACATTCAGATGTTTAGATGGCCAAAACAAGATAAAACAAAGTGCCACTGACGGCAATCCGTATCAGCAGAAATCAGAATGCGTACGGCGAGACAAACGCAGAAATGCAAAAGGCCACCCGAAGGTGGCCTTTTGTGGCGATATGGTGAACTGGCCACTTAATGTCCAGCCAGTACCCGCTTGATCTGTTTTACCCAGTCGGAGACCCGACCATCCTGCGGCAAGCGGCGCCAGATCTGCTCCCACTGGGCAGGGCTGAGCGGGCGGCCCAGGCGACGCTGCACACCGGCATAGAGGTAGTCGTGCGCCGTGGTGGTGGCATGGGCAGAGGTGAGGAACTTGTAGACCGGATCGGTCAGCCGCACATCTCGCATACCGAGCAGCGGATAGTCATTCTTCACCGCCGCCAGCATGGTTTCACGCATGGCCGACTCGATGTAGCCACGGGCAAACAGGGCGGTCACCGACTCCAGCGATCCCTGCTCCGGCCCGTGGTACTCCTCGTCAAACACCGGGCTGGGCTCAGCCACGGCGCTCTGCACCACCGCATCGGGATCCGGCTGCGGCACAACTACGGCAGGCTTTGTCGCCACCGGTTTGGCAGTAACGGTTGCCTTGCGCGGTGCACTCTGGCTACAAGCGCCGAGTGCCAGAGCGAGCGCCACACAGGCGATCGCACGGGAATGAGACTGCATTTTCATGACTCCTGAAAGCTCCTTTTACGCATCCTGAGCAAGCTTGTCGGTAACGACGGCGGGTTCAATCCGGGTAACCAGCAGCTGATCGATCTTGTAGCTGTCGATATCCACCACTTCGAACTTGTAACCTGCATATTTGACCGAATCGGTTCGTTTGGGGATCTTGCGCAGCATGTACATGATGAAACCGGCGATGGTCTCGTAGTTCTGATCGTCCGGGAACTCTTCGATATCGAAGGCACGCATCACGTCGGAGATGGGGGTCACCCCGTCCACCAGCCAGGAACTCTCGTCACGCTGCACAATCTGCTCTTCCACCACGTGAGTGGCCCATTCGCCCATGACGGTACTCATCAGGTCGTTCATGGTGACGATACCCACCACCAGCGCGTACTCGTTCATTACCACGGCAAAGTCGCCTCTGTGGTTCTTGAAGTACTCCATCGCCTCATAGAGGTTGAGGGTATCGGGAATGATGATGACGTTCTGCACCAGATTGCCACCGATGAGATCAATGCTCTGACCGCTGATGACGCGGATCAGCAGCTCTTTGGCATCGACAAAACCCTTGATGCTGTCGAGGTTGTGGTCACAGACCAGAAACTTGTTGTGCGGGTGCTCGGCGATCTTGGCCTTGATGCTCTCTTCACTCTCTTGCAGGGTGAAGTAGATGAGGCTCTCGCGGGCCGTCATGGCGGAGGTGACGCCAAGGGACTGCAGCTCGAACACGTTCTCGATGAGCTGGTGCTCCTCGCGCTGGATAACCCCCGCTTCGGCACCGGCATCCATCACTGCATAGATATCGTCCGAGGTGATCTCGTCGTTGCGCACGGTGGAGACCCGCATCAGGCGGAACAGGGCGTTGGCCAGTCCGTTGAAGATCCACACCAGCGGCATCAGCACGGTGACAAAGAAGAGCATGGGACGCACCACCACCACGGCGATCTGCTCGGGCATGATCATGGCGAGGCGCTTGGGCATCAAGTCGGCGATCAGGATAAACATACCGGTGACGAACACGAAGGACGCTCCGGAGCTGATCTCGCCAAGCCAGGGGCCCTGATAGAACTCGGAGACAATCCCCTTGATGGCGGGGTTGAGGGCAGACTCACCCAAGATACCGCCCAGAATGGCGACGGTATTGAGGCCAATCTGTACCACGGTAAAGAAATTGCCCGGCTGGGCCTGCAGTGCCAGCACCTTTTCGGCCTGACGATTACCTTCGTCAGCCATCACCTGCAATTTGATTTTGCGGGAGGCCGCGAGGGAGATCTCGGAGAGGGAGAAGAACACACTGCCGCCAACCAGCAGCATCAGAAAGAACAAACTATCGGCAAAACTCATGATTAACCTAATTGCTACGCCCGCCTTAGCACAAGACGGCAAACTGGGCCCGGGAGACCGGACCGTGAGTCCATCCGGGACTCACACAGGGGGAGTATTCTATCAGAAAACAGCCAGTTGGGGGCTTTATCTTACTCCGACCAGTTATGCAACAAAAAAGGCGCCTGACGCGCCTTTTTATTCACTTTCTGTTTAGCCCTTGCCCAGCAGGGTGCCCAGATCGTCCGCCTTGGTGTGGCGCACATCCTTGCCCTTGACGTAGTAGACGATGTACTCGCAGATGTGCTGGCAGCGATCGCCCACCCGCTCGATGGCCCGCGCCGCCCACAGGACGTTGAGCACCTGCGGTATGGTGCGCGGGTCTTCCATCATGTAGGTCATCAGCTCGCGGATGATGGACTCGTACTCCCGATCCACCTTGTCATCTTCCTTGTAGACCGCCAGCGCTGCATCCAGATCCATGCGGGCGAAGGCATCGAGCACGTCGTGCAGCATCTTGATGGTACGGCGGCCCATGTTCTCCAGCGACACCAGCGGCGGCTGCGGCTTGTTGGCGTTGTCGGTCAGCATGCGGGCGATCTTGTCCGCCACATCGCCAATGCGCTCCAGATCGGTGATGGTCTTGATGATGGCCATCACCAGTCGCAGGTCGGAGGCGGTCGGCTGGCGCTTGGCGATGATGCGGGTGCACTCCTCGTCGATCGCCACTTCCATGGCGTTGACCTTGTGGTCGTTGGCCACGATTTTGCGCGCCGCCTCCAGATCCTGATCGTGGATCGCCGCGATGGCGTCGGTGAGCTGCTGCTCCACCATGCCGCCCATCACCAGCACCTGGTTGCGCACACTCTCGAGCTCGGCATTGAACTGACCGGAGATATGTTTATTGAGGTTCATATTGTCCATACAAATAATCCTTGATGCTCCGATTATGCCTTAGCCGTTGAATTGACTGCCAATCTGTTTGTGGTGGTTCATCCTCTCCTCTCCTTAACCATAGCGACCGGTGATGTAGTCTTCGGTCTTCTTCTTGGCCGGGGTGGTGAAGATGGTGTTGGTATCCGAGTACTCGATAAGCTCGCCCATGTACATGAAGGCGGTCTGATCCGACACCCGCGCCGCCTGCTGCATGTTGTGGGTCACGATCACCACGGTGAACTGGCTCTTGAGCTCGTTGATCAACTCCTCGATGGTGAGGGTGGAAATCGGGTCAAGCGCCGAGGTAGGTTCATCGAGCAGCAGCACTTCCGGCTCGATGGCGATGGCACGGGCAATCACCAGACGCTGCTGCTGACCACCGGAAAGACCGAAGGCGTTGTCGTGCAGACGATCCTTCACCTCATCCCACAGCGCCGCGCCGCGCAAAGAGCGCTCGGCGGCATCGTCCAGGGTGCGGCGATCGTTGATCCCCTGCAGACGCAGGCCGTAGACCACGTTCTCGTAGATGGACTTGGGGAAGGGGTTGGGGCGCTGGAACACCATGCCCACCCGGCGGCGCAGGGCGGAGACATCGACGCTCTTGTCATAGATGTTTTGACCGTGCAGCTGGATCTCGCCGTCGATGCGGCAAATTTCCACCAGATCGTTCATCCGGTTGATGCAGCGCAGCAGAGTCGATTTACCGCAGCCGGAGGGGCCGATAAAGGCGGTTACCTGACCTTTGGGGATCTTCATGTTGACGTTGAACAGCGCCTGTTTGCTGCCGTAGTACAGGTTGAGATCCTTCACCTCCAGCGCGGTCTGCTCCGGGCTCAGGTTGAGCAGGTCGGTCGCGGTGTGTTGGGTCGCTGCGGTCGTTACGTTGATCATCTGTTACCTCAAAATCTGTCGGTGGCGGCGGGCAATCTCATCGCCCGCGGCCGGAACGCTTGGCTGGCAAGGAACCTGTCCCCTGCCCGTCTCTGTGGTGGCTGGCCTATCAATGTTCCAGCGACCGGAATTTCTCGCGCAGGTGGTTGCGAATACCGATAGCCGTCAGGTTGAGGCCGACGATCACCGTCACCAGCAGGAAAGAGGTGGCGTAGACCAGAGGGCGCGCCGCCTCGACGTTGGGGCTCTGGAAGCCGACGTCATAGATGTGGAAGCCCAGGTGCATGAACTTGCGCTCCACATGCAGATACGGGAAGTTGCCATCCATCGGCAGGGTCGGTGCCAGTTTCACCACCCCCACCAACATCAGCGGTGCCACTTCACCGGCCGCACGGGCAATCGCCAGAATAAGGCCGGTCATGATGGCCGGGCTCGCCATCGGCAGCACGATACGCCACAGGGTCTCGGCCTGGGTGGCACCCAGTGCCAACGAGCCCTGACGGATGGTGCTCGGGATCCGCGCCAGCCCCTCTTCGGTGGAGACGATCACCACCGGCAGGGTCAGGATGGCCAGGGTAAGCGCCGACCAGATAACGCCGGGTGAGCCAAAGGTCGGGCTCGGCAGCGCTTCCGGATAGAAGAGGCGGTCGATGCTGCCCCCCAGGGTATAGACGAAGAAACCCAGACCAAACACGCCGTAAACGATGGAGGGCACGCCCGCCAAGTTGATCACTGCGATGCGGATAAGCTTGGTCAGGCTGTTCTTGCCGGCATACTCGTGCAGGTAGACCGCCGCAATCACGCCGAGCGGGGTCACGATGATAGCCATCAGGAACACCATGAAGACGGTGCCGAAGATGGCCGGGAATACCCCGCCCTCGGTGTTGGCTTCACGGGGATCGTCGGAGACAAACTTGCCGATCTGGTGGAACCAGTAACCTACCTTGGCCAATAGACTCATGTCGTTGGGCCACACCACATCCAGTACCTTGGACATCGGCATGGTCACCAGCTCGCCACGCATATCCTTGACGGTGATGCTGTCGCGATCGGCCTGACTGCGCAGGGAGAAGAGCTCCTTCTCCAGCACCTGATAGCGATCGTTGAGAGCCTGACGCTCGCTCGCCAGCTGGGCTTTGAGCTGATCGGTCAGGTTATTCTCAAGCTCGGCCTTGCGCTCTTTGAGGCGCAGCCGCTCCAGCTGATAGTTGATGCTGCCGATGTCCCCTTTTTGCAGATCGTTAGCCTGTTCGGAGAGGCCATTGGCCCGCGCCAGCACCCGCTGCAGAGCGGCGTGCAGATCCGTGGTGATCTCGCGCCCATCCTCTTTGACCGAGCTGATGTAGCCGTAGAAGTTGCCGTTGGTGGCGCGCTCAATCATGGCGAGCTCAACCGGCTGGCTCTGGGACTTGATGTCGGTCTCCAGCACCCAGCGGAAGTCCAGATCGACAAACTCGCGGTTGCCGGTCTTGACCAGATAGCGGGTCAGCAGCTCGCGCTCCTCACCCTTGAGCGGCAGGCCTGCGGCGCGCAGGCGCTCCACCGGCACCAGCTCGCGATCGTTGATTTCACCGATCAGCACGCTCTTGTTGCCGCTCGCATCTTCCAGCTGCCACTCATAGATGGGGTGAGGCCAGAAGTAGACCAGACCACGCCAGCCGATGAGCAGCAACAGCCCCAGTACCGCGACCAGACTCAGGCTGACGGCGCCGCCGGTCATCCAGATCCACGGGGCCCCTGATTTAAACCACTTACCCATTGTCATTCCTTGGTCCTTACAGAGAGCTGTATTTTTCACGCAACCGCTGACGGATAAACTCGGCCAGGGTGTTGAACAAGAAGGTGAACACGAACAGGACGAAGGCTGCGAGGAACAGCACCCGATAGTGGGAGCTGCCCACTTCCGACTCCGGCATCTCTACCGCAATGTTGGCGGCGAGGGTACGCAACCCCTGGAACATGGAGAAGTCCATGATGGGGGTGTTGCCGGTGGCCATCAGCACGATCATGGTCTCGCCCACGGCGCGGCCAAGGCCCATCATCACCGCCGAGAAGATGCCCGGGCTGGCGGTGAGGATCACCACCCGGCTCAGGGTCTGCCACGGCGTGGCACCGAGGGCCAGCGAGCCCTGGGTCAGGTGCTTGGGTACCGAGAAGACCGCGTCTTCGGCGATGGAGAAGATGGTCGGAATGACTGCAAAGCCCATGGCGATGCCGACCACCAGCGAGTTGCGCTGGTCGAACTTGATGCCCATGTCGTGGGTCAGCCAGATGCGCGAATCACCGTGCATAAAGGCATTCTCGATGAGCGGGCTCAGCGCGAACGCTCCCCAACCGATGAAGAGCAGCACCGGGATCAGCAGGATGGCGTGCCACCCCTCCGGCAGCCAGGTGCGGCTGCGCTCCGGCAGGTAGTTCCACACCAGCGCGGTCAGCAGCATTCCCGCTGGCAGCAGAATAAGCAGCAACACCACGCCGGGCAGGGAGCCCTCTATGATGGGCGCCAGCCAGAGGCCTGCCAGGAAGCCGAGGATAACGGTCGGCAGGGCCGCCATGATCTCGACGGTCGGTTTGACATATTTGCGCAGCCCCGCCGACATGAAGTAGGCGGTGTAGATGGCGCCCGCAACACCGAGCGGCACCGCAAACACCATGGCATAGAAGGAGGCTTTCAAGGTACCGAATACCAGCGGCACCAGGCTCAGCTTGGCTTCAAAGTCGTTGCTGGCGGAGGTGGATTGCCACACATACTGGGGCTCCGGATACCCTTCGTACCACACCTGTTGCCACAGGGCAGACCAGGTCACCTCGGGGTGCTCGTTCTCCACCGCAAACAGCTTGAACGCATCGCCCTGCTGGGTCAGCAGCAGGTTGTGGCGCGGCGAAATGGCCAGCGCAGAGAAGGCGCCGCCATCGACATGCTCGCTCAGCAGCTTGGTCTCGCCGGTGGCGTGGAAGAAGCTGACGGTGCCATCCTTGTCGGCACTGATAAAGCCCTTGCGAAAGTGCTCCGGGGTGAGCTGCGCCACGGCGCCATCACCCTTGAAGTCACGGATCTGAGTGAACTGGCGTTTGCCATCCTTTGCCACTTCAAACCACTGGGAGATAACGCCATTGTCGTTGCCCACCAGCAGGGAAGAGGCGCCGGAGAGCAGCTCGACCCGGGTCACGTTGGCATTCGGGGCGTTGATCTCCAGCACGTTGCGTACCGAGATATCGCTCAGGTTCTGGATGTCGTAGACAGAGAGGCGGTTGCCCTCGCGCACGAACAGGATGCGCAGGTTGGGGGTGAGCAGCATCTGATCCACATGGCGCGGCAGGGAGGGAATGGTGTAGTTCTGGGCACTCCACTCGATCTCGCCGGAGAGGAAGTTCTCCTCACCGCTCATCACCGTCATCACGCCGCGACCATCTTCGGTCACGGCGGCAGCGGCCATCTTGTCCTTGGTGGCTTCAAACACCATGGTCTTGAGCGCCTTGCCCTCGGGATCCACTACCACCGGCTCTTCGCCGAAGGGGTACTGGAGGCTTGGCTCAATGACGCGCACATCGTTGGGATAGGAAACCTTGAAGGAGGGCTGTACCACTTGCGCCTTGCCGTCGGCAAAACCATAGGCAATCAGCTTCTGACCCGGCGCGGGCGGCGCCACGGCAGTGACGTCACCGGCCACCTCAGCCTGACCGAGGGATTGACCGACCTTGATCTTGCCATCGCCCTGCACGGCGAAGAAGTTGACCTGTCCGTTGTCGCTGAAGCGATAACCGATCTCGTTCTGCTCTTCTACCCCGAGCCAGGCGGTCTTGCCGCTTGTCGGCAGGGTAAACGAGGCGGTCGGCTCCATCGTGGCGCCATTGAAGATGGGCTTCACCACGTAGAGCAGGTAAAAGAAGATAAGCAGTAGCGCCACCAGCACCAGCGCCCCACCCGTGGTGACGCCGTACTTGGCCAATTTGTCCTTGATGCGGCGTTTTCGACTCCCCGCCATACCCAGGTGTAATGATTCCGATGACATGCAAAACCTCAATGTAAGCTAGGCTTGGCGGCATTATATGGCGGTTGCATGACAGTTTTGTTACACCCGCCACCTTAAATAAGCAGGATAAACAGGGGGTCGGAATACAAGGGGAGATAAGGAGTGAAGGCTTAATAACTGATTGTTTTTAAAGTGGTTATAAAAATGGCAAGCGGCGGGTTAGTACATCCCGCCGCTGACCGGCTCAGGCGGAAGCCTCACCCGATTGTTGCAGCGCCAGTTTGGCCGCCTTTTTCTCGGCGCGGCGCCGCTTGAAGAAATCGGAGAGCTGGGTCGAACAGGCCTCAGCCAGTACGCCAGCGGTCAGCTCGACCCTGTGGTTGTGACGCGGATCCTGCAAGATCTCGAACACCGACCCCGCTGCACCCGTTTTGAGATCCCGTGCGCCAAAGACCACCCGCTTGACCCGGCTATGGATGAGGGCTCCGGCACACATGCAGCAGGGCTCCAGCGTCACGTAGAGGGTGGTGTCGAGCAGGCGGTAGTTCTCCAGCTGGCTACCTGCCGCGCGGATCGCCATCACTTCGGCATGGGCGCAGGCATCGTGCTCGCTGATGGAGCGGTTCCACCCCTCCCCCACGATCTCGTCACCCAGCACCAGAACGGCACCAACCGGTATCTCGCCGATCCCCTCGGCGCGACCCGCCAGTGCCATGGCGTGGCGCATCCACTTCTCATCCGTTGCGGCCTGTTCCGGCGCATCGGCCCCCTCTGCTGGTTTCACGGCCATGCCTCTCTGTCTGTTCAATCTCTGCATTGGTATTCCATACTGCCGCACCTTTCAGCCGATATTATGAATATCTTGCATAAATAGTGGCTGCTGCGGGGCGGCGATTATGCCAAAACTCCCTCCTCCGCCCAAGCCGCATCTTGGCTGAGCAATAAAGAAGCAGTCGGCATCTCTATGATAAAAAAGGAGTTGCACCCATGAGTGCAGATCATTAGACTTCCTCCCCGTCAGCTCAGACTGACCTTGTCGGCGTGTAGCGCAGCCAGGTAGCGCACTGTCATGGGGTGTCAGGGGTCGGAGGTTCAAATCCTCTCACGCCGACCATCATTCCCCGAAAATAGCCCAGTCAAACGACTGGGCTATTTTTTTACTCCCGTTTTTGCTCTGAATTGCCTTCCCTCTCCCGCTTTCCCCCCCTTTTCTGCCCGACGCAACCAACGCCATCAGAGTCAGGAACAAAAAATGTACAGAATCGCTTGAATCTTTTTGATGCGATCATTAATATGCGCAACTTTCCGCCGGTATCAAGACAGGGAGGTGGAGGCACAAGTGAAGGGATCACTGGCCGGCTTGCATTCAATACGGGAGCAAGCATGAACCAGACCACCGATTTCACCCCGCTCATTCCGCTCTACCCTGTTCCTCACGACACCTCCTGCACCCCGCAAGGTGAAGAGGAAGAGCTGGTCATCCAGCTTGATGTCATCGATCTGGCCGAACCTGACGATGACTACTGAGCCCGCCTGCGGGCGATTTTCTCCTCTCTTTGCCCTCTTTTGTCCGTTTTCTGCCTCTTAAGACGTACCACCTTAAAAAAACGACAAACCACTACCAAAACATGATTACGCAGTGTAATTGACTACTGTTTAACCACCACTCCCCGCCGGGTTGATCCCCATCAGCTGATACAAACCTACGTTATTGCGCTCCACTTTCAATGCGGCAAGCCGTCAGCGCCAACAGAGCCCTGCGAAGGTATGGCAGTTTTAAACGAACGTTCACTATCCAGCATCAACGCCACCAGTCTATTGATTGAAATATTTAAACGCACTTCATACAGCTGTTTTTCAAAAGCCTGGAGTAAGGTCGGGATTTGTTTTTGCATTTGTAATTTTATTACGTAATAAGTTACGAATCGCATGACAAGAAGAGTGACCGGATGAGCCATCGTCCGGACAGAAAAACCAGGAGCATAACCATCTGTGTAGAGCTTTTATACCAATCCAATAACTCAATTAAAAACATCAACTTAAATATCACCCCCAAACAAGCGTTTAAAAAAAACTGTTGACGTAATCGACAATATTTCGCACCTTATCAATCGTGTTATCCCGTTGTTGCGGGAACGTTTCAGGAACAGGGATTCGACTTTAGTCGTAGTTAGTAAGTTCAAAATGTAATTCTCAAAGGAGTGAACCTTATGTCGGCACCGGCTCAGACCCACTGTAGCGCCCGCCTTCGCATCCAGGGCGAGATGCTGCCCGAATACGCGCAAATTCTGACGCCGGAAGCGGTGGCTCTGGTCTCCGAACTGGTGGAACGTTTTGCTCCCCAAAGAGGGGAATTGCTGAAACAACGTGTGGCACGTCAGGCCCGTATCGATGGCGGCGAGTTACCGGACTTCCTGCCGGAAACCGCCCACATCCGTGAAGGTGACTGGACCATTCGCGGCATTCCCGCCGACCTGCAAGACCGCCGTGTGGAGATCACCGGCCCGGTCGAGCGCAAGATGGTGATCAACGCCCTCAACGCCAACGTCAAGGTGTTTATGGCGGACTTCGAGGACTCACTGGCCCCCGCCTGGAACAAGGTGATCGAGGGTCAAATCAACCTGCGCGATGCGGTCAACGGCACCGTCTCCTACACCAGTCCGGAAGGAAAGGCCTATACCCTGAACCCCAATCCGGCGGTGCTCATCTGCCGGGTTCGCGGGCTGCACCTGCCAGAAAAACATGTCACCTTCGATGGCGAGCCGATCCCCGGTGGCCTGTTCGATTTTGCCCTCTACTTCCTGCACAACTATCAGGCGCTGCTGGCCAAAGGCTCCGGCCCCTACTTCTACGTACCCAAGCTGCAGAGCCATCTGGAAGGGCGCTGGTGGAGCGAGGTATTCGCCTGGACCGAGGACAAGTTCGGTCTGCCCCGTGGCACCATCAAAGCCACCGTGCTGATCGAAACCCTGCCAGCAGTGTTCGAGATGGATGAGCTGCTCTATCAGATGAAGGATCACATCGTCGCCCTAAACTGCGGCCGCTGGGACTACATCTTCAGCTACATCAAGACCTTAAAGAACCACCCGGATCGGGTACTGCCTGATCGCCAGGTGGTGACCATGGACAAGCCGTTCCTCTCCGCCTACTCGCGACTGCTGATCAAGACCTGCCATAAGCGCGGTGCGCTGGCGATGGGGGGCATGGCCGCCTTTATTCCGGCCAAAGATGCCGCCGTCAACGAGCAGGTGTTTGCCAAGGTCAAAGCCGACAAGGAGCGTGAAGCCAACAACGGCCACGATGGCACCTGGGTCGCCCACCCCGGTCTCGCCGATACCGCCATGGCGGTGTTCAACGCCACCATTGCGGTTGGCGCCAAGAACCAGATCGGCGTGCTGCGCGAGCAGGATGCCCCCATAACTGCCGCCGACCTGCTGGCCCCCTGCGAGGGCGAGCGCACCGAGGCAGGGATGCGCACCAATATCCGGGTTGCCCTGCAATATCTGGAGGCTTGGATCAACGGCAACGGCTGCGTGCCCATCTACGGTCTGATGGAAGATGCCGCCACCGCCGAGATCTCCCGCACCTCCATCTGGCAATGGATCCGCCACGGCAAGAGCCTCGCCAACGGCAAGGTGGTGACCAAGGATCTGTTCCGCCAGATGCTGGCCGAGGAGCAGGAGGTGGTCAAAGCCGAAGTGGGTACCGAGCGTTGGCAATCGGGTCGCTTTGCCGAGGCGAGCGAGCTGATGGAAGAGATCACCTGCGCCGATACTCTGATCGATTTTCTAACGCTGCCCGGTTACGAGCGGCTCTGAACTCCGGGCCCCGGGCGGGGCTCGCCAATAACAAGTCAATGGAAACGTGAAATCAATGAAAGAGGGAACTGATATGGCACTGACCCGTGAGCAACAGATCCAGGCTATCGAGAAAGACTGGGCGGAAAACCCCCGCTGGAAAGGGATCAAGCGCGGCTACAGCGCCGAAGATGTGGTAAACCTGCGCGGCAGCTTGCAGCCGGTACACACCCTGGCACAGCGCGGTGCCGACAAGCTGTGGGGTCTGATCCACGGCGACGCCAAGAAAGGCTACGTCAACTGCCTCGGCGCCCTGACCGGTGGTCAGGCGGTGCAGCAGGCCAAGGCGGGGATCGAGGCGATTTACCTCTCCGGCTGGCAGGTGGCGGCGGACAACAACTTGTCCTCCACCATGTATCCGGATCAGTCCCTCTACCCGGCCAACTCCGTACCATCCGTGGTGGAGCGCATCAACAACTCTTTCGCCCGTGCCGACCAGATCCAGTGGGCCAACAAAGTAGGGCCACAGGATGAGGGCTTTATCGATTACTTCCTGCCTATCGTGGCCGATGCGGAAGCCGGTTTCGGCGGTGTGCTGAACGCCTTCGAACTGATGAAGGGAATGATTGAAGCGGGCGCCGCTGGCGTGCACTTCGAAGATCAGCTGGCTTCCGTCAAGAAGTGCGGCCATATGGGTGGCAAGGTGCTGGTACCGACTCAGGAAGCGGTGCAGAAGCTGGTTGCCGCCCGTCTGGCAGCCGATGTCTGCGGCACAACCACGCTAGTGATAGCCCGTACCGATGCCAACGCCGCTGACCTGTTGACCACCGACGCTGACCCGTACGATGCAGACTTCCTGACTGGCGAGCGCACAGCCGAAGGGTTCTACAAGGTACGTGCCGGTATCGATCAGGCCATTGCTCGCGGTCTGGCTTACGCCCCTTATGCCGACATGGTGTGGTGTGAAACCGCCAAGCCGGATCTGGACGAAGCGCGCAAGTTTGCCGAAGCGATCAAGGCCAAGTTCCCGGATCGTATCCTGGCCTACAACTGCTCCCCGAGCTTCAACTGGAAGAAGAATCTGGACGATGCCACCATCGCCCGATTCCAGCAGGAGCTCTCCGACATGGGCTACAAGTACCAGTTCATCACCCTCGCGGGTATCCACAACATGTGGTTCCACATGTACGAACTGGCCTACCAGTACGCCCGTGGCGAAGGGATGAAGCACTACGTCGAGATGGTGCAAGAGCCGGAATTTGCCGCCGCCAGCCGTGGCTACACCTTCGTGGCACACCAGCAGGAGGTGGGTACCGGTTACTTTGACAAGGTGACCACCGTCATTCAGGGTGGCCAATCCTCGGTGACCGCGCTGACCGGCTCTACTGAAGAAGATCAGTTCCACTGATAGGCAGAACTCTTTGAGAGAGTCCTTGAGATAGCAAAACCCCGGCCTGAAGCCGGGGTTTCTTTTTGTCCGTTGTATCAGCGCCGCTGAGGCTCAAGCACACCCAATGGCTCAGAGCTCCAAGATCTCTTTTACAAAGGGGATGGTGAGCTTGCGCTTGGCGCGAAATGAAGCGTTGTCGAGCTGATTGAGAGTGGTGAGCAGAGTGCGCATGTCGCGCGAGAGGCGGTTGAGCAGGAAGCGGCCCACATCGATGGGAAGTTTGAAGCCCCGCAGCTCGGCACGCAGCTGCAGGGCACTGAGCTTGCCTTCATCATCCAGCTCTTCAAGGTGGAAACTCACCCCCCAGTCGAGGCGCGAGGCAAGATCCGGCAGCTGCAGCCCCAGTTTGCGCGGCGCGCTGCAACCGGTGACGATCAGCGTCCCTTCCCCTTTCTCCTGCCAGCGATTGTAGAAATCAAACAGCGCCCGCTCCCACACGGCATTGCCGGCGATGGCCTCAATGCTGTCGAGGCAGACCAGCGGCAGGCTTTCGAGGGCATCAAGCATGCTGGGGTCGAGCTGTTCAAACTGATCGAGGGAGAGATAGGCCGCCGCCGCATCGCGGGCATTGACCTCGGCACAGGTAGCGTGGAGCAGATGAGAGCGTCCGGAGCCCTTGGCTCCCCAGAAATAGAGGAAAGGCGACCCCTGACCGATGGCCGCATTCTTGAGGGCGGTGATCAGATGAGCATTGGTGCCGGGATAAAAACTGACGAAGGTTTCATCATCCGGTAGTTGTACGGCTAGGGACAGTTGGGCCGGTTGCTTCACTCGTTGGGCTTTGACTGTGACATTTGTGGCTAAGTGTACCATCGCAATGGCAGATAGAGAACCGCCCGGACAAGCCGGGCGGTAGACAAAAGCCTTGTGAAATCAGGGCTGCGACCATTGGTAACGCAGATTGCTGCCATTATCGTCAACCTTGTGCAAGCGGCTCTCCAACTGCAGGGCTCGCACCAACTCGCTCTGCTCCCCCTGCAGGGTGAAGTTGAAGGTGACCTGATTGCCTTCCAGCTTGCCGATCTCCACCTTGCTGACGTTGGCCATCCCCTGCAGCATCTTCTGCACGGCGATCATGCTATCCACATCGGAGAGACCATCCACCACCAGAGTCTGACTGGTTGCCGGGCCCGAGATGCGGGCACCGTAGTTTTTCACCAGCCAGGTCGCCAAGGTATCGGCAAGCCCTTGTGCCACTTCGGCCTGTGTACCCGTGCTGTTGCCTCGGGTCAGTTCGGCCACTTCACCCGCGGCCTTGGGACCGTAGAGTCCCCAGTCGATGCTCCACTTGTCCCCTTCCGGGGTCAGCTTGCCCAGCACCACCATTTCGGCGCCATAGCGCTGGCTCGCCTTGAGGATGGGATCAGCAAAACGGCCCCACACATCGGTGGCACTGACCGCCATGTTGTCGTCGAGATCCATCAGGGGAATGCTGACCGGCAGCCCCAGCGCCAGGGTCTGTTCGCGCAGTGCCTGTGCCCAGCCATCGGTAGACTGGTCTGCCAGCAGATGGCGCTCACCCTGATCCACCACCAGCCAGAGGGCCATCTGGGGACGAGCTGGGCCAAGCAGGGCGAATTTGCTCTCGGAGACCAGGCTGTTGACCTTGTCGCTCTTGAACTCGGCCTTCAGATACTTGACCGAATCCACATCCTGATAGCCATAGCTCTTTACATAGTCGCCCGGCGCAGCCAGCGCCTTGACCACGGCAGGCTGGGTCAGAATATCCCGCTTGCCGGTCACCTTGATCAACACCTCGCCCAGCGCCTGACCCTGAGCAGCCACCATGTCGCCGGTGGTCGGGGCCTTGCCCTGATAGAGGTCGGTCACCTGAGCGGCCGAGGCAATGAATGACAAGCCGCAGCAGAGGGCGGTCACAACACGTTTGAACATGAACAGAGTCTCGAAATGGGAGATGGTGCTTATGGTAGCGGCAAGGCGCGTCCTGCGGCAAGGCTGGGACAAAGGCCATAAACAGCGAAGCCGGCAGGACGCCGGCTCCGTCAGCCACCTCGGCAGAGGCGGCGTGTCACAGCAACTTACTTGGTACCGAAGATCTTGTCGCCAGCATCGCCCAGACCCGGCACGATGTAGCCTTTCTCGTTCAGGCCCTGATCGATGGAGGCACAGAACAGCTCCACGTCCGGGTGAGCGGCTTCCAGCGCCTTGATCCCTTCTGGTGCGGCAACCAGCACCAGCACCTTGATGGACTGGCAGCCTTTCTTTTTCAGCAGATCGATGGTGGCGATCATGGAGCCGCCGGTGGCCAGCATAGGGTCGATGACCAGCGCCAGACGCTCTTCGATGTTGCTGACGATCTTCTCGAAGTAGGGAACCGGCTGCAGGGTCTCTTCATCGCGGTAGATACCAACCACGCTGACGCGGGCGCTTGGCATGTGCTCCAGCACGCCATCCATCATGCCAAGACCGGCACGCAGGATCGGTACGACGGTTACCTTCTTGCCCTTGATCTGGTCAACTTCTACTGGCCCATTCCAGCCATCGATGATAACCTTCTCGGTTTCGAAGTCAGAGGTAGCTTCATAGGTCAACAAACTGCCCACTTCTTTGGCCAGTTCACGGAAACGCTTGGTGCTGATATCGCCTTCACGCATCAGACCGATCTTGTGTTTGACCAGGGGGTGTTTGACTTCAACGACTTTCATTATTATCTCCTCTAACCTGCCGCAAAAAAATCGCGGAATCATACAACAAAAGCCGCCGCTTGTAGAGCAGTTTTGCGCAAAAACGCGCAAACGATTTCCTTTCTGGTTTTTGACCGCCACTGTTAGAATACGCCCCGAATTTTACCCTCCACTTCTCACATGACGGGGACTACTCGTGACTGACAAAACCTCACTGAGCTACAAGGATGCTGGCGTGGATATTGATGCCGGCAATGCACTGGTTGAACGTATCAAGGGCGTGTCAAAGCGCACTCGTCGTCCTGAAGTCCTTGGTGGTCTTGGCGGCTTTGGGGCCTTGTGTCAAATCCCTGCGGGCTACAAGGAGCCGGTGCTGGTTTCCGGCACCGACGGTGTGGGCACCAAGCTGCGCCTCGCCATCGATCTGAAAAAACATGACACCGTGGGTATCGATCTGGTGGCCATGTGCGTCAACGACCTGATCGTACAGGGTGCCGAGCCCCTCTTCTTCCTCGACTACTACGCCACTGGCAAGCTGGATGTGGACACCGCGGCAGCCGTGGTCACCGGGATCGGTGCCGGTTGCGAGCAGTCCGGCTGTGCTCTGGTGGGCGGCGAGACCGCCGAGATGCCGGGTATGTATGAAGGGGAAGACTACGACATCGCCGGTTTCTGCGTCGGTGTGGTGGAAAAGAGCGAAATCATCGACGGCAGCAAGGTGGGTGAAGGGGATGCCCTGATCGCGCTGGCCGCCAGCGGCCCCCACTCCAACGGTTTCTCCCTGATCCGCAAAATTCTCGAGGTCTCCAAGGCAGACGTTCATCAGCCGCTGGGTGACACCACCCTGGCCAACGCCCTGCTGGAGCCGACCCGCATCTATGTGAAACCTGTGCTCAAGCTCATCAAGGAGTGCGAGATCCACGCTCTCTCCCACATCACAGGTGGTGGCTTCTGGGAGAACATCCCGCGCGTACTGCCCGCCAACACCCAGGCAGTGATAGACGAGCAGAGCTGGCAGTGGCCGGCAGTGTTCAGCTGGCTGCAGCAGGCAGGCAACGTCACCCGTCACGAGATGTATCGTACCTTCAACTGCGGCGTCGGCATGATCATCGCCCTGCCCGCCAACCAGCTGGAGAAGGCGCTGACCCTGCTCAAGGCGGAAGGCGAGAACGCATGGCACATCGGTCATATCGCCAAGGCAGCCGACGGTGAGGAGCAGGTCGTCATCAAATGATGCGGGTCCTCGTCCTAATCTCCGGCAGCGGCAGCAATCTGCAGGCAATCCTCGACCACTGTGCCAGCGGCAAGATTGCCGGTGAGGTGGTCGGCGTCATCAGCAACAAGGCCGATGCCTATGGCCTGATCCGCGCACAAGAGGCAGGGGTGGCTACCACCACCCTCAGCCAGCAGCAGTTTGCCAGCCGGGAGGAGTATGACGCCGCCCTGCTGGCGCTGATGGCTGACTATCAGCCGGATCTGGTGGTACTGGCCGGCTTTATGCGCATATTGAGCGGTGATCTGGTGCGCCACTTCGCCGGACGGATGATCAATATCCACCCCTCCCTGCTGCCGAAATATCAGGGGCTGCACACCCACCAGCGCGCTATCGATGCTGGTGACAGCGAGCATGGCGCCAGCGTTCACTTCGTGACCGAAGAGCTCGATGGTGGCCCGGTGATCCTGCAGGCGCACGTCCCCATCTTCGAAGGCGATGATGCTGACGAGGTAGCGGCACGGGTACAGGTGCAGGAGCACAGCATCTACCCACTGGTGGTGCAGTGGTTCTGTGAAGGGCGCTTGCAGATGCGAGATGCATCAGCCTTTCTCGATGGCAAGCAACTTGGCCCGGCTGGCTATGCCTGCGAGTAACCGCTAACCACAGCAAGCAAAATGTAACAAGGGAGGCCCAGGCCTCCCTTGTCATTTCCATAGATCAACGCAATGACCACGTTCATCTCCGATTACGCCACTACGCGGCTAATCAGACCGGATTGTCGATATCGATAAAGGTGACATCCAGCCCGTGCACGGTCGCCAGCCACTCTCCCAGCGCCTTGACGCCGTAGCGTTCGGTAGCGTGATGACCGGCAGCGTAGAAGTGCATCCCCATCTCGCGGGCGGTGTGAATGGTCTGCTCGGAGGCTTCGCCGGAGATAAAGGCATCGATGCCCTGCTCCGCCGCCAGATTGATGTAGCTCTGGCCGCCGCCGGTGCACCAGGCCACTGAACGGATAAGTTCGGGGCCGCTGTCGCCGCAGTGGAGCGGCTCACGACCGAGACGCTCGGCAATCAGCTTGGCAAAATCGCTGCCGCTCATCGGCTCTTCCAGCTTGCCAACCATGGCGACGCTCTTGCTGTTCCACGGCTCCAGACCACGGCGCACCTTGATGTCGAGCAGCTTGGCGAGCTGGGCGTTGTTGCCCACCTCGGGATGGACATCGAGCGGCAGGTGGTAGGCAAACAGGTTGATATCGTGGGCCAGCAGGGTCTTGATGCGGCGCTGCTTCATGCCGGTGATCTGGGCCGGTTCACCGCTCCAGAAGTAGCCGTGGTGAACCAGAATGGCATCGGCATCGGCAGCCACGGCGGCGTCGATAAGGGCCTGACTGGCGGTCACGCCGGTCACCACCTTGCGAATGCGCTCGCGCCCCTCAATTTGCAGACCATTGGGGCAGTAATCCTTGATGGCGTGGGGCTCAAGCAGGTGGTTGAGTACGGTTTCCAATTTTCGATGAGAGATCATAAGGGTCCCTTTATAACGGCGCGATTCCCTGTTTTACCAATAAAAACAAGGCCCCGGCTCAAAACGCCAAGGGCCCTATGATAATCGAGAGCCGCCATCAAGACCATGACGGTTCCCACACAGTGATACTTCCCCCTATTGAGGCTCCTGCCTGACTCAGGCGGGCAAGTCGATGCCGGCATCCCGCATCTGGGCCAGCTTGTAGCGCAGAGTTCGCGGGCTGATCCCGAGCCGGTCGGCCACATCCTTGCGACTGCCGTTGCACTCTTGCAAGGTGTCGAGAATGATCTGGTGCTCCTGCTGCTTGAGTTCGCTGCCGAGACGATCACCGCCATAAGCGCGCTCTGCGACGGCAAACTCCATTTCCTGCTCGTCCACCTCTTCCAGAATGAGGTGGCTGCAATCGATCACTCCATCAGGGCTGAGGATCAGCGCCCGCTGTACCACATTGTCCAGCTCCCGCACGTTGCCGGGCCAGGGGTGAGAGAGCAGCCGCTCGCGCGCCTGCGGCTCCAGCTGCGGGGCTGGCAGCCCTTGCTGGCTGGCATGCAGGGCCAGCAGATGTTCAGCCAACGGCAAGATGTCTCCGGGCCGCTCGCACAGGGCAGACCAGCGCAGCGGAAAGACGTTGAGACGGTAGTAGAGATCTTCGCGGAACAGACCATCCTGCACCGCCTTCTTGAGATCCCGGTTGCTGGTGGCGATGACCCGCACATCTAGCGGGATCATCTTGCGGCTGCCGAGCCGCTCCACCTCTTTCTCCTGCAGCACCCGCAACAACTTGGCCTGCAGCCCCAGATCCATCTCGGTGATCTCGTCAAGCAGCAGGGTGCCCCCCTGCGCCTGCTCGAACTTGCCGGGGCACCCCTGCACCGCACCGGTGAAAGCCCCCTTCTCGTAGCCAAACAGGGTCGCCTCCAGCATGTTCTCCGGAATGGCGGCGCAGTTGATGGCGATAAAGGGCTGCTCGGCGCGGTTGGAGTTGTCGTGGATGTAGCGGGCCAGTACCTCTTTCCCCGTACCACTCGGGCCTGTCACCATCACGGTGGCCTCGCTTCTGGCCACCCGGGTCGCCAGCTGGAACAGCTCGGCGCTCTTGGGATCGCCATAGACTACGGCACGTTTTTCTACCTTCTGGGCCGGTACATAGCGGCTCACCTGATTGAGCAGCACCTCGGGCGAAAAGGGCTTGGCCAGATAGTCGATGGCGCCTTCCCGCATGGCGCGCACCGCGCCGTCGATGTTGGCGTAGGCAGTCATCAGGAGTACCGGCACCTGCGGATACTGCTGGCGTATGGTGGCCAACAGGGTCAGGCCATCCATCCCTCCCATCTGAATATCGGAGATCACCATGTCAAACGGCTGACGGGAGAGGGCCAGCAAGGCCCGCTCGCCGCTGTCTACCTCACGACACTCATAGCCGCCAAGCAACAGGGTATCGACCAGCGCTTCGCGCAGGCCATTGTCATCTTCCACTACCAGGATCCGGGCCTGAGTCATGCTACACCTCCCACGACAGCCAACCTGGCCGCATTGATATGGCTCCCTCTCGGCCGGCACAGCACCTGAACAAGGCTCATGCTGCACCTCCAAGCTGTACCTGCTGCTGATGCAGGGGGAACGACAGAGTAAAACAGGTGCCCTCTCCGGGAACCGAGGCCACACCGACCTCGCCCTGATGGGCACGCACGACGGATTGCACCACCGCCAACCCAAGGCCGGTGCCCTGGGAGCGAGTGGTAAAGAAGGGCTCGAAAATCTGGCTGAGCAGGTGAGCCGGCATCCCCTTGCCATTGTCGATCACCCGCATCTCGACGCGGGCACCGCTGCGCACTGCACTCACCAAAAGCGACGTTGCCCCCGCCTGCTGGGCGTTGGCGATGAGATTGTTGATGGCTCCGGAGAGCGCACTGCTGTTGGCCAACAGGCAGAGATCGGGCTCCGGCGCCTCCATGTGCAGCTCGCACCCCTGCTGGGTGCAGAACGCCTCTGCCCCCGCATGTACTTCAGCCAGCAGACCCTGTACCGAGATGGGGGTAACCACCTGATTGTCGCCATTGCGGGCAAACAGCAGGATGTCGTTGATCTGCTTCTCCAAGTCCTGCAGCCGGGCCATCAGCTTTTGCTGAAACTGGGTGCGGGATTCGGGTTTGAGGGTGCGGTTGGCCAAGTTGGCAGCATAGAGCATGGCGGCCGAGAGCGGGGTGCGGATCTGATGGGCCAGCGAAGCGGCCATATTGCCAAGGGCCGACAACCGCTTCATGTGGTTGATGCGATCCTGCAGCTGACGGGTTTCGGTCAAATCGTTGATAAAAACCAGCTGGCCCGCCTGATCCTGCAGCGGTTGGGTCGAGAGTTGGACCCGGCGGCCATCGCGCAGGGAGATCTCGTGACCATCATCCTCGCGCGGCTCGAAGCAGCGGGTGATGACGTGACGCCAGAGTTCCCCCTCCAGCGGCTCCCCCAGCAGGTCTATCGCCGCCGGATTGGCACGGGTGATGATGCCAGTGCCATCAAGCAACAGCACCCCGGTCGGGAGCGCCTTGAAGATGGCGTAAAGCTGGCTCACTTCGTGAGACTGGAGTGGGATATCCTGCTGTTGGGCTGTCATAAACCTGACCTCAAACTGGCGACCTGGTCAGGTTATTCAATTTCCATGCCACTAAATTAATCTATTAAAACCAATAGATTACCGCTTTGCGTCAAGGCTTTGACCCTCAGACGTCCTTGCTCATCCCGTACTTTTTCATCTTCTCGACCAGGGTAGTACGGCGCATGCCAAGCAGATCGGCGGCGCGGGCCACCACCCCGTCCTGCGACTCCAGTGCCTGGCGGATCAGCTCCACTTCGAGGTCGGCCAGCATCTCCTTGAGATTGACCCCCTCCTCCGGCAGCTGCATGGTACGGGGCGAGGAAAGCGGATGGTCGATCTCCGGTGGATCCTGAAACACCGCGGCCAGCGCATCGCGCTCGTCCATCTCGGTCAGCCGCTCATCCCGTGGCTCGCTTGGCAGCAAGCGGTAGCGGCTCGGCAGATCGGCCACATCGACAATTTGCTGCGGATAGAGAATAAGCAGTCTCTCCAGCAGGTTGGAAAGCTCACGCACGTTGCCCGGCCAGGGATACTGCATCAGCGACTCCATCGCCCGCTGGGTCAGACGGATGGTGCTGTGGTGCTGTTCGGCATGACGGTTGAGCAGCTCCTGCAGCAGCAGGGGAATATCGTCGATGCGATCCCGCAGCGGCGGGGTCTCGATGGGGAAGACGTTGAGGCGATAGTAGAGATCTTCACGAAAACCCTGGGTGCGGATCAGCGCCTCCAGATCCCGGTGAGTCGCGGCGATGATACGCACATCGGCCTGAATGGGCTTACCACCACCCACCCGATCAAAGAGCCGCTCCTGCAACACCCGCAACAGCTTGACCTGCATCGGCATCGGCATGTCGCCAATCTCGTCGAGGAACAGAGTGCCCCCCTGCGCCAGCTCAAAACGGCCACGCCGCGCGGCGATAGCACCGGTAAAGGCCCCCTTCTCGTGACCAAACAGCTCGCTCTCCAAGAGCTCCGCCGGAATAGCACCGCAGTTGATGGGCACGAACGGCCCCTGGCTGCGGGCAGAGAGTTCGTGAATGGCGCGCGCCACCACCTCTTTACCGGTACCCGACTCCCCGAGGATCAGCACGTTGGCATCGGTCTCGGCAACCTGGCTGATGAGGCGACGCACCTCCTGGATCCCCTTCCCCTTGCCCACCAGCAGGCGCAGCAGAGCCTGCCCCTTGTCATGGGTCTGCTGACGGGGATGCAGAGAAACAAACGCCTGACAGAAGTGCAGGTGGCGAGTCAGCGACTCATAGGTAAACGGCGCCTCGGCAACCCCGATGAAGTTGCTGTTGGGCAGGTCGGCCTCGACCAGAGAGATAAAGGGGGTTCGGGGGAATGCGGCCAGCAGATCCGGCAGAACACGGGCGCCGAGTTCTCCGGCCAGCACACCTTGCAGGGGGCCGGAGGAGTCGATGGCGACATCCAGATCGCCTTCAGCGACCTCTTGCCACGGGATCCCCATAAACGAGAGCACTGTTCCCAACTGCTGACGCCGCTGCGCATCGGCATCAACAATCAACACGCCCATCTCCACCATATCAATCCCTCGCGACGACCGAATATAATTCATTGTTTTATATAGATATAAAACATATATCACTTATTTTATTTCAGACAGACAAAGTGCCAAAATTCCGACACTTTGTCAAAAACTGTCGTATTCAGGCTAAGTGTATCGACATAAAACGGGGATAAACGAAATGGCTACGGCATTTTTTTCGAAGGGAATATTCAGGTGATACCGCCTTGCCGGCGGCGGTATCACTCAGATGCAGCAGTTTAAGGGTGGATATGGTGGCGCGGGGTGGCGTAGCGGCACTCGGGAAAACGGCTGCAGGCCAGAAAGAGGCGGCCGGCATGGGGCCCTTTCTTGGCTTCACGCTCCACCAGCGGCGCATCGCAGCGAGGACAGTGGTGCACCTCTTCATCCTCGTCTTCAGACGGATCGGCAAACAGGTTGTCAGCAAGCTCCGGCTCCATCACGGGAACTGCAACGCTCGGCGCAGGGCTCTCCAGATTTGGGAAGTGAAGTGGCTCTTCATCGACCGGGCGAACTGTTGCCTGTGGCGAGCCACCGCGGAGCGGCGTGCCAAGATCGACCCCGTCCAGCAACAGAGGGTTGAAAGTGGGTTCGCGCCGCTGGCCCGGCAGCAGATCATCAACCACCGGCTCGCTGGTTTTGACCAGCAACGGCAGAATCTGTTCGCGCAGCTCTTCCACCTGATAACCGCTGCTGGCCGGAATTTGCAGCAGGGGCAGACCGGCGCTGTCGCAGGCAGTTTTCAGAAAGAGATCACGCGCCTTGCGCTTCTGATGACGGTGAGAGCTGTCATCCAGCTCGATGGCACAGATAAACGAGAGGTCGGTCGGATGGCAGAGCAGATAGTCAAAATGCTTGCCGCTGATCTTGTTGAAATGTTGCTGCCACTTGCTCTTGCCAAGCCCGGCTTGCGGGGTCAGCACATCGGCCACCCGCACCTTGGCCAGCACTCTGGCCTTGTCGCCTACTGCCAGATCCAGAACCCCGAGAAAAGAGCGTTCGGCCGGAGTGAAGAGAGTCTCCTGCAGATCGTAGGGCAGCTGCTTCTGCTCCTTGTTTCTGCTCCAGAAAATCGCCAGCACCAGCAGGGCCAGCAGCAGTAATCCCGACAGGACGAGGGTATTCATGAGAGCACAATCCAGTTCACAACACGAAAGGGGAAACACTTTACCACAGCCAGCGTCGCGCAAGGCAGCAGGCAAGCGTATGGAAAGTGTAAAAGTCCCTGCTTTTTATCCATTTGCCAGCGGGCGGGGCTTCATATGACCAGCCACAGCAGGCACAATGCTGGAGAAACCCAATTCCAAGGAGAGCAGGATGCAAAAGCAATTGGTGGTCACCGTGATCGGTGCAGACAAACCAGGTATCGTCGAGAGTCTGGCTGCCGTCATCAGTCGCGAGCAGGGCAACTGGCTGGGCAGTGCCATGAGCGAGCTGGCAGGCCAGTTTGCCGGCATCCTCCATGTGGCCGTGCCCGAGGAGCACTACCGCAGCCTGTGCGAAGCGCTGGCCCTGCTGCCCGGCCTCACCATCAGTTTTGCCGAAGGGACCCCCACCGCCGAACCGGCCCATCAGGTGATGATGACGGTCACCGGCAATGATCGCCCCGGCATCGTCCACGAAGTGGCCAGCATCCTGCGGCAACTTGATATCAATGTGGCCGATCTCACCACCGGCTGTGAACCGGCCCCCCACTCCGGCGCATCGCTCTTCTACGCCCATGCACTGGTTGCCCTGCCAGACGGGCTGGAGATGGAGAGCCTTGTCTCTGCGCTGGAGTCTCTCTCCGATGATCTGGTGGTCGATATTGACGAGGCGATGCCCGAGTAATATTGCTGTCACTTTTCTGTCATATATTCACGTCATACCTGCCGCGCAGAGGCGAACTGATTAGAGACCAGAGGCATAACATGAGCACCGACAAGCTGTATGAAGAGAAAGAGCTGAGCTGGCTCTCATTCAATGAACGGGTGTTGCAAGAAGCGATGGACAAGACGGTCCCCCTCATCGAGCGGGTCCGCTTTTTGGGGATCTTCTCCTCCAACCAGGATGAGTTTTTTAAAGTTCGGGTGTCGGACGTCAAGCGCCGCATTCTGATCAACGAAGTACATGGCGGCGGCGATGAAGCCAAGGTGCTGCTGCGCGCCATCCAGCAGAAGGTGATGGCCCTTGGCGAGGCATTCGACAACACCTACAAGGAGCTGCTGATCGCCCTGGCTCGCCACAACATCTTTCTGGTCAACGAAAACCAGCTCTCCGATGCTATCCAGAAGTGGCTGCGGGTGTTCTTTCGGGAAAAAGTGCTGCGCCACATCATCCCGATCCTGCTCAACAAGGAGGTCAACCCGGTCAAGTTCCTGAAAGACGAGCACACTTATCTGGCCATCGAGATGAAAAAGAATGGCCAGGTGATCCAGTATGCGCTGGTGGAAGTGCCGACCGATGACCTGCCCCGTTTCTTCCAGCTGCCGCCGGAAGGGACCCGCCGCAAGAAGCAGATCATCATTCTGGACAATGTCATCCGCTTCTGTCTGGACGAGATCTTCAAAGGCTTCTTCGACTACGACGAGATTGCCGCCTATGCGGTGAAGCTGACCCGGGATGCCGAATATGACCTCTCCGACCAGCTGGACTTGAGCCTGGTCGACAAGATGAGTGACGGCTTGAAACAGCGTCTCACCGCCATGCCGGTGCGTTTCGTCTACGAGCGGGAGATGCCGGCAGCGATGATAAGCTTCCTCAAGCTCAAGCTGCAGATCAGCTCCTACGACGCCATCATGCCGGGCGGGCGCTATCACAACTTCAAAGATTTCATCGGCTTCCCCAACGTGGGCCGCGACTATCTGGAAAACCCCAAGCTGCCGGCCATCGATTGCCGCGACTTTGACGGCTTCGTCAATGCCTTCGATGCCATCACCAAGCAGGACATCCTGCTCTACTACCCGTACCACAAGTTCCACCACTTCACCGAGCTGGTGCGTCAGGCGGCGTTCGATCCGGCGGTCAGCGCCATTCGCATCAATATCTACCGGGTCGCCAAGAAGTCGCGCATCATCCACTCCCTTATCGATGCCGCCAACAACGGCAAGAAGGTGACCGTGGTGGTGGAGCTGCGCGCCCGTTTCGACGAAGCGGCCAATATCGACTGGGCCAACATCCTGACCGATGCCGGGGTCAAGGTGGTGTTCGGGGTGCCGAGCCTCAAGATCCACTCCAAGCTCTGCCTCATTACCCGCCACGAAAATGGCGAGGCGGTGCGCTACGCCCATATCGGGACCGGCAACTTCAACGAGAAGACCGCCAAGATCTATACCGACTTCTCGCTGCTGACCCGCCACCCGGACATCACCGCCGAGGTGGAGAGCGTGTTCGAGTACATCGAATACCCCTACCGACGCTACAAGTTCAACCACCTGCTGGTCTCCCCCATCAACAGCCGGCGTCAGCTCTATCGTCTCATCGACAACGAGCTCTCCAACGCCAAGGCGGGGCAACCGAGCGGCATTACCCTCAAGATCAACAACCTGGTGGACAGGGATCTCATCAACCGGCTCTATGCCGCCGGTCAGGCCGGGGTGCCGATCCAGATGATCATCCGCGGCATGTGCGCCCTGCGCCCGGGCGTGCCGGGCCTCAGTGACAACATCAAGGTGATCAGCATCATCGACCGCTTCCTCGAGCACCCGCGGGTAATGGTGTTCCACAACAAGGGCAACCCCCAGCTCTATATCTCCAGTGCCGACTGGATGAGCCGCAATATTGACGGCCGGATCGAGGTGGGCACCCCCATCTATGACGAGCGGCTCAAGCAGCGCATCATGGATATTCTCGAGCTACAACTGAGTGATACCTGCAAGGCGCGGGTTATCGATGCCGACCAGAAGAACGAATATGTGAAACGGGGCAACCGCCGCAAAATCCGCTCTCAGGTCGCGATTTACGACTATCTCAAACGTATCGAGTCAAACAATGGACAATAGCCTCTACGCCGCCGTCGATCTCGGCTCCAACAGTTTTCATATGGTGATCGCCCATCTGAGCGAAGGGCGTTTTCGCATCGTCGATCGCATCAAGGAGCGGGTCCGGCTGGCGGAAGGGATGGATGAGCAGAAACGAATGAGCCCGGAGGCGATGGAACGCGGCCTCGCCTGTCTGTCACTCTTTGCCGAGCGGCTCACCAACATCAAACCGGATCAGATCCGCATCGCCGGCACCTACACATTGCGCCGTGCCAGCAACGCGCGCGAGTTCGTCAGCGAAGCAGCCAAGGTGCTCAACCACCCCATCGAGATCATCAGCGGGCAGGAAGAAGCCCGGCTCATCTATCAGGGGGTCGCCCATACCCAGCATATCGAGGGCCAGGTACTGGTCATCGATATCGGCGGCGGCAGCACCGAGCTCATCATCGGTGAAGGGTTTGAACACAAGGCCCTCACCAGCCGCAAGATGGGCTGCGTCAGCTTTACCCAGAGCTTCTTTGCCAGCGGCAAGCTGAGCGACAAGCACTTCACCAATGCCGTGCTGGAAGCGCAGCACCAGCTCGCCCCCATCGTCAACCAGTACCGCAAGCTGGGCTGGCAGAGCTGTCTTGGCAGCTCAGGTTCGATCCGCACCGTGCGCGACGTGCTGCAGGGTGAGGGGCTGACTGACGGCAGTATTACGCTGGAGGGGTTGGAGCGCCTCAAGGCTCTGATGATCGAACACAAGCGGGTCGATAACCTAAAACTGGTCGGGCTCACCGAGGAGCGTCTGGAGGTGTTTGCCGCCGCGGTTGCCATCCTGCTCGGCCTGTTTACCTCGCTGCCCATCGAGCGGCTCGACTACTCCGACGGCGCCCTGCGTGAAGGATTGCTGTATGAGTTCGAGGAGCGCTTGCAACACCACGATATCCGCGAACGGACGGCACAAGCGCTAGGCACCCACTACCGGATGGACCGCAAACAAGCCGCCCGGGTGGAGCAGAGTGTGCTGACTCTGTTTGATGCCTTGCAAGAGCCCTGGCAGATGGAGGTTGAACCCTATCGCGCCATCCTCGGCTGGGCGGCACGGCTGCACGAAATTGGCCTTGCCATCAACTACAGCGGTATCCACCGCCACTCCGCCTATATCCTGCAACACACCGACCTGCCCGGCTTCAACCAGGACGATCAGGCATTGCTGGCCGCGCTGGTACGCTTTCAGCGCAAGGGGCTCAAGCTCGCCGAGCTGCCGCCCCTGCCCAACCACGACATGCAAACCGTGCTGCGCTGCATCCGCATCCTGCGCCTCGCGGTGGCCGCGCACCACAAGCGCCAGGACAACCTGCTGCCTGAGTGGAAAGTCGCGGTACAAGGCGATCAGCTGGTAGTGACCCTGCCGATCGACTGGTGCGAGGAGAACCGTCTCTTGATGCAGAATCTGGAAAAGGAACATCGTTATTGCCAGGAGCAGGGCTGGCCCCTGTTGTTCCAGCTCGGCTGACCCGGAAAGAGAGATGTAAAAAAGGCAGCCCATTGGCTGCCTTTTGCGTTCTCAGGTTCTGACTTACTGCAGTTCGGGCAGCAGCATCTTGGCAATCTCGAAGTAGATGATAAGACCGGTACCATCCACCAGCGTCGCAATAAAGGGAGCCGATACGACCGCCGGGTCGATACGGAAGCGGCGCAGCACCATGGGGATAACCGACGCCACGGTGGCACTCCAGAGCACGATTGCGATGATGGTCAGAGTAACTACCATGCCAATCTGGGGCCCCACCCCAAGGCTCCAGGCCCGCACCCAGGCCGCCAGCGCAATAGCCGCCGAGATAAGCAGACCGGTGGAAATCTCTTTCTTCAGTACGGTACCGAGGTTGCGCAGACTCACCTCCCCGACCGCCATGGCACGCACTATGGTGGTGGTGATCTGGGTACCGCTGTTACCACCGGTACCGATCAGCAGTGGGATAAAGAACGCCAGCGCGATGGCCGCTTCCAGCTGCTCCTCAAACGCCCGCAGCACGGTGCCGGTGTAGGCTTCGGCCACAAACAGAATGAGCAACCAGCCCACCCGTTTGCGCCACAACTGCCAGGGAGTTGCCTGCAGGTAGGGGGTATCCAGCGGCGATGAACCACCCTGCATCTCGGCATCCTCGGTGGATTCGAGCTCCAGGATATCGGCTGCATCATCAACGTGGAAAATACCGACCAGCCTCCCCTGATCCTCGACCGGCAACACCGACAAGTCACGGTCAATCAGCAGGCGCGCTGCCAGCTCCTGATCCGCCCGGGCGTTGATCCGCACCGTTTCACGGTCCATCAGGGTCGCGACGCTGGCCAGCGGGTCAGCGATCAGCAAAGTCTTGAGCGAGATGCTCCCCTGCAGACGCCCATCCGCGTTGACCACATAGATGTGGCGAAACAGCTGGGCATTGTCCCAGGCATCGTGGATCAGCTGCTTGGCCTTGCCCACGGTGTCCTGTTCGCTCACGGCCAGGTATTCATGACGCATGTTGGCCCCGACCGACTCGGTAGGCCAGTCGAGCAGGGAGTAGTACATGGCTTGGGCCTGGGTCGGGAAACGTGCCAACAGCATGGTGCGATCCTGACGGCCGAGCTTGCGCAGGATAGCCACCATTTCGCGGCGGGGAATGGCCTCTTGCAAGACTGTAACGATGCTGCCATGCATGCGCTGCAACAGACGACCGGCACTCTCTGCCGAGAGAGAGGCGATAAGTTCAGCCCCCTGCGGCACAGGCAAGGTATCAAAGATGCAGTTGAGCTCTTCCGGGCGCAGAGTCAGCAGTTGATCGGCGCGCTGAACCGGATCCAGATTGTGTTCCAGCCAGCCCTGCAGGCTGGCGAGATCGAGCAGTTGATGACGGTTGAGAATGGTGTGTGTTTTCTTCATCACAAATAATCCCATGTGATTTCAGGCAAGCCTGAGCGCGAGCGGAGATCCGTTCGCTATCTGAAAGAAAACAGCAATTTGATTGACGAGTAATAGGCAGGAAATGACGCCGTTCGGCGTGTCATCATCCCCACGTACCAGCTTTAGCACTGCATAACGTATCCGGCATGCCGGAAGCCACTTGGGTTTACACCTTAATCCGATGAAAACTGTCCTGATCTTGGGCGTCTCTGGACGTCGTGAGATCAGTGGCCTGTGTTTATACAGGAGCCTCGCCTAACGAGATGCTGCAATTAAACTTGCACAACGCTTTTGTTGTGCGGGCGGCATAATTGTCCAATCACACAACAAGGTCAACCCCGGTTTAGCCAGAAACCGCCATAGGTAACAGCTTGTTACAATTACTGACCCAATCATGGCTCAACAATGGGATAGCCCATATGCAAAAAGGCCCCAGAGGGGCCTTTTATACATTTAGCGGATGTAATCAAACAGGGTAAGCCTGCTTATCTTGCTGAAGGAGAGTTGTGAGGCACTCAGCGCCGCATCCTCTTTCGACAGTGTTGATATCACCTCGTAGAGATCGGCCTCGGAAACCTTGGCCCTCGCCGCGGTATTCAGTGTGCTCAACCCCTCGTTGGAGCTCATCACCTGCTCAAGGCTGTTCATTCGGCCACCCAGCTCGCCCATCCCGTGATCCATGTTCAACCTGGCGTTTTTCATATGGACGGTTGCATCAGCCACCTTATCCTCGAAGGTATCCGCAGAGATGGTCGGATCACGCAGCGCGTTGATGAAGTCGGACATTCCATTGAGAATGTTGTCATTCTTTGGCGGATTGAGCGAAAACTGTTGCGTGGCGCCACCCGCAGGCAAATCAAGTGTCAACTCAAGACCGTTGAACGGGATCGCGGTGCCTGGTTTGTAATCACCCGTCTGCAGTGTTGTCCCACCGGAATCCTTGATCTGATAGGTATCGGGAGGTCCTATTGTGGTGGAAACGGTGTAGTCATTGCTGGCCAGCGCCGAGTTGTAGTTTGACTGGAAAAAGTTATCAAAGTTACCCTGATCCGCGATGCCAACCTTTATATTGGCTGTCCCCGCGCTGGCAGTTCGTCTGGTTGCCACAATCTCGAAGAGATCCTGGCCCGAGTCATTGGCCGCAATCTTGACGGTCGGCGAGACCTGGATCTCGCGCTGCCCGGTATCCCCCTGATAGATGAACTTGCCGTTGGTATCTCTCACATAGGGCTGGGTCTTGCTCTGGTTGCCGCCAAAGATATATTCCCCCTGAGAGTTCTTGCTGTTCATCAGGTCAAACATCTGTTGCTGCAACCCTTCCAGCTCACTGGCGATGGCTTTGCGGTCATCCATGCTGATGGAGCCATTGTGTGACTTCTGGATCAGGGTTTGCGCACTAAGCATCGCGGTATTCAAAGAGTCCAATACCGTCTCTTCATGACCGAGGCTGTTCTCCAGCAGGCTACCGTTGACCCCATACTGCTTGAAAAGGTCGATCTCCTTGGTCAACGCCATCTTTTGGCTCATACCAGCCGGGTCTTCCCCGGCAGTCTGGAATTTATTGCCGGTCTGCAGCTGCTGATAAGCGGTATTAAGCCGCTCGTTGGCACTGTTGAGGGAATAGATATTCCGGTCGTAGATCATGTTGGTCGTAATGCGCATGACGTTACCTCACGGAAGAGAGCAGTGTGTCGAAAATAGTTTTGGCGGTACTGACGATCTGGGCCGATGCCGCATAGGATTGCTGAAACCGGATCAGATTGGCCGCCTCCTCTTCCAGGTTAACCCCGGAGACACTCTCGTAAATACCGGAACTCTGAATCAGTTTGGACTCATTGGCCTTGAGCAAGGTCTTAGCCTGGCTGGTATTGTTACCCACCGACATAACCAGCCCTGAGTAGGCTTCATTGAAAGTCATCTTGTCGTTGGTGGTACCACCATTGGTGCTCTTGCGCACCAGATCCTTGTTTTGCAGCTCGGCCAGAGCCAAGCCATTGCTGTTATCGGCAAAGCCGTTGCTGTTGTAGCCAAGCGTAAAGTTGTCGCCCGCCTTGACCGTGCCGGTGATGCTGAACTCGTAACCAGGAGTCTGTTTTGGATTGGCATAGACTGCAGACCCAGCAGGGAAAGGGTTGACGATAGCAGACATCAGATTCTGCCCCTTACTGCTCGCGGGGGCAGTGCCTATCAAGGTAGTACCATCGGATTGAAATACCTGATAGTTACCACTGGCATCGATCTTGACTACCTGAGGTGCCGTCGCGCTCAGGCTATTGGTGCCAAAACCTGACCCTGTACCTGTATTGAATACGCCACCCAACTTGATATCTGCAGAACCTTTATTATCTGTGTCCTTTTGCGCTTTTAGCGGAGAAGCCAGGGCCAAATCTTCCGGCCGAGTGATATTTTGCGCAAGACCGGCCGCCGCACTCTTGGTCGGTTGCAACAACAGCTTGTCGCCTGTAACTGGTGCTCCGGTCAGATCCACTGAAATACCGTGGCCCGGGATCTGGAAAGTGGCAGGTGGCATAGTCCCCGTTGCAACCGAAGTTGCATTGCCATCCTTGTCCAGTGAAAAGACTTCGTAACCGGTAGCGCTGCTGAAACGGATCTCGTAATCAAAGGGAGTCACCTCTGCTCCCTTGCCGGGTACAAAACTGACTGTAGCCCCAGAGGTTCCTCCGTTGGTGCTGTATGGCAGACCCTTGCTGGTTGGCAGGGTGAAAATATCGCTACCGAGCTCGTTATCCAGATCCATCCCCAGCCGGTTTTGCTGGTTCATAGCATCGGCCATAGCAACGGAAAGCTGCCCCAACTCACGCTTGGTCGGTTCCAGATCTGTACGCGCCTTGAAAAGCCCGCCCATGGCGCCACCAAAGGTGTCATGGTTGATCAGCGTCTGATTGGCCCCCAGCGTTAATTGCAGCTCCTGATTACGCGAATCAGGCTCTCCAGCCACCTGTTTGAACTGTGCGACCCCACCATCAAGAACCAGAGAGTGGCCAGTACTCATGTTGACCAGCACACTGCCATTGGCCTGAGGGATAGTGCGAATATCCATCTTTTCAGAGAGCTGGCGAATAGCCTCATCGCGCTGATCAAATAGCATCAGGTTCTCTTCAGGTGAGCCCTGGGTCCGTATAATGGCCTGGTTCAGATCGTTGATGCTGGTAAGCAGGCTGTTGACCTGCTTGGTCTCGTCATCAATGCGGGTGTTGATGGTGTCACTCTGTTTGTCGAACTGGGCAGAGAGGGTGTGAAATCGGTTGACCATACCGCTCATCTCACTCATGGCGACCTTGCGGCCACCAATGTCGGCGGGAGACTCGTTGGCAGAGTGAAATGCCTTGAAGTAGGAGGTGATAGCAGCCCCTACGCTGTTGCTGGTATCACCCAGCAAGCTGTCCACTGAGGACATTTGATCATAGTGGGTCATGGCTGCATGGTAGGCAGAGGTATCACGGCGCACCTCCCCTTGCATATAGCTGTTGAGGATCCGCTCGGTCTTGATGTCGCCAGTACCCAGACCAACAGAATTGGTATACACCAGCGTACGCTCACGCACATAGCCCTGGCTATTGACGTTCACTATGTTGTTACTGGTGCTCTGCAGCAGGCGTTGCTGTGCCAGCACACCTGATGAACCAATCCCAAGCAGATCGCTTGCCATATGTTACAGCTCCATCTCGTTGTATTGCGCAATCGCATCGCTGCGCAATACCTGTTTCAGTTTGTTGGCGTATTGAGGATCAGTGGCATAACCGGCTTTTTGCAGCGCTTCAAAGTAGTGATCCGGACTGTCTACCTTGGCCAACGCCCCCTTGTAACGGGAGCCGGAGGTGAGAAAATCCACGTAATCGTTGAAGCTCTCTTCAAAAGAGTCGTAGGAGCGGAAGGCCGCTTTTTGGCGCGATGCAACCCCTTCCTCATACTCGAGCGTACTCACCACTGCCTTGGGCCCCTCCCAACGGGGATCAGCCTTAATGCCAAACAGGTTGTGAGTTACGTTCCCCTCGCCATCCTTGATCACCCGCTTGCCCCAGCCACTTTCCAGCGCGGCCTGAGCCACCAGTACCGCCGGACTTAGCCCCAGCTTGTCGGCCGCTTTCTTGGCTAGTGGCATCAAGCGCTGCACAAACTCTTCCGGACTATCAAACTCTTTGCCACCTGCTGCGTCAGCAGCTTGGGCGGCAATGCCCATCGGCGGCACGGTACGGTGAGGGCGTACCGGCATGGTGAGCGCAGGTTTATCCTCTGCCATCCCCTTTTCAGCAAAATCCTTGCCAACTTTAGAGGCTTCAATCAGATCATTGGCAGCCCCGGTGGGCGGCTCATAGGGTTTGTAGGCACGTTCAGTACGCTGCGGCATCTTGAGCACCCGTCCATCCTTATGGGTAAAGGTGGCTGGTGAAAGCTGCTTGGCCACCATATCAGCCAGCCCCAGCCCACCTTTATTGGTCATATCGGAAACACGCTGCTCATCCAGCATCCCCTCATAAAACTGGGTATAGCTGCTGTTGAACGGGCTATCCTTGGTCAACACCTGATTGGCCTGCCGCATCCCCTGAAAGATCATCTGGGTGAAAATTGACTCGAACTGGCGCGATGCACTCCGGAGCGCTTCAGCCTGCCCCTCTTTGCTGTTACTCATCTGACGGAGACGATCCAGGTTCTTGACGTCCTGCACGACCCCGAGATTGATACCGCTGTTAGTGTCAAAATCCGCCATTTTGCTTACCTCTTTGCCGCCCGTGGCAACCCCTTGCCGCTTGTTACAATATGACCAGCTGTCCTTCGATAGCGCCAGCCTGTTGCAGCGCCTCGAGGATGGCCATCAGGTCACCAGGAGCAACCCCTACCTGGTTGACGGCCCGAACCAGCTCATCCAGCGTGGCACCGGTATCAAACTTGAACATCCGCCCCTGCTCCTGCTTGACGTTGATGGTCGAGCTGTTGGTGGTGGTGGTCTGCCCGCCAGAGAGCGGATTGGGCTGGGAGACTTGCTGATTTTCCGCGATGGTGACGGTCAACCCGCCGTGGCTGATGGCCGCCGGTTTCAACCTGACTTCGCTGCCAATGACAATGGTGCCGGTTCGGGAGTTGACGATGATCTTGGCTGCTTCATTGGCCGGATCAACTTCCAGATTCTCGATGGTCGCGAGATAGGAGACCCGCTGACCCGGATCACGCGGCGCATAGACCTTGACCGAAGTGGCGTCGAGTGCCTGCGCGGTATTGGGGCCGACCAGATCGTTCACCACATCCGCCAGTCGGCGTGCAGTAGTAAAATCCGGACGGTTCAGATTGAACGTAATGGTATCGCCTTGACTGAACGCATTGGGTACTTCCCGCTCGACAGTCGCCCCGTTGGCAATGCGCCCGACGGTCGGGGTATTGATCACCACCTTGGAACCATCCGCCCCTTCGGCGCCCAGACCGCCGACTACCAGACTGCCTTGGGCAACCGCATAGACCCGACCATCAAGCCCCTTGAGGAAGCTCTGCAGCAGAGTACCGCCACGCAGACTTTTCGCCTCGCCAATCGCGGAAACCGTGACATCAATGGTCTGGCCCGGCTTGGAAAAGGGCGGCAAGTCGGCATGAATAGCCACCGGCGCCACATCCTTGATCTTGGGCTTGATGTTGTCCGGCACCTTGATGCCAAAGTTGTTGAGCATGGTGCGGAAAGTCTGCTCGGTGAAGGCGTTGTTCTTCTCGCCAGTACCGGGCAAACCGACCACCAGACCGTAACCAATCAACTGGTTGGTGCGAACCCCTTCAACCGAGCTGATGTCCTTGATCCGGGCGGCATGAGCCATGCCCAGCGGCAACAGACAGCAGAGGAGTGTGGCAAGACGGAGTGACTTCATAACATCTCCTAGAGCGGCCACCAAGGACCATTGAAAAAGCTGGTCAACCATCCCTGTTCCTGGGTATTGGCCAGATCACCGGTACCACCGTAGTAGATACGGGCATTGGCAACTTTCTGGGATGAAACGCTGTTATCAGAGGTCACATCCTCTGGCCGGATAAGGCCGGTGATCCGGATATACTCGTTACCATTGTTAAGCATGATCCACTTCTCGCCGCGCACCAGCAGATTACCGTTGGGCAGCACCTTGGCCACGCTAACTGAAATATTGCCCTGCAGGCTGTTGCTCTGATCCGCTTTGGCCTGCCCCTTGAACGCGCTGTCTTGTCCAATGGAAGCCGAGAGATCATAGGGACTGGCGGTGACTGGCACACCACCCAGCTTGACCGGGTCCAGATTGAACTTATTGTCCTTGCCACTCTGGGTATTGGCCTTTTTGGAGGCGGAAGTCGACTCCGACAGCTCGATGGTGATGATGTCGCCCACCTTGTGCGCCTTGATATCCGAATAGATGCCGTTGACCTGCTCCGGCTGAAAGATCGCCCCTGTCGGTCTCACCGAGACCGGCTCCGACTCCCCGTAAACGGGAGAAAACTCGGGATCATCGGGTTTGGGTGTATTGGGGGTCGAGGTACAACCACCCAGTACCAACAAACCCAGCATCCATACGGCTTTCATCATGCACCTCCTACTTAGGTACGCTGGATAAGGAAGGACATCATGCCGTCCACTGCCGAAAGCACCTTGGAGTTCATCTCGTAAACCCGTTGGGCTTGAATAAGGTTGACCAGCTCCTCGGTCACGTTGACGTTTGAGGTTTCCAGCATCCCCTGTTTCACCACGCCCATACCGTCGGCCCCCGCAGTCCCCTGAATGGCTGCGCCACTGGACTGGGTTTCCACAAACAGGTTTTCACCCATCGGCTGCAGGCCGCTGGCGTTGACGAAATCGGAGAGGGTAATCTGACCGACCACTTGAGATGCGCCATCCCCCTTGAGCTGGACAGATACCTGGCCATCTTCGCCGACCGTCACGCTCTGGGCATTTTCCGGGATCTGGATCTCCGGTTGCAGGGTGTAACCGTTGCCGGGCGTGACGATGGTCCCTTCGCTGTTCAGGGTGAATTGACCATTGCGGGTGTAGGCAGAGCTGCCATCCGGCAACTGCACTTCAAAGTAGCCGCGGCCACTGATCATCAGGTCGAGGGAGTTATCAGTGGTTTGCACGTTACCCTGGCTGTGATCTTTCTGGGTCGCCACCACCTTGGCACCGGCCCCCAGCATCAGGCCGGACGGGCGTTCGGTATCTGCCGAGGAGCGGCCGCCGGGCTGGTTGATATTCTGATAAAGAAGATCTTCAAAGATGGCCCGCGACTTTTTAAAGCCCACGGTGCTGGCGTTCGCCAGGTTGTTCGAGGTGACCGAAATATTGGTCTGCTGAGCATCCAACCCGGTCTTGCTGATCCAAAGTGCAGGATTCATAGGTAACTCCTTGGTTAGCTGATACGCAGCAACTGGGTTTGGGCCTCATCATTCTCTTCGGCCGTTTTCATTAACTTGATCTGGGTTTCGAACTGACGCTGCAGTTGAATGAGGTTGGTCATCTCATCCACCACATTGACGTTGCTACCTTCCAGAGAGCCGGCAATCAGACCAACAGCAGCTGAGGCTGGCTCATTTTGGCCATCCTTGCGGCGAAACAGGCCATCGGTCCCCTTCTCTACCGCATTGGCAGCCGGGTTAACCAGTTTGATCCGCTGAAAATCCTCAGACAGGTTGGCCGCAGCACCTTCGGGACGACCGCTGATGGTGCCATCACGGTTGATCTCAAGCTTCTCCATCGGCATTGGCAGCACGATTGGCTGGCCACCATCATCCACCACGTTCAGCCCGGTTGAGGTCTGCAGATTGCCAGTAGCATTCACCTGCAAGTTTCCCATGCGGGTATAGGCTTCTCCCCCCTTGGGATCCTGCACTGCAATCCAGCCAGGTCCATCGACAGCCACGTCAAGATCCCGACCCGTTGTCATCAACATGCCATGCTGCAAGTTCTGGCCAGGGCGCTCTGCCATAGCAAATACCCGACTGGGCAATCCTTCCCCAAAGCTTTGCATACTGCGCGCCTGCTCAAAGTCGGACTTGAAGCCAGTGGTATTGGCGTTGGCGAGGTTATTACTGCGAATAGCCAGGCTATTCATGTTCGCTTTGGCCCCGGACATGGCGATGTAAAGCAGGTGATCCATGGGATTCTCCGTCAAACAGATGACTCTGTTGAGGGAACTGCAATTTGAGTGCCAACAGGAAAAATTGAAGGGATCTCGCGGGGGGCCTGGACTCAGAAATACAGAGGGGGACATCAGTCCCCCTCTTCAATGGTCAGTAGATCAATTAACGGATCTGCAGGATTGTCTGTTGCAGAGAGCTGTTGACCTCCAGGGAGCGGGAGTTGGCCTGGAAGTTACGCTGGGCGGTGATCAAATCCACCAGCTCGGAGGTCAAATCCACGTTGGATTGTTCCAGCGCCGAGGATTTGACAGTACCGAATGTCCCGGAATTGGGCGTTCCCGGCAAAGCATCGCCGGAGAGCAGCGACTGCCGCCAGGAGGTATCACCCACCTGGGTCAACCCTTGCGAGTTGGCAAATTTGGCCATAGCCACCATGGCAACCTTCAGAGTCGTCGCATTACTGTAAGTAGCTGAAACAATGCCGTCCGGTGTGATCTCTACCTTGGTCAAGCGACCGACAGTGGAACCATCCTGCGTCAACTTGTTCACCTCAAACGGTGAAGAGTACTGGGTTACAGTACCGAGCTGAATATCTACCTGCTGGGTACCATCTGCACCATTGTTGATAATGCCAGCGCCTGGGGTACCCAAGGGGATTGTTTTGATTGCTGCAGGCGTGGTCGGGGTGATCATCTTGCCATCGGCACCAAAGGTGAAGCGGGCTGCCAGTGGTGGAACATTGGTAACGGTTCCCGACATCGTGGTTGCCACACCGCCAGCCACATCTATTGGTTTATTCCCCTCATACATGTACATGCGCCAAGCCGTCGGACTTGCCGGCTTTGTCACATCAGCCGGATCAGCTTCTTTAACAAAATATTGGGTAATTACATGAGGAGATCCCAAAGAGTCATAGATCGTAACTGATGTTGATGAGGCATAACTCTTCGGATTGTTGATTGGATCAAAAAACGAAGGGTCTGCAGCTGAACCACCGGCGGCCAGAGGGGTTGAGTCAGATTTGAGGTTGAAACTGGCTTCGATTTTAGTGGTCTTGGTCGGCTCACCTGCACGATCAGGGATCTGGATCGGTTTGGTTGCGTTGATGCTCACCGCCTTCGGCGTGCCATCGACGTTTACCTCATAACCTTGCAGATAGGCCCCTTGGTTATTGACCATATAGCTGTTTTCATTGAGCTTGAAAGCCCCTGCACGGGTGTAGGTGCGATCCAGGTTGGTCAAACCATCCGAAGTGACAAAAAAGCCATTACCCTGGATAGCCAAATCCAGCGCATTACTGGTAAATTGCAGTGCCCCTTGATGGAACTGCTGGGCAACAGCTCCTGTCGCGACACCATTACCGACCTGCGTCTTTCCATTGACAAAGATTGAGTTGGCATAGACATCAGCAAATTCAGCACGCGACTCTTTAAAGCCCATGGTGTTGACGTTGGCAATGTTGTTGGCGGTGACGTTCAAGTCTTTCTGTGCCGCATTGACACCGCTCAAGGCATTGTTAAATGACATATATTGCTCCTCAGATCGATGCTGTCGACTTGGTCGTTGACGGTTTCTGGTTTTGGTTGCTTCCCGAAATTTGCAGGATGCTGTTCAGGGTTGTTGTGCCCAGTCCTCTCAAATTGAGCTGGGTCGGATTTGAACCATTCCCCAGGACCACGCTATCAACCTTGCCATAAGTAAACGCAGTGATACTTTCCGACTTGCCATCCATTGCCCCGTTGGCCTTGATGACGTACTTGCCTGCTTTTGCCGGGTTGCCATCTTTATCTTTGCCATCCCAACTAAATTCCACATTACCTCGTTGCTCCCCTTCCAGGGAAAACTCCTTGATAACCTGTCCCTTCTCATCTTCTACCGTAATCTTGACGTTCGAATACTTGTTCTCAAGACCCACCGCAACGACACCGGAAATGGAACCATCCTTTTCCAGATAACCAACGTTGCTCGGCAGCAATACATTCTGGCCAACCAGCGCAGAAGCCTGCAACGCCTGGCTGGAGGTCATCAGGGTGTTGAGATTGCTCATTTGTGCAGAAAGACTGCTGATACCCTCAGATGTCGACATCGAGGTCATTTGAGAGAGCATCTGCGCATTGTCAACCGGCTTGAACGGGTCCTGGTAGGCAAGTTGCTTGGTCAGCAGCGTCAAAAATGCTGCCTGATCCAACTCCTTTTTGGGCGCTGTTGTCGTACCCGTCGTCTGACTAGTGGTACGGCTGATGCCATTCACACTGTTGGTTGTATCAACCATGTTGCATTCCCCCTATCAGGACTTGCCAAGATTCAGCGTCTGCTGAAGCATTTTCTTGGCCGAGTCTGCAACCTGAACGTTCGTTTGATAACTGCGCGAGGCATTGATCATGTCCGCCATCTCTTCAACCATGTTGACGTTTGGCTTGAAGATGAAGCCATCCTTATCCGCCATTGGGTGATTGGGGTTGTACTCCTTGAGCAGTGGAGCCTTACTCTCGACAATGCCTTTCACCTCGACCCCAACCGAGCCTTGATTATCAGACATAGCCTGATCAAGCTGGGCGGCAAAAATTGGCCGCCGGGCATGGTAAGTTTTTTCCACACTGGAGCTGACGCTATCTGCGTTGGCCATATTGCTGGCAACGGTGTTGAGCCGCACGGTCTGCGCGCTCATGGCCGAGCCGGCGATGTCAAAGACCTTGAACAAACTCATCACTGTTCTCCTTTCAGCGCCTTGAGCAGGCCACTGATCTTGCTATTCATGAATTCAAGAGAGGTCTGATACTCGAGGCTATTACGCAGAAACTCTGTTCGCTCCTGCTGCACGTCTACCGTATTGCCGTCACCAGTATCAGGCTGCAGCGGGTTGCGATACTGAACCGAACCGGGCGCATCCATATTCAAGGCAAAGTGCTTTTCGCTGGTGGTCGCCAGACCAAACCCCTGTTGTTGGTGCTGCGCATCCTGCAATGCCTGTGCAAAGTCGATATCTCTGGCCTTATAGCCAGGGGTATCGGCATTGGCAATATTGCTGGAGAGCACTTCTGCACGCTTGGCACGAACCCCCAGCGTGTATTGATGAACACCAAATGCCTTGTCGAATGAAAGAGCCATAGCTCACCTCCTGCTTGATACTGTTTCCAAGCAAGAGATATGCCACAAAAGACCGGTAATGAGAGGTAGGCAAGAAGGGGTTGCATTATCAGGAAGCACGGAACGCGCCAATAAACAGGCTGACGATTGTGGAGAACCCACGCAGATATCAACCAATGTGCTTCTAACGTAAATAAAGAGGGAGGCATTGTGCCTCCCTCTGGCGTGATATTGCCGGTATTCTGTCAATCCTCCAGGAGTGCGGATTTAAAGCTTATTTCACCTTGTAAACAATCCCAGGATTGCAACGGATCATCTCGAATCGATCAGTCAAACCGGCCAGTGACTCTGATGCCCCTAGCATCAGATATCCTCCCGGATTGAGGCTTGCAGCAAACTGGTTGAGGATCTTTGACTTCACTTCCGGAGCGAAATAAATCAACACATTACGACAGAAAATAATGTCAAATTTACCGAGCAAGCTGTAGCTTTCGAGCAAATTCAAGGGACGGAAAGTGGTCAATTTTCTGACTCGTTCCACCACCCGCATTTTATTGTCACCATAGGGTTCAAAGAACATTTTCTTGCGCTCAGGTGACAAGCCCCGCGCCAAAGCAAGGCTGTCGTATACACCCTCTTTGCACTGGTTGAGCATGGTGGTCGAAATATCTGTACCCACGATCTGTACACCGCCAGGCAGGGTACCAGGTTTTTTCATCTGCTGTTCCAGCGCCGTCATGGCAATAGAGTACGGCTCCTGACCAGATGATGACGCCGCAGACCAAATCTTGACGGGGCGGCCACTTTTACCTAGTTCTGGGAAAATCTTGTCAGTCAGCAACTGGAACGGATAGGTGTCACGAAACCAGAGTGTCTCGTTGGTTGTCATGGCATCTACCACCGCCATTTTCAGGTCACGCTCTCGCACACTCATTGCACGGGTAACCAGGTCAGACAGACTCTCGATGCCAAACTGAGCCATCAAAGGTGAAAGACGGCTCTTCACCAGATACTGTTTGTTATCACCCAGCACGATTCCGCTCTGTACCGCCAGAAAATTGCTGAACTGTTTGTATAAGTCGTCCGAAAGTGTCTTCATGCAGCTGTTCTTCTTTATTAGAGTGCGTTTTGTACGGCCTTGGCCAATTCATCCGGTTGGAACTTGGCGATAAAATTGTTGGCCCCCACTTTCTGCACCATTGCCTGGTTGAATACTCCACTGAGGGATGTGTGCAGAATAACATGCAAGTCTTTGAGGTTGGGATTATTGCGGATCTCGGCAGTGAAGGTGTAACCATCCATCTCCGGCATCTCGATATCCGAAATGACGAGAGCAATCTGCTCTTTAATCGGGCCATTCTTGGTCATTTCGAGCAGCATGTTCAATGCTTCACGGCCATCTTTTGCCAATACGCACTCAACCCCGATCGCCTCAAGTGCACGCTGAACCTGTTTGCGAGCAACCGATGAGTCATCGGCTACCAGCACAGGGCGTCCGAGAGTTGGGTGCTCGACACTCGCTTCAACCAGCTCCTGACTAACCTCGGTGGAGACCGGAGAGATCTCGTTGAGAATGCGTTCAACGTCGAGAATTTCAACCAACTCACCGTCCACTTCGGTAACTGCCGTCATGTAGTTGATACGGCCAGCGCCCTTCGGCGGCGGTAGAATTGATTCCCAGTTCATGTTGATGATGCGCTCGACCGAATGCACCAGAAAACCCTGAATGGAGCGGTTGTACTCGGAGATAATAATGAAGCACTTGCTCAGGTCTTCAATGGGACGTTTGCCCATCGCCATGCTCAGGTCAATAACCGAAATAGTCTGACCCCGAATGTGCGCTACCCCGCGAATGCAGGAGTTCAGCTTGGGCATCACAGTCAAGGGAGGACACTGCAACACTTCACGCACTTTGAATACGTTGATGCCAAATCTTTGACGTCCATTGAGACGAAACAACAACAACTCCAGCCGGTTTTGCCCCACTAGCTGGGTACGTTGGTTGACCGAGTCCAGGATACTGGCCATAAACACTCCCTAAAAACGCTTGGCATTAATCATGCATGCGTGATGGATTGCGTCAGACTATCGATGTGACAACGAACAGATTCTGAAGCAATCATAGTTAAATATGGTGATATGCGTGAACAACTTATCGACCAAAGAGCAAAAATGATTAACCAACTTTTACTCATCAGCCTCTTTTTTGGCAGCATCTCTTCCAGCCACGCCTCGGACGTCACCACCTATTTGCAAGAAAAAGCACAAGAGTTCGTGTTTAACCAGCTCGAGGTGCCATTAGATGCCAAGGCTGAAGTAACGGCGGCAACCCTTGATGACCGACTTCCATTGACCCGCTGCGACGATCTATTGACCATCAGCT
>NZ_JRGM01000131.1 GCF_000764665.1 Aeromonas lacus | reverse complement strand
GGCGATAAAAGGAGTGAACAAAATGAAATGAGTGTTTTTGACTGACTGAATCAAAAGAAGCGTGCTAACCAGCATTTATGTAACTTTTTGCTCAGCAGACAGCAAAAACCCCGGCAAGCCGGGGTTTGGTCAGACAGGATAATCAGACAGAAGAAAGCGGAAGAATCACTTCAGATTGAGCACATCCTGCATGTCATAAAGACCGGCGCCCTGCTGGCGCAGCCACTTGCCGGCGCGCACTGCACCGTTGGCAAAGGTAAGACGGCTGGAGGCCTTGTGGCTGATCTCTACCCGCTCGCCGATGTCAGCAAACATGACGGTGTGCTCACCCACCAGATCGCCGGCGCGGATGGTGGCAAAGCCGATGGTGTTGCGATCCCGCTCGCCGGTGATCCCCTCGCGGCCATAGACGGCGCACTCTTTCAGATCCCGGTCCAGCGTCTTGGCCACCACCTCGCCCATGGAGAGGGCGGTACCGGACGGCGCATCCACCTTGTGGCGATGGTGGCCTTCGATGATCTCGATGTCGGTGTAATCCCCCATCACCTTGGCGGCCTGCTCCAGCAGTTTGAACACCAAATTGACCCCGACCGAGTAGTTGGAGGCGAACACGATACCGATCTGCTTGCCTGCCTCTTTAAGGGCTGCCTTACCTGCCTCGTCAAAGCCGGTGGTGCCAATCACCATCTGCTTGTTATGGGCCAGCGCAAAGGCCAGATTGGCCAGGGTCACCTCGGGGCGGGTGAAGTCGATGATAAGGTCAAACTGATCGCGCACCTTGTCGAGGCTGTCGCTGATGGCCACACCCAGATGACCCAGCCCGTTGAGATCGCCAGCATCCAGACCGATCACCGCCGACCCCGGCCGCTCAAGCGCCGCGCCAACCACCACCCCTTCGGTGTTGGTGACAGCCTCCAGCAGCACCTTGCCCATACGACCATTACAGCCCATCACGGCCACACGGATCGGATTGTCCATCTCCACCCTCTCATCTCTTTATTATGGAAAGAGACCGTTTTACCAGCCTGCGTCTGCTTTGAAAAGCCCGCCGTGCGCCAGCTGACTGCACCGACAAATAGACAGACTTTTCTTTTAAATCCGAATATTTAACGGATTTAATCAGAACAACCAAATCGACCGATAAAAAACCTTATCCATCTGGACGTCTATCTTGACCGGGCAGGGTTGACTCACTACTGTGGGCCCCCCGATGCGGCAGGATGCCTGCGCTGTTTTCCCCTATCCCGACCCGATAAAGGCACAAAGCAGTTCACGACAGGAGGTCATTGTTCAATTTCAGAGGAACACATGATCCAGACCCAACCCAGTGCCAGGGCCTTGCTGCCGCTACTGGTCTTTCTCGCACTCTTCATCGGTACCGGTACCTGGCTGACCCTGCAAGGGGTCGAGTTCGCCTTCTATCAACTGCCCGCCCCTGTTGCCGCCCTGCCTGCCGTGATGCTGGCCCTGCTGCTTGGCAAAGAGGGCTTCAACAGCAATCTGGAGACCTTCTTCAAAGGGGTCGGCCACAGCAACATCATGGCGATGTGCCTTATCTATCTGCTGGCAGGCGCCTTTGCCAGCGTGGCAAAGGCCACCGGCGGCGTTGACGCCACCGTGGCGCTCGGTCTGTCGCTTATCCCCGGCTGGGCTCTGCTGCCCGGGCTGTTCCTCATCTCCGCCTTTATTGCCACTGCCATGGGTACCTCCATGGGGACCATAGGTGCCGTGGCGCCGGTCGCGCTCGGTGTGGCGCAGGCGGCCGGCATCGATCCGGTGCTGATGGCAGGCACCATCCTCTCCGGCGCCATGTTTGGCGATAACCTCTCCATCATCTCCGACACCACCATCGCGGCGACCCGCAGTCAGGGGTGCGAGATGAAGGACAAGTTCCGCGAGAACGTCAAGATTGCCGCCCCTGCTGCCATTGCGGTGATCCTGCTCTATCTGGCACTCGGCTCTGTCGGTGCGGCGCCCGCCAAGGCCGGAGCCGTCGACCTGCTCAAGGTGATGCCCTACCTGCTGATCCTCGGCCTGGCGCTCTCTGGCATGAACGTGTTCGTGGTGCTGGGGATCGGCATTGTCGCCGCTGGCGCCGTCGGCATGATCAATGGCTACGCCATCGGCCAGTTCAGCAAGGATATCTATCAGGGCTTTACCGGCATGCAGGAGATCTTCCTGCTCTCCATGCTCATCGGTGGCCTCGGCGCCCTGATGGAGCGTCAGGGTGGTCTGGCCTGGATAAGCGTCCGCATCGGCGCCCTGATTGCCCGCTTTACCCGCAGCCACCATGGCGAGCAGAACGAGAAAGCGGCCGAGCTCGGCATCGCCGGGGTGGTGAGCCTCACCAACCTCTGCACCGCCAACAATACCGTCGCCATCATTGTCGCGAGCAAGGTCGCCCGCGATCTGGCCGAACATCACGGCGTCACCCCGCGCCGTGCCGCCTCCATGCTGGATATCTTCTCCTGCGTGATCCAGGGTCTCATCCCCTGGGGGGCTCAGGCGCTGCTGCTGGGCTCCATCTTCGCCCTCTCGCCGCTGGCGGTAGTGAGCATGAGCTTCTACCCGATGGCGCTGGCACTGGCCGCGCTGGTCGCCGTCTTTGTCAAACACCAGATGCGCCAGCGTTGATCCAGCGGGTACCGGCACTCGCCGGTACCCGCTTTTCACCCCGTCCCCACGAGAGAATATGTTAAGGTAAGGGCCATGTACGCCCTGCCGTCCATTGCAGTCAGCCCGGAGGTTCCCCATGCAAGAGTCCCAGCCCGAACGTCAATCTCTTCGCCAACTGGTACGTCAACGCAGAAAGAGCCTTAGTCCGCTCGAACAGCAACAGGCAGCCCAACAACTGCTGAGCCAGTTCAAACAGCACCCCGAGATCCTCGCCGCCAAACGCATAGCTCTCTATCTGGCCAATGACGGGGAGATCAATCCCCTGCCCGCCATCCACTGGCTGTGGGCCCAGCAGAAAGAGGTCTATCTGCCGGTGCTCCATCCCTTTACCCCCGGTCACCTGCTCTTCTTGCGCTACACCGCCACCAGCCCCATGGAGCGCAATCGCTACGGCATCGAAGAGCCCGAGCTGGATATGCAGCAGGTGGTGCCCCACAGCACGCTGGATCTTATCTGCACCCCGTTGGTCGCCTTCGATGGCGACGGCAATCGCCTCGGTATGGGGGGCGGCTACTACGATCGCACCCTCGCCATCTGGCATGAGCACAGAATGGGCCCCAAGCCGCTGGGGATTGCCCACGACTGCCAGCAGGTGGATGCGGTGCCGCAGGAGGTGTGGGATGTGCCGCTGCCGCAGATCATCACCCCGAGTCGCTGCTGGCGCTTTGAATAGGCTGTTTTTGGCCAGCTGCCTCAGCTTTGTGCGCGCAAACGCAGAATAAACAGGCAAACGATTTACTTCCTGTCCCTTTTTGCCCCGGAACGTGAGCAACATGGTCGCGACGGGCTACGGGGTTGGATATAATGCGCCCGCTTTTTTCTTAAGGAACGATCATGACTCAAGATGAAATGAAGAAGGCGGCCGGTTGGGCTGCGCTCAAGTATGTGGTTCCCGGCACCATCGTCGGGGTGGGCACCGGCTCTACCGTCAACCACTTTATCGACGCGCTGGCGACCATGAAGGACGAGATCAAGGGGGCGGTATCCAGCTCCGTGGCCTCTACCGAACGCCTCAAGGGCTTCGGCATCACCGTGTATGATCTCAACGAGATCGACGCCCTCTCCGTCTACGTGGATGGCGCCGACGAGATCAACGGGACCCGCGACATGATCAAGGGCGGCGGCGCAGCCCTGACCCGCGAGAAAATTGTCGCCGCCGTGGCCGACAAGTTCATCTGCATCATCGACAACACCAAAACCGTCGACGTGCTGGGCAAGTTCCCGCTGCCGGTCGAAGTGATCCCCATGGCCCGCGAATACGTGGCCCGCGAGATCAAGAAGCTGGGCGGCAACCCGGTCTGGCGTGAAGGCGTGGTCACCGACAACGGCAACCACATCCTGGATGTGAAGGATATGGCCATTACCGACGCCAAAGGGCTGGAAGTGCAGCTCAACGCCATTGTTGGCGTGGTCACCAACGGCCTGTTCGCCCACCGTGGCGCAGACGTGGTGGTGATCGGCACCCCGGATGGCGTGGTTATCCAGTAATCCCCCTGCGGATGCAAGACGGCGCCTCATGGCGCCGTTTTCATTTATTACTCAACAAGTTGCAAAGCCCTGTTTACAACAATCGTTGATAACTTCAAAGAATTTGACTTTCGTCACAAATATTCCCTCTCCCAAACGTTTTTGCTACTTTACGGTTTTCTTCGCACACCAAATCTGCACTTACGTTTGCACATACAGAGGGATCGTCATGACCGCCAAGTTTTCATTGGACAAGGATAAAATCAAGGTACTGCTGCTGGAGGGGGTTCACCCCAACACGGTAGAGACCTTTCGTGCCGCAGGTTACAACAGTGTGGAGTATCTCAAGACCTCTCTCTCTGAAGAGGAGCTGATTGAACGGGTTCGCGACGTCCATTTTATCGGGCTGCGCTCGCGCACCCAGATCACCGAGAAGGTACTCGATGCCGCCCCCAAACTGGTCGCCATCGGCTGCTTCTGCATCGGTACCAACCAGGTCGAGCTGGAAGCAGCCCATCTGCGTGGCATTCCGGTCTTCAACGCCCCCTTCTCCAACACCCGCTCGGTCGCCGAGCTGGTACTGGGTGAGATCCTGCTGCTGCTGCGCGGTATCCCCGAGAAGAACGCCAAGTGCCATCGCGGGGTGTGGGAGAAGCTGGCCAACCGCTCGGTGGAAGCCCGTGGCAAGAAGCTCGGCATCATAGGCTACGGCCACATCGGCACTCAGCTTGGCATCATCGCCGAGAGCATCGGCATGAAGGTCTACTACTACGACATCGAAAACAAGCTCTCGCTGGGTAACGCCATTCAGGTACCCAATCTGGTGGAGCTGCTCAATATGTCCGACGTCATCAGCCTGCACGTGCCGGAGACCGCCTCCACCAAGGATCTCATCGGTGCCGAGCAGCTGCGGATGATGAAACCGGGCGCCGTCTTTATCAACGCCTCCCGCGGCACCGTGGTGGATATCGATGCCCTGGCTGATGTCATCAAGAGCGGCCATATCTCCGGCGCCGCCATCGACGTCTTCCCGAGCGAGCCCAAGTCCAATGACGAAGAGTTCCTCACCCCGCTGCGCGGGTTGGACAATGTCATCCTGACCCCGCATATCGGCGGCTCCACCCAAGAGGCGCAGGAGAACATCGGGCTGGAGGTGGCCAACAAGCTCATCAAGTACTCCGACAACGGCTCCACCCTCTCTGCCGTCAACTTCCCGGAAGTGTCGCTGCCGGGCCACAAGGGCTCCAGCCGCCTGCTACACATTCACCGCAACCAGCCGGGCGTGATGAACCAAATCAACCAGATCTTCGCCGAAGAGGGGATCAACATCGCCGGCCAATACCTGCAAACCAGCAGCCATATCGGTTACGTGGTGATCGACGTGGAGACCGAGCACAGCGAGAAGGCGCTGGCCAAGCTCAAGGAGATCAACGGCACCATCCGTGCCCGCATCCTCCACTGATAAACCCTTATCTGCGCAGCAAAAAGCCCGTCGTGATGACGGGCTTTTTTATGATGTGATGCTCAACGCTCGTCCGCGTCGGTGCTGCTTTACCCCCTTCTCCCCTCGCGGGAGAAGGGTTGGGGATGGGGGGGAGAAGATGCCTCCCTCACCCAGCCCTCTCCCAAAGGGAGAGGAGACGATAGGAAATGGGCCTGACTTACCACAATCCCAAAAGATTGCGCCCCACCAGCGCCCCCCACACCAGCGCATTGAGTGCCAGCGCGATAAAGACGGCGGCAGAGCCGAGATCCTTGGCGCGGCCGGAGAGCTCGTGATGCTCGGGGCCGATGCGATCGACCACCGCCTCGACGGCGGAGTTGAGCACCTCGACGATCACCACCAGCCAGCTGATGATGATGAGCAACAGGATCTGGTTGAGGGAGTCGCCAATCCAGAACGCCAGCGGCATCAACAGCAGGATCAGCATCAGCTCCTGCCGAAATGCCGCCTCGTTGATCCAGGCTGACCTGAGTCCTTTCATGCTGTAACCGGCTGCATTGATGATGCGGGTGACCCCGGTTGCCCCTGGCTTTGCCACGCTATCTACCTCATTTGGAATCGATTTTGGCTTCACATCCTATCAGAGCCCCCCAAGGTTTCAATCGGTGGACTTTTGCTTTATTTTATCCCTTTGCATTTTCGCCCCCTGCGGCTGACACCACCCACTCGAGACTTGAGTTGTATGTCCATTCACACAGATGAATTGCGCACCCGTCGCCTGGAGTCACTGATCACTCCGAGCGAGCTTGCCCACGCGTTTCCGATCACCGACACCGTTGCCCAGAATCTGCTGGATGCCCGTCGCGAAGTGGAGGCCATTCTGGCCGGAGAAGATCAGCGCCTGCTGGTCATTGTCGGCCCCTGCTCCATCCACGATCCTGCGGCCGCCCGCGAATATGCCCAGCGCCTCAACGCCCTGCGCGAGCAGTATAAAGAGAGCCTCTGCATCGTGATGCGTACCTATTTCGAGAAGCCGCGCACCATCGTCGGCTGGAAAGGGCTCATCAACGATCCGCGCCTCGATGGCAGCTTCGATGTCAACGAAGGGCTGAAACTGGCGCGCAAGCTGCTGGTCGATATCAATGAGCTCGGCATGCCCACCGCCACCGAGTTCCTCGATATGGTGACCGGCCAGTACATTGCCGACCTCATCACCTGGGGCGCCATCGGCGCGCGTACCACCGAATCCCAGGTACACCGCGAGATGGCCTCCGCCCTCTCCTGCCCGGTCGGCTTCAAGAACGGCACCGACGGCAACACCCGCATCGCCATCGATGCGGTGCGCGCCGCCCGCCACAGCCACATCTTTTACTCCCCGGACAAGGACGGCAAGATGACCATCTACCGCACCGCCGGCAACCCCTTTGGTCATGTGATCCTGCGTGGCGGCCACCGCCCCAACTACGACACCGCCAGCATCGACGAAGCGTGCGAAGCGCTGGCCGATGTGGGCCTGCCGGAGCGGCTGGTAGTCGATTTCAGCCATGGCAACAGCATGAAAGATCACCGTCGCCAGTTGCTGGTGGCACAAGATATCTGCGATCAGCTGCGCCGCGGCCGCACCGGCATCGCCGGCATCATGGCCGAGAGCTTCCTGGTGGAAGGGCGTCAGGATGTGGAGAACGGCTGCGCTGCCACCTTTGGCCAGAGCATCACCGATGCCTGTCTGTCGTGGAGCGACACCGAAACCCTGCTGACCATGCTGGCAGAAGCCGCGCAGGTGCGCCTGAGCAAGCTAACTCGCTAACCCGCGTTACCCGAGATACACAAAGGGCCGGATATCCGTGATATCCGGCCCTTCTTTTTTTGCCTGCCACCCTTATCCGTTCGCACAATCCCTCCCGTCAGATCGGACAACCCGCTCACAGGGCCCGCCACCTCCTGCAAAAGGCCGACTCGCTGCCAACAGGATAGGCATAAATTGAATTTATGGATTTTCCCTACATGGCCCAACTTTTACTTATACCGGACGATTGACCACTCAGGTTGCTCTCGATTGGTCGCAACGGGCACCCAGAGAGCCCCTCCGATCAGGGAGATGGGTTAGCAACCGGTATGAAGGTGGCAAATCGTGAAGCAGGGAGACCATGCAATAAGGCAATACAGGCAAACAGAAAGCACATGGCGCAGAGGCGCCCTTGTCGGCGCCTCCGTCACTCACAGCGTCGGCATAAACCAGACCCGCCCTGCCGATTCGATGCGGTCGGTGCGGATCTGGAACACCTGCTCCAGCAGCGCCTCATCCACCAGCTCGACGCCTCCTTCACGCACAACCCGGCCCTGTTGCAGGCAGAGAATGCGGTCGGCCCAGTCGATGGCCAGATTGATATCGTGGATGGCGAGCACCACCAGCAAGCCCTGCCCGGCCAGGGTTTTCAGCAGCCGCAATAGCGCCAGCTGATGATGCAGGTCGAGCCCCGCCAGCGGCTCGTCCAGCAGCAGCACCTTGCCTGCCGGATTGAGGCTCGGCCACACCTGCAGCAGGGTACGGGCAATCAGCACCCGCTGCTGCTCGCCTCCCGACAACCGGCTGAAATCCCTCGCCAGCAAGCCATCCAGCTCCAGCGCCTGACACAAGGCGGTGATCGCCTCGTTCTGCCTGCTGGCCGAGGTGGTCTCGGCGAGACCCAGACTCAGCACCTGAAACACCGGAATATGGAACAGCTGGGGCTGGCGCTGGGGCAACATGGCGCGCCGCTGCGCCAGCTCCGGCCAACTCAGATCCGCGACCGGCTCGCCACCGATCTGCACAGTCCCGCCTGCCGGCAAGATGCCGGCCAGGGCGCCAAGCAGGGTCGATTTGCCGCTGCCGTTGGGGCCGAGCAGGGCCACCAGCTGGCCGTCCTGCCAGACGATATCGAGGGGGGCGAGCCGGTTGGCGACGGTGAGCCCCTGCGTGGCCAGCAGGGGAAGGCTTGGCCGCAGTTCATCACGAGGTGGCATGGGCATCTTGTCTCAGCAGCAGGTAGATAAAGAGCGGCGCGCCGACCGAGGCGGTGATGACGCCGATGGGCAACTCGCCGGCATTCAAGGCAGAGCGGGCCACCAGATCGGCGGCCAGCAGCAGGGCCCCGCCACCGAGCGCCGAGGCGGGCAGCAGAAAGCGCTGATCGCTACCGCCACAGAGCCGCAGCAGATGGGGCACCACCAGCCCGACAAAACCGATCACCCCGCAAAGCGACACCGCCAATCCGGTGAGCAGGCAAACCGCCAGCACCAGCCGAACCCGCATCTTGTCCACATCCAGCCCCATCAGGCGGGCCTGGGTCTCCCCCAGCAGCAGCTGTTGCAACACCTTGCCCTGGCGGCAGAGCCAGAGCAGGGTGAGCGGCAACAGCAGCCACCACCAGCCAAGCTGCTGGCTGCCATAAGAGAGGCTACCCATCATCCAGAACATGAACTCACGCAGCGAGCTGTCGTCAGCGAAATAGAGCAGCCAGGTCATGGCGGCATTGGTGAGAATGCCGATGGCGACGCCAAACAGCAGCAATCTGGCATGGCCGAGCCGGGCCCGGCGCGCCAGCCGAATGAGCAGCATGGTCACCAGCAGAGCACCGCCAAAGGCTGCCAGCGACAGCCCCCAGCCGGGCAGATAGACGCCGAGCGCCTTGGCCACCGCCATCGCCACCATGGCGGCTAGTCCGGCTCCACTAGATACGCCAAGCAGACCGGGTTCGGCCACCGGGTTGTGCAGCATCACCTGCAACACGGCGCCGCCACAGGCGAGCGCAGCCCCTGCCAAAAGCGCCAGCAGGGCACGCGGCAGACGCAGCTCCAGCAAAATGCGCTGCTCAAGCACCCCCAGCGGCTGCCAGGGGAGCAGCACGAATTCCCCCCACGCGAGGGAGAAGAGAAAAAGCAGCAGGGTCAGTAGCAAGAGACCAAGCAGCCAGCGCCGCTGCCAGCGCTGCTGGCGCGCAACAAGTGAGAGATACAAGCCGGTTCCCCGCAACGAAAGAGGGTTTCTCCCCCGGCTGGCCACTCTGGCCACAGAGGAGAATCGAGAGGGGGAATGATAACAGCGCCGTGCTACCCGAGGTCAAGGCTGATAGGGTCTGGCGATTTGCTGGATCTCGCCGTTTACCACCAGCTTTTGCAATGCCTGCGCCAGCGGCAACTTGAGATCCTGATAGGGTGAGCGTTTGCTCATCCCGAGATACAGGGTGATGGGACGAGCTGGCCGGTAAGGGGCTTTGGCCAGGGCAAGGGCCGGCTCGCGGCTCAGGGCGTAATCAACCTGACAGTCGGTGCCAATCATCAGCGGCAGGTGGCCGCGCTGCACCATCCGCAGCAGCTGCTCCTCGGTGGCGACCCCGTGCTTGTCGAGCCGGATGTCGCTGTCAAACGGTTCAAAGTAGGCGGAGTTAAGCACGAATCCCACCTTGACTCCCAGCAGGTGACTGTATTGATCGAGCCGGGCCACCTGCTCCCGCTTGCCATAGAAGGCGGGCCAGCACTGGTAGTAGGCCGGTTGCAGATAATCGATAAATTGTGCCCGCTCCGGGGTATGGGCCAGCCCAATCATCAGATCGACCTGTCCGGTCTGCATCTGTTTGAGCGCCCGCCCCCAGGGCATCCGTTTCACCTGCAGCCGGATGCCGCTCTCTTGCTCCAGCCGGTGCAGGATCTCGATATCGATCCCCAGCAGCTGGCCATCCGGCTGCAAAATGCGAAAAGGGGGCCAGACATCGGTCGCGACCGTCAGCGTCGGCATCGCATTGACCCACCCGGCAGCAAACAACAGTAACAGCACAATCCTGTGTAACTTGCCCATTCCGCACCAACCTCGCACGGCTCATCCTGATTGCTTAAAAATACCCTGCCCCACCGCGTATGAAAACAATCGCTTCAGGGATAAAATGCGCCGAATTTGCGAGGAGAACCCAATGAACCCGATTTTCACCAGTATCGGTCTGCTGCTCTGCAGCAACGTCTTCATGACCTTCGCCTGGTACGCCCACCTCAAGAGCATGAATCACAAACCCTGGATCATCGCCGCTCTGGTGAGTTGGGGCATCGCCCTGTTCGAATACCTGCTGCAGGTGCCCGCCAACCGCATCGGCCACACCGTGCTCTCCGTAGGGCAGCTCAAGATCCTGCAGGAGGTGATCACCCTCACCGTGTTCGTCCCCTTCTCCATCTTCTATCTGAAAGAAGATCTGAAATGGGACTACCTGTGGGCCGGGCTCTGCATTCTGGGCGCCGTCTTTTTTGTCTTCCGCGAGAAACTGACCGGCGCCTGACGCTGTACACTCAATGACATTCGAAGTAATGGCATCTGCTTGATAGACGAGGCAAAACCATGGAATTGCGAGACATGTTACAGACCCTGGCCAAACAGGATGGCTCAGACCTCTATCTGTCGACCGGCGCGCCCCCCTGCGCCAAATTCAACGGGGTACTGCGCCCCCTGAATGAGACGCCGCTCAACCCGGGCGATGTGGCGGCCATTGCCGAGGCCATCATGGACAAGGAGCAGAAGGAGCAGTTCGAGCGGGAGCTGGAGATGAACCTCGCCATCTCACTGCCGCAGATCGGCCGTTTCCGGATCAACATCTTCAAGCAGCGCAACGAAGTGTCGCTGGTGGCACGCAACATCAAGACCGAGATCCCCCGCTTCGAAGATCTGAAACTCCCCCCCGTGCTGCTCGACACCATCATGGAGAAGCGCGGACTGGTGCTGTTTGTCGGCGGTACCGGCTCGGGTAAATCGACCTCGCTGGCGGCGCTTATCGACCATCGCAACCGCAACAGCGGCGGCCACATCATCACCATCGAAGATCCGGTGGAGTTCGTTCATCGCCACCGCAAGAGCATCATCAATCAGCGGGAGGTTGGCGTGGATACCCGCAGCTTCCACGCCGCCCTGAAAAATACCCTGCGTCAGGCGCCGGACGTCATCCTTATCGGGGAAATTCGCGACCGCGAAACCATGGAGCATGCGCTGGCCTTCTCCGAAACCGGCCACCTCGCCATCTCCACCCTGCACGCCAACAACGCCAACCAGGCGTTGGACCGCATCATCAACTTCTTCCCGGAAGAGCGCCGCCCCCAGCTGCTCAACGACCTTGGCAACAACCTCAAGGCCTTTGTCTCCCAGCGGCTGGTGAAAACTACCGATGGCGGCCGCAGGGCAGCAGTGGAGATCATGCTGGGCACCCACACCATCCGCGACATGATCAAACGCGGCGAGTTTGGCGGCCTCAAGGAGGTGATGGAAAAATCCAAAGCGCTCGGCATGGTCACCTTCGACAGCGCCCTGTTCGATCTGGTGGTGGAAGGGGTGATCGACGAGGAGGAGGCGGTCAAGAACGCCGACTCGGCCAACAACCTGCGCCTCAAGATCAAGCTATGGAAAGAGAAGGGCCAGATCGCCAGCAGTAGCGATGCCACCGGCTGGAGTCTGGAGCCGACCAAGGACGAGAAGGACGACCATTTCTAACCCCGTTTATCTGCCGGCAACGCTTCTGCTGCGCCGGCAACCTCTCCCCCGATCCACTCACCGCCTTAACACCAGCGCCGCACCTGCTGGCAATAGCGAGCATACTCTTCGCCAAAACGGGCCCGCAGCAGCCGCTCCTCCGGCATGATCTGGAAACGGGTCAGCCAGAGCGCCAGCAGTGCCGGACCAGCCCAGACCCAGACTCCCCCGAGATAGCAGCCCCAGCCGGCCAGCCAGCAGAACAGCCCCAGATACATGGGATTGCGGCTGATGCGATAGACGCCGCCGGTAACCAGATGACGAGTTTCATGCGGCCGGGTGGGGCTGACGGTAGTCTTGTGATGCCTGAAGCGAAACAGGGCGCCAAAGCCCATGATGGCCCCCGCCACAAACAAAAGGGCGATGAGGCCCCACATTCCCATCCCGGGGTGTGCCTCTCCCCTGACCCACCACATGGCTGCAGCACAACAGACAAACACCAGTGGCGGTGGCAGGCGCAACTCCATATTGACCATTTTTTTCCCCTGAAAAGTGTCGGAACAACCACGCCTGCGGTAGACTCAATCGCTTGTCCAAGTCTGCCGAGAGTGACAAAGATCATAATAATAACAACAAGTTGACGTTGAGCCACAGCCAATGTGACCAACTCGACCCACACTATCCTCACGCGAACAACAAAAAGGAACCACCATGCACAAGAAGACACTGCTGGCCACTCTGATCCTGGGCCTGCTGGCCGGTCAGGCCGTCGCTGCCCCTTACCTTCCGCTGGCCAGCGATCACCGCAACGGCGAAGTCCAGACCGCCAGCAATGCCTGGCTGGAAGTCGATCTCGGCGCCTTCGAGCACAATATCCAGACCCTCAAGGATCGTCTCGGTGACAAAGGGCCGAAGATCTGCGCCATCATGAAGGCGGACGCCTACGGCCACGGCATCGACCTGCTGGTCCCCTCGGTGGTCAAAGCCGGCATCCCCTGCATCGGTATCGCCAGCAACGAAGAGGCCCGTGTCGCCCGCGAGAAGGGCTTCACCGGCCGTCTGATGCGGGTGCGTGCTGCCACACCGGATGAGGTCGAGCAGGCGTTGCCCTACAAGATGGAGGAGCTCATCGGCAGTCTGGTCAGTGCCCAGGGCATCGCCGATATCGCCCAGCGCCACCACACCACCATTCCGGTGCATATCGCCCTCAACTCCGCCGGCATGAGCCGCAATGGCATCGATCTGCGACTGGCCGACTCCAAGCAGGATGCGCTGGCCATGCTCAAGCTCAAGGGGATCACCCCGGTCGGCATCATGACCCACTTCCCGGTGGAGGAGAAAGAGGACGTCAAGATGGGTCTGGCCCAGTTCAAGCTGGACTCCCAGTGGCTGCTGGAAGCGGGCAAGCTGGATCGCAACAAGATCACCATCCACGCCGCCAACTCCTTCGCGACACTTGAAGTACCGGACGCCTACTTCGACATGGTCCGCCCGGGCGGCCTGCTCTACGGTGATTCCATCCCCTCCTACACCGAGTACAAGCGGGTGATGGCGTTCAAAACCCAGGTTGCCTCCGTCAACCACTACCCGGCCGGTAACACCGTCGGTTATGACCGCACCTTCACCCTCAAGCGCGACTCCTGGCTCGCCAACCTGCCGCTCGGTTACTCCGATGGCTATCGCCGGTCACTGAGCAACAAGGCCTATGTGCTGATCCAGGGCCAGAAGATGCCGGTGGTCGGCAAGACCTCCATGAACACCATCATGGTGGACGTGACCGACCTGAAAGGGGTGAAACCCGGTGACGAGGTGGTGCTGTTTGGCCGTCAGGGAAGTGCCGAGGTGAAACAGGCAGATCTGGAGCAGTACAACGGCGCCCTGCTGGCGGATATGTACACCATCTGGGGCTACACCAACCCCAAGAAGATCAAACGCTGAGCACACGATATGAAAAAGGGCTCCCGCGGGAGCCCTTGTTGTTACTGCTTTATGATCTGCCGCGCTTAAGCGGCCTTTTTACGGGTCACAAAGAGGCTGAGTCCCATAGAGGCCAGCAGGATCAACGCCACCACGCCCAATGCGATGTCACTCAGGGGGATCTTGAACAGACCCCACCGAGATTATTAACGCCGCTTCACGCCGCCTTTTTACGGGTCACAAACAGACTCAGCCCCATGGATGCCAGCAGGATCAGCGCAACTACGCCCAATGCTATGCCGGTCGGGATCTTGAAGATATCCAGCAACAGCATCTTGACCCCGATAAACATCAGGATCAGCGCCAGACCGTACTTCAGCAGAGCGAAGCGATCAGCCACCCCGGCCAGCAAGAAGTACATGGCGCGCAGACCCATGATGGCGAAGATGTTGGAGGTCAGCACGATGAAGGGATCCGTGGTCACCGCGAAGATGGCCGGGATACTGTCCACCGCGAAGATGAGATCGCTCACCTCCACCAGCACCAGAATGAGCAGCAGCGGGGTGGCATAGCGCACACCGTCACGCCAGACGAAGAAGTTCTCCCCTTCCAGGGTCTCGGTCACCTTGAAACGACGGCGCATCCAGCCCAGCAGCTGGTTGTTGGCCAGATCCGGCTCCTTGTCGGCCGCCCACAGCATCTTGGCACCGGTCAGCAGCAAGAAAGCGCCGAACAGGTAGAGGATCCAGTGGAACTGCTCGATCAGCCAGCTGCCCGCGAACACCATACCGGCACGCATCACGATGGCCCCCAGTACCCCGTAGAGCAGCACGCGACGCTGCAGCTCGGCCGGAATGGCAAAGTAGCCAAACAGCATCAGCCAGACGAAGACGTTGTCCACCGCCAGCGCCTTCTCGATGAGATAGCCGGTGAGGAACTCCAGCCCCTTCTGGTTGGCAATTTCACGGCCTGCACTGTGATCCAGCCAGAGCCAGATCGCCAGATTGAAGAGCAGCGCCACGCTGACCCAGATAAGGGACCAGATGCCTGCCTCTTTCAGCGACACCTTGTGGGATTTGCCACCGCCGACAAACCGTATGTCTATCCACAACAGGACCAGCACTATGCTGAAGAAACCGGTCCACATCCACCATTCACCCATGTTCACCTCTCCCAAAAACGACAAAACCCACGTCCGAGAGGCGTGGGTTTGCGTTTAGAGCAGATACACCTTGCCTCTCGGCAAGGTCTCACTTACAGCCCATTTTCATCGACTGCCCGGCTGCCGGGTACACCTCAATGGATGCACCGTAATGACGACAAACCGGCGAGAAGTTACTCCCCTTGTTGCGCGGATATTAACAGCGGAAAAAGATAACGCCAAGAGACATCTTCATCTGTGGCCAAAATTAATCGGGGCACCACCAAGGTGCCCCGCAAACAGGTTCAACACATCGCAATCAGAGCGGGTCGACCTTGAGGCAAGAGACGGCGTGATCGAAGTTTCCCTCCAGCACAGGGCGGGTCTTGGCACACTCGGGGCCAGCCACCGGGCAGCGGGTGCGGAACACGCAACCTGATGGCGGATTCATCGGCGATGGCAAGTCCCCTTCCAGGATCTGGATCACCTTGTTGCGCTCCAGCTCCGGATCAGGGATCGGCACCGCCGACATCAACGCCTTGGTGTACGGATGCAACGGATTGGCGAAGATCTCCTTGCGGGTCCCCAGCTCAACGGCGTTGCCCAGATACATCACCAGCACCCGGTCGGAGATATGTTTGACCACCGACAGGTCGTGGGCGATAAAGATAAGCGACAGCCCCATCTCCTTTTGCAGTGACTTGAGCAAGTTAACCACCTGCGCCTGGATAGAGACGTCGAGCGCCGACACCGGCTCATCGCAGATAATCATCTTGGGCTCGAGGATCAGCGCCCGGGCGATACCGATCCGCTGGCACTGGCCGCCAGAAAACTCGTGCGGGTAGCGGTTGACCAGGTTGGGCAACAGCCCGACCTTGCTCATCATGGCGCGCACCTTCTCCTTCACCTCTTCCCGCGGCAGGTTGGGATAGAAGGTGATGAGCGGCTCGGCAATGATGTCACCTATGGTCATACGCGGGTTGAGGGAGGCCAGCGGATCCTGGAAAATCATCTGGATCTCTTTACGCTTCTCGCGCAGGGCATTCTGGTCGAGCTTGGTAAGATCATCACCCAGCCACACCACCTTGCCTGCCGTCGCCGGCACCAGACCGATGATGGCGCGGGCGAAGGTAGATTTGCCGCAGCCGGATTCACCCACCACCCCGAGGGTTTCCCCTTCGTAGAGACGCAGGGTAACACCATCGACCGCCTTCAAATCGGATGGCTTGGCCCAGGGCCACGCCTTGCCACTTTTGATACTGAAGTGCACCTTGAGGTCAGACACTTCCAACAGCAATTTCTTCTCGGCACCCATTTAGTTGGCCCCCTTGTTGATGGCATCCGATACCCAATGGCAGGCCCGCTCCCGGCCGTCGTTGAACGGCGTCAGGATTGGCGACTGCTGGCCACAAATCTCGCTCACCCGGTGGCAGCGCTCCTGGAAGGGGCAGCCGGTGGGCAGACGCAGCAGGTTGGGCGGATTGCCCGGGATGGTGGGCAGCACTTCCCCTTCGGTATCTAGGCGCGGAATGGCGCGCAACAAGCCTTCGGTGTAGGGGTGGCTGGGGCGATAGAAGATATCGTCCACCTTGCCGTACTCCATGGTACGACCGGCATACATCACCAGCACCTTGTTGCAGATACCGGCGACCACGCCAAGGTCGTGGGTGATCATGATGATGGCAGTGTTGAACTCGCGCTTGAGCTCGTTCATCAGGGTCATGATCTGGGCCTGTACGGTCACGTCGAGCGCGGTGGTCGGCTCGTCGGCGATCAGCAGTTGCGGCCGGCAAAGCAGCGCCATGGCGATCATCACCCGCTGGCGCATACCGCCGGAGAACTCGTGGGGGTACATCCCCATCCGCTTGCGCGCTTCGGGGATCTTCACCGCATCCAGCATCCGCACCGACTCCTCGAACGCCGCAGCCTTGTTCATCCCCTTGTGCAACATCAGCACTTCCATCAGCTGATCCTGCACCTTCATGTAGGGGTTGAGCGAGGTCATGGGGTCCTGGAAGATCATGGCGATCTTCTCGGAGCGGATCTTGTTGAGCTTGGACTCGGGGAGATTGAGGATCTCTTCGCCCTGAAATTTGGCGGAACCGGTGATCACGCCGTTCTTGGCCAGCAAGCCCATGATGGCAAACGCGGTCTGGGATTTGCCGGAACCGGACTCGCCGACGATCCCCAGGGTTTCACCGGCGGAGAGAGAGAAGTTGAGGTCGTTGACCGCCACCACATTGCCATCCGGGGTCTTGAACTCGACCCGCAGATCTTTTACATCCAGTAATTTCATAAAAACTCCTTATCGATCTTTCGTGACGTTTTCCTGTCGATCCGATTCGCTGTCAGCGATGGGTGGCCGCACTCTTGCGGGCAGCCACTTGCCGCCTTGATTAGCGATCCTTCGGATCGAGGGCGTCACGCAGACCATCCCCGAGGAAGTTGAAACAGAACAGGGTCACCACCATGAAACCGGCGGGGAACAGGAGTTGCCAGATGGCCACTTCCATCGACTTGGAGCCTTCATCCAGCAGAGCACCCCAGCTGGTCATGGGCTCTTGCACGCCCAGGCCAAGGAAGCTCAGGAAGGATTCGAACATGATCATCCCGGGCACCAGCAGGGTGGCGTAGACCGCCACGATCCCCAGCACGTTGGGCACGATATGGCGGGTGATGATCTTCCACTTGGAGACACCGCAGACGTGGGCCGCCTCAATGAACTCCTTGCTCTTGAGGCTCAAAGTCTGGCCACGCACGATCCGCGCCATGTCGAGCCAGCTCACCGCCCCGATGGCGATAAAGATGAGCGCCAGATTGCGGCCAAAGAAGGTGACCAGCATGATGACAAAGAACATGAAGGGGAAGGCGTTGAGGATCTCCAGTACCCGCATCATCAGGCTGTCGACCCGCCCGCCGATAAAGCCGGAGGCGGCACCATAGAGGGTGCCGATAATGACGGCCACCATGGCCCCCATGATGCCGACCATCAGCGAGATCCGGCCACCCAAGAGGGTTCGCACAAAGAGATCGCGGCCCAGACTGTCGGTACCGAAGTAGTGACCCGCTTCGATGTCCGGCGCACTCTGCATGGCGCCCCAGTCGGGATCGTCAAAGGTGTACTGGGAGAGGTGCGGCCCGACAATGACCGCCAGACCGATGAAGGTCAGGATGATCAGGCTGGTGAGCGCCGCCTTGTTGCGCAGGAAACGGCGACGGGCATCCTTCCACAGGGAGCGCCCCTCCACCACTTCCACTTTCTGCGCGAACGCCTCGACGGCTTCGCGTTTTTCAGTTGAAACAACCATGATGCACTCCCGAATTAGTAACGGATCTTGGGATCGATAAAGGCGTAGAGAATATCGACCACAGCGTTAAAGGTGATGGTGAGGGCGCCGACCAGAATGGTCAGGCCGAGTACCATGGAGTAATCACGGTTAAGGGCACCGTTGACGAACAGCTGACCAATCCCCGGCAGACCGAAGATGGTTTCGATCACCACGGAGCCGGTGATGATGCCGACAAAGGCCGGGCCAAGATAGGAGACCACCGGCAGCATGGCCGGACGCAGCGCGTGCTTCAGGATGATATGGCGCAGCGGCAGCCCCTTGGCTCGGGCGGTGCGGATGAAGTTGGAATTCATGGTCTCGATCATGCTGCCACGCATGATCCGCGAGATGGCGGAGATGTAGTACATCATCATGCCAAACACCGGCAGCACCATAAACTGCACGCCACCACCCTGCCAGCCACCGGCCGGCAACCAGCCAAGATGGATACTGAAGATAAGCACCAGCAAGGGCGCCAGCACAAAGCCCGGGATCACCACCCCGGCCATGGCCGACGACATCAACAAATAGTCGATGATCGTGTTCTGTTTCAGCGCCGCTATGGTGCCGAAAGTGACCCCCAGCGTTACGGCAAAAATAAAGGCGAAGGTACCGATCTTGGCGGAAACCGGCAGCGCCTGACTCACCAGATCGTTGACGGTAAAGTCCTTGTACTTGAAGGAGGGGCCGAGATCACCCTGCACAAGGTTGCCCAGATAGGTGAGATATTGCATCCCGATCGGCTTGTCGAGGCCATATTTGGCTTCGATGTTGGCCATAACTTCGGGGGGGAGCGAGCGCTCGCTGCTAAAGGGGTTACCCGGGGCGAAACGCATCATGAAGAAGGAGACGGTGATCAAGACCAGCAGAGTCGGGATCGCTTCCAGTAGACGTTTAAAAATGAATTTCAACATAGACAATTCCTGTCCTGTACTGCTTCCAAAGGGTCGCGGTTGTAATAAAGGCCCGCCGTCCGGCGGGCCTGCTTGTTATGCGACTTGTAACGAAAATCAGTGAGCGATGATGTACATGTCTTTGCTGTAGAGGTTATCCAGCGGGTTGGCCGGGTAGCCGCCTACATAGGGTTTGACCATACGGGCAGTCACGTACTGGTAGATGGGGGCAATCGGCATGTCCTTGGCCAGGATCTCTTCGGCCTGGACATAGAGCTTGTTGCGGGCAGCCACATCAACCTGATCGCGAGACGAGTCCATCAGCTTGTCAAACTCCGGATTGGAGTATTTGCCGTCGTTATTGCCGTGGGTGGTCTGCATCAGATCCAGCATGGAAGAGGCTTCGTTGTAGTCGGCAATCCAGCCGGCACGACCCACATCAAACTGACCCTGCTTCTTGGTCTCCAGATAGGTTTTCCACTCCTGGTTGACCAGGCTCACCTGCACGCCCAGCTTCTTCCACATGGAAGCAACGGCGACCGCTACTTTCTTGTGGTTGTCGTCGGTGTTGTAGAGCAGCTCGAACTTCAGCGGCTTGCTGGCATCGAAACCGGCCTCTTTCAGCAGCTCTTTTGCCTTGGCATCGCGCTCGGCCTGGGTCATCTTCGACCATTCCGGAGCCACCGGCTTGAAGCCATCCACAAAGTCCGGCACCAGGGTGTAACCCGGTGTCTGGCCCTGACCCATCACCTTGTCGGCGATCACATTACGATCGATGGCATAGGAGAGCGCAGTCCGCACACGTACGTCATCAAACGGCTTCTTCTTGAAGTTGTACTGGTAGTAGTAGGTACCAACGTAGCCAGTCACCTTCAGCTCATCCGGCTTCTCTTTCTTCATCTGCTTGAAGCGCTCGATGGGCATCTGGTAAGTCATGTCCACTTCGCCGGCCAGATAGCGGTTCAGATCGGAGTTGGTGGACTGGATCGGCAGATAGGTCACCTTGTCGATCACTGTCTTGCCGTTGTTCCAGTAGTTGGCGTTGCGCACCACATCAACCCGCTCGTTCACGACCCAATCCTTCAGCTGATAGGCACCGTTGGATACCATGTTGCCGGGCTGGGTCCACTTGTCACCAAACTTCTCGATCACCTTCTTCGGTACCGGGTAGGTGGTGGTGTGGGAGAGCATGCTGACAAAGTAAGGAATGGCTTTCTCGAGCTGCACCTCGAAGGTGTAGTCGTCCACCGCTTTCACGCCCAGAGTGTCGGCAGGTTTCTTGCCGGCAATGATCTCGGAGGCGTTGATGATGGTCGGGATCTCCAGATACCAGGAGTAAGGAGAGGCGGTTTTCGGATCGACTGCGCGTTTGAAGGCAAATTCGAAGTCGTGGGCAGTGACCGGATCACCGTTGGACCACTTGGCATCTTTACGCAGATGGAAGATGTAGTGTTTGTTGTCCTTGGTTTCCCAGGATTCGGCTACCGCAGGCAGGATCTCGCCTTTGGGACCGGAGGCAACGAGACCTTCAAACAGGTCGCGCAGGATATTGGATTCGACCGTTCCTTCGGTCTTGTGCGGGTCAAGGGTCGCAGGCTCGGAGCCGTTGCCTTTTACCAGCTGCTGAACATCAGCCAGCTTGGTTCCCGCCGGGACATCGGCAGCCTGTGCCATATTGATGCCACCAAACAGTGCAGCCATCAGCAATGTGTTAATAATTGTTTTTTTATGAGTCATTTCCATACTCCAACAAGAACATTCCATGCGTTCATTTAAGTGGCGGGCATAGACCCCGCTCCCAGCATAATTCCCTGCCAATTCCGATATTGCAATAGATATTGTCAGGACAATCATCACTTTGCGGTCAAAAAATCAGCTGTCAGCCTGTTTTTCAGAATGAAAATACCAACGGCATGTTCATTTTTTAAACAAGCGTCCGATTCTAAAAAACGGTGACCAAAAAGCAACCAATAAAAAGCCGGTCACGAGGACCGGCTTTCATAAAACAGACCTGGCTCACATCAGGCTGGGGAAGACACCCTTGATACCCGCCACCATGATCTCGATACCGAGCGACATCATGATAAGACCCATAATACGGGTCACCACGTTGATACCGGTATTGCCCATGATTTTGAAGAGCAGCGGCGCGGCGCGGAAAATTAGCCAGGAGCAGAAGGAGAAGACAACGACAACAACCGACATGCCGAGCAGCTGCTGCCAGTGGCTCTGGCTGGCATAGACGATGACCGAGGAGATGGCGCCCGGGCCTGCCATCAATGGCAATGCCAGCGGCACCACGGCGATCGATTCACGCACCGCCAGTTCGCCCTTCTCCTGTTTGTTGTGCTTCACCTCGCCCAGCTTGCCCTGCAGCATCGACCAGGCGATCAGGGTAATCAGCGAACCACCGGCGATACGGAACGATGCCAGCGAGATGCCGAAACCGTCCAGGATCAGCTGCCCCATATACATGGAGACCAGCAGGATGATCATCACCGCAATATTGGCGGTGGTGTTGGTCTTCATCCGCTCAGCCTGGGTGTAGTGGCTGGTCAGGCTGACAAAAACTGGCAGCAGACCCAGGGGGTTGATGATTGCGAACAAACCGACAAAAAACTTCAGGTACAAAGAGACGTCAATTGCAGCCATAGGCGCCTTCCAAACGTGTGCAGGGCCCATCGGGCCAGTCCATTAATTTCGCGCGTAAATTTACATCATCCCCAGGGCGGGCACCAATCAAATAATCTCACCATTTACAGGGTTTTTTAGTTAGTTTCGCTAATGCATGGCCTCAACGTGGCATAAACCGGTGCTAACCAGCACAAAAGGGCTCAATTGCCACCCAACACTTGTCTGTGTGCCCATATCCTGGCTTATCGCCTTTGCTGCGATGGCAAAGATGGCATTGAACGGCTAACTGCCACGCCCCAAAGATCGCTGTCACAGCCATCAATTGGATTAGTCATGGATTAAAACAACATGCAATTTCGTAACAAATGGGGTTTTAGGACAGGTTGAATGGTGACTTTGTAACCACAACATTCATATTTTATAACCTGAAGAGCCTGTTCCACTTCCAGCAAACTGGCTAAAGCTTATTTAACCATTTGATACAAAGCGATTATTACCGTCTATTTACAATCCTCTTTGCTTCCTTCAGGATGCACATTCCGATAACATCCATCAAACATGGATCATGAAATAAAATTTCTTTTGTTCTTTTGTTACACATGATCCAGATCAAGTTTTTCTGAGTCAGCCCCGCTCTATAATCGACTCAGAAAGCAATTTAGTAAGGCATGTGAAAAAGCTGTTGCAACGATACCTCCTTGACAGGGTGACTATAATTGCCGGGCATTGCCAACGTCTTACTAAACAGTTTTCAAATAATCAGGAGATAAACATGGCAGTAACCAATTTGGCTGAACTGGATGCACTGGTCGCCCGCGTTAAGGAAGCACAGCGTGAATTCGCCAGCTTCTCTCAAGAGCAGGTAGACAAGATCTTCCGTGCCGCCGCCCTGGCCGCCAACAACGCCCGTATCCCCCTGGCCCAGATGGCCGTGGAAGAATCCGGTATGGGTATCATCGAAGACAAGGTTATCAAGAACCACTTCGCCTCCGAATACATCTACAACAAGTACAAAGAAGAGAAGACCTGCGGCATTCTGAGCGAAGACACTCAGATGGGCACCATCACCATCGCCGAGCCGGTAGGTATCATCTGTGGTATCGTTCCGACCACCAACCCGACCTCTACTGCGATCTTCAAATCCATGATCGCGCTCAAGACCCGCAACGCCATCATCTTCTCCCCGCACCCCCGTGCCAAGAACTCCACCAATACCGCAGCCAAGCTGGTACTGGATGCAGCTGTTGCCGCCGGTGCACCGAAAGACATCATCGGCTGGATCGACCAACCGTCTGTTGAGCTCTCCAACGCTCTGATGAAACACGACGACATCAACCTGATCCTGGCCACCGGTGGCCCGGGCATGGTGAAAGCAGCCTACTCTTCCGGTAAGCCTGCTATCGGTGTAGGTGCCGGTAACGTGCCTATCGTTATCGACGAAACCGCCGACGTGAAGCGTGCCGTTGCCTCCATCCTGATGTCCAAGACTTTCGATAACGGCGTGGTCTGTGCTTCCGAGCAGGCGGTCATCGTTGTTGATGCCATCTACGACCAGGTTAAAGAGCGCTTTGCATCCCACAAGGGCCATGTGCTCTCCAAAGAAGATGCTGACAAAGTACGTAAAGTCATCCTGATCAACGGCGCCCTGAACGCCAACATCGTTGGCCAACCAGCCACCAAGATTGCCGAGATGGCAGGCGTGACTGTGCCGGCTGATACCAAGATCCTGATCGGTGAAGGCGTCAAGCTGTGTGCAGAAGACGAGTTTGCTCACGAGAAATTGTCCCCGCTGCTCGGTATGTTCCGTGCAAGCAGCTTCGAAAACGCCGTTGATATGGCCTGTGACATGGTCAACATCGGTGGTATCGGCCACACCTCAGGTCTCTACACCGACCAGGACCGCAACGCTGACCGCATCAAGTACTTCGGCGACAAGATGAAGACTGCGCGTATCCTGATCAACACTCCGTCTACCCAAGGCGGTATCGGTGACCTGTACAACTTCGCAATGGCACCGTCCCTGACCCTGGGTTGCGGCTCCTGGAGCGGTAACTCCATCTCAGAAAACGTGGGTCCGAAGCACCTGATCAACAAGAAGACAGTCGCAAAACGGGCAGAAAACATGCTGTGGCACAAACTTCCGAAATCCATCTACTTCCGTCGTGGTTCCCTGCCGATCGCTCTGAGCGACCTGGAAGGTAAAAAGCGTGCCATGGTCGTGACCGACCGCTTCCTGTTCAACAACGGCTACGCCGATGAGCTGGTCAGCCTGCTGAAAGCACAGAATATGGAAGTGGAAGTGTTCTACGAAGTAGAAGCTGACCCGACCCTGGCTGTGGTTCGCAAGGGTGCCGAGATGGCCAACTCCTTCAAACCGGACGTTATCCTGGCGCTGGGGGGTGGTTCACCGATGGATGCTGCCAAGATCATGTGGGTGATGTACGAGCACCCGAACACTGCGTTCGAAGATCTGGCCATGCGCTTCATGGACATCCGCAAGCGTATCTACAAGTTCCCGAAAATGGGCGTGAAGGCCGAACTGGTCTGTATCACCACCACTTCCGGTACCGGCTCTGAAGTCACTCCGTTTGCAGTAGTAACCGATGAAGTGTCTGGTCAGAAGTATCCGCTGGCTGACTACGAGCTGACCCCGAACATGGCCATCGTTGATGCCAACCTGGTCATGGGTATGCCGAAGTCCCTGTGTGCCTTCGGTGGTATCGATGCCGTGACTCACGCCATGGAAGCCTATGTTTCCGTACTGGCCAACGAGTACTCCGACGGTCAGGCGCTGCAAGCCCTGAAAATGCTGAAAGAGTACCTGCCGTCCAGCTACCAGAACGGTGCCAACGACCCGATCGCTCGTGAGAAGGTGCACAATGCTGCCACCATCGCCGGTATCGCGTTCGCCAACGCCTTCCTGGGTGTGTGCCACTCCATGGCTCACAAACTGGGTGCCGAGTTCCACATTCCGCACGGTCTGGCCAACGCCCTGCTGATCAGCAACGTGATCCGCTACAACGCTAACGACAACCCGACCAAGCAGACTGCGTTCTCCCAGTACGACCGTCCGCAAGCTCGCCGTCGTTACGCCGAAGTCGCTGACCACCTGGGTCTGACTGCTGCCGGTGACCGTACCGCTGCCAAGATCGAGAAGCTGCTGACCTGGCTGGATGAACTGAAGGCTACCCTGGGTATCCCGGCCTCCATCCGCGAAGCTGGCGTTGCCGAAGCTGACTTCCTGGCCAAGGTTGACCAGCTGGCTATCGAAGCCTTTGATGACCAGTGCACCGGTGCCAACCCGCGCTACCCGCTGATCAGCGAGCTGAAGCAGGTTCTGCTGGACTCCTACTACGGTCGTCCCTTCACCGAAGCCGCTCCGGTAGCTGCTGCCCCGGTTGAAGCCAAGGTTGAAGGCAAGAAGAAATCCAAGGCCTGATAACCAGTCCTGAGATAACAAGCCCGCGCACTGCGCGGGCTTTTTTTATATGTGACACCCTGCACTCCCCCACTCTCCTCCCTCCCCAACCTGACAACCCGTTACCACTCTCATCCATCAGGTAATCCATACCACAAGCCCCCCGGTACGGGATTGGGTTGCCGGTACAAACTGTGCGAACAATCCCCGCAGCTCTTCTTAGCCAGGCAGACAGCACTGGCCCAGCCGAGAGTATCCGCAAGCCACTGATACAAGAGCTGAATGGAAATCGGGATAGGAAAGGGGAAATTCGGAGAACCTGCCGGAGTGTGATAGCCGGGCGTGGGGATGAGTACTGGCCACGGGCTGTTTCACTGATGAAATAAACAAGGCGATGTCTGTTTCACCTTTGCAACAATAAAAAAATGGCAGCCATCTGGCTGCCATTTGCAACATGAGTGCGAGGCGCGATTACAGGGTCGCTGCCACTTCGTCGGAGATGGAACCGTTGTGGTAAACCTCCTGCACGTCGTCCAGATCTTCCAGCATGTCGATCAGACGCATCAGCTTGGGCGCGGTCTCGGCATCCAGCTCCGCTTCAGTGGAGGGGATCATGGTCACTTCGGCGCTCTGGGCCTTGAAGCCGGCAGCTTCCAGACCATCCAGCACGGTACCGAAATCGTTCGGCGTGGTGTACACCTCGATAGAGCCATCCTCTTCGGTCACCACGTCATCGGCACCCGCTTCCAGCGCGGCGTCCATCAGGGCATCTTCGTCCACGCCAACGAAAGTCAGCAGACCTTTCTTGCTGAACAGATAGGCGACGGAGCCGTCGGTACCCAGGTTGCCACCGCACTTGCTGAAGGCGTGACGCACTTCGGCTACGGTACGGTTGCGGTTGTCAGTCAGGCACTCAACCATGACGGCAGAGCCGGCCGGGCCGTAACCTTCGTATACGATGGTCTCGAGCTGTTCGCCATCGCCACCACCGGCGCCACGCTGGATGGCACGGTTGATGGTGTCGCGGGTCATGTTGTTGGTCAGGGCGGCAGTCACCGCAGCACGCAGACGCGGGTTGTTGGCCGGATCGGCATCACCCAGACGCGCGGAGGTAGTGATTTCGCGGATCAGCTTGGTGAAGATCTTGCCACGCTTGGCATCCTGAGCGGCCTTGCGGTGTTTGATGTTGGCCCATTTACTGTGACCTGCCATAGAGACTCTCCGTTATATTTTTGAAATTTCAGTAACACACGTCATTGCTAACGCAAGGGGAACAGGGAGGCCGCTACGCGACCTCCGGTGCCCGGAAGGGCTTACTCATCACCCTTGACGGTGGTTGCAATCGCCAGCTCACCCAGTTGGGCGGCGTTGGCAAGGCTGGGGGCGTCGGTCATCAGACAGGCGGCCGCAGTGGTTTTCGGGAAGGCAATGACGTCCCGAATGTTTTCAGTGCCGGTCAGCAGCATGCTGAGACGGTCCAGACCGAAGGCCAGACCGGCGTGCGGCGGGGTACCGTACTTCAGGGCATCCAGCAGGAAGCCGAACTTCAGGCGCTGCTCGGCCGGGGTGATACCCAGGATATCGAACACGGTGGCCTGCATCTCGCTGTTGTGGATACGGACAGAGCCGCCGCCCACTTCGTAGCCGTTGATCACCATGTCGTAGGCGTTGGCGTAAGCACTCACCGGGTTGGCTTTCAGCTCGGCCGGGCTCATGTTGCTCGGCGCGGTGAACGGGTGGTGCATGGCAGCCAGACCACCTTCGCCATCTTCCTCGAACATCGGGAAGTCGATGACCCACAGCGGCTTCCAGCTGTTCTCCAGCAGACCCAGATCGCGACCCACTTTCAGACGCAGGGCGCCCATGGCATCGCAAACCACTTTCTTGGAGTCGGCACCGAAGAAGATGATGTCGCCGTCTGCGGCGCCGGTACGGGTCAGGATCTCGCGCACGATGGCGTCAGAGAGGAACTTGGCAACCGGAGACTGCACGCCTTCGATACCGTTGGCCGCTTCGTTGACCTTCATCCAAGCCAAGCCCTTGGCACCGTAGATACCGACAAACTTGGTGTACTCGTCGATCTGCTTGCGAGAGAGCTCGGCGCCGCCCGGTACTTTCAGGGCAGCCACGCGGCCTTTCGGATCGTTGGCGGGGCCAGCGAACACGGCGAACTCGACCGCAGTCAGCAAATCAGCCACATCAACCAGCTCCATCGGCAGACGCAGGTCCGGCTTGTCGGAGCCGTAGCGACGCATGGCTTCGTCGAAGGTCATGATCGGGAAGTCGCCCAGATCCACGTTCAGGATGTGCAGCCACAGTTTGCGGATCATCTCTTCCATCACTTCACGCACCTGCGGTGCGGTCATGAAGGAAGTCTCCACGTCGATCTGGGTGAATTCCGGCTGTCGGTCGGCACGCAGGTCTTCGTCACGGAAGCACTTGACGATCTGGTAATAACGGTCGAAGCCGGACATCATCAGCAGCTGCTTGAACAGCTGGGGAGATTGCGGCAGAGCGTAGAACTTGCCCTTGTGCACGCGGCTCGGCACCAGATAGTCACGGGCACCTTCCGGGGTGGCCTTGGTCAGCATCGGGGTCTCGATATCGAGGAAGCCGTGCTCGTCCATGAAGCGGCGCACGAAGGCACTGGCCTTGGCGCGGGTCTTCAGGTACTTGGCCATCTCGGGGCGACGCAGATCCAGGTAGCGATACTTGAGGCTGATCTCTTCGCTGTTGACCTGGTTGAAGTCCAGCGGCAGCGGCTCGGCACGGTTGATGATGTTGAGCTCGTGAGCGAACACTTCGATGGCACCGGTGGCCATGTCGCTGTTGCGCTGGGACTCGGGACGGGTGCGCACCACACCGGTCACCTGGATGCAGAACTCGCCGCGCAGCTCGGAAGCCAGGGCGAACGCTTCCGGTTTGTCCGGATCGAAGAACACCTGCACGATCCCTTCGCGATCGCGCATGTCGATAAAGATCAGACCGCCGAGATCACGACGACGATGGACCCAACCGCACAATGTAATGGTCTGCCCGGCATGGGCCTCATTGACCTGTCCGCAATAGATAGAGCGCATGGACTTCTTCCTTCGAAATTGTAGAGAGACGGTTAACCTTGGGCCGCCGGGCACGACTGGCAAGCACCGTCTGTCTCACAGCTGGCCAGATTTTTTTTCTTACCCGGTTTGAAATCAGTCTCGTACCATCCGGTTCCCTTGAGCCGGAAGCCTGCCGCCGATATCAGCTTGACCAGATTCGGCTTGCTACAGGCCGGACAGTCGGTCAGGGGGGCATCGGAAAGCTTTTGCAGTTTTGCCAATTCATGGCCACAGACGTCGCAACGATATTCGTAGATAGGCATGGGTCACAAGAAATTGAAAAACAAAAGGGCTGGCATTATAGAGGAAAACCCCCTTTTGGGTAAAATGGCCAGCAGCCTCCTTTCACCAGTTTTTTGCTCTTGATGGCAAAAAAAGGGGCCCGAATTCACCAAGAGCAGAGAGAGACGTCGCCATGAGCCTCTATTTGGGCCTGCCGCAGTGGTCCCACCCCGCCTGGCCCGGCCAGCTACTGGGTCTGGGCGCCAAGCCCGCCGAGCACCTCGCCCACTACGCGACCGTCTTCAACTCGGTGGAGGGCAATACCACCTTCTACGCCCTGCCGACCCCCGATACGGTGCACCGCTGGGCCGATGCGGTGCCTGATCGCTTTCGCTTCAACTTCAAGTTTCCGCAAACCATCAGTCACCAGAGCGATCTGGTGAGCGCAGACAAACAGGTAGCCGACTTTATCCGCCTGCTCGCCCCGCTGCACGACAAGCTGGGGCTGCTCACTCTGCAACTGCCCGCCCGCTTCAGCCCGGAGGGGCTGCCCCGGCTTGCAGCCTTTATCGAAGGGCTGCCGCCGGCGTTTCGCTACGCCCTCGAGGTGCGCCATCCCGACTTCTTCGCCAAGGGGGAGGCCGAGCGGGCATTGAACCGGCTGCTGATGGAAAAAGGGGTCAACCGGGTGATGCTCGACAGCCGCCCGCTCTTCTCGGTACCAGCCACTACCGCAGCCCTTGTAGATGCCCAAGGTAAAAAGCCGCGTCTGCCGGTACATCTGCTGGCGACCGCCAACGCCCCCATGGTGCGCCTGATTGGCTTGCCGGATCCGGCGGCCAACCACCCCTTCCTGCCCAGCTGGATACCCCATTGGCGCCAATGGCTGGCCGAGGGGAAGGATCTTTACCTCTACATCCATACCGCCGACAACGCCCAAGCCCCCGAACTGGCCCGTCAGGTAACCCGTCTGCTGGGGCAAGAGATGGCCCCCTGGCCGGGGGAAAACGATCGCGCGCGGCAGGGAGTGCTGCCCTTTTAACCAGTGGCACAAGCAACCCTCGCAGAGCCCCGAAAACGCAGTAAAAAAAGGGCGATTTTTGTGGTTTGGCGGGGCCCGGCGTCAAGACAAATGGCCGTCAATCCTCTACACTAGCGCCCCATGCAAGGAGCCCTGTCACCGTTACTGTTAATCAGTGGTAACAAATGACTCGGCTCCCGATAAGGGTCCGGAGATGACCCCTACGAACAGGACCGGTCACCAGGAGCTCATGACCGGCCACCCCGTTCGTAAACAGGTGATGAGCCACCCCCAGACGGGTGCCACCCAACGATTCAATTGAACAAAGCAGTCGGCCGATATGCCGGCTGTCAGGTTGCGCCAGCATGCATACCAAAGATCAAATATTTGCCGCCCCCATCGCCCGTTTGGGTGATTTCTGCTTTGACGAACAGGTCGTCGATGTCTTTCCCGACATGATCCAGCGCTCGGTGCCGGGTTACAGCAACATCATCTCTGCCATCGGCATGATGGCCGCCCGCTACGCCCAACCCGAGAGCCGACTCTATGACCTCGGCTGTTCGCTGGGCGCCGCCACTCAGGCGATGCGCCGCCATATCAGCCAGCCCGGTTGCCGCATCACGGCGGTGGATCTCTCCCACCCCATGATCGAGCGCGCCCGTGCCCACCTCTCCGGTTTCAAATCCGAGGTGCCGGTGGAGCTGGTGGAGGCGGATATCTGCGACATCGAGATTGAGAACGCCTCGGTGGTGGTGCTCAACTTCACCCTGCAGTTTGTCGAGCCCGAGAAGCGGGCTGCCCTGATCCAGCGCATTCACGATGGTCTGCGCCCGGGCGGGATCCTGATCCTGAGCGAGAAGTTCCGCTTCGAAGACGAGCCGGTCAACGAGCTGCTCATCGACCTGCACCTCGACTTCAAGCGCGCCAACGGTTATAGCGAGCTGGAGATCAGCCAGAAGCGCACCGCCCTCGAGAACGTGATGCGCACCGACAGCTTGCCGGTACATCAGGCCCGTCTGCGCGACGCCGGTTTCGTCCATCAGGATCTCTGGTTCCAGTGCTTCAACTTCGGCTCCATGATTGCCATCAAATCCAGCGACGCCCAGCCATGATCGACTTTGCCAACTTCTATCAACTGATCGCCAAAAACCGGCTGAGCCACTGGCTGCATACCCTGCCCGCCCAGCTGCACGCCTGGCAACACGATAACCAGCACGGCGATCTGCCGCGCTGGAACCGCGCCCTCAACAAGCTGCCGGCCGTCGCCCCCGACCACGTCGAGCTGAAAAGCCGGGTTGAAATCGGCTCGGCCGAGAGCCTGGGTGAAGGGGAGCGCAAGAAGGTCGAGAGCCTGCTGCGCCACTTCATGCCCTGGCGCAAGGGGCCGTTCACCGTGCACGGCATCCATATCGACACCGAGTGGCGCTCCGACTGGAAGTGGGATCGGGTCTTGCCCCATATCAGCCCGCTTGAAGGCCGCTACGTGCTGGATGTGGGCTGCGGCAGCGGCTATCACCTCTGGCGCATGGTGGGTGAAGGGGCCAAGCTCGCGGTCGGCATCGATCCGAGCCCGCTGTTCCTCTGCCAGTTCGAGGCGATTCGCCACTTCGCCGGCAACGACCAGCGTGCCCACCTGCTGCCGCTCGGGATTCAGGAGCTGCCGGAGCTGCGGGCGTTTGACACCGTCTTCTCCATGGGGGTGCTCTATCACCGCAAATCCCCCATCGAGCACATCGAGCAGCTGCGCAACCAGCTCAAGGATGATGGCGAGCTGGTGCTGGAGACGCTGGTGATTGACGGCGGTGTCAATGATGTGCTGATGCCCATCGACCGCTACGGCAAGATGCGCAACGTCTGGTTTATTCCATCCAGCGCCGCCCTCAAGCTATGGGTCGAGCGTTGCGGCTTCACCGACGTGCGAATTGTCGATGAAAATATGACCAGCACGGACGAACAGCGTCGTACCGACTGGATGATTAATGAATCCCTGAGTGATTATCTGGACCCAGACAATCCGGCACTCACGGTAGAAGGACATCCGGCACCGAAACGTGCCGTACTGATTGCCAGAAAGGCCAAAGACTAGCCGATGGCGGCTGTGGAAGTTACACTGACCCAATTCCAGGAAGCACAGTTAAATGAATGACATGAAAAGCAAATTAAAAGGAATGACCCTGCTCTCCCTGCTCAGTCTCGGCGGGTGTGTCAATATGGAAAAAGCGCCCCAGGTTCCTGCACTGACACTGGCCGAGTTGCGTAGCGAGCTGAGCCAGAGCGAGCAGCGCCTGCAAACATCCATGGAGCAGCAACAGAAGCAGTATGTGCAGCAACAGCACCTGCTGGTTCAGCTCAATACAGATGTCACCAATATGAAAGAGTCCGTCAAACAAGTAGATCACAAGATCGCCGCCCTCCCCTCCGAACCGCCCAAGCCGATGGCTGTACCAGCCGAGAAGTGTCCGGTGCCCAATCAGGGTCACACCATCGATGGCAAGCTGATGGTGGGTGAAGCGGAGTGGATCTGGGTGGATGCCGCCAATGACGCCTTCCAGGCCCGGGTCGATACCGGTGCGACCACCTCCTCCATCAGCGCTCAGGAGATCACCATTTTCGAGCGCAACGGCAAAAACTGGGTTCGCTTCCTGCTGAGCCATCAGGACGCCGACGACAAGATCCAGATCGAAGCGCCGCTGGTACGCCACGTGCGGGTACGTCAGGCCTCTGCCGACGATCTCGACCGCCGTCCCGTGGTCCGTCTGACCGTGCGCATCGGCGACATGACCGAGAAGGCCGAATTTACCCTGAAAGATCGTAGCGACATGGCCTTCCCCGTGCTGCTGGGTCGTGAATTCCTGAAAGATATCGCTGTGGTCGATGTGGCCCGCGAATATATCCAACCCAAACCCAAGCTCAAGGATGTGAAATAATCCATGGTTTCCCGTAAGCCGTTCTATTTGCTGGTAGCCCTGCTGTACATTGTCGGCCTGGGGATGACGATCTATCACCACATCGCGTTGGACGTTCCGCTCACGCCCGGTGAAAAGCGCCAGATCTGGTCTATCGAAGCCAAGCTGGAGTTTGAAGCCACCGGTGAGCCGGTGATCGCCTCCCTGGCCATTCCGGGTACCCAGCCCGGCTTTACCCTGATGAACGAAAACGCCGCCAGCCCCGGCTACGGCCTCTCCTTCGTCGAGAAGGATGGCGATGCGCGCGCCGAGTGGTCGATCCGCACCGCCTCCGGCCGTCAGGAGCTCTACTACCGCGTCGACATGATGGCGGATGCCCACGCCAAGCCGGCTGCCAACCCGCAGCCGCCCGCCATCGAGAAGCAGATCGAGAGCGAGCCCTACGCCACCGCCATGAAGCAGATCCTGGAGCGCGCCCAGGAGCGCTCTGCCGACGGCTACACCCTGACTCGCGAGATCATCAAGGAGATCGAGAAGCAGGAGCAGAACGCCGAGCTGCTGAAAAAGCACAAGAGCCGCGCCAACCTGATCGCCGAGCTGCTCAACAATGCTGATGTACCGGCCCGCGTCGTCCACGCCCTGAGCCTGGAAGATGGTCGCCGTCGTCAGGAGCTGGTCGATTACCTGCAGGTGTTCAACAGCCCGACCGACTACAAGCTGTTCAACCCCCAGACCGGCGAACAGGGCCGTCCTGGCAACCTGCTGCTGTGGGAATACAACTCCGGCTCGTTGCTGGATGTGACTGGCGGCCACAACTCCAAGGTAAGCTTCTCGATGATCGAGCAGGAGCAACCGGTGAGCGTGGCGCTGGCCCAGAAGTTTGAAAAGTCAGAGATGATGAACTTCTCCATCCACAGCCTGCCGCTGGAAGAGCAGACCCTGTTCAAGGGCTTGCTGCTGATCCCCATCGGCGTGCTGATGGTAGTGTTCCTGCGGGTCATCGTCGGGATCAAGACCTCCGGTACCTTTATGCCGGTGCTGATCGCGGTCGCCTTTATCCAGACCCAGCTGATCACCGGTCTGGTGGGCTTCCTGCTTATCGTCGGCACCGGTCTGGTGATCCGCTCCTACCTGTCGCGGCTCAACCTGCTGCTGGTCGCGCGGATATCGGCCATCATCATCATGGTTATCTCGTTGATCGGGGTCTTCTCGGCGTTCGCCTTCAAGCTGGGGCTGACCGACGGCATGAAGATCACCTTCTTCCCGATGATCATCCTCTCCTGGACCATCGAACGGATGTCCATCCTGTGGGAAGAAGAGGGTCCGAAAGAGGTATTCCGCCAGGGTGGCGGCTCCCTGCTGGTGGCAGTCATCGCCTATCTGGCCATGGATAACGAGCTCATTCGTCACCTCACCTTCAACTTCCTCGGCCTGCAGCTGGTACTGATGGCGACCGTGTTGTTGATGGGTAACTACACCGGCTACAAGCTGAGCGAGCTCAAGCGCTTCAAGCCGCTGGTGGACGAGATGAAATCTGGTGCCACCCCGGGTAAGGACAAGTAACAGATGTGGTTCTGGGAAAAGTACACCACCCCGTGGAGCCTGTCGCAGGCAGGCATCCTCGGCATGAACAAGCGCAACCACTCCTACATCAGCCGCTACAATCCGCGCAGCCTCTATCCGCTGGTGGATGACAAGCTGCAGACCAAGCGTATTGCGCTGGATGCGGGCGTAACGGTGCCGGAACTGATCGGCACCATCCGCGCCCAGCACGACGTGGGTCGCATTACCGAGCTGGTCAAGGATTGGCCAGGCTTCTGCATCAAGCCGGCGCGCGGCTCCGGCGGCAAGGGGATCCTGGTGATCCTGCGTCAGGAAGATGGCCTCTTCTACAAGCCCAACGGCAGTGCCAGCAACGGTCAGGATCTGGAGCGCCATGTCTCCAACATTCTGGCGGGGCTCTATTCGCTGGGCGGCAAGCCCGACGTGGCGCTGGTCGAAGGCCTCATCAACTTCGATGACGTGTTCGACGGCTACTCGTTTGAAGGGGTGCCCGATGCCCGGGTGATCATCTTCAAGGGCTTCCCGGTGATGGCGATGATGCGCCTCTCCACCTCGGCTTCTGATGGCAAGGCGAACCTGCACCAGGGTGCTGTGGGCGTGGGTCTCTGCCTGCGTACCGGCCGCGCCCTGCGGGCGGTGCAGTTTGGCAATCCGCTGCGCCACCATCCGGATACCGGCCTCGATCTCTACGAGCTCAAGGTGCCCCACTGGGATACCCTGCTGACGCTGGCCGCCTCCTGCTACGAGATGTCGGGTCTGGGTTATATCGGTACCGACATGGTGCTCGACAAGTTCCGCGGCCCCATGCTGCTGGAGCTCAACGCCCGCCCGGGTCTGGCCATTCAAATCGCCAACGGCCGCGGTCTGGTGCCCAACCTCAAGACCATCGAGAAGCTCGGTCAGGTGAAGATGAACGTGGAGCAGCGGGTCAATTTCGCCAAGGAGCACTTCGGGGTCTTTGACGAATAGCCGCTGATTCCCGCAAACAAGCGCGCCCAAGGCGCGCTTTTTTTATCCTTCGCATTTCTCTGCGGGCAAACCCACTGCGCACCGCTCAACTCTCGCAGCCATGCCGCTTGCCCACGATCCTCTTGCTGATAAGGGGCAACACGGCGCTTCACTATCGCCTATTCCGGCGACGCTTCTGCCCTCTCCCGGACTCATATTGTTGCAAATTAAGATGGAAAATCTTGATATTCGTTGCGTAGGTGAAACAATTTCAGCGCCAGATAGCGGCCCGACGCGCCATGGCCTGCTGGGAACTGCGACCGAGCTCTTGCCCGACACAGTCATTCCGGGCTCCTGCCATGGGCAATGAGCAAGACCCGCATGACCTTGCGCTATGAACATCGGGATAAATTGCAGATATAAAAAAACCGGTGCCTTGGCACCGGTTTTTCAAGCAGAGAGCGAACCCGATTACAGGGAGTCAGCATTCTCGGACAGGTACTTGGCAACGCCGTCCGGAGAGGCTTGCATACCTTTTTTGCCTTTTTCCCACTGAGCCGGGCACACTTCGCCGTGCTCTTCGTGGAACTGCAGGGCGTCGACCATGCGCAGCATTTCGTCAATGTTACGGCCCAGCGGCAGATCGTTGACAACCTGGTGACGAACAACACCGTTCTTGTCGATCAGGAAGGAGCCACGGAAAGCAACACCGGCTTCCGGATGCTCAACGTCGTAGGCTTTGCAGATTTCGTGCTTGACGTCGGCGATCAGCGGGTACTTGACCTGACCGATACCACCATCTTCCACTTTGGTGTTGCGCCATGCGTTGTGGGAGAACTGGGAATCGATGGAAACACCGATCACTTCCACGCCGCGCTTCTGGAACTCTTCATAGCGGTGGTCGAAGGCAATCAGCTCGGACGGGCAAACGAAGGTGAAATCGAGCGGATAGAAGAAGACAACGGCAGCTTTGCCTTTGATGTGGGATGACAGGGTGAAAGTGTCAACAATCTCACCATTACCCAGAACAGCTGCAGCGGTAAAATCGGGTGCGGGACGGCCTACCAATACCATATTCAATTCCTCTTTATGTGAAGTGAACAATCCAGTCAGGATTGGGCTACCTAGAGCCAAGTCCGTCTAATTCAAGCGACAAACTATATACCCGGTGGTAGATTAGTAAATCAAATTAAATAGATAGCATTAATCGGGTTTTTCTATGCAACGTTGGCCCAGCCTCAAACAGCTGCAATATCTGGTTGCTCTCGACGAGCACAAAAACTTCAATCGCGCCGCCAAGGCCTGTCATGTCAGTCAATCGACCCTGAGTACCGGGATCCAGACGCTGGAGGACATGATGAACCTGCAACTGGTGGAGCGTGACCACAAGAGCTTCATTATGACCCCGGTCGGCATGGAAATCGTCGAGCGAGCTCGCAATTTGCTCTCCGATGCGCGGGATCTGATGGAACTTGGCCTCAATCAGGGTGGGGTGATGCAGGGGACGGTGCGCCTCGGCTGCATTCCCACCATTGCCCCCTTCCTCCTGAGCAAGCTGCTCAAAGAGTGCAGCAAGGCCTATCCTGACCTCGAATTGTTGCTGCGGGAAGACACCACCAGCAATCTGCTCAAGCAACTTGAGCAGGGTCAGCTCGACCTGCTGATCCTCGCCCTGCCCATCGAGATTGGCGGTTTTCACTGCAAGACGGTCGGTCAGGATCCCTTCCACATGGTGATGCCCGCCAGCATGGCGGCCGGCCTGCACACCCCGTTCGACTACAAGGAGCTGCCCAACCAGAGCATCTTCCTGCTGGAGCGGGAGCACTGCCTCACCGAGCATGCGGTGAGCGCCTGCCGGCTGCGGGACAAGAGCAAGATCAACCCGTTTGCCGCCACCAGCCTGCACACCCTGGTGCAGATGGTGGAAGCGGGTCTTGGCACCACCTTCCTGCCCCAGATGGCCATCGATGCCGGCATTCTCGACAACTCCGATCTGGTGGCCATCCCGCTGCCAGGCGAACACCCCTACCGCGAGATCGGGCTGGTGTGGCGCCCCAGCACCACCCGGGTGCAGACCTTCTACAAGCTGGCCGAGCTGCTCAAGCCGCTGATCAGCCCGTCTCCTGACCTGTGACGCCAGACCCCAAGCGCCAGCCACCGTGCTGGCGTTTTTTTGCAACAAAGCGACCATTTTTGTCACATCTAGCTAGGTATCTGACCAATACCTTGTTTATGATGGAAAAGTTGTCGTGCCGAACGTGTCCTGTCGCACCTGTTTTGCCACGTTTGTTCTGGAGAATGTGCCCCGATGTACCGTCCGTTGCAGCTCATCCTGCTGACCCTGCTGCTGGCCGCCTGTTCCAGCACGCCTGAGCCACCGCCGGCCCCGCGCCAGAACAGCGCCTTCGACGGCTTCTATCAGCAGTGGCGAGGGGTGCCCTACCGGATGGGCGGCACCAGCCGCGCCGGGCTCGACTGCTCAGCCTTCACCCAGCTCGCCTACAACCAGGTGCTGGGGGTCAACCTGCCAAGAACCACCGAATCCCAGGCCAATATCGGCCAACCCGTCGATCGCTACCGGCTGCAGCACGGCGATCTGGTCTTCTTCAAGACCGGCTGGCAGCAGTATCACGTGGGGGTCTACACCGGTGCCGGGGAGTTTATCCACGCCTCCACCAGCAAGGGGGTGATCCGCTCGCGGCTCGACAATGTCTACTGGAAAAGCCGCTACTGGCAGGCACGCCGCCTCACTCAGTAATTTTCCAGCCATACAGCCCGCAGCAGACCAGAGAGGGGCGCAAGCTTTCTGGCCCCTTCTATCGCTATCAGGCTCAATTTTTGCCCGATTTATAACCCAATTGACCCCAAAACCTGATCTTCACATCTTTTTGTGATAAGGTAGTGGCCAATTTTTGACACCTTCGCTCCTTTCTCGACCGCTATCTGTCTGAATTGACACTTATAACGGCGAAAAACAGGGAGATCCGCAGACAAGGCGCAAGGTGCCTGCGACCGGGCCCGTTCAGGGTGTGGAGCCGTCGCAGCCGCAGTATCAATCGTCAAATTGATAAGGAGATCGTGCAATGAAACAGTACCAAAGCTGGCTTGGACAATATCTGATGAGCCGCCGCGATGGCGACCACGCCATGGCATCCGAGCTTGCCAGCTCCATCTGCGAGTTCTGGCAGCAGCAAGGGGATGAGACCGAGCTGGACAAGTGGCAGCAGATTTACCAGCACCATCTGGAAAGAACCACCTGATCCTTCGACTATTCGCCTTGCAGCACCAAGCTGCAAGGCGCTTGTTTATCTCCTCCCCCAATAACCTCTATTTTGTTTTTCCAGCTGCGGGCCCCATCAGGCCGATGCAGTCTCTTGCGCCGTTTGCTGCGCCCACTCGATAAACGCCTGGATCTTGGGACACTGGCGATTGGGCAGGGTCGCAATGTAGTAACGCTGTTCGCACTTCACCTCACGGCCCGAAAACGGGGTCACCAGTTCGTTGCGCGCCAACCGCTTGCTCACCAGATTCTTGCGTCCCATGGCGATGCCCCCGTGGTTCATGGCGGCGATGATGGCGAGATCGGAGCGATCAAAGCCCATATTTAGCCGGCAATCAGCGAGGCTCACTCCGTGGTGGCGTGCCCAGCTCTCCCACTCATCACCATCGGAGTCATACCCCCAGGCCTGTCGATCGTGCAGCAACCGACAGTGCTGCAGGTTGCCGGGATTCTCCAGCAGATTGTGTTGCATGGCATATTCGGGGCTGCAAACCGGCACTATGTACTCATCCATCAGATGGTGGATGGCGAGCCGCTCCGGCACCTTCTCATCGAAGTAGAGGGTCAGATCGATGCCATAACCGTGCAGATTGATGTTCTCGTTGCCGGTCACAATGTTCAGCTCGATCTGGGGATGCAGTCTTGAGAAGTCGGCCAGCCTTGGCACCAGCCAGCACTGGGCGATGGAGGGGCGCGAGTAGATGGTCAGAGTGCCCGAGAGCTCCTGATTTCTGATCTCCAGGATCTCCTGATTGATGAACTCCAGCGATGACTTGAGCGCCCAGAACACCCGCTGCCCTTCCGCGGTCAACACCACCTTACGATGGAAACGCTCAAAGAGCTGAAAGCCCAGCTCCTCCTCCAGCGCGCTGATCCGGTGACTGACGGCACTCGGGCTCAGCGACAGTTCATCGGCTGCCATGGCAAAAGAGCCGTGGCGCGCTGCCGCCTCGAAGGTGTGCAGCTTGGCCAGCTGGTAGCCATTCAGCAGCTTGTTGCGTGATATGTAGTGATCCGCGATATACATGCAAACTCCTCTCACCGGTTCACGTACATCATACCGCGCATCCCCCCTTTCCAGATGCAATGCAAAGACCCAATAAACATCATTTACAGAAAATGTGACCAATAAGGCCATTTTGCATCACTTCAGCTCATCCAAGTGGTCGATTTCATCATTTGTCAGCCCCGCCTCATTTTCATTCAATAGCGCATAAACAATCACACACAACAGATGTCGAGGCGCAGTATGAGTTCAGAGGTATGGGTCATCGCTACCTTGCTAAGTAGCATCGTTCTTATCGTGGTCACCATAGTGAAGGGCAAGATCCACCCCTTTCTTGCCCTGCTGCTGGCCAGCTTCTATGTGGGCACCCTGATGGGGATGGAGCCCCTCAAGATGGTCAGCGCCATGGAAGAGGGAATTGGCGGCACGCTCGGCTTTCTCGCCGCCGTCATCGGCCTTGGCACCATACTCGGCAAGATGATGGAGGTGTCGGGCGCGGCGGAGCGTATCGGCCTCGCCCTGCAGAGATGCCGCTGGCTCTCGCCGGATGTCATCATGGTGCTGGTTGGTCTGGTATGTGGCATCACTCTGTTCGTCGAAGTCGGCGTGGTGCTGCTGATCCCGCTCGCCTTCTCCATCGCCCGCAAGACCAACACCTCGCTGCTCAAGCTGGCCATTCCGCTCTGCACCGCCCTGATGGCCGTGCACTGCATCGTACCGCCGCACCCTGCGGCCCTCTATGTCACCAATCAGCTGGGCGCCGATGTGGGTTCCGTCATCGTCTATGGTCTGGCGGTCGGCCTCTTTGCCTCCCTTATCGGCGGCCCCTTGTTCCTCAAACTGCTGGGTAACCGGCTCCCGTTCAAGGGGGTACCCGATGCCTTTGCCGACATCAAGGCGCGCGATGAGGCAACTCTCCCGACCTTGAGCGCCTCGCTCTTTACCGTGCTGCTGCCCATCCTGCTGATGCTGGCCAAGACGGTCGCCGAGCTCAATATGGATCACGCAAGCCACCTCTATGTCGTGCTGGAGTTTATCGGCAACCCCATCACCGCCATGTTTATCGCTGCCTTCACCGCCTACTACATACTGGGGATCCGCCAGCAGATGAAGATGGAAGGGTTGCTTAGCAAGACCGAGGAGTGCTTCTCCTCCATCGCCAATATCCTGCTCATCATCGGTGCGGGTGGCGCCTTCAACGGCGTACTCAAGGCGAGCGGGCTGGGCGATAGCCTGGCCACCATCCTCTCCCAGCTGGATATGCATCCCATCCTGCTGGCCTGGCTGGTTGCCATCGTACTGCACGCCGCCGTGGGCTCTGCCACCGTCGCAATGATGGGTGCCACCGCCATTGTCTCCCCCATCATGGTGCACTACCCGAACATCAGCCCGGAGATCATGACCCTGGCCATCGGCTCCGGTGCCATCGGCTGCACCATGGTGACTGACTCCCTGTTCTGGCTGGTCAAGCAGTATTGCGGCGCCACCCTGAACGAAACGCTCAAGTACTACACCACCGCCACCTTTGTCGCCTCCCTGATGGCGCTGGCCGGTACCTTCCTGCTCTCCTTTATCGTGTAACAAGACCGAGAACACTATGAAAAACATCGATGTACAACAGCTCACAGCGCAATTTCCACTGGTGCAATCCCTGATCGCGCTTGAGCCAGTCACCTGGTTCAACCCCAACACCACCACTCTGGCTGCCGGTCTGCCCTATGTGGGGCTCGATAACAGCAATGTGGCGGACGCTTCCGCCCGCCTGACTCGCTTTGCTCCCTACATGTGCGAAGCCTTCCCCGAGACCCGCGCCAGCAACGGCATTCTTGAGTCCGACATCGCCGCTATTCCGGCGATGCAGCGCACCCTCAATGAGCGTTACGGTGTCGAAGTCACCGGCAAGTTGCTGCTGAAAAAAGATAGCCACCTGCCCATCTCCGGCTCCATCAAGGCGCGCGGCGGCATCTACGAGGTGCTGGCCCATGCCGAGCAGCTGGCCATCAAAGCCGGTCTGCTGCGAGAAGAGGATGACTACCGCAAGCTCTTTAGCGACGAGTTCCGCCAGTTCTTCAGCCAGTACAGCATCGCGGTGGGCTCCACCGGCAACCTTGGCATGTCCATCGGCATCATGAGCGCCAAGCTGGGGTTTACCGTCACCGTCCACATGTCGGCCGATGCGCGGGAGTGGAAGAAGCGCAAATTGCGCGAACATGGCGCCATCGTAGTCGAATACGCAGAAGATTACGGGGTTGCTGTGGAACAGGGGCGCAAAGAGGCTGAACGCGACCCCAACTGTTTCTTTATCGATGACGAGAACTCCCGCACCCTGTTCCTCGGCTACTCGGTGGCGGGCGAGCGGGTGAAAAAGCAGTTCGACCAGATGGGCATCAAGGTAGATGCCGAGCACCCGCTGTTCGTCTACCTGCCCTGCGGCGTCGGCGGCGGCCCGGGTGGGGTGGCCTTTGGTCTCAAGCTCGCGTTCGGTGACCATGTTCACTGCCTGTTTGCCGAACCGACCCACTCCCCCTGCATGCTGCTGGGGGTCCACACCGGGCTGCACGATGCCATTGCGGTGCAGGATCTGGGCATCGATAACCTCACCGCAGCCGATGGCCTCGCGGTAGGGCGCGCCTCGGGTTTCGTCGGCCGCGCCATGGAGCGGCTGCTGGCGGGCTTCTACACCCTGAGCGATCAGGAGATGTATGACCTGCTGGGACTACTGGCGCGCGATGAGCAGATCAAGCTGGAACCCTCTGCTCTAGCTGGCATGGCTGGCCCTTGGCGCGTAGCGGCCGATCCGGCATGGCAAACCTCGCAGGGACTGGACGCTGCAACCATGGCCCGCGCCACCCATCTGGTGTGGGCCACCGGCGGCGGCATGGTACCAGCCGAGGAGATGGCCAAGTATCTGGCAGCGGCCAACATCTGATCCTCTCCACTCACTCGAGATAAAAAAAACCGGCGCTCATGGCGCCGGTTTTGTCTTTTCTGGCAAGCAGAAGATATTACATCTGGTCGATCATGTCCTGAGCAAACTGGGAGCAGGAGCGCAGGGTGGCACCTTCCATCAGACGCTCGAAGTCATAGGTGACGGTCTTGTTGCGGATCGCCGCTTCCATCCCCTTGATGATGAGATCGGCCGCTTCGACCCAGCCCATGTGACGCAGCATCATCTCGGCGGAGAGGATGAGTGAGCCCGGGTTGACCTTGTCCTGACCGGCATATTTCGGCGCAGTACCGTGGGTCGCTTCGAACAGAGCCACACCGTCACCGATGTTGGCACCCGGTGCGATACCGATACCGCCCACCTGCGCGGCCAGCGCATCGGAGATGTAGTCACCGTTGAGGTTCATACAGGCGATGACGTCGTACTCGGCCGGACGCAGCAGGATCTGCTGCAGGAAGGCGTCGGCGATGACATCCTTGATGACGATGGTCTTGCCGGTTTTCGGGTTCTTGAAGGAGCACCATGGGCCGCCGTCGATCAGCTGGGCACCGTACTCGTTCTGGGCCAGAGCATAACCCCAATCCTTGAAGGCACCTTCGGTGAACTTCATGATGTTGCCCTTGTGCACCAGAGTCACGGAGTCGCGATCGTTGTCGATGGCATACTCGATGGCGGCACGCACCAGACGCTCGGTACCGGCCTTGGACATCGGCTTGATGCCGATCCCGCAGGACTCGGGGAAGCGAATTTTCTTCACGCCCATCTCGTTTTGCAGGAAGGCGATCACCTTGTTCGCTTCGGCGCTGTCGGCCTTCCACTCGATACCGGCGTAGATGTCTTCGGCGTTTTCACGGAAGATCACCATGTCGGTCAGGTCAGGACGTTTCACCGGGCTCGGGGTGCCGTCGTAGTAACGGACCGGGCGCAGGCAGATGTAGAGATCCAGCTCCTGACGCAGGGCTACGTTGAGAGAGCGGATACCGCCACCGACCGGAGTAGTCAGCGGGCCCTTGATGGCGACGCAGTATTCGCGAATGAAATCCAGGGTTTCGGCCGGCAGCCAGGCACCTTCACCATAGACATGAGTCGACTTCTCGCCGGTGTAGATCTCCATCCAGGCGATCTTACGTTCGCCCTTGTAAGCTTTCTCGACCGCAGCATTCACCACATTCAACATGGCCGGGGTTACGTCCACGCCGATGCCATCCCCTTCGATAAACGGAATGATCGGATGGTTGGGAACCTGCAGCTTGCCGCTGGCATCGACTGTGATTTTCTGGCCCTGGGTCGGGATAACTACTTTGCTTTCCATCGGCATCTCCTAACTTCCGTTTGTTATCAACTTGTTTGTTGCGCGCGGCCATCTTAGCCCATTCATTTTCATAATAAAATGGCGAGCTCGCATGTCAGACCAAAGAGGTAGAGCCCCGTTGGCAGTGGCGATTGCATCCCGGCAACGACCCTGTTTCGCCTCCCAAATTATCACGCCAGCTCATGACTCAGGCTCTGGGGCTGGCTCAGGGAGCGGTACTGGGTCGGGGTCAATCCCGTCTTCTGCTTAAACACCCGGCAGAAGTAGTTCACGTCGCTGTAACCGCAACGGCTCGCCACTTCCTCAAGGCGGAAGCGGTACTTTTTCAGCATGAATTTGGCCCGATCGATCCGTACCCAGCTGATGTAATCGGCAAGGCGCATATGGCCCTGCTCGCGAAACAGGTGCGAGAGGTGGCTGGCCGAGACGTTGAAGCGGTGGGCGATGGAGTCACGGGTGATGGAGCGGTGAAAATTTTCCTGGATATAGATGCAGATCCCGTGGAAGAGATCTGCCCCCCGCGGCCGATCGGTGGCAGAGGCGATCAGCAGCTGACGGGCGCTCGACAACAACGCCTGCAGCAGGTGGTCGTCGGTGGGAGAGCGACCGGGATCCTCGGCCAGCACGTTGAGCGCCGCCAGTATGTGTTCGATGACGTGGCCCGCCCGCGCCATGATGCTGTGCTTTTGCACATCGAAGAAATCGGGGTCTTCCCGTCGCTTGCTCACCAGACTGAAACCCAGCTGGCGCTTGCCAAAGAGCAGGCTTAGCACCGAGCAATCGGTGGTCCAGAGCGGCTTGTTCCAGCCGTTGGGGGGGATATAGAGCGCCTGTCCCGGCAACACGCTGATCTCCCGGATCCCCTCCTCCCTGTCCCAGATCTGGTTGAGATACTCGCCGCTGAACACCAGTTCGAGGCGGGGAAAATTGACCTGATAGCTGAAACCGGGGGGCACCCCCTGTTCACTGGCAAACCAGATTTGGTCAAATGGAACCTGTTCGCTCAGGGCTCCGTCGAGCAGTTGGCTGAAGATGAGAGACATGGTGATCCTGATCAAGAGAGAGGCAAGCGGTTGCGGCGCGCACGACCGCCCATGTTATAGTCCGGTCCACAGCAGCAATGCCACCCTTTTCTGCACCCGATTTTCTTCAAACTAGACGAGGCGTCCCTTATGAGCAGTAGCGATCTGCCCTCCTTTCTGTTGATGCAAAACCCGATTCAAGGCTATGACTGGGGCAGTCATGACTCCCTCACCACCCTGTTTGGCATTGCCAATCCGGAGGGCAAACCTCAGGCCGAGCTCTGGATGGGCGCCCACCCCAACGGCTGTTCCGACGTTGAGCTGGCGGGCCAGACCCAGAAGCTATCGACCCTGATTGAGCGCGCCCCTGCTGCCGTGCTGGGTGAGGCCACCCTCGCCCGTTTTGGCAGCCTGCCGTTCCTGTTCAAGGTGCTGTGCGCCGAGAAAGCTCTCTCCATTCAGGTGCACCCGAGCAAGGCTCAGGCCGAAGCGGGCTTTGCCAAAGAAGAGGCCGCAGGCATCGATGCCAAAGCCGCCAATCGCAACTACAAGGACCCGAACCACAAGCCCGAGCTGGTGTTTGCCCTCACCCCCTATCAGGCGATGAACGGTTTTCGCTCCATCCCGGCCATTCTGGAACTGTTCGAGCGAGTCAATCTGGCGGCCATCGCCGATCTGACCGCAGCCCTTGCCGCCAGCCAGAATGAAGCTGGCCTGCAGCACTTCTTCCACCAGCTGCTGGTACTGGAAGGGGCGCGCAAGGAGGAGGCGCTGGCGGGGCTGCTGGCCTTTGCTAGCGAGCATCAGGATGAGGAGACCTTTGCCCTCATCACCAGTCTGGCGGCCCAGTACCCGGGCGACGTCGGCCTCTTCTCGCCGCTGCTGCTGAACGTGGTGACCCTCAAACCCGGGCAGGCGATGTTCCTCGATGCCTGCACCCCGCACGCCTATGTGCGCGGCACGGGTCTCGAGATCATGGCCAACTCGGACAACGTGCTGCGTGCCGGGCTCACCCCCAAATACATCGATGTGGCAGAACTGCTGGACTGCACCCGCTGCCTGGCCAAGCCGGACGACCAGATCCTGCTTGCTCCCCATGTTGAAGGGGCGGTGCAGCACTTCGAGGTACCGGTCCCTGACTTCACCTTCAGCGTCTACCCGGCAGGCGAGCACCAGCTCACCACCGCCAGTGCCGAGATCCTGTTTGCCATCGATGCAACCGTGCTCCTCAAGCGCGGCGATGAGACGCTGCGTCTCGAGAAGGGCCAGTCCGCCTTTATCCCGGCCGCCACCGGCAGCTACCAGCTGCTGGCAGAAGGGCGAGTCGCTCGCGCCGGCAACCGCAGCTAAGGCGTAAACGCCATTACCGAATAAACGAAGGGGCCATCATTGATGGCCCTTTTTCTTGCGAATCAGTTCGTTGCGTAGTTTCCTGCCGAAAATAAGGCATCCATTCGGATGCGCCTTTTACTGCCAAAATTCTTGATGTGCGGCATAAATTCACCACATCCCTCTTTCCCTGCGCCCCTCGTTGACTATGATGCCCGTTTAACCACCACCTTTTTCCGGAGACCGCCATGACCCTTCCTCGTCAACCGGCACAGGTCAGGAACCACCCCATGAAAGCCGGCACTGCACTGCTGCTGGCACTGCTGGGCAACCCGGTTTATGCCGCTTGCGATGACGGCGTTGCCATCAAGCATGCCAAGGCGTTCTGGGAGCATCACCGGAACTTCTATTACACCGATCCGGCCAGGATCAAAGAGCTGCTAACCCCGGACTTTTTCAGTGTGCTGAGCCGCGAGGCCGAGTGCAATGCCGACGGGGAGGTGTGCGCCATTGATGCCGATCCCTGGACCAACGCGCAGGATGGCGATGTGGTCGAGCCCATCACCTTCAGGGTGACCAGCAGCAACGACAGCACGGTGGCCGTGACCATGCACTACCGTCTGGCGATGACAGATACCCGCCAAGAGCCGCAGGAGGTCACCCTCCAGCTGCAAAAATCGGGCGATCAACGCTGCTTTTTGCTCGACGACTTTATCCCCCCGGGAGAAGGTTCTCTGAAAAAGCAGTTGCAGCAGTGGCAATTGCAAAATGATGGCGGGCAGCAATAAATAACCCCGCAGTCCTTGCGGCCTGCGGGGTTTGGTTATTCGGGCTATCTCGCATGACGGTACCTGATAGATCGTAACGAGACATGGTAGGGAAGATACCGGCCACTCTCCTTTGGCCGCGACGGGCTAGAACTCAACCTCCTCCTCTTCCTGACAGTCACCGGAGCGCTCCTGCTGCAGTGCATCGACTCTCGCCTGCCACTTGTTGTGGGCTTGCTGCTGTAGCTGACGCTCCAGCTCCTGGCGCATGGTGTCGACCTCTTGGTCTAGTTTTTCCATCAGAATATCTCCTTGTTTTAGCGAGCCACACATGTTGAACGCGACTCAGGGCTGACGGCACTTGGCCAATGTATCACTTGTTTCGACAACCGGATCCCGCCAACTGCCCAATCAAATAAACGATTGCTTTTACCTGAACCAATCGAATATTTGGGCTGGTCATCACTCTCTCCTCCTCCCTTCGCCCCTCACTCTCGTCACTACATTGCTCAGAGTGCTCCTCACCCAAAGCCTGTTTTTTGCCGCCCTCTTCACATTTTTTGTGGCTGTACCACTCACACAAATCTCCATCTGCAGGATTGCAAGAATGGCGTAACCCAAACAGAGATCAATAATGAGCAGTAAATCAACTTATTGTTTATAAAGGATTTTACTTATTTTTCATGGTTAAACCTAACGATGTGCAAATTGCGAGCAGGGTCACAGGGCGGAGGATGTCACACAAAAATCCAGTAAACGGCACATTTGTCCGATTTCGACGAGGGGGCAACGGGAGAACAATATTCCAGTCAACCCAATCCCCACCCAGCGAGCTCAGGAACGGAGCCAGGAGAGTGCAATGTTACCCACCATAACCAACGGCAGACTTATCTGTCTGGAGCTGAAGGCCACCAGCAAGGAGGCCCTGTTCGACGAGATGGCACAGATGCTGGCGCGCGACGGTGCCGTATCTGACAAAGAGCAATTTGTCAAAGATGTCTGGGCCCGCGAGCAACTCGACTGCACCGGGTTCGAGCAGGGTGTGGCCCTGCCCCACGCCAAGAGCGCGGCAGTGAGCCGTCCCGCCATCGCCATCGGGATCAGCAAGCAAGGGATCGAGTATGGTGCCGAAGATGGCAAACCGACCCGGCTGATCTTCATGATCGCCTCCCCGGATGGTGGCGCCAACCACCACATCGAGGTGCTGGCCGAGCTCTCGACCCGTCTGCTGGAGCCGGGCTTTATCGAGCAGATGAAAGCGGCCACTACCGTCGAGCAAGCCCTGACCCTGCTCAAGCAAGGCCCGAAAATGGAAAAACCGGCGCCAGCCGCCAAACCAGCTGCCGCTGCTCCGGTTGAACCCACCGATCGCACCTTCAAGGATCGCCTCAACACCATGAAGCAGCACCTGCTGTTTGGTACTTCCCACATGATCCCCTTCATCGTGGCGGGCGGTGTGCTGCTCTCCCTGTCAGTGATGCTGAGCGGCAAGGGCGCCGTGCCGGAAGCGGGCTTCCTCAAGGATATGGCGACCATGGGTATCGCCGGCCTGACCCTGTTTACTGCCGTATTGGGCGGCTATATCGCCTACTCGCTGGCTGACAAACCGGGTCTGGCGCCTGGCATGATCGGCTCCTGGATTGCCGTGCAGCACTATCAGACCGGTTTTCTCGGCGCCATTCTGGTGGGCTTTATCGCCGGCTTTGTGGTCAATCAGCTCAAACGGATCAAGTTGCCGGACTCCATGAGTTCCCTTGGCTCCATCTTCATCTACCCGCTGATCGGTACCTTCCTGGTGTGCGGCATCGTGATGTGGGGGATCGGCGCCCCGATCGCCGCCATGATGGAAGGGATGAACCACTGGCTCTCCAGCATGGCGGGCTCAGGTAAAGTGATGCTGGGGGCCATCCTGGGTGGCATGACAGCCTTCGATATGGGCGGCCCGGTCAACAAGGTTGCTACCCTGTTTGCCCAGACTCAGGTCAACACCCAGCCCTGGCTGATGGGCGGCGTCGGTATCGCCATCTGTGTACCGCCGCTCGGGATGGCACTGGCCACTTTCATGTCCCCCAAGCGTTACAAGAAGGAAGAGCGTGAATCCGGCAAAGCAGCCGCCATCATGGGCATGATCGGTATCAGTGAAGGTGCCATCCCGTTCGCCGCCGCTGACCCCGTCCGCGTTATCCCGGCCATCGTGGCAGGCGGTATCGTCGGCAACATCACCGGCTTCATGATGCACAGCATCAACCACGCCCCCTGGGGTGGCTGGATTGTCCTGCCGGTGGTGGAAGGCAAGATGGGCTATATCCTCGGCACCATCCTCGGCGCCCTGACCACAGCCGTCATCGTCAACATTCTGAAAAAACCGGTAAGTGAAGAGGAAGAGGTCACCACCACAGATAGCGACTATCAGGTGATTGAAGCGGAAGGGGAAGCGGACGTATTGGCCATCACCGCCTGCCCCTCCGGCGTAGCCCACACCTTCCTCGCCGCCAAGAGTCTGCAGAAGGCCGCCGCCAAACAGGGGATCAAGATCAAGGTCGAGACCCAGGGCGCCAACGGCATCATCAACCGCATCACCGCCAAGGATGTCGCCAACGCCCGCTGCGTCATCTTCGCCCACGACGTGGCGATCAAGAACCGGGAGCGCTTCAGCGATATCGAGGTCATCGACGTGAAGACCAAAGAAGCGATCCACAACCCGGAAGCGCTGCTGGCCCGCACGCTGGCAGACAAGGGAGAGCAGGCGGCCTGAGACGACTGACCCTCGCCATCTTGTACCAAACAAGGGGCCCGCTGTGGGCCCCTTGTTTTTAGCTCCAATCAACTCTCCATCATCTCATGGTGAAAGACGTTGACTTAAAACACATTAGCCATCCACGCGACAGATCTTGGCGAGACGTCACAAATCCGGAAAGTGTCATCAAGCTGCAATTGAAGCTCCTTCGAGATGTGTATCAAATGATGCGGCCTACTAAACTGGAGCATCACAAAAATGATAAAAATCAATAAATTGGTTCTGGCTGTCACCCTCTCCCTCGGCACTGCACCGCTCTTTGCAGCGGACTTTGTCTGCGGGGAACACATGCGCTTTGGCACCCCCTCCGAAGCGGATCAGAAGCTGTGCCGCGACGGCTATGCCGCAGGCTACAACTACGACCACAAGGTCTCCGAGTGGGTGTCCTACCGGATGACCGCCCAGAGCGCACAGGGCAAGATCAAGCGCAAGGATGCCTTTGCCGAGGACAAGGAGGTGCCGGTCGCCTATCGCGCAACGCTGTCGGACTACAAGGGATCTGGCTACGACCGTGGCCATCAGGCTCCTGCGGCCGACATGGCCGCCACCGATATCACCATGAAGCAGAGCTTCCTGCTGACCAACATGACACCCCAGCTGCCAGCCCTCAACCAGAAGGCGTGGCGCATTCTGGAGGAGAAGGCACGTCAATGGGCTATCAGCCGCAAGGATGTGCAGGTCATCACCGGCCCCATCTTTACCGGCTCTGAAGAGTCCATCGGTCAGGGTGTGACGATCCCGAGCGCCTACTACAAGATCGTGATGGATCCGGCCAAACTGCAGGCCATCGCCTTTATCATGCCGCAACAGGATATTCCCGTTAGCAAGATCGCCGACTACCGGGTGTCGGTGCGTGAAGTGGAAGAGCAGACTCACCTCAACTTCTTCAGCGATATGCCCGAAGAGCAGCAGGAGACGCTGGAAGCACGTGTCTCCCCGATGTGGAACTAACTCGAAATTCGATAGATTGAGAATCAACCTATCCAGATAACAGATAGGTTGGGGAGCCAATGCTCCCGATGGCAGGGGGAAAACAGCGCCCCCTGCCCTTCTGGAAGAGCAGCCGGGAACGCGGTTCATCCCCCACGACTCGCCCCGACTCACAGTTTGACGCCCCGATAACTGCTATATTGCCCGCCTGTTTTGGTACTAACCGACTGAATTGACGCGACTTTGCTTGGCGCTGCCAACTGGCGGCGCGCAGTGGCAATCAGCCCGACCGAGGAATCTTCGATGAAACAGACCCTTCTCGCCCTGACGCTGAGCGGCCTGCTGGCTCTCTCCCCCCTCGCCCTGCAGGCGGCCGACAGCTCGATGCAGATAGAGAGCGACCTCAATACCCTGGTGAGCAAGCGCCAGGTGGTGGACATGCTGCTCGGCGAAGCGCAGCAGATCTACAAATCGCCGGCCAAGATCTCCCACGCCGGCTTCACCGCCAAGATGCCGAGCAACATGGAGCTGGTCACCAACCGGCTGCTGGCGGCCTACAAACTCGAACCCTATCGCACCGACCTGCTCATCTCGGCGGCCAATGCCCAGATCTACAACGGCAACCTGAGCCGCGCCATCACCTTGCTGGAGCAGGCGCAGGCCGTCGCCCCCGATGACCTCGACATCAACAGCTACCTCGCCATCTGGCAGCTGGTTAAAGGCAACAAGGAGGCGTCGCGCACCGCCCTGGCCAAGGTGGCGGATCGCAACGGCGGACGTGCCGCCAATCTGGACAAGATCATCGCAAGGGTGCAGCGGGTCACCACCATCGAACTGCAGACCGAGCTGACCGAGGATCAGATCAAGGCAAGCAAAGAGGGCAAGCGCGCCATCGTCACCCTCGGTTATGCCCTCAACCCCGACGGCACCATGGACCGGATCCTGCTGGGCAGGTTGCAGGCGACCCTCAAGCTCGCCAAGGCGGATCCCGATTCGCTCATCATCCTGACCGGCGGGGTACCGCAAAATCACCAGACCGAGGGCAAGCTGATGGCCGACTGGCTGGCCAATCACGGCATCGACCGCAGCCGCCTCATCGAGGAGAACTACGCCACCAGCACGGTGGAAAATGGTCTCTACAGCGCCTATGCCCTCGCCCGCCACCAGATCAACTACGCGGTGCTGGTGAGCTCCGCCAGCCATGTCCGCCGCGGTCAGGCGGTGCTCGAAACCGCCTGCGATCAGACTGGCCCGGCCGGGCTGCAGGTGGTGAGCGTCAGCTTCCCTGACAAACCGCTCGAAGATCTGGCGAGCGTGAGCCAGAGCGAGCTGCTCGGCATCTACCGCGACGTGCTGCGTACCTACGGCATGTGGAGCTACCGCTCGGCACCACTGATTGAGCGTTGATCAGCCGGGTTCACGCTGAACCATCCGTGATAAACCATAAAGCCCGCCACTCCGGCGGGTTTTAGCATTGCCACAAAATGGTTTTCGTTTTGCCGCCACCGCTCATTGTTCCGTATCCCTATCGCTCACAACCCCGTCTTTTGTCTGATCAGGCGAGGTGGCCATACCGCCATGTATCGGGTGGACAATCTCACCGCGAGGAACATATTCAGACGACATTTCTCACCTGACAGATATCGACTGCGATTATTGGGATATATAAATAAACGCATTGATTTACCGCTCTTTTTCTAAGAACCATTGCTCGCCACAACAATATTTTCGTTATTTCATTGTCAGGCCAATAAATGGGAAAACGGCTATTCCACACTCCAGATAACGGAATAGCATCATGATAGGAAAAGGATATTCTCTCTGGCTGACAGCCCTCGCCCTTCTCAGCCTGCAGGCCCACGCCGTCGAAGTGACTGTGGCCTACCAGACCTCGGCCGAGCCAGCCAAGGTGGCCCAGGCCGACAACACCTTTGCCCGCGACAGTGGCGCCAAGGTGAAGTGGCTCAAGTTTGACAGTGGTGCCAGCGTGGTGCGGGCGCTCGCTTCCGGCAACGTGCAGATCGGCAATATCGGATCCAGCCCGCTAGCGGTGGCCGCCAGCCAGCAGGTGCCGATCGAGGTGTTCCTGCTCGCCTCCAAACTCGGCAATTCGGAAGCGCTGGTCGTCAAGCCTGAGCTCGCCTCCCCCAAAGCGCTGGCTGGCAAACGCATCGCCGTGCCCTTTACCTCCACTACCCACTACAGCCTGCTGGTCGCCCTCAGACACTGGGGCGTGGATCCGGCCAGCCTGCAGATAGTCAATCTGCAGCCGCCCGCCATCATCGCTGCCTGGCAACGGGGTGACATAGATGGCGCCTATGTCTGGGCACCGGCCCTCAATGAACTGGCCCGGGAGGGCAAGGTGCTGACCGACTCGGCCCAGGTGGGTGAATGGGGCGCGCCCACCCTCGATGTGTGGGTGGTACGCAAGGAGTTTGCCAAGGCTCACCCCGAGGTGGTGCAGGCCTTCGTCGACAGCACGCTGGCAGCCCAGCGCGGCTATCTGGACAACCCGGCTGGCTGGCTGGCACAACCGGACAACCTCGCCAAGCTGGCAACTCTGAGCGGCGTCCCCGCCGCAGAGGTACCCGGGCTGGTCAAAGGCAACACCTACCTGACTGCCCGGCAGCAGAGCGACGAGCTCGCCGCGCTGGTGAACCGGACCATAGTGGACACAGCCCGCTTCCTCAAGGAGCAAGGCAAGGTACAGAGCGCCGGCAGCGATTACAGCCAGTACGTGACCGACCGTTTCGTCAAGGCCCAAGCCCGCTGAATGACCCCAAGTAACCCGGAGACTGCCATGCTGCAACTCACCCACCTTTGTGCCGACTACGACGGCAAAAGGGTGCTCGACAACATCAACCTCACGCTGGAAGCGGGGGAGCTGATGGTGGTACTCGGCCCCTCCGGCTGCGGCAAAACCACTCTGCTCAACCTTATCGCAGGCTTTCTCACCCACCATCAGGGCGAGATCAGCCTGCAAGGCAAACCGGTGACCGGCCCCGGTGCCGAGCGGGGGGTGGTGTTCCAGCACGAGGGACTACTGCCCTGGCGCAACGTGCTGGACAACGTGGCTTTCGGGCTACAGCTGGCCGGTCTGCCCCGCCCGGAGCGCGAAGCGAGGGCCCTGGCCATGTTGCGCAAGGTGGGGCTGGAAGAGGCCCATACCAAACCCATCTGGCAGCTCTCCGGTGGTCAGCGTCAGCGGGTCGGCATCGCCCGGGCGCTGGCCACCCAGCCGCAACTGCTGCTGCTCGACGAGCCCTTCGGCGCCCTCGACGCCTTTACCCGCGAGCAGATGCAGACCCTGCTGCTGCGCCTGTGGCACGAGCAGCGCCGCCAGGTGCTGCTCATCACCCACGACATCGAGGAGGCGGTATTCATGGCGACCGAGCTGGTGCTGCTCTCCCCTGCCCCGGGCCGGATCACCGAGCGGCTGACCCTGGATTTTGGCCGCCGCTTTGCCGCCGGGGAGTCGTGCCGCAGCATCAAGTCGGATCCAGCCTTCATCGAGCAGCGTGAATACGTGCTCGGCCGGGTCTTCGCCGAACGGGAGGTGTTTGCATGACAGCCGCCCTCTCATCCTCGGCACTCCCCGCCACTGTGCGCCTGCGCTGGCCCCTGTCACGCCGGCTTGGCGTGAGCCTGCTTAGCCTGACCACCCTGCTGGCTATCTGGTGGCTGGTGGCGCACTTTGGCTGGATAAGCCCTCTATTTTTGCCGCCCCCCGAGCAGGTACTGCACCAGTTCATCACCATTGCCGGGCCGCAGGGGTTTATGGATGCCACCCTGTGGCAGCATCTCGCGGCCAGCTTGCAGCGCATCCTGATCGCCCTGATAGCTGCGGCCCTGTTCGGGGTAACGGTGGGGATTGCCATGGGGCTGAGCCCCACGGTGCGCGGCATGCTGGATCCGCTGATCGAGCTCTACCGACCGGTCCCCCCGCTCGCCTACCTGCCACTCATGGTGATCTGGTTTGGCATAGGCGAGACCTCCAAGGTGCTGCTCATCTATCTCGCCATCTTCGCGCCGGTGGCCATGGCAACCCTGACGGGAGTGCAGAGCGCCCAGCAGGTGCGACTGCGGGCCGCCCAGGCGCTGGGCGCCACCCGCTGGCAGGTGTTGTGGTACGTCATCCTGCCCGGCGCCCTGCCGGAGATCTTGACCGGGCTGCGCATCGGGCTCGGGGTCGGCTGGTCCACCCTAGTGGCAGCCGAGCTCATCGCCGCCACCCGTGGCGTGGGTTTTATGGTGCAATCCGCCGGCGAGTTTCTCGCCACCGACGTGGTGCTGGCGGGCATTCTGGTGATCGCCCTGATCGCCTTCATTCTGGAACTTGGTTTACGTGCGCTGCAGCGTCGCCTGACGCCGTGGCATGGAGAAGGACTATGAGCAATACCCTGCGTATCACCCCCCTCGGCCCCCACATCGGTGCCGAGATCAGCGGCATTCAACTGGCTGAACCTTTGAGCGATAGCCACTTTGGGCAGATCCATCAGGCCCTGTTGAGCCATCAGGTACTGTTCTTTCGGGACCAGCCCATCACCCCTCTGGCTCAACGGGCGCTGGCCAACCGCTTCGGCGATCTGCACATCCACCCCATCTATCCCCATGCGCCCGAGGCCGAAGAGATCATCGTGCTCGACACCCACAACGGGAATCCACCGGACAACGACAACTGGCATACCGATGTGACCTTTATCGAGACGCCCCCGGCGCTGGCCATCCTGGCCGCCAAGCAGTTGCCACCGGTCGGCGGAGACACCCTGTGGGCCAGCGGCATCGCCGCCTTCGAGGGGCTCTCCCCCAGGCTGCAACAACTGCTGGCAGGACTGGAGGCCGAACACGACTTTAGCAAGTCGTTCCCGGCCCATCGCCACACCAGCAGCCCGGAGGAGTACGGACGTTGGCAGGAGGCAGTAACCCGCCATCCTCCCTTGCGCCACCCGGTGATCCGCACCCATCCCCTCAGTGGCCGTCAGGCCCTGTTTGTCAACGAAGGCTTCACCACCCGCCTGCCCGACTTGCCGAGGCAAGAGAGCGAGGCGTTGCTCGCCTTCCTGTTCAAGCATGTCAGCAAGCCCGAGTATCAGGTGCGCTGGCGCTGGCAAGAAAACGACATCGCCATCTGGGATAACCGGGTCACCCAGCACTATGCCAACGCCGACTATCTGCCAGCCCGACGCATCATGCATCGGGCAACCGTGCTCGGCGACAAACCGTTCTGGCGCGCCTCTTGACGCCCAACAACGAAAAAGGGAGGCATCATGCCTCCCTCCTTTTTGGTGCGTTTTGTTAGCTGGCGATAAAGCCCTGCGAGGTGCCTGCTTTGGGATCGTCACCGAAGCGGTTCGGCCCCTGCTGGCCGTTGCAGACCATAAAGTAGATGAGCACCAGGGTACCGATAACGGGGATAAGGCCGATCAGCAGCCACCAGCCGCTGCGGTCGGTGTCGTGCAGACGGCGTACCGCCACGGCGAGAGACGGGATCAACACCGCCAGCGAGTAGATGGAGCTCAGGATCTCCTTGTCGCTGCCAATCAACCGATCCACCATCCCCACCAGCAACATGAAGACGACGTTGCAGAGCACGAACATCCAGTATTCGGTGCGACGGGCCCGCCCGCTGAATACCGCATATTGCTTGAGTACCGAGATATACCAGTTCATTTCGCCTCCAGACTGTTTTCAAAAACAAGTAGTTGCAGATCCGAACCGAGCTTAGCGCGATCAGTGCCAGCCGTCGATGACCAGCAGCTCCAGATCCCGGCGGCTAATGCGCTTGCTGTCCACCTTGACATAGACAGAGCGCTCGGAAGCGGCCAGCAGCACGTCGCTCACCCCGTCGCAGGCGCGGATCTTCTGCTCCAGAGCCGTATTGGCCTCCACCCCTTCCGGCAGCACGATGCGCAGACTGCTCACATAAGGAGGCTCCTGCATGGTGAGGCTGACCCCGAGCCAGACCAGCGCCAGCACGGCGCAGCCGCCAAACACCAGCGCTGCGCCACCCAGACTGTAGAACAGACCGCCGAGGCTGCCGCCGATGGCTACCCCGATAAACTGGCTGGTGGAGTAGATCCCCATCGCGGTGCCCTTGTAGCCGGGGGGGGACTCCTTGCTGATGAGGGATGGCAGCAGCGCCTCCATCACGTTGAAACCGATGAAGAAGATCTGCAACCCGGCGAGCAGGCCCCACAGCTGCAGCCCGCTTTGCCAGAGCACCAGCTCCGCGACAAGCATCACCAGCACGCAGATCTGGAACACAAGCTTCATCTTTCTACGCTTCTCGGCATAGATGATGAACGGCACCACGCTGACGAAGGCGATCAGCATGGTGATCAGATAGGCCTGCCACTGGCTGTCGCGGGGCAAACCGGCCCGCTCCAGCAGCGGCGGCAGCGCCACGAAGCTCGACATCAGCAGGGTGTGCACGCAGAGGATGCCGAAGTTGAGCTTGAGCAGGCGCGGGTTGGTCAGCACGGTGCGCATCCCCCCCTTCACCATGCCGGACTCGCGATTGAGCCGGTGGTCGCTCGGGGTCGGCACCAGCCAGAGGGTGACGGCGATGCCCGCCAGCGCCAGCAGGGCGATGAGCCAGAACAGGCCGGAGAGCCCCAGCGCATGGGTGATAAGGGGGCCGGTCACCATGGCGATGGCGAAGGTGATGCCAAAGCTCACTCCGATAAAGGCCATCGCCTTGGTACGGTTCTGCTCGCGGGTGAGATCAGACAAGAGTGCCATCACGGCGGCCGAGATGGCGCCGCTGCCCTGCAGGGCACGGCCGAGGATGACGCCCCAGATGGAGTGGGTCAGCGCCGCGATCACGCTACCGAGGGCAAACATCAGCAGACCGCCGACGATGAGGGGCTTGCGGCCCACCTTGTCGGAGAGCAGGCCGAACGGGATCTGGAACAGCGCCTGGGTCATGCCGTAGATGCCGATGGCAAGGCCAATCAGCGCCTCGGAGGCACCCGCCAGCGACATGCCGTAGGTGGTCAGCACCGGCAGCACCATAAACATGCCGAGCATGCGCAACGAGAAGACGGAGCCGAGCGCCCAGGTGGCACGGCGCTCGCCCCTCGTCATGGTGAAATCATTCATGATGGCCTCGATAGGTCAGGGAAAAGGAGGAGTAACGGGGTGGCCGACAGGTACCATGCCACACCCGATATACGGGAAAAGTGCCCGACGGGGCGACCCCATAATAACAGAGCCGGGAAAGTTCCCGGCTCTGGATTTCATGCTTTTTAGGGGTGCGAGTCACACTGTCAGGGCAGCATGCTCACCAGCACGGGAGCTGCATCCGGTTGGAAATCCACCGACATCATCACGCTGAGACAAGTGATGGTGACGATGGAGAACATGAACAGCTTGCGGGCCCAGAGTGCATCATCCACTACCTGCTTGTAGCCAGACAGCGCCATCCCCAGCCACCAGACGCTGACCGCGGTAGCCACCACCAGATACTTGTAACCGGCATAACCGCCGAGGAACAACATCAGGGTCGGCACCATAAAGGCCAGGATGTAGAGGGTGATGTGGAGCTTGGCCACCGGGATCCCCTTCACCACCGGCAATACCGGGATGTTGGCCGCCTGATAATCCTTGAAGCGGAAGATGGCGATCGCATAGGAGTGCGGCATCTGCCACAGGCTGAAGATCGCCAGCAGGATAAGCGCCCCCGAGTCGAACTGACCGCTCACCGCGCAGTAGCCGATGACAGGTGGCGCGGCGCCCGAGAGGCTGCCGACCAGGGTGCCGTAGACCGAGTGACGCTTCATGTAGAGGCTGTAGACCCCCACATAGACAATGAAGCCCAGCACCGCCAGCAGGGCGGCCAACGGATTGGCCGCCCAATAGAGCAGTGCAATGCCCGCAATGCCGAGCGCGGTGGCGTACCAGAGCGATACGCCAGGGGCGATCAGACCCTTCACCAGAGCACGGTTCTTGGTGCGCTCCATGATGCAGTCGATGTCCCGGTCGATGTAGTTGTTGAACACGCAACCGGAGGCGACCACCAGTGATACACCGGCCATGGTCAGAATGAACAGGGGCAAGTCCATGCTCCCCTTGGAGGCCAGCAGGAATCCCCCGATAACCGAGATGAGGTTACCGAAGATGATGCCCGGCTTGGTCACTTGCAGGTATTGCTTCATCATCGTTGCCAGCCTGCTCAGTGGACCATCATGTTGATGTTGAGGTTGTACATGATCCACAGGGAGCCCACGATCACGATGGCAATGATGAGCACGGTAAAGACCAGTGCCACCAGATTCCAGCGCTCTTCGGACGAGGTGTTCATGTGCAGGAAGTAGACCAGATGGACGAAGATCTGCACCACCGCCATGCCGACCACGGTGGCCAGCACGGTCGCGTGGGAAGCGGAGCCATCCATCACCATCCAGAACGGGATCGCGGTCAGAATGACTGACAGCACGAAGCCGGTCAGATAGCTCTTGGCGCTGCCGTGGCTGGCGCCGTGATTGTCAACGGAATGACTCATTTACATTGCCCCCATCAGATAGACCACGGTAAAGACGCAGATCCACACCACGTCGAGGAAGTGCCAGAACAGGCTCAGGCACATCAGGCGGGAGCGGTTGCGCTCGGTCAGCCCCTTCTTGCTCACCAGCACCATCATCACAATGATCCAGATAAGGCCGCTGGTCACGTGGATACCGTGGGTACCGACCAGGGTGAAGAAGGCGGAGAGGAAGGCGCTGCGATCCGGGCCATAGCCCTCGGCGATCAGGTGATGGAATTCGTAGATCTCCATCGCGATAAAGCCGGCACCCAGCACGAAGGTCACCAGCAGCCAGCCGTTGACGGCGGATAGCTGGTTCTTGTTCATCGCCAGCATGGCAAAACCGAAGGTGATACTGCTAAAGAGCAGCAGCATGGTTTCGCCAAACACGAACGGCAGCTCGAAGATATCCTTGCCGCTCGGGCCGCCGGCGGTGCCGTTGACCAGGACTGCATAGGTTGCAAACAGGCATGCAAACAGAATGCAGTCACTCATCAGGTAGATCCAGAAACCGAATACCTTGTTGGCACCGGCATCGTGGTGCCCATGGTCATGGGCACCGTCGTGAGTGTGATGTAGAACGTCGGTCGCCATTGCTTCACGCCACCTTGTTGATATTTTCAAAATGCTGACGCTCGATCCGCTCGATCTCGTCAACCTGCACGTAGTAATCCACGTCGTCGTTGAAGCTGTGGATGATCCAGCTCGCGATCATGCCGATGAAGCCGGCGATGGCCATCCACCAGATGTGCCAGACCATGGCAAAACCAAACACGGTGGCAAAGCCTGCGATGATGACCCCGGCCCCGGTGTTTTTGGGCATATGGATCGGGTCGTAGTGCTCGGGCTGCTGATAGGCAGAACCGTCCTGCTTGGCATCCCAGAAGGCATCCAGCCCCTTGATCTTCGGCTCGATGGCGAAGTTGTAGAAGGGCGGTGGGGAAGAGGTTGCCCACTCCAGGGTACGGCCACCCCAGGGGTCACCGGTCAGATCGCGGTTCTGCTCGCGGTCGCGGATGCTGACCACCAGCTGGATCACCTGACACAGCACACCCACGGCAATCAGCGCGGCACCACAGGCAGCCACTACCAGCCAGCCATGGAACTGGGGATCCAGATGCTGGCTGACGCGACGGGTCATGCCCATGAAGCCCAGCACGTAGAGCGGCATGAAGGCGACGAAGAAGCCGACAATCCAGAACCAGAAGGCACGTTTGCCCCAGACATCGTTGAGCTTGAAGCCGAACGCTTTCGGGAACCAGTAGGTGATACCGGCGAAGCAACCGAACACCACACCGCCGATGATGACGTTGTGGAAGTGAGCGATCAGGAACAGGCTGTTGTGCAGCACGAAGTTGGCTGCCGGCACCGAGAGCAGTACCCCGGTCATGCCGCCGATGCTGAAGGTGATGATGAAGCCGACGGTCCACAACATGGGCGAGGTGAACTCGATGCGACCGCGGTACATGGTGAACAACCAGTTGAAGATCTTCACCCCGGTCGGGATGGAGATGATCATGGTGGTGATGCCGAAGAAGGCATTCACGTTGGCGCCGGAGCCCATGGTGAAGAAGTGGTGCAGCCAGACGATGAAGGAGAGCACGGTAATGGCGACGGTCGCCCACACCAGCGAGGTGTAACCGAACAGCTTCTTCTTGCTGAAGGTGGCCACCACTTCGGAGAAGATCCCGAACACCGGCAGCACCAGTATGTACACCTCGGGGTGACCCCAGGCCCAGATCAGGTTGATGTACATCATCATGTTGCCACCCATGTCATTGGTAAAGAAATGGGTGCCGAGGTAACGGTCGGCGGTGAGCAGGGCCACCGTGACGGTCAGGATCGGGAAGGAGGCGATGATCAGGATGTTGGCGCACAGAGCTGTCCAAGTGAACACCGGCAGGCGCATCATGGTCATGCCCGGGGCGCGCATCTTGATGATGGTGGCAAAGAAGTTGACGCCGGTCAGCAGGGTGCCCAGACCCGAGATCTGCAGACTCCAGATCCAGTAGTCGACCCCGACCCCCGGGCTGTACTCCAGCCCCGACAGCGGCGGATAGGCCAGCCAGCCGGTCTGGGCAAATTCACCAACCCCGAGGGAGATGTTGATCAGCACCACGGCGGCGGCGGTGAACCAGAAGCTCACGTTGTTGAGGAAGGGGAAGGCCACGTCACGGGCGCCGATCTGCAGCGGCACGACAATGTTCATCAGACCGATCACCAGCGGCATCGCCACGAAGAAGATCATGATGACGCCGTGGGCGGTGAAGATCTGGTCGTAGTGGTGCGGTGGCAGAATGCCGTCGCTGCCAGCCGAGGCCATCACCTGCTGAGTCCGCATCATCACCGCATCGGCGAAGCCGCGCAGCAGCATCACCATGCCGAGGATGAGATACATGATCCCGAGGCGCTTGTGATCCACCGAGGTGAGCCACTCTTTCCACAGATATTGCCACTTGCCGAAATAGGTGATGAGACCGGCGATGGCCAGCCCCCCCAGAATGATTCCGGCCACCGTCACCATGATGATGGGTTCATGGTACGGAATGGCGTCGAGCGTTAATTTTCCAAACATCGTTATTCCTCGGATCCCGCTTTCACAGAGTTGTCATCCATTGCCATTTTCATATGGCCGGCATGATCCATGTGTTCGTCTTGCGCCATGTCGCCATGGTTCATCTGTGAGTGATCCATCCCCTGATGGGTCATGGTCTCCCCCTGCGCCATGGGCATCTCGTGGGTCACCCCCTGATGCTGGCCGTGCTTCATGTCACCCATGAACTTGTTGATCAGGGTGACAAACAGTTTCGGGTCGGCACTGGAGAAGTACTCCACCGGATGGAACTCGCTCGGTTTGGCCAGCGCATTGAACTGATCCATGGTGATCAGCTGTTTTGGCGACGCCTTCACCTTGGCAACCCAGGCATCAAAACCGGCCTGATCCGGAGTCGCGATGGCATTGAACTTCATGCCCGAGAAACCGGCACCGCTGTAGCTGCTGGAGATGCCGTCATACTGGCCCGGCTCGTTGGCGATGAGGTGCAGCTTGGTCTGCATGCCCGCCATCGCATATATCTGGCCGCCCAGACGCGGAATGAAAAAGGAGTTCATCACGGTATCGGAGGTGACCCGGAAATTGACCGGCGTATTGACCGGGAAGGCCAATTCATTAACCGATGCAATACCCAGTTCTGGATAGACAAACAACCACTTCCAGTCGAGGGAAATAACATCGACCTGAATCGGTTTCACCGTGGAATCCAGCGGTTTGTAAGGATCCAGTTCGTGAGATGTTTTCCAGGTAATGGTGGCAAGAATAACGATAATAATGACGGGAACGGTCCAGACAACCGCTTCAATCTTGTTGGAGTGAGACCAGTCAGGCGTATATTTGGCGTCGGTATTCGAAGCTCTGTATTTACGAGAAAATACCACGGCCATAATAATTACAGGGATCACCACGATTAACATCAGGCCAAGGGCCGTCAGTATCAGTGATTTCTGTTCCAGACCAATCTGCCCTTTGGGGCTCATCAGAGCCATGTCACAGCCAGTCAGCATGCCGGCGGCCGCGAGCAACAGCAAGGCACCCAAACCCCTCTTTAATGCAAAAGGTTTCATGCAGCGTCCTTTATCTTCGCAAGGCGAAAGTTGTAAAAAAAACGCATCATTCTGAACAAAACCTGACTATGTGAACAACATGAAAAATTAATCTCCACGTTGTGCCCAGGTTGACGTTTGCTTGTAACAGTTGTTAACCCGCGACCAATAATTGAGTGCATAAAACCGACTGGTCATTAATTCATCGCACCCTGCTTTTATTTCAATCAATCTTGAGACCAAGAGACAAAACCACCGGCAATTAACCTTTCACTATTCATGGTCAAATAGTGGCACTGCGGCTATCTGCATAAATTTACAGCTCTATTTTTGTGCTGTTTTTTGACCGGATAGAAATATGGAAAATAAAAAGGAACTCAATCAAAACCATAATTAATCAAAAAGAGTTCAAATTAATTCCATGGGTTCGGCAAGGTTTTGTCTGATAAATATGCAAAGCGAAGACATCTACCCCTGTTTTGGCCATTACAAGCTTCATCATTTTGTTTAATAAGTTATTATCAAAGCCATGGACTCTACCGGGATATGACGGTAGGTTGCGTCCCCTTGCTGCTTGCCAGCTACCATTTCAGCTCTGTGCTTTTTTTCAACGCTTCAAACAACAGGGATTGCCATGAGCATCACACGCAGAGATTTTCTCAATGGCGTCGCCATCACCATCGCAGCAGGCATCGCCCCCATCAACCTGCTCAAGGCTGCCGAAGGCGGCAGCGCGCTGGCTGACAAGACGCTGGTCTACCCGCCCGCCCTCACCGGCCTGCGCGGCAACCACCCGGGCTCTTTCGAACCGGCTCACAGCATCGCCCGCGATGGCAAACAGTATGACTTTGCCAATGTCCCCCTTGAGGGAGAGGTCGATCTGGTGATCGTCGGCGCCGGCATCAGCGGTCTGGCCGCAGCCTGCTTCTATCAGCAACTGCTCGGCGCGGATAAAAAGATCCTGCTGCTCGACAACCACGATGACTTCGGCGGCCACGCCAAGCGCAACGAGTTCACCACTCCCGATGGCCTGCGGCTGGGCTACGGCGGCAGTGAATCCCTGCAATCACCGCGCTCGGTCTACAGCCCGGTAGCACTCGGTCTGCTCAAGGCGCTGGAGGTCAACATCGATGAACTGGCCGCCGGTTTCCAGCAGACTTTCTATCCGGATCTGGGGCTCAGTCGCGGCGTCTATTTCGACGAGAAGCACTTTGGCGTCAACAAGATAGTGAACGGCGATCCGGGCCATAACGTGGCGGATGACATCCCGCGCGATCGTCTTAACGGTCGTCCGCTAGCGGAGTTTATCGGTGACTTCCCGCTGGATGATGCCGACAAGGCCGCACTGCTGGCCCTGCATGAAGAGAAGACCGACTACCTGAGCGGCATGAGCCGCGAGCAGCAGGATGAGTGGATCACCCGCAACAGCTACACCACCTTCCTGCGCGACAAGGTGGGCCTGAGCGAACGTGCCATCACCTACTTCCAGCAGCGTACCAACGACTTCCAGGCAGTCGGCATCGATGCCACTGCCTGCGCCGATGCGCGCCTCTGTGCCCTGCCCGGCTTTGGCGGCCTCAACCTGACTCCGCTCGATGCCGAGGAGCAGGCCGAGCTGGACGATCCCTACATCTTCCACTTCCCGGATGGCAACGCTGGCCTCACCCGTCTGATGGTGCGCAAGCTCATCCCACAGGTGGCGCCGGGTCACACCATGCAGGATGTGGTGCTGGCCAAATTTGACTACAGCAAGCTCGATCTGCCGGAGCACAAGGTGCAGCTGCGCCTTGGCAGTACCGCCCTGCAGGCGAAAAACGTGCGCCTCGCCGATGGCAAGCTGGCAGTGGACGTCACCTACATCAAAGAAGGGAAACTGCACCGGGTGCGCGCCAAGCAGTCGATCATGGCTGGCTACAACATGATGATCCCCTACATGGTGCCCGAGATGCCGGAGCCCCAGAAGGAAGCGCTGCGCCAGAACGTCAAGGCACCGCTGGTCTACACCAAGGTGGTGATCAAAAACTGGCAAGCCTTCGTCAAGCTGGGGGTGCACGAGGTCTACTCCCCGGCCGCCCCTTACAGCCGGGTCAAGCTTGACTATCCGGTCAGCATGGGTGGCTATGAGCATCCCAAGAGCCCGGATCAGCCGATGTGCCTGCACATGGTCTATGTACCGACCCTGCCGGGCAGCGGCCTGTCGGCCCGCGAACAGTCCCGCAAGGGGCGCGCCATGATCCTCGGCATGCCGTTCGAGCAGCATGAACAGATGATCCGCGAACAGCTGCAGGGGATGCTGGGTAGCGCCGGTTTCAACCATGAGCAGGATATCCTCGCCATCACGGTCAACCGCTGGTCCCACGGCTACTCCTATGTCACCAACACCCTGTTCGATGACGAGGAGCAGTGCGAGAAGTGGATCGAGCTGGGGCGCAAGCCGGTCGGCAACATCACTATCGCCAACTCGGATTCGGGCTGGAGCCCCTACGCCCACGCCGCCATCGACGAGGCGTGGCGCGCCGTCAACGAGCTGGTCGCCATGACCAAGGGAGGTGCCCAATGAGCCGCGCCCTGTCACTGACTGCCAGCGCCCTGCTGCTGGCGCTGCCCGCCCTTGCCGCTCACGCGGCTCCTACCATGTCGGCAGGTGAGTATGTAGCCAAGCTGGGCGATTGCGCCGCCTGTCACACCAGCGAGGCAAGCAAACCGCTGGCTGGCGGCAAAGGATTCCCGACCCCCATCGGCACCGTGTTTGCCACCAACATCACCCCCGACAAGACTCACGGCATTGGCAATTACAGCCTGCCGGAGTTCATCAAGGTGATGCGCGAAGGGGTGGCCCGCGATGGGCATCGCCTCTATCCGGCCATGCCCTACACCGCCTACGCCAAGATGAGCGACGAGGATCTCACCGCCCTCTACCACTACCTGATGCAGGATGTGCAGCCGCTGGCGGTGGCCAACAAAGAGAGCGATATACCCTGGCCGCTCAACATGCGCTGGCCGCTGATGGGGTGGAACTGGGTCTATCACGATGACAGCCGCTTCACCCCGGTCGCTGGCAAGAGCGAAGAGTGGAACCGCGGCGCCTATCTGGTGCAGGGTGCCGGTCACTGCGGCAGCTGCCATACCCCGCGTGGCCTTGGCATGCAGGAGAAAGCGCTGACCGAGGCGGATCCCGTCTACCTGAGCGGTGCCGCCCTCGACGGCTGGTATGCCCCCGACATTCGCGGCAGCCGCTACGACAAGCAGGCGCTGATCGACCTGCTGAAAACCGGCCGCAGCCAACATCAGGCCGTCGCAGGCCCAATGGCAGAAGTGATCACTCACAGCAGCCAGTATTTCAGCGACGCCGATCTGGCCAGCATCGCCACCTACCTCACCGACCTGAAAGAGGAACCGGCGGTAGCGAAAGGAGCTCGCGCCTATGCCAGTGCCGGCGGCAAGGCGGACTACGCCATGTACTGCTCCACCTGCCACGGGGTCGATGGCAAGGGCAATGACCACGTCATTCCCTCGCTGGTGAACAACCGCACCGTGCTGGCGGACGATCCGGCGAGCCTGCTCAACGTGCTGCTGCACGGCGCCGAGACGCCCATCACCCGCGGCCATATCGGCTACCACATGCCGGGCTATGGCTGGACCATGGATGACGAGCGGATCGCCGAACTGGTCAATACATTGCGCGCCTCCTGGGGCAACGAGGGGCAGGCGATCAAGGCTTCTGCGGTCAAGGCCCAGCGCGAGCTGCATGGCAAGGAGTAAGGGCAAGCCGCTCTCGCTTGGCCAAGCGCCATAAAAAACGGGCCTCCACTGGAGGCCCGTTTGCTATCTGATGCACTCGGACTGCTTTACCCTTTGCGCGGCTTGGCGCCCGGGGCGGCGACGTGACGATAGTCGCCATAGGGGAAGATATTGCGAAAACGCTGGGCCACCGGCTCGGGGATGGAGCGGGAGAAGACCAGCTTGACCCCGTCGCCATCGCGATGTCCCACAATGCGCCCACGCACTGTTTCGTGGCGCAGGATCTGCTTGGCATGCTCAATAAAGGCGGGCGATACCTTGCCCTGCTTGACCACCACCTTGCCGGGTGCAAGGCGGATCTCGAACAGGGCACCACGCCCCAGTTTCATCAACCACCAGATCAGGGCTATCGCCACTATCAAGGAAATCCAGGCCATCCCAATCCCTCCTAACGTCTTGATATCAGGCAGTATAAGCACCTGTGGGCCGCGATTGTTTGGCGGGGATCACAGCCGCAACGCAACGTGCGCCACCACGAATCACCGCCAGACCGTCAGGGTTGTTTAACGGCGCTTGCCCCAGGCCACCAGCGTCTCACGATAGAGAGCCAGCAAGGCTTCATCACGCACTGCCACCCCGACCTGCTGTGGGCAAAACTCGGCCCAGCCATCGTGGGAGTGGCGCTTGCCATCGAACTTTTGCAGGGTATGACCGATGGCCGGGCCACTGTTTATCACCCGCACCGGCCCTTCGCGCAGGGTAAAGAGAGTCGGGTCAATGACATAGGCGATGGCGGACGGGTCGTGGACATGGCAGCCGGAGAGCCCCAGTTTCTCCGAGTAGAAACGCAGGTAGAAACGGCTCACATCCCACAGGAACTGGCCCGGCTCGCCAGCTTCGTCGCGCAGCGCATCGAGATAGTCGCCGCTGAAAAAGCTCTGCTGGGTCACATCCAGCCCGATGATCACCACCGGCCAGTCGGCAGTAAAGACCCGGTCGGCAGCATCGGGATCGTCGTGGATATTGGCCTCGGCATAGGGGGTGACGTTGCCACGATGACCATTGATACCAAAAGCGCCCCCCATCACCACCACCTGTTTCACCAGTGAAACAATCTCGGGCGCCTGCTGCAGCGCCAACGCCAGATTGGTCAGGGGCCCGATGGTGACGAGGGTGATCTCCCCCGGCGCCGCTTTGACCGCCTCGACAATATACTGCCAGGCGGGACGGGGATCGGGCGCAATAGTCACCTCTCCCGCCTCCAGGTCACCAAAGCCGCTCGGGCCATGGACTATGGTGGTGGGGCCGACCGGCTCGCGCAGCAGCGGCGCCGCTGCGCCTTTGGCCACATCCGCTTTCATGCCGTACTTCTGCTTGAGCCAGAGGGCGTTGCGGGTGCCATTGGCGATGGTGGCGTTGCCAAAAACGGTGGTGATGGCGAGCAGCTCGATGGCGGGGTGCGCCTCGGCAAAGAGGATGGCCATGGCATCGTCGATGCCCGGATCGGTGTCGAGAATAATCTTGTGAGTCTGGATCTTGTCAGTCATATGACCTCCCTGCAGCGACAAAAGGGGGAGTCTACCGGGCTCGCCGCCCTTTATCCCGGCAGGGGATCACACCCTGAACCTTTGTTTGCACTTTCCGGCATTGCATCAACGATCCACACCCCCCACAACAAAAAATGGCGCGGCCACTTGGGGCCGCGCCATTACGATTCATTATCTTATTGTGCAGGAACGAGGTTCCCGGCATTGCCGCTCAGCGTTTACGGTGCCAACGCGGCGAGGTGGACTTCTCTCCCCAAGGGGTCACGCAGGGGAGCAGAGCCCCTTCAATCACCGCATCGCAGCTGGCCAGCGCCTCGGCAATCTTCTGATGCAGCACCCGCAACACCTTGCCTTCGTGCTCGGCCAGCGAGTGGCCGGCGGCAAAGAACTCCGGCTGATATTGCAGCGCCAGCTTCTGGGCAAATTCGTAGGTGTTGAAACAATCCGGCATCCGCTCAACCACATCTTCAAGCCGGGTCAACAAGCTGTTCAATTCCCTGGTCATAGTGCTCCCTCCGTGCATGTGAATAGCCAAAAACTACCTCTTATTGGATAACCCACCAACGAGCAAACCACAAAAGTGTGGGGAGGAACACAGTTCTCTCTTGCGTCCAGCCGCCGGTGACAGAGGCAGATGATGCCAGCTTTACACTTGCGCAACAAACGACTAGATTTAGACCGACCAATCAGTCGGTTGTTTTTCAGACGGAGAAGAGCATGGGAGTCGCACCGCATCAGCACAGTCCGGAGGATATCCTCGCCATCAAGTTGGCCCTGCCCGAGCAGCTGGAGCGGCTCAAACGGGCGAGCCGGGAACACCCCATGCCAACGCTGGCCGAGCGGCGAGCCCAGCTGACCAAGCTCAAGCGGGCACTGCTGGCTCACAAGGAGCAGCTCTGCACGGCGCTGGCACAGGATTATGGCCAGCGCAGCCACTACGACAGCCAGATCGCCGACATCCTCCCCTGCATCATGCAGATCAACTACACCCAGAAGCGGCTCAAGCGCTGGATGCAGCCACATCGCCGTCATGCCGGTCTGCTGCTCGCCCCCGCCAAAGTGGAGGTACACTTCCAGCCGCTCGGGGTGGTCGGCATCATAGTGCCGTGGAACTTTCCGGTGATGCTGAGCCTCGGCCCGCTCATCACCGCCATCGCGGCAGGTAATCGGGCGATGCTGAAACTCTCCGAGTTCACTCCCCATACCAACGCCGTGCTGCGAACCCTGCTCACCACCACCTTCAACGAGGACGAGATCGCCGTCATCGAGGGGGATGCCCAGATGGCGGCCGCGTTCAGCTCGCTCCCCTTCGATCACCTGTTGTTCACCGGCTCCACCATGGTGGGCAAGCTGGTGATGGCCGCCGCCGCGCCCCAGCTCACCCCGCTCACCCTTGAGCTGGGCGGCAAGAGCCCTTGCCTCATCGCCCCCGACATGCCGGTTGAGACCGCCATCGAGCGGATGATCTTCGGCAAGAGCCTCAACGCAGGCCAAATCTGCGTTGCCCCCGACTATGTGCTGCTGCCCCGCAGCGAGGTGGATAACTTTATCGCCGCCTATCGCAACCACTTTGCCAAGCTCTACCCTGCCGGGCTCGCCAGCACTGACTACGGCGCCATCATCAATGATCGCCAGTATCAACGTCTGGTCAGCTGGCTCGATGAGGCCAAACAGGCGGGCGCCCAGCTCCACCCTTGCGCCACTCCGGCGCGGGATGATCAGCGCCGCCTTCTGGCCCCGCACCTGCTGACCGGGGTGCCGGGCCACTGTCAGGTGATACAGCAGGAGATCTTCGGCCCGCTGCTGCCGCTTATCCCCTACGACACGCTGGAGGAGGCGCTTACCTACATAGCCGAACGTCCCCGCCCGCTGGCCCTCTATCTGATGAGCTTCGATCCCGAGCTGCAGGCCCGGGTAACCCGGGAGACCCACTCCGGCGGCATGGCCATCAACGAGAGCCTGTTCCAGGTGGCAGCCGATGATGTCCCCTTCGGCGGCATCGGCGCCTCCGGCATGGGCCACTACCACGGGCACGAGGGGTTCCTCACCTTCTCCAAGGCGAAAACCGTGCTGACCCGCGGCAAGTTCACCACCGGCTCCCTGATCCATCCGCCCTACAACAGCTGGATCCAGAAGCTGATGATGGCTTTCTTCCTGCGTTGACGGAGCCCGCCATGACCGACAAGCGCCGCCAAATTCTGGATGCCGCCCTCGCCCTCTGCGCCGAAGATGGTCTGCAGGGCGCCGCCACCGCCCGCATTGCCAAGGCGGCCGGGGTCGCCAACGGTACCCTGTTCCACCACTTTCCGAGCAAGGAGGCACTCATCCTCCAGCTCTATCAGGATGTGAAGACCCGGATGGGAGCAGCCATCTGCGAAGCAGATCCCGAGCTGGCACTGCGCGAGCAGATCCACCACTACTGGCAGCAGGCGATGAGCTGGATGCTGGCCCACCCCAACGAGCTCAAATTTGTGCTGGGTTTCTTTCACTCCCCCCTGCTGGCCCGCCCGGCCCGCAGCCAAATCCTGAACGATACCCTGCGCTTTCTGCCCGCTCTGCTGGTAAAAGGGCAGGCCAGTGGCGAGCTGATGCAGGCCCCCGCGCCGCTGTTGCTGGAGGTGTGTCAGGGGCAGTTCCTCGCCTGCGCATCACTGTTTGTCGATCAACCCGAGCTTGGGCAGGATGCCCACTGGCAAGCCAGTGCCTTTGCCCTCTTCTGGTCAGCCATCTCAGGAGCCAACCCTTATGACAACTCCGACCGTTGAATCTCTGGCCGCACTGGGCCGCCGCCTCTGGATCACCACTCTGCTCTGGGTCGTGGGCCGTACTCTCTGCCGCGCCGCCCGTATCGACGACGCGGTGCGCCGCGAACTGGCACCCTTGCCGGATGGCCTGGCCATTCGCCTTGAGGTGGGGGGGCTTGATTACGCCATGAACATGCATAAAGAAGGAGGGCGCTGGTATCCCGGTGCGCCGGCTGCACCCCATGCCACCATCCATCCGCTGCGGGTGCGCTTCAAGCACCCCAATATCGCGTTTCGCGCCTTGAGCTTTCGGCTCGGGGTCAATCAGGCGTTCAGTGAAAACCGGCTGCTTGTAGAGGGGGACCTGACCACCGCCATGCATCTGGTGCGGGGGCTTGAGCAGTTGCAGTCCCTGATCCTGCCTGCCTTTATCGCGCGGCCGCTGCTGCGCCACTATCCGGCCCAGCGCAACAAACTTGGCCGTGCCTGCAACATCTATCTGGGTCTGGTAACCGGCTGAGCGCAAGGAGCCTTGATATGAGCCGCTATTACGATTTTTTCTGTCCGGTCAAACTGCTGGCCGGTGAACAGGCGCTGGAGCAGCTGGCCAGCGAGCTGGCAAGCCTTGGTGCTCGCCGCCCCCTGCTGCTAACCGACAAGGGGGTCAATGCCACCGGCCTTGCCACACTGCTGGCCAATGTGCTGGCCGAGGGGGAGCTGCCGGTCGCCGCCATCTGGGACGAGATCCCGGCCGACTCCTCCACCGCCGTGGTGGAGCGGATCGCCAAGCGCTACGCCGAGCTCGATTGCGACAGCCTGGTGGCACTGGGGGGCGGCTCGGTCATCGACACCGCCAAGGCGGTCAATATCCTGGCATCCATGGGTGGTGAACACCTGCTCGACTACTCGGGTGCGGGCTGCCTGACCCGCCCCCTCAAGCCGCTGGCGGTGGTGCCCACCACCGCTGGCACAGGTTCGGAGGTAACGCTGGTGGCGGTGATCAAGGATGAGGCGAGCGGGCGCAAGGTGCCCTTCACCTCCCCCTTCCTGCTACCGCAGCTGGCGGTGCTCGACCCGCGTCTGACTCAGGGACTGCCCCTCAACATCACCGCAGCCACCGCCATGGATGCCATGACCCATGCCATCGAGGCCTTTATCGGCACCGCCAAAAACCCGGTGAGCGATGCGCTGGCCCTGATGGCGGTAGAGAAGATCGCCAATGCCCTGCCGCAGATCCTCAAGGACCCGCAAAACAAGCAGCTGCGGCTGCAATTGGCCGAAGGCTCCACCCTGGCGGGCATGGCCTTCTCCAACTCCATGGTGGGGCTGGTGCATGCCCTCGGCCACAGTCTGGGGGCTCGCTGCCATCTGCCCCACGGCCTGTGCATGAACCTCTTCCTGCCGACCGTGCTCGACTACAACCGCCCCGAGGTGGATAACGAGCTGGCCCGCCTGCTGCTGCCGCTGGTGGGAGCCGAGCGCTTTGCCGCCACCCCGGCCCACCTGCGGGCCGAGGCGACCATCACCGCCATCCGTACCCTGCGCGATACCCTGTGGCAGGCAGTCAAGCTGCCGCGCACAATGAGCGAGGCGGGTGTGAGCGATCGTTCACTACTCGGGGAGATACGCGATCTGGCCGTCAACGACGGCGCCATGCTGTTCAATCGCAAGGATGCCGACCGTGAGCAGTTGCTCACTCTGCTTGAGCGGGCCTGGGCCTGAATCACGCAGACAAAGGATGCCCGGCAGAGCGCCGGGTATCTTTTGAGCAGGATCCCGATATGACACAGAGAGGAGACATCAGGGGAGGATATTGACCCCATGCAGCCGTTATCTGTTCTATACCTTGGCTAACAGTTATTGTGCAGACAGCCATCTTCATGCCAGAGGTGCCCACCATGAGCGACATCATTCATCAGGCCAACCAGCAGCAATTCATCTGTATGGTGGAGGGGAAGGAGTCGAGATTGCGCTACCGGCGCCTCGATGCCAAAACCATCGATGCCTACAGCACCTTTGTACCGCCCGAGCTGCGGGTGCAGGGGATTGCCGATCAGCTGGCCCGCGCCCTCTTCAACTGGACTCAGGCAGAGGGGCTCACTATAGTGCCCAGCTGCAGTTACATTGATGTCTGGTTACGCCGAAATGCCAATAGTTGAGCCATTAGATCCCAAGCAAGAACAAGCCTTCCAAGCCAAAACCGAAGCACTGCTGCGGGCCGATCCGCAGCGGATGGCCTGCCTGCAGGCGGCCGACGAGCTCAATCTGCCCGACTGGGCGCTGGGGGCCGGCTTTATCCGCAACCTCATCTGGGATCATCTCCATCACAAGGCGACCCCTACCCCGCTCAACGATATCGACCTTATCTACCTCGATAGCAGCGACCCGCAAGGGCTTGCCGAAGCAGAGCACGAAGTCTGGCTCGCCAAACGGCTGCCCGGCCAGCAGTGGGAGGTGCGCAATCAGGCCCGCATGCACACTCGCCAGCTGGTAGCGCCGTTTGCCAGCAGCCTTGAGGCGCTCAGCCACTGGGTCGAGGTGCCCACCTGCATCGGCGTGCGCCTCACCCGGGATGGCGAGTTCGAGTGGCTTGCCCCCTACGGCTTTGCCATCAACTGGTCGCTGCAAGTGAGTGCCAACCCCAAATGCCGTCAGGACAAACAGATCTTCACCCAGCGCATCAAGGAGAAGCAGTGGCAGACCCTCTGGCCTGACCTTCAGGTAAACTGGCCATAACCTGATTGCAATCTTTCGATAACCTTGGGCACACTAGGGGAAAAGCTGGTTGTAACTCAATGGGTTAAATAATGCGCGACTTCTTCTCTCTCGAACGCTGGCTACCGGGCCTCGCTGCCCTGCTGCAATACCAGCGCGCCTGGTTGATGCCTGACCTTCGCGCTGGACTCTCGGTCGCTGCGGTGGCCCTCCCCGTTGCCATCGCCTATGCCGAACTCGCCGGGGTCGGCGCCATCGTCGGCCTCTACTCCTGCATCCTGCCCATGCTGGTCTATGCCCTGTTCGGCACCTCCCGCCAGCTGATCGTCGGCCCCGATGCCGCCACCTGTGCGGTCATCGCCGCCGTAGTGACGCCGCTGGCGGCAGGCGACCCCACCCGCCACTGGCAGCTGGTGATGACCATGACTGCCATGACCGGTTTCTGGTGCCTGATTGCCAGCCGCTTCAAGCTGGGAGTACTGGCCGACTTTCTCTCCCGCCCGATCCTGATGGGGCTGCTCAACGGCGTGGCCATCACCATCATGGTGGGCCAGCTCTCCAAGATCTTCGGCTTCACCTTCAGCGAGCGCTATCTCATCGAGCGGATCGCCAACGGCACCACCTACATCACCCAGACCCATCTGCCGACCCTGGCCATGAGTCTGGTGGCACTGGCCACCCTGCTTCTGGCCAAACGCTTCCGGCCAGCCTGGCCCTCCTCCATGGTGGCCATGGTGATCACCGCTGCACTGGTGTGGGCACTCAACCTCGGGCAGTACCATATCGCGACCCTCGGTAAGGTAGGCTCCGGCCTGCCCGCCTTCCAGATGCCGGAGTTTCCCCCGGGACTGATGCGGGAGCTGGTACTGCCGGCCCTCAACCTCGCCATGGTGAGCTTCGTCTCCATGATGCTGACTGCCCGCAGCTTTGCCGCCAAGAACGGCTACGAAATCGACGCGGACAAGGAGTTCCGGGCGCTCGGCATGGCCAACCTCGCCTCCGCCATCTCCCAGGGCTTTGCCATCAGCGGTGCGGATTCGCGCACCGCGGTCAACGACGCCAACGGCGGCAAGAGCCAGCTGGTCTCCATCATCGCCGCCGGGGTAATCGCTCTCATCACCTTCTACCTGACTGCGCCGCTGCAATACATCCCGACCGCTGCCCTCGGGGTGGTGCTGGTGATGGCATCCCTGTCGCTCACCGACTTTCGCGGCCTCTGGGCGCTGCGCCACTCCGACCGTGCCGCCTTCTGGCTGGCGCTGGTCACCTTTATCAGCGTGCTCACCATGGGGGTGATCCCCGGGATCACCCTTGCCGTGTTGCTGGGGCTGTTCCAGTTCCTGCGCAATGTGATGCGTCCCACCGACCAGCTGCTCGGCATGGATGACGAAGGGGTGGTACGCACCCTGGGGGACAACGAGCAGGCCAAGGCGATCCCGGGTATTCTGGTCTATCGCTTCAACTCGCCGCTCACCTACTTCAACGCTCCCTACTTCAAGCGGCGAGTCATGGCCCTGCTGGTGCAGGATCCCCACAATCCCAAGTGTCTGGTGATCGATGCCGTCGCCTGCTTTACCCATCAGGACATCAGCGTGATGAGCATGGTGGGGGAGCTGCACAAGGATCTGAAACGGCGCGGCATCCATATGGTGATGGCGGGACGCCACGGCCAGATGACCCACTGGCTCAAGCAGGCTGGCGTACGGGTGGGCGACGAGGGGATCATTCTCTGCCCCGACATGTATCAGGCGCTACGCATGACCCGCTGCTACCGCGAGCCGGTGTTCAGGGATGACGATGTAGTCGAAAGCACCACAGATGCCATCCTCTCCCGCTGGCCACAGGATGATGCCCTGCCAGACTCGGCGCGTCTTACCCTCCCCTGCGAGCAGGAGGCGGGCACGACGCCGGCCTGATCCGCCGGCTAGCTCCTCTGGCCGGAGAGTCTCCGGCCAAGGATTGCACCCGCTCCGCGCTTGGTGTTAAATGCCCGACCAGATGGCACCAGATCGTGCCATCCCAGCTGTTGGACATGCCATGCAAACTCAATCCCACGCAGGCCCGGGCACGCTCTTTGCGCTGACCTGGCCGCTCTTTATCGATCTCGCCCTCCACTTTCTGACCGGCGCACTCAACACCTTCATGGTGGGACATGTCTCCTATCAGGGGGTAGCGGCGCTGGCGGTCGGCAATCAGGTGTTCGATCTGGCCATCACCCTGTTCAGCTTCGTCAGTATCGGTACCAGCGTGGTGATCACCCAGTATCTGGGGGCTGGTGACAGGGAGCGCAGCCGGGTGGTGATCCACACCGCCATCGGCTTCAACCTGTTGATCGGTCTGGTGGCGGCCGTCGGAGTCATGGCGGGCGCCAGCACCATGCTGGCGCTGATGAACCTGCCAGCCAACCTGATGAGCGATGGCACCCTCTACCTGCAGATCATCGGTCTCTGCCTGCTGCCGGAAGCGGCGGCGCTCTGTCTGGCGGCGACTCTGCGCGCCCACGGCCATACCCGTCAGGCGATGTATGTGACTCTCATCGTCAACCTCATCACCTTTGTCGGCAACCTGCTGCTGCTCTACGGCTGGTTCGGCCTGCCCCAGATGGGCGTGGCCGGGGTTGCAATCAGCACCGTGGCCGGGCGTCTGGTGGGCGTGGTGATGCTGGTCTGGCTGGTGGCCCGCAAAACCGGCATCCACCTCAAGATCCGCGACATCGTTCACCCAAGCCGGGAGATGCTGGGCAAGGTGCTCCATATCGGCCTGCCTGCCGCCGGCGAGAACCTCTCCTGGATGCTGCAGTTCATGGTAGTGACCGCTTTTGTCGGTCTGCTTGGCGACAAGGCGCTGGCAACCCAATCCTACTTCTTCCAGATCTGCCTGTTCATCCTGCTGTTTGGCCTCTCCATCGGCCTTGGCAACGAGATCATCATCGGCCATCTGGCGGGCGCCAGACAGTTTGACCGCGCCTATCAACAGCTGCTCAAGAGCCTCAAGCTCGGGCTTGCAGTCACCTGCGTCATCGCCGTGGCGGCGGCGCTTAATGGCCGCACCATCATCAGCCTCTTTACCGATGACCCCGACATCATCACTCAGGTGGCGCAGCTCTTTCTCATCAGCCTCATCCTCGAGCCAGGCCGCACCTTCAATCTGGTGGTGATCAACGCCCTGCGCGCGACGGGTGATGCCCGCTTCCCCCTCTACATGGCACTGCTCTCCATGTGGGGAATTGCCGTACCCCTTTCCTATTTCCTTGGTATCATGCAGGGCTATGGACTGGTAGGCATCTGGCTGGCGCTCGCCTGCGACGAGTGGGTTCGCGGTCTGGCCATGTTCTGGCGCTGGCGCAGTCGTCGCTGGCAAAACAAAATCCTAGTTGAAACATAAGCGGAATCAGAATGAAGAAAATCGGACTCTTGCTGACTGCCCTGCTGCTCAGCCCTCTGGCCATGGCGCAAACCGCGCCCGCAGCCCCCAAGACTCAAGCCACCATGACCTGGTATGTGGCCCCCATCGTTATCGATGAGAGCAGCGAGGCCCAGAAGGCGCTGACCAAGGATTTCATGGCCCAGATGATCAAGACCATCAAGATCAACGAGTACCAGACCGGCAAAGCGGTGGGTAACACCAAAAATCCCAAGTGGCTGATCCGCACCAAGCTGATCCCCGCCAGCAATGAGCCGCTGACAGGCAAGAAGCACCCGCAGGGGCTCACCTACGGCAAGGGCAACCCGACTCAGGAGATCATCGGTGAGTTGCTGATGAACGGCACTCTGGTGGCCCACATCGGGCAGGGCTGGCGTGAGCCGATTGTTGCCAATACCCCGGTGGCCGAGCGCCTCTCGGTGGCCAACTACCGTTACGCAGTTGGCGATCAGGCCAAGTCGCCGGATCTTGAAGAACTGGCCGCCCAGATCGGCTTCGAAGCGGGCAAGGTTATCCATCGCGACGGCAAACCATTGCCTGAAAAGAAAAAGAAGAAAGATCAGACTGACAAGGATAAGGGGTGATTCCCCTCATCACAGGAAAGGGGCCACAAGGCCCCTTTTTGCTCTCTGCCGCTCGCCGGCATCATGCCAGTGATGTGATCCGAGCCACGTTTTGGCCCATAGCTTGAATTGAAAACTCATTTATTCCTAGTCAATTCAATGCCTTAAAAATAGCCTTTCAAGTATATCCAATCATTGCCCCTAAATTCGATCATGATCACGTTTATCACCGTCGCTAAGGGGTAGCTTGGTCTTACAGGCACAATCAAACGAAACCAAGGAGGCTCCATTACATGTTCCCAGAGTACAGAGAACTCATCTCGAGACTGAAGAGCAGTGATGTCCATTTCCAGAAGAAGTTTGACTTGCACAACGACCTGGATGAGGAGATTAGGAAGCTGGAAAAGCATCACGCCAGTGACTACAGCTCCGAGGTGAAGGATCTGAAAAAACAGAAACTTAAACTGAAAGAGGAGATATACGAAATCCTCAAGCAACATCCATAATAGATGCCTCGACGAATATCAGGATAAGCAACTTATCCTTCAGCCCGGCCAGAGAGCCGGGCTTTTCATTACCCACTCAACCTCACTCCATGCCAAGAAATAGCAATCAAATGGCTCCTCCTGCTGGCGACGGTTTCACCAACCCCTCTGCACGCTCGCAAAAATGGCTGACAAAACTGGACGGAGCAGAGGTCATGGCTAAGATAGGGGCTCTTGATATCGCGATTTGCTAGGGAGTAGGAAATGGAGTTAGTACTTGGCCCGCTGGAGGCCCGTGTCATCGGGTGCCTGATTGAAAAAGAGATCTGCACCCCGGATCAATATCCCCTCTCCCTCAATGCACTGGTCAATGCCTGCAACCAGAAGAGCAACCGCGAACCGGTGCTGGAGCTTGCCGAGCTCGACATCCGCGCCGTGGTTGACGAACTGATCCGCCGGCGACTGGTGGTCAATACCGCCGGTTTCAACGCCCGGGTGCCCCGCTATCAGCACAGATTCTGCAACACCGAATTTGGCGAACTCAAATTCAGCGCTCAAGAGCTCGGTATCATCTGCGAGCTGCTACTGCGTGGCCCGCAAACCCCGGGTGAGCTGCGCTCGCGCACCAATAGACTGTGCAGTTTTGATGACGTGACCGAAGTGGATGCGGTGCTGACCCAGCTCATCGAGCGCGGCCCCTATGTGGTAAAACTGCCGCGTGAACCGGGCAAGCGCGAATCCCGCTACGCCCACCTCTTTAGCGGTGAAGTGGATATTCAGGCGATGATGGAGTCTGCTCCGGCGGCAGCCTATGCCTCTCCTGCGGCGGATCGCCTGAGCGATCTGGAGCAGGAGGTGAGCGAGCTCAAGAGCCGTCTCGCCGCCATGGAAGCCCGGCTGGCGGCGTTGGATGGTCAGGGCTGATACCCTGCCACTCCATCTTTCTATTTGTCAGGGAGCCGGGGCCAACCCCCCAGGCTCCCTCTGTTTTTTCATGCTGAGGAAGTGCCCGTGATCACCCTGATCAAAGAGTCTGACCACCAGAAGATGCCCTGGAAAAACAAGCAGGGCACCACAGCCCAGATCCTCATCTCCCCCAAGGGAGCGAGCCTCGACAAGCTCGACTTTGACTACCGGCTCAGCTCCGCCCCCATCAAGGAGGCCGGCCGCTTCTCCACCTTTCCGGGTTATCAGCGCATTCTGCTGCCGGTGAGCGGCGCCGGCTTTGTGCTCAACGGCCACCCCTACGCCACCTTTGAAGCGGCCCATTTCGGCGGTGATGAGGAGACCCACTGCGAACTGCTGAAAAAAGAGGTTACCGATCTCGGGCTTATCTACCACCCGGACAGGATTGCCGCCAACGTGCGGGTATTGAACCTCCCCTTCCCCCTGACCCTTACCCTCGAGCCAGAGAAAACCTACCTCTGCCATCTGCTGAGCGGCCAGCTCACGGTGCAGGGGCAAGTAGTCGCTATCAACGAAACGCTGGTCGTGAGTGGCGAGGAGAGCATTCACTTCGACTGCCAGAAGAAGAGCACCATCGCCTTCTTTACCCTGCAAGGTGTTCTCAAATAGGATCTGCTGCGGTTAAAAATCACTCACAAATATTGAAAGTTATATATCTCGGAGTAATATGGGTCTCTCATGCCTTTTGTGATGAGAGATCCTATGCAATACACATTTGATGGATTCGAAACACCACCAGAACTCACCACTGAAGAAGAAAAAAGTAATCAACAACTACAGAAAAGAATTAGAGAGATTTTGAATGAATTTGGTTATGTTGAGGATAATAAACTAGTTAATACCAAAACATTCAAATGCAGAGTTCCTTACGAAGATCTCTATGGGCTTAAAGCAATTAGTGCCTTTGTGATTAACCATCCTATTGATGGATTAACCCGCATTGAGCCACATCAGCAGCAAGTTTCCGGTTCTGTAGACCGTAAGTTCCCTTTCTTTTTACAAAGCGCAAACAAAGCACCTGAACAAAATGTCATCATTTTGATTGAGGGTCAGGGTCATAAAAAAGCCGCATTTGAATGGTTAAAGTCTGAGGCGAAAAAATGCTCGACTAAAAATGTCAAATGCTATGACTTGGCTGAGTTTTCACTCTGGCTCTAATTTTATTAACGCTTAGGAACCCGGCCTCCACTGTCGAGGCATGCTTGCATTGTGTCATAAGGGATATAATGCTTAGTTCGATTGTAATAAGTCCCCCCTTTCGGATGACATATACCACTACGACTTTTCTTTACCGGAGGTTCTGCCGCCAAAGCGATGGTACACACCAGTAACAAGCAACAACTGAGAACCCATTTTACTAATTGCATTTCCGTGCATCTTCTTGTTTGCCTAACAAAGGCCTCGTTCAAGGCTTTCTCATTTTCTCTCAGAGAGATAGCTAAATAGAAAAGCCGGGCATGCCCGGCTTTTTGCATTCAAGAGCCGGTTATCCGCCGACCTTGAAGGAACCCTTCATCATGGCAAAGTGACCAGGGAAGGAGCAGAAGAAGGTGAGATCCTTGCCGGCCAGACCGTCGGTCTTGAAGGTCACGCTGGTGCTCTCGCCACCGCCAATCAGCTTGGTGTGAGCCAGTACGCGGGGGTCATCCTTGGGCAGGTAGTTGTTCTCGGCACCTGCGCTCATCCCGGCAGTCGCCACGGCCTGATAGTCGGCAGTAGTGGCCAAAACCCAGTTGTGGCCCATGCCGGTAACCGGTAGTTTACCGGTGTGGTTCAGGGTGACGGTTACCTCTTTGCAAGTCGCAGGTACGCTCATCTCCTTGAGGTTGTACTGCATGGCATCATTGCCCTCGATGACCAATGCGCACTCATCGGCCAGTACCGGGGCAGCCAGGGTACTCAGAAACAGCAGGGTAATCGCCTTTTTCATTATCTTCTCCTTTGATTGGCAATGAATGGCAACAGGTTTGCGCAACACTGCTTCAAGAATGGCCGCAAAGATGCTGTCAAAATCGACCTTTATTTTACTCGTCTGTATTCAATCGGCTATGAATTTAGCCCGAAGCTGTGGGCCAGCTCACCAGAATAAGCAAAGTCTGTTTAATTTTTTCCGCCATTTTCTCCGGGCAGGGCTCGCCCGTCGCCAGCCCCTTGGCTAAGCTAGCGCCCCGACCAGCCCTTCGCCAACAAGAGACCTGCTGATGATGGCCATAACCCCCGCTGCCGCCCTGCGCTGCCTGCTACTGACCCTGCTGCTGGCGCTCACCGGCTGCCAACCCGAGCCCCCAGCCCAAACCCGCATTCAGGGCAAAACCATGGGCACCTATTTTGTGGTAACCCTAAGCGATCCCTTCCCCGGTGGAGAACCCGCGCTCAAGAGCGAGGTGGAGAACCTGCTGGCCAGGATGAACAGCGAGATCTCCACCTATGACCCCGATTCACTCATCTCCCGCTTCAATCAGAGGCCGGCTAAGACGCCGTTCGTCATCCCCGCGGCCATGGCCAAAATCGTCCAGCAGGGGATCGATGCCGGTCACCTGACCAATGGCAAGCTTGATGTCACGGTCGGGCCGCTGGTCAATCTGTGGGGCTTTGGCCCGGACAAACGCCCCATCAAACGGCCAGACGATGCCGCCATCGCCGCCGCCCGCCACAAGGTGGGCATCGACAAGCTGACTCTGATGCCACAAGGGGATCACTTCCTGCTGGAGAAGTCTATCCCAGAGCTCTATCTCGACCTCTCCACCCTCGGTGAAGGGGCTGCCTCGGATGAAATCGCCGCCCTGCTCGAGAGCAAGGGGGTCAACAACTACCTCATCGAGGTGGCGGGTGCTGTGCGCAGCAAGGGCCACAACAGCAAGGGCTCGCCGTGGCGAGTCGCCATCGTCGAGCCCTCCGATCAGCCGGGTGCCTTCTCCGACATCGTCATCCCCAACGGCATGGCACTCAGCACTGCCGGCAGCTATCGCAACTACTACGAGCTCGATGGCCAGCGCTACTCCCATATCATCGACCCCGCTACCGGCCAGCCCATCACCCACAAGCTGGTCTCGGCAAGCGTCATCACCCCCACTGCGCTGGAGGCCGACGCCCTCGATACCGCCCTGATGGTGATGGGCCCCACTGAGGCGATGGCTTTTGCCAAACAGCACAAGCTTGCGGTCTATCTCATCGTCAAAACGGACAAGGGATTCCAGGCCATCCACACGCCCCAGTTTGCCCCCTATCTGGCAGAGAAGAAAAAATAAAAAGAGAGGGCCCACAACCGGGCCCTCTCTATTTCCCGACGTTTCTCCCTCGATGGCAGCGGAGCAAGGTATACAAACGACAACTTGGCTAATTGCCTCTTCAGCCGCTTTGGTGGCACACTTTCCCCATCAGCCCGTAGCGCCTCGACCAGACAGATGCAGATACCGGATACCGAGCCCGAAAAGAAAAGCCCAGCCAAGCCCCAGCGCATTCTGATGGTCAACGAGCAGCGCTCGTTTCAGGTCATGATGAAGGCAATGCTGATCAATATCGGCATCAGCAACATCACCTTCTCCAACAGCGCCGAGGATGCGCGCCGCCGCTGCCAGAAGGGCAGTTTTGACATCTATCTCATCGATTACGATCTGGGGGTAGGCGAGAATGGCCGCCAGCTGCTGGAGAGCCTGCGGGATCAGCACCTGGTTCCTCCCCAAAGCGTGGTGATCATGGTGAGTGGCGACAGCTCCCGCGCCATGGTGCTGAGCGCGCTGGAAGCCGAGCCCGACGAATACCTGATGAAGCCCTTCTCTCAGGAGCAGTTCTCGTTTCGCATCAAACGGGCCCTCGCCCGCCGTCAGGCACTCGCCAACGTCTTTAGCGCCATGGCAGAAGATGACCTGCCCGCGCTTATTACCGCCTGCGCCGAGCGAGCCGATGCGGTTCCGCGCTATGCCAACTACTGCCGCTGTCTGCAGGCCGATACTCACCTCAAACTGGGTCAGGCTCAGGAGGCGCGCTCCCTGATGCGCCAGCTGCTGGCTGGCCAGGAGAACAGCTGGGCCCGCCTGACACTGGGCAAGGCGTGCAACACCCTGGGGCTCCATGAAGAGGCGGTCAGCCACCTGCAGGCGACCCTGAAAAATACTCCCCTGATGGTGGAAGCTTACCGCTGGCTGGCAGAGTCCCAGCTCGCCCTTTGCAACGATGAAGTCGCCCAGCAGGAGCTCAAGCGGGCGGTCGATATCTCGCCCCAGTCAGTCCAGCTGGCTCGCCGACTGGCCGAGGTGTGCCTGCTGCGCCACGATTACGCTCAGGCCAAGGATGTACTGCTCTCTCTCATCGATCTGTCGCGCAACTCGATTCACCGCACCCCCCACTATCTGGGGGCCTATATCCAGACCCTGACCCTCTACGCCCTCAACAGCAACGACAGCTACCACATCGCCAACCTGCAAAAGCAGGTCAACTCGGCCCTGTCGCGCATCCGCGATTCGCTGATGATGTCGAAGTTCAACTACCCGGTGTTCGAGCAGATCTGTCAGGCGCGGGTGCAGATTGCGCTGGGGGAGCTGCTCAAGGGCAAGAAGATGCTCTATCGCGCCAACCAGAACTGGCTCGACGAACCGGCCTCCATGCCCCCGACCCTGCTCGGCGAGACCATCCTTGCCCTCTATCAGCTCGGCGAGTTCGAGTATGCCGAAAGCCTGCAGAGCCTGTTGGCCGAGGATGAGGATCACCTGCTCACCACCTGTATTCAGGCGACCCGGGATGACAAGACAGTGCTTGAGCGCCGTCAGCGCTACCAGCAGCTCAACGAACTGGGCATCAAGGCCTATCAGGCGGGCGAGCTGGAACAGGCGCTCGGTCACTTTCGCGAGGCGCTGCGCCGCGCGCCCGCCAATACCGGCGCGGCTCTCAACAAAATTCAGGTGTTGCTGCAACTGATGCAGAAAAACCGCAAGAGCCCGGAGTTTGGCATCGAGTGCAAGGACACCCTGGACATGCTCGACGGCATCCCTCTCAACCCCGCCCAACAGGATCGTTTTCGCAAGCTGCGCCAGGAGTTCAACCAGTTCAGCTGAGCCGTGGGCAACCCGGCCCCCAGACCTTGCATCCACCGCCGATTCCTAGTCCAATAGCGACTTATAAAAATGACATGAGCATCCCGGACATGAAGATCATCTCTTTCAATATCAACGGCCTGCGCGCCCGTCTGCACCAGCTGCAAGCCATCATCGACAAGCACCAGCCCGATGTCATCGGCCTGCAGGAGATCAAGGTGCATGATGAAGCCTTCCCGCTGGCCGATGTGGAGGCCATGGGCTATCACGTAGAGTTTCACGGCCAGAAGGCCCACTACGGGGTCGCCATCATGAGCAAGCAGAAGCCGGTCAAGGTGGAGAAAGGCTTCCCCACCGACGATGAAGAGGCCCAGCGCCGGATGATCATGGCCACCTTCGAACGTGAAGACGGCTCCCTCATCAAGGTGATGAACGGCTACTTCCCGCAAGGTGAAAGTCAGGATCACGAGACCAAGTTCCCGGCCAAGCAGAAGTTCTACGAGGATCTGCAGCACTACCTCGAGACCAACCACACCCCGGATGACCAGCTGGTGCTGATCGGGGATATGAATATCTCCCCCACCGACCTCGACATCGGCATCGGCGAGGCAAACCGCAAGCGCTGGCTACGGGATGGCAAATGCTCCTTCCTGCCCATCGAGCGCGAATGGATGGAGCGCCTGAAAGGGTTTGGCCTGACCGACACCTTCCGCGCCGCCAATCCCACCGAGTGCGAGCGTTTCTCCTGGTTTGACTACCGCTCCAAGGGCTTTGACGAGAACCGTGGCCTGCGCATCGACCTCATCATGGCCTCCGATGCTCTCAAGGACAAGGTGACCGAGACCGGCATCGACTACGAGCTGCGCGGCATAGAGAAACCCTCCGACCACGCCCCCATCTGGGCCTGCTTCGCCTGATGCGGCGCAGGATGCCGCAGTGATATCGCCAATCTGTGAAGCGGCTCGCGGTTGCCTGCGATAAAAGGGCGTAAACAGCCTATCCAGACAAGGTGCCTCAGGGCACCTTCTTTTTGCAGCAAGGAGTGCCTGCCGTGACCACCACTCACCTTCCTCTCTCCCCCGCCCGTTTTCTGGCCCTGCGCCTGTTGCCCGGGGAGGAGCTTATCGCCGGATTACGCTCTCACATGGCCCGACACGGTCTGCAGGCGGCATGGATCGTCGGGGCGGTCGGCAGCCTTACCCACGCCAACCTGCGCTATGCCGCCCAGCCCGATGGCACCCTGCTGGAGGGGGCCTTCGAGGTGATCGCCCTCGGCGGCACCCTGGACCCGGAGTGTGAACACCTGCATCTCTCCATCTCTGACGAGCAGGGATTGATGCGCGGCGGCCACGTGCTGCCAGGTTGCCGGGTGCGCACCACCCTCGAACTGGTAGTCGGAGAGCTGGAGGCGTACCGTTTTGGCCGTGCCCCCTGCCCCCAATCCGGCTATGAAGAGCTGCTCATTACCCCCAGAACCTTGTGAGGATCACTATGTCCGTCAGTAAACTCTCCAGCTACAACCTGGCTTTTATGGTCATCTGCATCGCCATCAACATGGTGGCGGGACAGGCCGTCTCCATGCTCAAGCTGCCCATCTTCCTCGACTCCATCGGGACTGTGCTCTGCGCCATTCTGGCGGGCCCCTGGATGGCGATCGCCACCGGTCTGCTCACCAACCTGCTGTGGGGCCTGCTCACCGGCCCCATCGCCGCGGCCTTTGCTCCGGTCGCCATGATGATTGGCCTCAGCGCCGGTCTGCTGGCTCGCATCGGCTGGTTCAACAATCTGCCCAAGGTGGTAGTGAGCAGCGTGGTGATCACCCTTGCGCTCACCCTGGTGGCCATTCCCATCCGCTCCTACCTGTTTGGCGGCGCCACCGGCAGCGGTGCGGATTTCGTGGTTGCCTACCTGCACGCCATGGGCAGCGATCTGCAAGAGTCGGTCGCCGTCACCGTGCTGGGCACCAACCTGCTGGACAAGCTGCTGACCGTGCTGATCGCCTGGGGGCTGGTACGCCGCCTGCCGCAGCGCACCCTGCGCCACTTCCCGCAGATGGCTGCCGTGCGCTGATGCACCCGTTTACCTCCCTCGCACTCTGGCTCTGGTTTTCGGTCACGGCCAGCGTGCTGCCGCCCCCCTGGCTCTGGGGCTGGAGCCTGCTGCCGCTACTTGCTCTGGTGCTACTGCCGGAGGCCCGCTCCCGGCTCAAGCTGGTGCTGGCGGTAATGCTGCCGCTGGGACTGGGGCTCTATCTGGTGCACGGCCCCTGGGTGCGGATCCTGCTTGGCATGCCAGAAATGCCTGCCAGCGACGTCTTCCCCATTCTGCCCCTCTGGTGCCGGCTGCTCGCCTGTCTGGCCAGCGCCCAGCTCTGGCTCTGGGCGGTCTCGACCGAGCGGTTTGTTCATGCGCTCTTTGCCAGCCGGCTGCCCATCGCCCTCTCCTACCTCTGCTGCGGCCCGCTGCTGCTCAAGGAGCAGCTCGGCCACCAGCTGCGTGCGATAAAGGAGGCCCAGCTAGCCCGCGGCGTGCCCTTTGACGGCAATCCGCTGGCCCGGCTAAAGGCTACTCTTCCGCTGCTCTCGCCGCTGGTCGGGCAGGCATTGAGCGAGCTGGCCACCCGCAGCATGGCGCTGGATCTGCGCGGCTTTCGCAGCCAGCCGACCCGCACCCGCATGACGGAGATCCCGCAGCAACGTTACGAGCCACTGCTGCGCTATCTGTTGCTGTTGCTGGTAGCGCTGGAGATTGTCTGGAGGTGATGGCCATGATCTCGCTGCAAGGGTTGACCATCGGCCATACGGGCCACCCTGACCACTTTCAACTGGGCCCACTCGATATCGAGCTGAAAGAGGGCGAATGGCTGGCCATCCTGGGTGGCAACGGCGCGGGCAAATCCCTGCTGGCCCAGCTGCTGGCGGGGGGCTGGTCCCAGCTGCACCTCGACACGCTGGCGGGAGAAGGCGTCATTCTCGGGCAGCCCCATGATAGCGGCCAGCTCAATCAGCATGCGGCTGTGCGTCAGTGGGTACAGCAATCTCCCTACCTGCAATTTTCCGGCTGCTGCTTTTCGGTCGCCGATGAGGTGGCCTTTGGCCCGGCCAATCTCGGATTGCCACCTGATGAGGTCAGCCGGCGGGTATCCGAGGCCATGGCGCTCTGTCACTGCGAGGCGCTGGCAGCCCGCCATCCCCTCGACCTGTCGGGAGGCGAGGCACAGCGCGTGGTGCTGGCCTGTGCCCTGGCGATGGCTCCCAAGCTGTTGATCCTCGATCAGGCTTTCAGCCGTCTGACCCCGGCGGCAACCCAAACCATGCTGCGCCAGATCCGCCGCTACAGCGAGCAGAGCGGCTGCAGCGTCATCTTGCTGGAGCAGCGGCTTTTTCCGGCCGCTCACTTTTGCGAGCAATTCATGCTGCTCGACCATGGCCGCCAGCTGGCCTGCGGTGAGCTGGGCGAGGTGCTGCCCCATCTGCCCGGACGGGTGATCCTGCCGGACTCCCTGCGCGAGACGTTGCAGGCGCGCGACTCGCGCCATCATCCCTACCCCTTGGCCATGTTGCGGGAGTTTTATGCTGAGCTTTGACCACCTCTGCTTCTCATGGGCGCCGGGCAATCCCTGCCTGCACGACATCACATTGCAGATTGCCAGCGGGGAACAGGTTGCCATCGTCGGGGATAACGGCGCAGGCAAGTCAACCCTGCTGCGACTGGCGGCCGGGCTGCTGGCCCCCACCTCCGGCACGGTGAGCTGGCAACAACAGGCGCTTCGCGAGCAGCGGGCTCTAGCCCTTGCCAGTCAGATCGGCTTTCTGTTTCAGGAGTCGGAGCGTCAACTCTTTCACAGCCGGGTCGAGGATGAAATCGCCTTTGGCCTGCGCCTGCAGAAACTGCCGCGCGAGGAGATCCGACTGCGGGTCGCCACCGCGCTGGAAGAGTGCGAGCTGACAAAGTGGGCGGCCTCCCATCCGCTCGATCTCGATGCCGGTCAGCGGCGCATGGTGGCGGTGGCCTGTCTCCATGCCATGCAACCCGCCTTGCTGCTGCTCGATGAACCGAGCCGGGATTTTGATCCCCGCTGGCTGACCATTCTGGAACGCTGGCTGGCCAGCGAGCGGGCGAAGGGCACCACCATAGTGGCCATCAGTCACGATGCCGAATTTGTCAGACGCAACTTCACCACCCTGATCGAGCTGAAAGCGGGGCGTCTGATTGGTCACGGCCACACCAGCGAACGACTTGCTGCCCTCAACGGTTACCGCCCCCACCACAGTAGCGCCATGCTGCTGGCCGCGCTCGACCAGCGCCGCTAACTTCCTCTTTTCCCATCAAAACAGCACGAAACCTCGTCATTTGGGGACAAATTGTCCCCTTGAGAAGGTTCGGTTCAAGGTTGCCCGCCTATCATCCCCCTTCCACCCCAAGAGAAGCTGTTTTTTATCATGACGTTAATGATCCAGATGGAGAAAAATACCGGACACCCTCACCGCTATGGGGCCAGCAAAGAGATTGGCATGGCTGGTGCAGATGCCCCGCTCAAGCGCGCCCTGCTGACTCTGGCGCTGATCGGCGGACTGAGCGGTTGTGGCGGTGAATCCACCCCGGCGGCCCAGAGTGTTCCGGCCTTTCCTGTCGTGGTCAATGAAGTGACCCTGACCGATGTGCCGCTCACCACCGAGATGGTGGGCGAGACCGCAGGTTTTCGTGAAATTGAAGTGCGTTCGCGGGTGAGCGGCATTCTGCTCAAGCGCACCTATGTCGAGGGCCAGCCGGTCACCGCCGGTCAGCAGCTGTTCCTCATCGACCCCGAGCCCTACAAGGTAGCTCTCGAACAGGCCAAGGGATCCCTTGCTCAGGAGCAGGCCCGTCTCAACAAAGCACGCGCCGATCGGGATCGCATCATCCCGCTCTTCAAGCGTCAGGTGGTGAGCCGCAAGGATTATGACGACACCCTCGCCAACTACGAGGCGGCCGTCGCCAGTCTGCAGGCCGTTCAGGCCAAGGTCAAAGAGGCCGAACTCAACCTCAGCTACACCGAGGTGACCGCCCCCATCGACGGCATGGCGAGCAAGAGCTCCCAGTCCGAAGGCAGCCTTATCTCCACCAGTGGCGACAGCAGCCTGCTGACCACCATCACCCAGTACAACCCGCTCTACGTCAACTTCTCCTACTCGGAGCAGGATCGCCTCAACTTCGAGAACTCGGTGAAAAAAGGGTTGATTGAATCCAAGGATGCCACCAACTGGCGCACCCACATCCGTCTGGCTGACGGCTCCGTCTATCCCGAGGCGGGCAAGCTCAACTTCTCCGACAACCGGGTCGATCCCCAGACCGGCACCATCCGTGCCCGCGCCATCTTCGACAACAAAAATGGCGTGCTGATGCCGGGCCAGTTCGTGCGCATGACCATCGATCTGGGTACCCGCAAAAACGCCATCGTGGTGCCGCCGCGTGCCATCGTTCAGTCCCAGGCTGACCGCATGGTGATGGTAGTGGATGCCGACAACAAGGTCGTGCCCCGTCCGGTCAAGCTGGGGGCGGTGGTTGCCGATGGCGTGCTGATCGACAGCGGTCTTGAGCCGGGCGAGCACTACATCGTCGAGGGGCTGATGAAGGCTCGCCCCGGCAGCGTGGTCAAGCCGGTCTCTGCCGAAGAGATGCAGGCCATCAGTGCCAAGCTGGTTCGACAGTCCGCGGCCAAGTAAGGAGTTCGCATGTTTTCCAAGTTCTTTATCGAACGCCCCATCTTCGCCAGCGTGATTTCGATCATTATCGTGCTGGGCGGGCTGGCGGCGATGCGATCGCTTCCCATCGAGCAGTACCCGCAGATCACCCCGCCGGTGGTCTCGGTGACTGCTTTCTATCCGGGCGCCACCCCGGAAGTGATCTCCCAGACCGTTGCCGCACCACTTGAGCAGCAGATCAACGGCGTGGAGCAGATGATCTACATGCAGTCAGGTTCTGCCTCCAACGGCCAGATGAACCTCAACGTCTACTTCGAGATCGGCACCGACCCGGATCAGGCCACCATCAACGTCAACAACCGGGTCTCGGCCGCCATGGCCCAGCTGCCGGAAGAGGTGAAAAAGCAGGGGGTCACGGTCAAGAAGAAGTCGACAGCCATCCTGCAGGTGGTGACCCTGCAATCGCCGAACGGCTCGTTTGATACCACCTATCTCTCGAACTATGCCCTGCTCAACATCATCGACGAGCTCAAGCGGATTCCCGGCATCGGTGATACCACATTGTTTGGCGGTACCGACTACGCCATGCGCATCTGGCTGCGACCGGATCGACTGGCCCAGCTCGAACTCACCCCAAGCGACGTGATCGGCGCCATTCGTGAACAGAATACCCAGTTTGCGGCGGGCAAGATCGGTGCCCAGCCTACCTCGGCCCCGGTCGATTTCACCTACACGGTGCAGACCAAGGGGCGTCTTGAGGACGTCAAGGAGTTCGAAAACATCATCGTTCGCTCCATGCCTGACGGCTCCAAGATCCGGGTGAAGGATGTGGCGCGGGTCGAGCTGGGCGGCAAGGATTATGACGTCCTGGCCCGGGCCAACGGCAAACCGGCCATCGGTATCGCCACCTACCTGCAGCCGGGCGCCAACGCCGTGGCGGTGGCCGGTGCGGTGCACGACACCATGGAGCGGCTCAAGGAGCGCTTCCCGCAGGATGTGGAGTACCAGATCCCCTACGACACCACCGAGTTTGTGAAGATCTCCATCGAGGAGGTGGTCTACACCCTGTTCGAGGCGATCGTGCTGGTGTTCGTGGTGGTCTATCTGTTCCTGCAGAACTTCCGCGCCACCCTGATCCCCTGCATCGCGGTGCCGGTATCGCTCATCGGTACCTTCGCCGGCATGCTGGTGCTGGGCTTCTCCATCAACCTGCTCACCCTGTTCGGCATGGTGCTCGCCATCGGTATCGTGGTGGATGACGCCATCGTGGTGCTGGAGAACGTCGAGCGGATCATGCAGGAGAGGAAGTGCTCGCCCAAAGAGGCGGCCATTCTCGCCATGCAGGAGGTCTCCGGCCCGGTGGTCGCCATCGTGCTGGTGCTGTGCGCCGTGTTCCTGCCGGTCGCCTTCATGGGCGGCATGACGGGGGTGATGTACAAGCAGTTCGCCATCACGGTTGCCGTGTCGGTCGCTATCTCCGGTCTGGTGGCACTGACCCTCTCCCCGGCCCTCTGTGCCGTGTTGCTCAAAGAGGGACACCACAAACCGGCCCGTTTCTTCGTCTGGTTCAACGACAAGTTTGATCAGCTGACCCGCGGCTATGTGCGCGGCGTAGCCTTCCTCAACCGCCGGGTGGCCGTTGCTTTTGGCATCATCGCAGTGCTGCTGCTCTCCATCTACGGCCTCTTCCTCAAGGTGCCGGGAGAGCTGGTCCCGAACGAAGATCAGGGTTACCTCATCTCCGCAGTCATGCTGCCGGATGCCGCCGCCATGACCCGTACCCAGGCGGTCGCCAACCAGTTCGACAAGATCGCCATGGCCAACCCCAACGTGAAGGATGTCATCACCTTCTCGGGCTTTGACATCCTCTCCAGCGCCATCGTCAGCAACAGCGGCCTCACCTTCATTACCCTGAAGGACTGGAGCGAGCGCAAAGAGGCCGGTGCCGACTCCTTCTCGCTGGCCAAAACCCTGCAAGGAATGAGCATGATGGGGCTGGCGGACGGTTTCGTTGCCTCCTTCAACCCGCCTCCCATTCAAGGGATGTCCACCACCGGCGGCCTTGAGGGGTATCTGCAGAACCGCGGCTCGGGCAATGCCCAGGAGTTTTCGGCCGAAGTGCAGCGCTTCCTCGAAGCAGCCAAGGAGCGCCCGGAGTTTGCCAGCGTCACCACCACCTACCGCGCCAACGTGCCGCAGGTCTATCTCGACCTGGATCGCGAAAAGGCCAAGGCGCTGGGGCTGCCCATCAACGCGGTGTTTGACACCATGCAGGCCACTTTCGGTCAGGTCTATGTCAACGACTTCAACCAGTTCGGCCGTACCTACCGGGTACAGTTGCAATCCGAGGCGGACTACCGCGCCAAGAAGAGCGACATCCGCAATGTCTATGTCCGATCCAACAAGGGGGAGATGATCCCGCTGAGCAGCCTGGTCACTGTGCGTGACGCCACCGGCCCCGAGCTGGTCGAGCGTTTCAACATCTTCCAGGCGGCCAAGATCATGGCGCAGCCGGCGCCTGGCTACAGCTCGGGTCAGGCCATCGCCGCGCTGGAAGAGGTGGCCAACAACACCTTGGGCAACGACGCCAAGCTGGAGTGGACCGGCTCCGCCTATCAGGAGAAGGCGGCTGCCGGCAGCGCAGGCATGGCCTTTGGCTTCGGCATCGTGATGATCTTCCTCATTCTGGCCGCCCAGTATGAGCGCTGGAGCCTGCCGTTTGCGGTGATCACCGCGGTGCCGTTCGCCCTGTTCGGCGCTCTGCTGGCCACCTGGCTGGTGGGTCTGACCAACAACGTCTACTTCCAGATAGGGTTGGTAACGCTCGTCGGGCTGGCGGCCAAGAACGCCATCCTTATCGTGGAGTTCGCGGTGATGAAGCACGAAGAGGGAATGAGCCTCATCGAGTCAGCACTGGAGGCCGCGCGCCTGCGTTTTCGCCCCATCGTGATGACCTCGCTCGCCTTCATCCTCGGCTGTGTGCCGCTCGTCACCTCCAGCGGGGCCGGTGCGGCGAGCCGCCATGCCCTTGGCTGGCCGGTCATCGGCGGCATGCTGGCCGCGACCTTTATCGCCATCTTCTTTATCCCGCTCTTCTTCCGCCTCATCATGCGAGGCTCGGAAAAAGGAGCGAAGCAGTAAGGCCGAGCCTGTTGCCACGCCGATAACCCTTACCCCCGCACCTGCGGGGGTCTTTTTTATATCTTCTTCCCCTTCATGGTGCCTGCGAGCGCGCCTTGACCTTATCCCTGTGGCAAGGTTTACAGTCCAACCATCTGATCCAGAAGGATATCCAGTTTGTCACTCATCCAGCTTGCTGCAAGATTGCCCTGCGTTGCTCTGGCCCGGCTGTTGCTGGCGCTGCTGCTCGTGTGCAATCTGACCCTCTGCATCAGCTGGCATGCTTCTCCCCTCTCCTCCGAGACGACCCAAAGCAGCCCCCTGCCGATGGTGATGTTCGATTCATCCATGGCGATGGCGGATGGCGAGCTCTCTCATGCAATGCCCGCCATGGATCACCCGGGCGATGGCATGACCCTCTCCTGCCATCAGGGAAACGATGGGTCAGCCATGGGCGATGAGTGCCAGATGCAGACCGGCGTCAATGCCCTCTCCTTTGGGGCGATGGCTCTGCTGGGGGTACTGGTCGCCCTGCTGATCTTCCCCCTGCTGCTTGGCAGCAACTTCGCAACTGCACTGCTTGATAACTGGTTGCGGGATCCCTTCCTGCGATCCCGCGGTACCCATCCTCCCTCCTGGCCACGCCGACACCTGATGCTGTCGGTGCTGCGCCACTAGAACGATCTTCTCCCGTGCATGGGGCAAGGCTCACCTTGCCCCTATCTGCACACCTTTATCGCTTGACCCTGTGACCACTGGCCCCGCCAGCAACAGGGAGCCGTGCGTCCGCTGACTCGTCAGCAACGCCCCGTTTGCCGCCAGCCCCTTTGGTGTTGCCTTGCACCTCACCCGCCCGGCGGCCTGCACAAGAGAAGAGATGTCATGTCACCAGCCCACTTTTCACCGTCCAAGGTTGCTGCCTTCGCGGGCGCCTTATCCTCCTGCACTTTTTGCATGCAGATCCGCGCCGGAGGCCTGTTATGAACAAGACCATCCTGATGTCGGCCCTATTGCTCGCCCTTGGCGCCGGTGGCGGCTACTGGGCCGCCAAACAGAGCACCGCTGACACCGCGGCCAAGGAGAAGACGCCGCTCTACTGGGTCAACCCCATGGATCCACGCGACAAGCGCGACGGCCCCGCCAAGGACAACATGGGAATGGACTTTATCCCCGTCTATGAGGAGCAAAAAAACGGCTCGCCGGGCACAGTCACCATCAGCCCAGAGATCCAGCAGAATCTGGGGGTACGGCTGGCCAAGGTCGAACGGTTGCCCATCCACCAGCAGATTGAGACCGTGGGTTACGTCGGCTATGACGAAGATCGGCTGGAGGCCATCAACGCCCGCATGGCGGGCTGGATCCGCACCCTCGCCATCAAGAGCGAAGGGCAGAAGGTCACCAAGGGGAGCCTTATCTACGAGCTCTACGCGCCGGATCTGGTCAACGCCCAGCACGAATACCTGCTCGCCCTCAACACCGCCAACCCCCTGCTGCTACGCGCCGCCGAGGGCAAGCTCAAGTCCCTGCAGGTGCCGCCTGATCAAATCGCCGCCCTTAAACGCAGCCGTCAGGTGCGCGAAACCATCAGCATTTACGCCCCCAGCAGCGGCTATGTCTCTGAGCTCAAAGTGCGCGAAGGGCAGTACGTGGAGCCCGCCGCAGCGCTGTTCAATATCAGCACCCTGCAGCAGGTGTGGGTCAGCGCCGAGGTGTTCGAGCGCCAGGCCGCCCAGCTGAAAGTCGGCGATCCGGTCACCATGACCCTGGACTATGCACCCGGCCGCAGCTGGCAAGGTAAGGTGGATTACCTCTATCCGACCCTGGATGCCGCCACTCGCACCCTCAAGGTGCGGCTGCGCTTTGACAACCCGGATGAGTTTTTGAAACCCAATATGTTCGCCGAGGTGGCCATTCGCACTGGCAAAGGAGAACCGCAGCTGGTGGTGCCGAGCGAAGCGGTGATCCGCACCGGCAGTCAGGATCGGCTGGTACTGGCGCTGGGGGATGGCAACTTCAAGTCGGTCGCCGTCACCCTCGGCCCCCAGTTTGGCGACAAGGTGGCCATCAAGGCGGGGGTGGAAGCGGATGACAGCATAGTCAGCTCGGCCCAGTTCCTGCTCGATTCGGAATCGGCCATCGACTCGGACTTCCTGCGCATGACGGCGGTACGCCCTGCCCAAGTGTGGACTCAAGGGACTGTACAGAGCATCGATCTGGCCAATCGCACTCTGATGGTGGCCCACCAACCCATCCCCGAGTGGCAGTGGCCCGCCATGGAGATGGAGTTCACCGTCGCCGAAGGGGTCGACATGAGCACGCTGGCCGAGGGGCAAACCCTCCATCTGCAGGTGATGCAGGAGGGGGATGAGTACCGTATCACCACCATCTATCAGGAGAAGTCACCCGCTACTGACGGCGACGTCAAGCCCGCAACGGATGAGATGGAGAAGATGGAAGGCATGGACCATAGCCAGCATCAGATGGCGATGCCCGAGATGGAGAAGAAGTCATGATACCGTCGATCTCTTGCCGCTTTACTAGCAACCATGTCCTGCCATTCACGCCACGCCTAGAGGAAGGAGCCAGATCATGATCCCTTCCATCATTCGCTGGTCCGTGGGCAACCGCTTCCTAGTGCTGCTATTGACCCTCATGCTCACCGCCTGGGGGCTCTGGTCGGTCAAACAGACACCGGTGGATGCCCTGCCGGATCTCTCCGACGTGCAGGTGATCATCAAGACTTCCTACCCGGGCCAAGCACCTCAGGTGGTGGAGGATCAGGTGACCTACCCGCTCACCACCGCCATGCTGGCGGTGCCGGGGGCCACCACGGTGCGCGGCTACTCCTTCTTCGGCGACTCCTTCGTCTATGTGCTGTTTGACGACAACACCGACCTCTACTGGGCCCGCGCCCGGGTGCTGGAGTATCTGAGCCAGGTTGCCCCCAACCTGCCCGCCTCAGCCCGACCCCAGCTCGGCCCCGATGCCACCGGGGTGGGTTGGGTCTACCAGTACGCGCTGGTGGACAGAACCGGCAAGCACGACCTCAGCCAGCTCACCTCGCTGCAAAACTGGTTCCTCAAGTACGAGCTGCAGACGGTGGACGGGGTCTCAGAAGTCGCCACCGTGGGCGGCATGGTGCGCCAGTATCAGGTGCAGGTCGACCCGGGCAAGCTGCGCGCCTACGGCATCCCGCTCTCTCTTATCGAGACCGCCATCAAGCAGGGCAATCAGGAGACCGGTGCCTCCGTCATCGAGATGGCGGAAGCGGAGTACATGGTGCGCTCCAATGGCTATTTGAAGAGCGTCGAGGATCTGAAGCAGATCCCGCTCGGTACCACGGTACGCGGCGCTCCGCTGCTGCTAGGGGATGTGGCGGATGTGGTCACCGGCCCCCAGATGCGGCGCGGCATTGCCGAGCTCAACGGCGAAGGTGAAGTGGTGGGCGGCATCATTGTGATGCGCTACGGCGAGAATGCCCAGCACACCATAGACGGGGTCAAGGCGCGACTGGCGGAGCTGAAAAGCAGCCTGCCAGAGGGGGTGGAGATCGTCACCGTCTACGATCGATCCGATCTTATCCAGCGCGCCATCGACAACCTCTCCGGCAAGCTGCTGGAAGAGTTCGCGGTAGTGGTGCTGGTCTGCCTCGCCTTCCTGTTCCATCTGCGCTCGTCACTGGTAGTGGTCATCACCTTGCCCATCGCTATTCTGGTGGCCTTTATCGTGATGCACCTGCAGGGGATCAACGCCAACATCATGTCCCTTGGTGGTATCGCCATCGCCATCGGCGCCATGGTGGATGGCGCCATCGTGATGATTGAGAACGTCCACAAGCATATGGAGCGGGAGGCGCTCACCGACAAGAACCGCTGGCGCATCATCACCGAGGCGAGCATCGAAGTGGGTCCCGCCATCTTCTTCTCCCTGCTGATCATCACCATCAGCTTCCTGCCGGTATTTGCGCTGGAGGCGCAGGAGGGACGGATGTTCCACCCTCTTGCCTACACCAAGACCTACGCCATGGCAGCGGCGGCCGCGCTCGCCATCACGCTGGTACCAGTGATCATGGGTTACTTCATCCGTGGCAAGGTGCTGGCCGAGCAGGCCAACCCGCTGAACCGCTGGCTGAGCCAGGGCTATGTGCCACTGCTGAAAGCCGTGCTGGCCCGCCCGAAAACCACCCTGGCCATCGCCGCCGTGGTGACCATCGCGGGCTTCTGGCCGCTCAAGTACCTGGGCTCCGAATTCATACCGCCGCTCGATGAGGGGGACATCATGTATATGCCCACCACCGCGGCCAATATCTCGGTGGGCAAGGCGCGGGAAATTTTGCAGCAGACCGACAAGCTGATTCGTACCGTGCCCGAGGTGCAGAACGTGTTCGGCAAGGCGGGGCGCGCCGAGACCGCTACCGACCCCGCTGATCTGGTGATGATGGAGACCAGCATCCAGCTCAAGCCACGCGATCAGTGGCGCCCCGGCATGACTCCGGAGAAGCTCAAGGAGGAGCTCGACTCCCTCATCCGCTTCCCCGGCCTTACCAACGCCTGGGTGCCCCCCATCAAGACCCGCATCGACATGCTGGCGACCGGCATCAAAACCCCGGTCGGTATCAAGATAGCTGGGCCGGATCTCAAGGTGATCCAGCAGCTTGGCCAGCAGCTGGAGCAGATCGTCGGCAAGGTGGAGGGCGCGGCATCGGTCTACGCCGAGCGGGTGGCGGGCGGCCGCTACGTCAAGGTGGATATCGACCGGCTGAAAGCGGCCCGCTATGGCCTCAACATCGCCGATGTGCAGGCGGTGCTCGCCACCGCAGTGGGCGGCATGGAGGTGGGCCAGACCATCGAGGGGCGCGAGCGCTACCCCATCAACCTGCGCTATCCACAGAGCTATCGCGACTCGGTAGCCAGCCTCGAGCTGCTGCCGGTGGTGACGCCGAGCGGTGCGCGCATCGCCCTGGCGGACGTGGCGCGGGTCTATATCAGCGACGAGGCCCCCATGCTGCGCAGCGAAAACGCGCGGCTCAACGGCTGGGTCTACGTCGATATTCGCGGCCGCGATATCGGCTCTTTTGTCGCGCAAGCCAAAGCCGAAGTGGGCAAGCAGCTGATGCTGCCGGCGGGCTACGCCCTCACCTGGTCGGGCCAATACGAATACATGGAGCGGGCCAAGGCGCGCCTCGCCTACGTGGTGCCATTAACCGTCGCCATTATCGTGCTGCTGCTCTATCTGGCGTTTCGCCGCTTTCAGGAGGTGCTGCTCATTCTCACCACTTTGCCGCTGGCGGTAGTGGGGGGGATCTGGACCCTCTGGCTGCTCGACTTCAACCTCTCGGTAGCGGTCGGGGTGGGCTTTATCGCTCTGGCCGGGGTAGCGGTGGAGACGGGCGTGCTGATGCTGGTCTACCTCAACCACGCCTGGGATGAGCTGATGGCTAGCGGCAAACCGGATCAAGCGGGTCTGCACCGGGCGGTGATCCACGGCGCCGCCCTGCGCCTGCGCCCCAAGATGATGACGGTGGTGACCATCATCGCGGGCCTATTGCCCATCATGTGGAGCCACGGCACCGGATCCGAGGTGATGCAGCGCATCGCCGCGCCGATGATCGGCGGCATGGTGAGCGCGCTGGTGCTGACTCTGCTGGTACTGCCTGCAGCCTACTACCTGTGGCGCAGTCGCAGCCTTGGCAAGAGCGCGAACCCGCAATCCGAATAACCCGATTTCACGATCCATATTGACTGAACGATGAGGAAACCATCATGAACTACAAAACGCTGACCCTGACATTGCTGCTTGGCCTTGCCTCTCTCCAAGCCCGGGCTGAGATGACCATGAGCCATGAGGGGCACGATATGTCCCAGATGGAGGGGATGAATATGCAGATGACCGGAGAGCAGGTGATGACCAAAGGGGTCATTACCCGCCTCGACGAGGCCAACGGCAAAATCGGCATCAAGCATGAGGCGATCAACAACCTCAAGATGCCTGCCATGACCATGGTGTTTCGGGTGGCTGATCCGGCCCTGCTCAAGGATCTGAAGGTGGGGGATGCGGTGCGTTTTCACGCCGAGAATCCGGCCGGCAAACTCACCCTCACCAAACTCCAGCCGCAGTAAATGCCCGGCTCACTCCGGACCGCACGGATAAACAAAGAGGGAGGCATCAGCCTCCCTCTTCTTTTGCTCAATCTTTTCGTTTGGTCAACCTCAAGTGTGCGATGGCGCTCAGCTGCGGGTTGCCAGCAACTGCTCCACATCTGCAATCACCTGCAATGCTGCCTGCGGGCCGCCGCTTGAGGTCCAGAGCGACCCGTCCACGGCGCCAAAGCGCTTGGCCTTTATCACCGGCAACTGCTGGAACGCAGGGGTCTGTTCCGCCTGACGCATGGCATCCACCGCATCGCCGGTAGCGCTCAGGGTACCGATCACCAGCCAGTCGGCATCCAGCAGATTGAGGGACTCAAGACTCAGGGGCGGCGAGTGAGGGGCGCCGGTACCCTGCTGCTTGCTTGGGCGTACCAGCCCCATCGACTCCACCACGCTGCTGGCAAACGTCCCCTGATACATAAAGCTCGGCCCCTTGGGATTCCAGCGCACTATGCTGATGCTCTCCCCCTGATGGTCTGCCAGCTTGCTGCGCGCCTCTGCCAGCCGCTCTTCATAACGCTTGAGGAAAGCCTCCCCCTCCTTGTCGCGGTTGAGGGTATGAGCGGTGCGGCGGAACATATCCAGCCACGGCTCGCCCCACTTGCCGGTGACCACGGTCGGCGCGATCTCACCCAGCAGGGCCAGCAGCTCGGGACGGGTCTGGCCGGTCAGGATAAGGTCGGGCTCCAGCGCAATCAGCGACTCCAGATTGGGGCTGTCGAGATCGCCGATCACCTTGATATCGCTTACCCCCTTCTCCAGCAGGTAACGTGGCATGGTGGGCTGGCCACGACCATTGACGGCACCGATGGGGGTCAGCCCCAGGGTCAGGGCGCTGTCGAGATCGAACTCGCTCAAGGTCACCACTCGCAGTGGCTTGACCGGCACCTGCACCTGTTGGCCAAACGCATCGGTCACTTCACGCATCTCCTGCGCCTGAACCAGCGGCGCGGCCAGCATCAGAATGGCTGTTGTCAGGGCGGCAAAACGCTTCATCATCTCACTCCTGTGTTGTGCTGCTTGCATACAAGTCAGCGGTGGGAAGGTTCGCGAAACAGGCCGATGCCGGTTTCGCACAATCTCAACTGGCCGACCGCCATTGGCTGACTTGCTCATGGCGGCGCGGCACGATAACGGGCGCACCGTCACCGGGGGCATGCAGAATGTCGACACTGGTCTGGTAGAGCCGGTCAATCAGAGACTTGGTCACCACCTCCCGGGCCGGGCCCATGGCGGCAATCTCGCCATTGCCGATGGCGATCAGCTCGTCGCAGTAGCGGGCCGCCATCGCCAGATCATGGATCACCAGCAGCACGGTTTTGCCCTCGGCGGTGATGCGGTGGATAGCCTCCATGACCTCGGTCTGGTGGCCGATATCGAGGGCGCTGGTAGGCTCGTCGAGCAGCACCATGTCGCTGTCCTGCGCCAGGATCATCGCAAGCCACGCCCGCTGCGCCTGCCCGCCGGAGAGAGATGCGGCGCTCTGCTGCCAGATCCCCTCAAGCTGCATCCGCTCGCAGGCGATGCGCACCATGCGGGCATCCTCCTCTCCCCACTGATTGAACCAGCCCTGATGGGGATGGCGGCCATATTGCACCAGCTGCTCCACCAGAATGCCGGCAGGCAGGGTCGGTCGCTGGGGCAGATAGGCGAGCTCCCGTGCCAACCCCTTCATGGGGTAGCTGGAAAGCGGCTTGCCCTTGAGCAGGATCTCGCCGCTTTGGGCTTTCATCTGGCCGGATAACAGCTTGAGCAGGGTCGATTTACCGCAGCCGTTGGGGCCGACGATCCCCACCAGCTTGCCCCTCGGCACGCTGAAGGAGATATCCCGCAAAATGGGGGTCTGCTGATAGGCGAAATGGAGGCGATTTACGGTGAGCGTCATCAGTCAGCCCTCTGGCGATCGTTAACAAGAAGAAAAAGCAGCAACAGGCCGCCGAGAATGCGGGTCATGATGCCGGTCGCCACCTCGTGGGGGCTGGCCAGCACCCGGACCAGGGTATCGCTGGCAAGCAGCAGCAGGGCACCGCTGAGTGCCGCCAGCCAGAGCGGCACCACCCGATCTTTCACCAGCCAGGAGGCGAGAATGGGGGCCGCCATGGCGATAAAGACCACGGGGCCGCCGATGGCGGTGCCGAGCGCTGCCACCAGGATGGCCTGCGCCAGAATGCCCAGCTGCACCCGATCGCCGTTGACGCCAAGCCCTCTGGCCATCTCGGGACCAAAGCGCAGCACCGCCAGCGAGCGGGAGAGATAGACAATCCAGGGGCAGAGCAGCAGCAACAGGATGGCGATGGGAGTGATGGTGCTGTAACCCACGGCGATAAAGCTGCCCATGTTCCACAGATAGAGGGAGCTCAGGTGCAACAGGGCCTGAGTGGACATCACAAACTGGCCGAGCGCCTCGAACAGCTCGGAGAGGCCGATACCGATCACCACGAACAGATAGCCCTGCTCACCCGGTTTGCGGCAGAGGGCATAGAGCACCAGCGCCGCGAAGATGGCTCCGATGGGCGCGGCCCACCAGGGCCAGCTCCCCACAGTCAGATAGAGGGAGAAGACGATGATGGCCAGAGAGGCCCCGTTGTTGACTCCCACCATGTCGGGGGTGGCCAGCCGATTGCGAACCAGAGTTTGCACCAGACAGCCGGAGAGCCCCATGGCGGCCCCCGCCACCACCACCCCAAGGATGCGCGGCAGCCGGATCTTGAACAGGGTGAGCTGCTCAAGCCGGGTCCCCTCCCCCAGCAGGGTGTTGACCACCCCGGCAAAGCCGAGCTTGCCGCCGCCAACGCTCAGGGCCAGCAGAGCAAGCGCCAGCAGCGCCATGGCCAGCAGAGCCAGCCAGCGCCAGCTCGGCAGATGGATCAGCACAGAGCGGTTGCCGGCCCGCAGGCAGAGCATATCGGTAGGTGTGCGCATCAGCCCCTCACTTGACGGTCAGCAGGGTACGAAAGCCCCCGCGATGAACAATGGCGATCAGCACAGGTGCACCGATCAGGGCCAGAATAACCCCGTTGGGCAGCTCGAACGGCTGGATCAGCCAGCGCGCCAGAATGTCGGCCAACAGCAGAAACAGCATGCCGAACAGGGCGGAGAAACAGACCTGCACCGACAGCTTCACCGGCTCTACCAGTCGGCCACAGTAGGCGGCCAGAAAGCCGACAAAGCCGATGGGGCCGGCGATGGCGATGGCACTGGCGGTAAACAGGGTGGCGGCCAACAGCACGCCAATCCGCACCCGATTGGGGCGGATCCCGAGTGCCTGGGCCTGACTGTCCCCCATCTGCATCAGGGTCAGCTGGCGACAGAGCAGCAGGGTGATGACAAACGCCGCCAGCACGAAGGGCAGCACGGCGACGATGGCATCGAGATTGGCCGCCGACAGGGAGCCGAGGTTCCAGAAGCGGTACTGCTCCAGCACCATCTTGTTGGAGAGCAGCAGAAAGCTGGAGAGACCGCCGAAAGTGGCGGAGAGCGCCACCCCGACCAGAATCAGCTTGAGGGGGTTGGATCGGCCAATCATCATGCCGAGCCCCAGCACAATCACGTTGCCAAGCAGCGCGCCGAGTCCGGCCCAGAGCAGATAGCCGTAGGCGGACTCCACCCCGAACCAGGTAAGCCCCACCACCAGCGCAAAAACGGCCCCGGCGTTAACCCCGAGCAGACCAGGTTCTGCCAGCGGGTTGCGGGTCGCGCTCTGCAACAAGGAGGCAGCCAGAGATAAAGAGGCACCGACCACCATGGCACAGAGGGTGCGCGGCAGTCGCAAGGTATTGAGCACCATGGCGAGCTTCTCGTCATTAACCCACAGGGGATTGTGCGTCAGATACCCGAACACCTCGCGGGCACCATAGACGCCGGCACCGGTAGCCAGCGAGAGGCAAAACAGCGTGCAGAGAAGGAGCAATGCCAGCCAGAACAGATGGGTCTGGTACTTAACCACCCTTTACGACTCCTTGCGTTGGGGTCTGACAGCATGCAGCCAAACCGACGTGAAAACAGGGCGCTCTTGTGTCAACGGAAATAAAAACGCCGCCCGGACGAATACCCGGACGGCGCAATACTAAATGCAAATCATTTTTATTTGCAAGTTTTGATGTGTGACGGGCTCTCTTCTGCTCAGCTATCCATCACATCATGGCGGGTCTGATGATAGGCCTCTTCACTCTTGCCCCGGCGCCAGTACGGCACCGCATAGAGCGATTGACGCTCCACGTCGAGCACGCCGCGGCAATGGCGACGCAGCGGCAGCACCAGCGCCTCTTCCCCGCCTAGCCAGAAGAAACCGCCATCCCGAGAGAGAGGCAAGGCCTGCACATGCTCCAGAATGCCGCTGGTTGCAGGCTCTCCCACAAACCAGTGACAGCGTACACCGACCGGCAGTGTCAGCGGCTGAGCATCCGCCTGATCCGGCACCAGTATGGCAATCTCCCCGCTGGCATCGGCAGGCATCACTTCACACATCGCCATGATGGCTGGCAAGGCGGTGAGATCGCCCACCAGAGAGTAGTGCTCTGCCGGTTGCAGCATGGGGTTGGGGCCACCCGGCCCGGACAGGATCACCTTATCCTCCGGCTTGGCGTGGGTAGCAAAGGCGCTGGCTGGCCCACTATCGCCATGAAGAACAAAGTCGATATCGAGCTCCAGCTCATCACGGCGAAATACACGGATGGTGTAGGTGCGGATGACCGGCTTATCCGCCGGATTGCTCCAGCGCGGGCCGCCCGCCGTCATGGCAGGCATGACGGGTTCGCTCTGATGAGGCTGGGCCAGCATCACCTTGATATGGGCGCCACCGCAGGTAAAGGGATAATCGGCCAGTTCACGGCCGCCAAAGGTGATGCGCCGCAGATGAGGGGTAAGTTGTTGCACTCGCTTGACCGTCACCAGACGGGGGCGATTGGGAGGCAGGCTCTGGGTCACGGATAAACTCCTCTTCGAATCAGTCTGCATGCTACCTTTAAATAGGAATAATTATCAAATGAGATCTATTCTCGCCTTCATCCTTAATCCGAAGCGGATTGGCTTTTTCCCTCTTGCGGCTCAACCGAGCGAGGGACACAAGGTGGTGCATTGGGACACCTTGATTCACAACAGAAAGCTCGCACCTCACCTGGATTGACCAAAGGGTTCCATTTGCTTATTTCGACCATAGTTTTGCGAGATCAAATTTTATTTCTCAATAAGTTTCCTATCCTTAGTTGAGCAGTTAATGTAAGCACAGGATGCCAAACAGGATTGTATGATGGATGACGAAATCCTGATTATTGATGACGACGATCTTGCTCTCACCGATGTGCAGCAAGCGGGCTGGAAAGTGATGATCGTTGACGATGAACCCGAGGTTCATCGCATCACCAAGATCACCCTGAACAAGTTCGAGTTTGACAATCGCCCCATCGACTTTCTGCACGCCTATTCCGCAGCACAAGCCAAGGAGCTGCTGGCGACTACGCCGGATGTCGCCCTGCTGCTGCTGGATGTGGTGATGGAAGTCGACCATGCCGGTCTCGACGTCGTCAAATACGTCCGCGAAGATCTGCAAAACAAGATGGTGCGCATCGTGCTCAGAACCGGCCAGCCCGGTCAGGCACCGGAAGATGACGTTGTCACCAACTATGACATCAACGACTACAAGGACAAGACCGAGCTTACCTCACAGAAGCTGCGAACCCTGCTGCGTGCCAGTCTGCGTTCATATAGAGATATCCGCACTCTGGAGAGCAACCGGCAGGGGCTCGAGAAAGTTATCGAAGCCTCCAAGGGAATTTTCGAGAAGCGGGCCCTACGCCAATTTGTTGAGGGAGCACAGGAGCAGCTGAGCGCCCTGCTCCATCTGGGGGAAACCCAAATCTACGACGTAAAGCAATACACCTACGAGGTAAAGGATCAGCTGCTTGAACCCCTGCTGCCGGGTCACGCCGCGATGCGGCTGACAGATGCTCCCGAGATCCTGCGCCAGGCGATGGCACAGGGCAGCAATGTCTACAGCACCAACCAGATGGTTCTCTACTGCCAAAACCCTCGCCACCACCTGTTGTTCCATATAGAGACAACGCGCCAGCTCAGCCAGATCGATACCAGCCTGCTCACTCTCTTTACCGAAAACATCATAGTGGCGCTGGAGAACATCCGTCTCAACGAAGTGATCGCCGATAACCAACGCGAGATCATCTACCGCATCGGTGAACTGGTCGAAACCCGCTCCAAAGAGTCGGGGCTGCATGTCAAACGGGTCGCGCTCTATACCGAGCAGTTCTGCCATCTGCTCGGAATGAGCGAAGAGCAGAGCGAGCTGATAAAACGCGCTTCACCGCTGCACGATATCGGCAAGGTCGGCATCCCTGATGCCATCTTGCACAAGCCGGGCAAGCTGACCCCGGAAGAGTGGGAGATCATGAAAACCCATGCCCAACTGGGACAGGACATGCTCTCCGGCAGCGACTTGGCACTGTTCCAGATCGGCGCCACCATAGCGGGCAATCACCATGAAAAGTGGAATGGCAGCGGCTATCCACGCGGTCTGAAAGGGGCAGATATCCCGCTGGAGGGACGCATTGTGGCACTGGCAGATGTATTCGATGCACTGGGTTCTGACCGCTGCTACAAGAAGGCATGGCCGCTGGAAAAGGTGCTGGCTCTCATCGAAGAGGAGAAGGGACAACACTTCGATCCCCAGCTGGTCGAGCTGATGATGGCCAATCTCGACAAGTTCCTCGAGATCCGCGAGCAGAACAAGGATGTCTATATCGGCGAACACTAGCCCTTCTTTCCCAACTAACATTCGAAAATGCACAATAAAAAACCGCCCAAAGGGCGGTTTTTTATTGTTTGAACTTGCCGTTATTGCTCTGGCAAGTTGAGATCCAGCTTGGCGGCTGGTTGTTCTGCTTGCTGGCTTTCTGCTTGAGCTGCTGCCAGGGCACGTTTCAACGCCTTGCGTTTTTGCAGGATGATAAACCCGACCCCGCCCAGAATAACCAATAGCCCGCCACCACCGGCCAGCGCCCAGATCAACCAGCCCATTCCCCCCTTCTCTTCCGCTTTCTCGGTCGCTTTGGCGCTGGAGGTTGGCTCGGCAGCAGAGACCGGCGGCGGAGGTGGAGGTGCCGGCGGGAAGACATTGAAGGTTTTCACCGGCATAGCGATCTTCACTTCACGGCCAAGGCGGGTGGTACCGTAGAGCGCGGCCTCTACCTGATATTGTCCAGGCTCCTTGATGACGGAAAAATCGACATCCAGTTTGGGAGCAGTCGCCACTTCGCTAAACGAGTAGTAGCCTCCAGTCTTGCTGGTGACTGTGCCCTTGAGCGCCACAGAGGCAGGATCCATCTCATCACGGTCGACCAGCAGTGACAACTTGGCCCCCAGCTCTTCGGAGGGAGGCGCCAGGTTGTAGGTAAATGGATAAGGATAAAGCAGCACATCCTGATAGCGGGCCCGGACAAACACCTGATTGCCGGTACTGAACATGGCGCGGTATTTGCCCGCCGGAATATCCTGCAGGATCGCCTCCGCCGTCATGACGCCATCACCAGGTACCTCATCAAGCCCCTTGCCATCATCAAGGTAGTGGCCAATCTCCTGATCGAGCACTGTATTCTGCTTGCCAGGATCGCTGAAGGATTGCAGTTTGACTCTCATTCCCAGATCGGAGAGGTAGTACTTGTCCTTGGGGGGCTGGCCATCGATCGAGAGCCACGCCTTGAGCTTGACCACTTCTCCCTGATAGAGCTGCATCGGCAAGGCGGCGATGTCCATCCGGATATCGGAGAGGATCCGCACCCGGTTGTCGGGATCCACCTCGCCAATTGCCTGCCACGGGCCCGGCATGGGATTGCGCAGGGTAATGAGATCATGCTCCGGCAGCGCCAGCCAGCCCACATCATCCGGCTTGACTTTGCCCACGTAGAGCTTGCTGCCATCGGGGCGCACCAGGATCACCGAGGGGGTGCCCGGCTTGCGCTTGATGATGAAGGTGATCTCCTTCACCCCGTAATCGATGCGAAAGCGGTTATCCAGCAGCGGAATATCGGAAGGGGCAAATACCTCGGTCGCCGAAGCGCCGAGCGACCCCAGCAATAGAAAAGAGGCCAGCCACTTGCTCATTGCCGCCACAGACAACTCCCTCCCTTCTTCTGCACCAGATCCAGTCTTGCCTCGTGCAGCGCCTGCACCTCTTCACCCGCTCTGATCACCTTGAGCGCCGGTCGGTTGCTCTCCAGCCGGCGGATACTGGTGTCCTGATTGCTCTCGTTTTCACTGCTTTCGGTAGCCAGATTGAGTTTGGTCTGGCCGCCGGTCATCAGCAGATAGACATCAGCCAGGATCTCCGCATCGAGCAAAGCCCCGTGCAGGGTCCGGTGCGAGTTGTCGATGCCGTAACGATCGCAGAGCACATCCAGGTTGTTGCGCTTGCCCGGGAAGAGATCCCGCGCCATCGCCAGGGTATCGGTGATGGAGCAGATATCCGCGGTCTTGAAGTTGAGCCCGAGCTTGCTGAACTCGTAGTCCATGAAGCTCACGTCAAACGGCGCGTTATGGGCAATAAGCTCGGCACCACGGATGAACTCGAGGAACTCGTCGGCTATCTGGCTAAAAGAGGGTTTGTCGCGCAGGAACTCGTCGGTAATCCCGTGAACCTGGATAGCTTCCGGGTCCACCAGCCGATCCGGCTTGATATAGACGTGGTAGTGGTTACCGGTGAGCTTGCGGTTGATCACCTCCACACAGCCGATTTCGATGATGCGATGGCCAAGGTAAACTGGGCCGCCACTGGTATTCATACCCGTGGTTTCAGTATCCAGAATGATCTGGCGATTCAGTTGGGGTGTGTTCATGATCCAATCTATGTCAAACTTCGGCTTTACTCGCTAGTTTACCCCAAGCCTCATGTTAAAACAGATTGATTTGTATACGGATGGTTCCTGCCTCGGCAACCCGGGCCCAGGCGGTTATGGCGCCGTGATGGTCTATGGCAAGCACCGCAAGGAGATTGCGGCCGGCTTTCGCCTCACCACCAACAACCGGATGGAGCTGATGGCCGCCATTATGGGCCTGCGCACTCTCAACGAATCCTGCCAGGTTCGCCTCACCACTGACAGCCAGTATGTGCGCCAGGGGATCACCCAGTGGATCATCGGCTGGAAGAAGAAGGGGTGGATGACTGCCAACCGCCAGCCGGTCAAAAACGTCGATCTCTGGAAAGAGCTGGATGCGGAAGTGAGCCGTCACCAGATCGAGTGGCTCTGGGTCAAAGGGCACTCGGGCCATCCGGAAAACGAACGCTGTGACGAGCTGGCCCGCGAGGCGGCCTGCGGCAAAGATCTGGCCGAGGATACCGGCTACCAGCCCTGACGGGCCATGCCCTGTGTGGCGAGGGATTTTGGCAGCTGCCAGCGGCGGCGCACCGGGATCAGCGGAAAGCGCCGTTTACGGGCAGCAATGACATAGACAGAAGCAAACGCACGGCAGTAGTCCCGCCCTACACTCTCCTGCCACCAGCTGTGCCAGCTCTGTTTGCCCATAAACGAGTAACCGAAGCGCTCATCAAACATCACCTCGCACCCCAGCAGATGGAGCCAGTCGGTGACTCGCCCGGGGGTAAACATCCGCGCCGACCAGGGCACCTTGCGCCGCAAAAAAGGGATGCAGTGGCCTATGCCCACCAGACTCATGGGGTTGTAGCCACTGATAATCAGCCAGCCATCGTCGGTCAGCACCCTTTCGGCTTCGCGCAACACCTGATGGGGATCGGCAGAGAAATCGAGACAGTGGGCCAGCAGGCAGGCATCGACACTGCCGGTACGCACCGGCAATGCCATAGGATCGCCATACATGTCGAGCAGCCGCCCCTCGCAGGCGACGCCCACCTGATGGCGAATGGATGAGCGTTTGCAGGAGAGTTCGGCGCTCAGGGCGCCAATCTTGAGCAAGTGATAGCCAAACAGGTTGGGACACCAGCTGTCGAGCCGCTCCTGGATCTCGGCAGCAACCCAGTCCCCCATAGGCAACGCGGACCAGCTGGTCGGGATCTCGATTTGTTGTTCGGTACGTGCCACCTGCATAATAGGGCTCAACTCGCGGTTTCGAACGCCATCCTGTTATATAAGATACCCTCCCTAAAGAGAAGCAGACTCATGTATCCAGTGATCACAGTTCCAGCCTTTAATGACAACTACATCTGGTTGATTAGACACGAAAATCACTGTCTGGTTGTCGACCCGGGCGAAGCGGCCCCCGTGCTGGAGCGGCTCGAGGCATTGGGTCTGGTGCTCGATGCCATCCTACTGACCCACCATCATCACGACCATGTGGGCGGGGTTGGCGAACTGCTCGAACAGTTCCCTCATGCCCGGCTATATGGCCCCAAACTTGACCCCATGCCGGCCCACCATGGCCAGTGGCTGGAAGATGGCGATCAGATCAACTGGCATGGTCTTGCCCTCGAGGTGATCCATGTGCCCGGCCATACCCGCGGCCATATCGCCTACCATGGCAACGGCATGCTCTTTTGCGGTGACACCCTCTTCTCGGCCGGTTGTGGTCGCCTCTTTGAAGGGACGCCGGAGCAGATGTATCACTCGCTGCAACGCCTCACCGCCCTGCCCGACGACACCCTCATCTATTGTGCCCACGAATACACCCTGTCAAACCTGCGCTTCGCCTACGCGGTCGAGCCGGACAACCCGGCGATCCGTGATCAGATCGGGCTGATCAGCAAACTGCGGCAACAGGGGCTGCCAAGCCTGCCCAGCCGACTGGGGGATGAACGCAGGTTTAATGTTTTTCTGCGCTGCGAGCTCGATTCAGTGAAATTTTCTGCTGAAAAGCAGGGGCTAAAATGCGTGGAAAATCCGGTAGATACCTTCACGATCCTGCGCCAATGGAAGGATGTTTTTTGAACAAACCTTGATCAGGGGGGGATTGCCCCTTATGATGCGAGCTGTTTTTCTTAAAAATGACCGGAACGAGATGAAGGTACGAACGGCCTTATTGGCAGCGCTGTTGCTCAGCGGCTGCCAAAACCTGAGCCATCAGGATGACCGGGCGCTAACGGCAATCGAGCCGATCAAGTCCCCCCAGGTCAACAAAAAAGCGCATAAAAAACACTCTTCACGTTTTCTGTTTGGCGATGAACAGCTGGACGAAATGGAAGATACGGACAATCTGTGGGTGCGTATCAGCGATGATATGCAACTGGAAACTCCAGACAATGCGCGCATCCGCCAACAACGTGAGTGGCTGTTGCGCAATGATAAGCATCTGGCGACCATTGCCAGCCGGGCTGAACCCTACCTCTATCTGATGGTAGAGGAGATTGAACGGCGTGAGCTGCCAATGGAGCTTATTACTGTCCCGATGATCGAGAGCATGTTTGATCCTCATGCCCGATCCCGCAGCAATGCCGTCGGTTTGTGGCAGTTTGTGCCCGCCACCGGCAAGAACTTCGGTCTGCGCCACGACAACTGGTATGACGGACGGCGCGATGTGCTGGCCTCCACCAATGCGGCGCTCGACTATCTGGAATATCTGAACCGCTTCTTTGATGGTGACTGGCTGCAAACGCTGGCCGCCTACAATGCCGGTGAAGGACGGGTTCGCAACGCCATCCAGCGCAACCAGCGTGCCGGCAAGCCGACCGACTACTGGTCGCTCGATCTGCCGCGCGAAACCCAGATGTATGTGCCCAAGATCCTGGCCATGGCTGACATGATCAGCAATGCCGACAAGTACAACGTCCAGCTGCCGGTGCTCGCCAACGAGCCGAAGCTGCGGGTGGTGGAAACCGGCAGCCAGATCGATCTGAACGTGGCGGCCCAGCTGGCCGGTGTACGCACCTCGCAGCTCAAGGAGGTCAACCCTGCCTTGAGCCGTGGCGTGATGTCACCGCGCGGCCCCTACCGCCTGCTGGTACCGGTTGAATATGCCAATACCCTGGAGCTGGCACTGGCCGATCTGCCCAAGAGCGAGCGTATCCGTACCCGCTCCTATCAGGTCACCAGTGGCGACACCCTGTCACGCATCGCCCAGAATCACGGCGTCAGCGTGAGCGAGCTGAAACTGGCCAACAATCTGCGTGGCAACAGCCTGCGTCGCGGTCAGCGTCTGGTCATTCCGACCAGCGGCCATACCGTCAGCAGCAAGGCAAGTGCCGCCCCGCAACAGCTGGCCAGCCGTGGCAGCAGCCAGAAAGGTAAGGTGAGCTACAAGGTGCGCTCAGGTGACAACCTGTGGAGCATCAGCCAGGCGCACGGCGTCTCCCACGAGGAGCTCGCCAAGTGGAACGGTTTGAACGCCAAGTCGGCCCTGAAACCCGGCATGAAGCTGGTGGTCTATCCCAAGCAGGGGAAGAAGAGCGACAAGTCGATGGTCTATCAGGTTCGCCGTGGTGACTCCATCTCCTCCATCGCCGCGCGCTTCCAGGTCGCCATCAACGATGTGATGCGCTGGAACCAGCTCGACAAAGGGGACTACCTGAAGCCGGGCCAGGAGATCACCCTGTTTGTGAAGAACAACAGCTGATCCCCCGCCAACGCCATTAAAAAACGGAGCCAGTCAGATGACTGGCTCCGTTTTTTTATTCCCTTTACTCCCCGTGACACAGTTCGCGCTCTTCATCCCGATAGGGCCGGACAGCGCTGGCCAACCGCAGCCACCACCACATATCTATCAGATCGGCCAACCCCTTGAGCGCCTTGCTGGCGTGTTCTGTGGCCATCCCGGAGAGCAGGCTGGTCACTATAAGCTGGATTTATGGCATTTCCCAAAATGCCCCAACTTTTGCTTATACCGCTTCGCCAACCCCTTCACATGACCAACCTGGCCTAAAGAGAGCGGGAAACACCCTCCGTCCGATCAGCCACATACGATTCACCCCCGCAACCAAGGGGCCATTGCATGGCTTATTCCCAGAGCCGGGTCGGCACCACCAGCAACACGGTGCGCTGGCCAATCGCCACGTTGGCATTGGGGAAGACCACCGCCTCGCGGGGCTGCTCGACGGTGTAGCGCAGCTCGCCATCCTCGGCCAGCACGAACCCTTGCGGGAACTCGGTGAAATTGTCCACATCGCTGGCAAAGAGGAAGCGAAAGTCCGCCGATTTTTTGGTGATCACCCGATCGATGGCAAACAGGGTGAAATCATCCGCCCGCCAGGGTTCGAGCGCCACCTCGTCCTGACTGACCAACTCCTGCAGCGCCTGCCGGGTTTCGATAAAGCGGGTCATGTCGTTCTCGCCAAATGGCCGCACCTTGCCCAGCTCCACCGTGAAGGCGTGGGCACCGTGCTGGCGCGAGCTGTAGTAGCTGAAGGTGGTGGTCGGGCTGGCGGAGAGCAGTATGGTGCGCACCCCGCAGGCGCCGAGGAACTGCACCTGCTCGCGGCAGTGGGGCCGCTCGTGGGGGAAGGGGTAGACGGCAAATTTCTCGTGGCGCGAACCGCGAATGGCGGTGTGCAGGTCGTAGTGGTAGCGGGGGCGGGCCGGATCGGCAAAGAAGCGGCTCACATACTGCTCGAGGCGCATGGCGCGGATCCGCTCCCGATTGCAGAGTCCCTCCCCCTTGCTGTGGGCGCCGGAGAAGAGCCGGTTCATGTTCTCCTCCACCTCCCGCAGCCCGAGGTTCATCGCCGCCGGATTGCCAAACAGGAACAGCACCCGATGGCGGGCGCTCAGCTCACCTGAAAGCAAACGAGTCAGCAGCTGGTTGCAGATCTCGATGGGGGCGGTCTCGTTGCCGTGGATGCCGCAGGAGAGGACGATATCCTTGCGCCCTCCGGGCTGGCCGCCCGCTCCGCTGGCAGGCTCCAGACAGATGACACCGGTATCCCAGATACTGACCTGCGTGCCATCCGGCAGCGCAAAATCAAAGGGATCGAGCTGCCACTCGTGGCTGCGGGTCATGGCCAAAAAATCGTGCTGGGGAATCATCCGTCTCACCCTCTTGCGCTGGAACACTATGGCCGGATTATACGCAAGGCGTTGCGGCTTAAAACCGATTTTTAAACAAATTCAAACATTAACGATACAAGTCGCAGCAAGGTAAAACGGCAGCAATGGGCGGAGCAACAACGGGATATGAAGGCGGGGAAGCGAGGGCAATAACGGGGCAAACAACAGCAGGGTTGACGGGGTGACCTGATGTCACCCGGCCGTCAGCATACAGGTATCAGCAGATAAACGAGGCATCCATGCCCGGCTGATCAACCACGCCAGAACGGCTTGGTGGTCTCTTGATAACGGTCAGCTTCGTTCAGGCCGATGTCTTTGAGCAGGTACTCGGGCAGCTCGGAGAGCTGGCGACGGCTGCGGCTGCGATCCAGCCAGGTCAGAACGGTCATTTTAACGCGAGCAACCAGATTCAATTGGCTGGAATGCTGGTAACCGGTTTCGGTATAAGTCATGTTGGCCATGATGTGGCTCCTCTGAATATTTGTTTACGCACTGGGCTTAAATTTGATGCGCAAAGCTTAGTCAGGGAGTCAGACCGACTCAATTGACGAATTTTGATACATTACATTAGTAAATCTAATGTCTAAAAACGGCAGGATTTAATTTTAACGCTTTGATTTTAAAAAACTAATTATTTTAACGGTTGGCCAGCAGAGTTGCACAGCATATTGTGCTGCATGGCACCCATCTATATATGCATTTTACTGCTTTACATATGCAGGGATGGACAAGGTTTGAACAGCTGGCAACAGCGGGGTTACACGAAATTGTTAATTTAATGATCTTGTGGCGATCTTTATTTAACACAATGAAACATAAATAAAACCATTACCGCATCCCCATTCAGAGGCGCACATTGCCCCCCCCCAAAAAGTGCCTCTTGGCACTCCAGCCGCATGCTGGTATGTTTATTTATACAGTAGTTTTGCTACCCGCAGGTGATGTCATACCTGATGTCGTCAACAGCGGGTCAGACCACAGGATCATCGATGGATACCTTTACCCCTACCGCCGCCCTGCGTCAACAGATGGAGACCATTGAAGCCTCTCTGGATCAGCTGGCCACCCTGCTCGGCCAGCTCGAACTGCAGGAGGCCAATGTCTATCCCCTCCCCCCGGTCTCGCAGGGCGAAGAGCACGAGCCCATCAGCCAAATTGAGGTGGGTTACCTTAGCGGCGATGAGGCGCTGGCCGCCACCCTGTCAGCCTATCGGGATCACAGCGCCCGCCCCGGCTGCTCCACCAAGGCCACCCGTCGTCTGCCGGGCTGGCTGCGCTTTCCCGCCGCCGCTGCTCCGCTGATCCAGCCGCTGGTTGAGGAGATCAACCAGCGCAAGTTCGATTTCAAAGCGCTGGTGCAGCAGGCGGGCGGACGGGACGAGAAGTTCGAGCTGGTACATACCGCCCTGCCCGGGGTGATCACCCTGCAGGTCTACCGTAAGCTGACGTGGCTACATGGAGAGCTCCACTCCCTTGGTTTTACCTGGGCTGACAAGCAGACCATCAATCGCCTCACCCGCGAACAGGTGCTGGAGATGCTGGAGCGCAGTCGCCGCTACATACCGGCTCTCTCCAACAACGAGGAGTGGAGCAAGATGGTGGATCAGGAGGTATACGACATTCGCCGCCTGCCCGCCGATGCCGAGCTGCGGATCCGCCGCCCGGTCAAGACCCACCCGATGATCAACCTGCTCTGGCAGGATCGCACCCCGCGCAAGCAGCAGATCAAGGCGAGCCTGCCGCTGCTGCTCTGCTCGGACAGCCCACCCGCAGTCACCCATCTGGGCAATTATCCCCCCAAGAGCCGGCAGGCGCGGCGGGATCGCAAGATTGGCGGCGAGCCCATCATCGAGCGGCTGCACCTCTACCTCTATCAGGGCTAGTGCAGCGCTGGCGAAAACAGGCAAGCAGAAACAACAGAGGGGAGCACATCGGCAAGATGTGCCCCCCTCTTCCATATGGCATGGCCATGTCGCTGGTGATACAGCGGATCAGCTCATCAGCAGGGCCCGCAGGCTCTCCACATCCAGCCCGCGCACCTCCGACTGGCCGCTCAACAGACCATCGGCCAGCGCCCGCTTCTCGTCGTGCAGGGCGACAATCTTCTCCTCCACCGTCTGCTCGCACACCAGACGATAGACGGTCACCGGCTGGGTCTGGCCCATCCGGTGTGCCCGATCGCTCGCCTGATCTTCCACCGCCGGGTTCCACCAGGGATCGAGGTGCAGCACGGTATCGGCCTGGGTGAGGTTGAGACCGGTGCCTCCTGCCTTGAGGCTGATGAGAAACAGCGGTACCGCCTCGTGGCGAAAACGCAGGATGGAGTCCTGCCGCGCCTTGGCCGAACAGCCGCCATCCAGATAGCAGTAGTCCCAGGACTTCTGCTCGATGCGGGCACGCAGCAGGCTCAGCAGATCGACAAACTGGCTGAACACCAGCACCCGATGACCGCCATCGATCGCCTCCTCCAGCAGGGCCATCGCCTCGTCCAGCTTGCTGCTGGTCTGCGACCACTCGGGCATCACCAGCTCCGGCGAACAGCAGAGCCGGCGCAGTCGGGTCAGGCCGCTCAGCACGTGCATCAGGGCACGGCCATCGGCACTTTGCACCTGCTGTACCACTTCGCGCCGGGTCGCCTCGTAAAGCTGTCGCTCCTCGGGAGAGAGGCTGATGTGGTGGATGATCTCGGTCTTGTCCGGCAGCTCGGTCAACACCTCCTGTTTGAGGCGGCGCAGGATGAAGGGGCTGATCACCGCCCGCAGCAAGGCCATGTGCTGGGGATCCTTGACCGCCTTGCCAAAGCGGCGCTTGAACTCGCCAAGGCTGCCGAGCAATCCCGGGTTGATAAAGGTGAAGAGGCTCCACAGCTCCCCCAGATGGTTCTCGATGGGAGTGCCGGAGAGGGCGAGGCGAAAATCGCCGTCGAGCTGGAACAGCAGCTTGGCGCGCTGGGTACCGGCGTTTTTGATCTGCTGCGCTTCATCGAGCACCATGGAGGACCAGCGGCGCGCCTTGAGCGCCTCCGCCAGACTGCCGAGCATGCCGTAGTTGATGAGGATCACCTGCCCCGCTTTGGCATCGCGAATAATTCGCTCGCGCTCGGCGGGATTGTCAAAGATCACCACCTCCAGCTCGGGGGCGAAACGGGCTACCTCCTCCTGCCAGTTGGTGACCACCGACTTGGGCACCACCACCAGCGCCGGCCCCAGATGCTGGCGCATCCGCAATACGATCAGCGCCTGCAGCGTCTTGCCAAGGCCCATGTCATCGGCCAGGCAGGCGCCAAAGCCGTGATGGGCCAGGGTCGCCATCCAGCGCACCCCCTCCTTCTGGTAATCCCGCAGCGCGGTGAGCAGCTCGGGCGGGCAGGCAACCTCCTGCTGCCACTCCTGCTGCAGGGATTGCCACGCCGCATCCCCCTCGGTGGTGATGACCGAGAGTAGACGGGTAAGCGGATAGGCCAGCTTGTGGTTGATCCGCTGCTCATCGTCGAGCATGGCCCCCAGCATGGAGAGCCGCTCCACCAGCTTGTCGCTCAGCATCAGGCTGGTCTTTTCGTCGAGCTGGACGGTACGCTGTCCCGGGGTCAGCTGGCGCAGGATCAGACGCAAGTCGAGGATCTGGTGTTCATCAAGGGCGAGCGCCCCCTCAACCTGAAACCAGTCCTGCCGCCGCTCGATGCGCAGGCTCAGGGCCGCCTCATCGAGACTCTTGAGGCGCGCGCTGTCCTGATGCCAGTGAATGACCACGCCGGCATCCACCAGCTCGGGCAGGGCATTGACCAGCGCCAGTGCCTGCTCTCCTTCGAGGCACCACTCGCTGCCGGGCAGATCGATGGGCAATTGATTGCGCAGCAGTTGGGCCTGCCCCTTCTCGGCGGCGAGATCGCGCTGCCAGTAGTGGTTGCCCTTGATCCCCTGACGGATGATGGTCTCCCCCTTGCCCAGAGGCTGGGGAGGCAGCTCGTCGAAACGGGTCACCAGCTTGACTGCCAGCTGGCCATCCTGCCAATCGAGTTGCACCGAAGGAATGCCCGGCCAGGGGGCCAGTTCAGCATTGCCGTGCAATCCCTCAACCTGGCTGTGCCAGGGCAGATCGGCGATCCCGTCCAGGGTGCGCTGCAACTCGCTCATCCCCTCGGCGGGCAGCAGCGGGATGGATTCGAGCGCCGGCAAGCGGTCGAGCAGCGGCTGCGGGGTGAGGATGAGCTGCCACAGATCCTGCGCCAGCGGCATGATGTGAGCGCCGCGCGCGGCTGCAGCGGGGATCAGCAGGGCGCTCATCCCCTCTTCGGTCGCCACAATTTGCAGCAGCGGCGCCGTGATGGCGAGCTGCAGTTTCTGCCCCTTGGCGTTGAACAGGCGCGGATGGTCAGCGAGCGGCGCCCAGACATCCCGGGGCAAGCGTCCCATCACCCGCGGCAGGGTGCGTACCACCGCCCAGTCGTGCTCATCGAGCAGCGCCGCATACTGGGTGGAGAGCAGGGAGGGATCGACCCGGCGGCCCGCCGTCCACTCCCCCTTGGTACTGAGCTTCTGGATCTTGCACTCCAGCTCGGGGCCATCGGCGTGGAGCAGCCATACCAGCCGCTCCTGCGGCTTGCGAACGCCACTGGCGCGGCCCAGCCCCTGCAGCCAGTTGAGCCAGCTGGCAGAGGCGGCTCCCTTCTCCTCGCCGGAATCTTCCTCTTCCGCGTCATCATCGGCATCGCTGCTGCGCAGCTGGCCAAGCGGCGCCCCTGTGGCCGCCTCGCCCAGCAGCAGGCGCAGCAGATCCTGACAAAACGCCATCAACCGGTGATGGGGTTCGGCATCGAGCAGGTGGGAGAGATCCCACTTGTGCAGCATGGCCACCTGCGCGCTCTGGGCGCCGTGACGGGCCAGCGCGCAGAGATCGAGCCAGAGGTAGCCCCAGTGCAGCTCCTCCACCGGCAGTTGCAGGGTATCGAACAGCCCGACCGCCTGACCGTGCCGCTCCCCGGCCCACTGGCTAAGCAGATCGGCCAGCAGCGGAAACTGCCCGCCAAGGCTGCGCTGCCACTTCTTGCGCTGCTCGCTGGCAATGACAAGGTCAGCCTGTTGCAGCCAGCCAAGCCAGAGCAGGGCACTGAAGGCTCGGGGCCACTGCCCCTCACAACCCTCAGCCTGCCACTGGCCAAGAGCAGTGAGCAGCCGCTCCCCCAGCGGGCCGCTCTCTCCTTGCAAGGCAACCGCCTGCAGGGCTGGCCACAAGAGGCTGGAGTCGGAGCTCTCGCCATCACCGCAGAGCCAGCGCCACTCAGCCTCAAACGCCCGCCCTTGCGCCTGAACTTCGGGGGCACAGCGGGTCAGAGCACTCGCCAATGGCCAGCGCTCTTCATAAGGAGCATCGAGCAGCAGTTGCAGCGAAAAGTGCTCCAGCAGCAGTTGCTGCCAGACCAGGCTGGAGCCTGCAAGCAGCTGATGGGCATCGGGGGTATCGAGCAGGGTGAGCAGATCACCGGGAGAGAAGAAGGCCGGGATCTCGCCCGCCTTGCCCCGGCACAGCTCACGCACCAGCCCGTGAACCAGATCCTGACCAGTCACCGAGGAGACCCGGCTCCAGTCAGGGGCGGCGCACACACCGGCCCGCACGCCCAGGATCAGCGCCAGCGTCCCCTCGGCAGTCAGGCTCCACTGCTGCTCCCCACGTAATCTGACAAGGCCGGCGTCATGAAGCCGGGTCAGGTGGCTGGCGAGCTCATGGCCCACCTCCAGCGTCTCTTGTAACAGACGGGTACTGGCGACACGCTGCAGTTGCAAGGTACTGAGCAGGAGATAACTATCCGAAGAGAGGGTGGAGGCAGACATCAAAACTCACGGGCAGATGCAAAAGCGGAATTTTAACGGTAAAGCGCCGGCCACTCGACCCTTTACAGTGAAATAACTCAAAAAAAAACGGCCATCCGTGATGACCGTCGAAAGTAACGAAGGAAATAGCCGGATTTACCAGTTATCTCCCACAGCGGGAAAATCGGGAGCGCTAGCCCCTAATTCGTGGAGCCAATGCTAGAGGTTGACGCTTCAAAAAGCTTTGAAGCGGATCACAGTTGAAAAGGATTTCTGAAAGCGCTTTCAAATTTCAGGCTGGAAAACAGTAGAGTTCAAGCCAAATGAGTCACAGTGCGACCAAAAGCCATAGTGCTGATCGCCTGTTGGTTGGCGGCGCCATCTTTGATGTTATCAACCAATCATCTTGCACGGATAACTCCTTTCAACACCAGAAAACATCAAACGCAGCCCAGGTAATCAAAACAAAAAACCCGCAGAGCCATCAGCTATGCGGGTTTCAGGTATTTCCCGGACTGTTCCGGGTAACGATTTGGCGGAGAGACAGGGATTCGAACCCTGGGTGGCATTGCTGCCACAATTGATTTCGAGTCAATCCCGTTCGGCCACTCCGGCATCTCTCCGTGGGATGATTTTTTACCCAAGCAAGGGGAATAATGCAATGAAAATTTCTTACTTATCAATCGAGTGAATGCTTTTTAGCCAATCATTCCCCCTTCCTCTCCAAGCAAACCCTATCGACACCAACCAAGCCAGACAGGATTGTCTGGCCAGATAAAAAGATTCATCCATCTTGTCCTGTTCGCCATTCGAGTCAGTAGTTCGCTGTTTATCAGCCCCTTGCGACAAAAAGGGTGGCCGTCGCCACTTTTGGCTGGTTTACTGTCGCCTCAACGCGCTATTTGTCGCAAATAGCCTTGCGCGACAAGGCAAAAAAAGAACAGAGATGACTGTCGGGGCGTTAAGTCGGAATCACCTTGCCCCGCGCCAACCGATGGAACACCGATGCCGATAAAAACCCTCCTCTTTCTGCTGCTGGCCCTGATTTCTGCACTGCCCGTACAGGCCAGAAGCTATCCACTTCCACCGGCTGGCAGCCGCCTGATTGGCGAGCTGGAGGATTACATCATCCAGCAGGATGAGTATCTGGAGCTGGTTGGCAAACATACCCAAATTGGTTTTTTGGCGCTGCTTGAAGCAAATCCCGGTGTTGATCCCTATTTACCCAAGCCGGGCACCCGCTTGACCCTGCCGACCCAGATGCTGCTGCCCGATGTCCCGCGCGAGGGGATAGTGATTAATCTGCCCGAGCTGCGCCTCTACTACTTCCCGAAAGGGAAGCAGGAGGTGATCGTGCTGCCCATCGGGATCGGCGACATCGGTCGCGAGACACCCGAGATGACCACCACCATCATCGAGAAAAATCCCGATCCGAGTTGGGTACCCGGTCCCATGGTGCGCAAATCCTGGCTGGAGCAGCAGGGGATCACGCTGCCAGCGGTTGTGCCGCCGGGACCGGACAATCCTCTCGGCAAATTCGCCATGCGCCTGGGTTATGGCAAACGAGACTATCTCATTCACGGTACCAACAAGGATTTTGGCGTAGGCCTGCGGGTGAGCGCGGGCTGTATCCGCCTGCGCCCTGATGATATCGAGTCCCTCTTCAAGATGGTGCCGCTCGGCACGCAGGTGCGGGTCATCAATCAACCGGTCAAGGTTGCCATCGAGCCTGATGGTCGTTGCTGGCTGGAGGTGCACTCTCCTCTGTCACGCACGGAAGATGAGATGGAGCAGGGCGCGCCTCTTGTTCTCACCTCGGAGGTAGAACAATTTATTGCGGCCCCCGAAGTAGAACAGAGTGCAGTCGCTGCGACTATGGCACTGAAGAATGGCTTGCCCAAGCCCATCAGCAACTGACACTGCGCGGAGTTGCCCCAAACCATGAGATACCTGCTGCTCTTTTTGTTGTTCTCCTGCCCGCCGCTTTGGGCCAAAGACATCCTATGGATGCAAAATGGTGATCGCCTAACCGGTACCATTGAAGAGATCACCGACCAGTCGGTACGGATTGCCCTGCCCTATAGCGGGTCAGTCACCGTCAAGCGTGATGCCATAAAACGCTGGCGACTCGAAAAGCAGGACAAGCCCAAGGCGACAGCCAAGGGAGGCATAAAACTGTTCGAGGATGGGAATGACGAACGCAATACCTGGTTATGGAGCGGCAGTGGCGACCTCAACGTCAAGATCAGGGACAACGACAAGAAGACCAACAACGTCAACGTCAAAGGCACGACTGAAGTGGCCAATCTCGACTGGCGTTACACTCTGTCGGGAGAATATAACTACGAAACCTCCAACAACGTCACCGATAACCATGACTACAAGGTGACTCCCACCCTCGACTACTTCTTCGATCAACACTGGTTCATTCGCAGCTCGATCAATGCCGAATATGACATGCTTGACGACAACTACCTGAAACTCGATTTTGGTTCAGGCCCCGGTTATCGCTTCTGGAATGACAAAAAAAGGCGGCTCGAGCTTATTGCCCAGGGAGGCATGCTGCGAGCCTACTATCGCAACAATGAGCTGCTGAGCATATTTTATTCAAGCTCACATACCATCAGCTATCCCATCGGGGAGCTACTCTGGGACTACCGCCAACCGCTCTCTTTCTGGCAGCAACCATTCGAGCTGTTCAGCAAAGGAAGCTATACCAAGTATCTGGCTCAACCCTCCCCCTATATCACTCTCAATCAGGATATCTCTGGCAGCATAGGCATGCGTTACTACTTCAACGACCACCTGCGCCTCTCGTGGAGCACTGAAGTCGAGCGAGAGGAAGGGGAGTTCAACCTGGGCCCGTTCAGCCAGTCTCTCAACAAAACTGATTACAAACACCTTCTCAGTCTGGGTGCCAGTTTCTAGGCCCAAGAGTAATCAAAAGGAGGAGCCAGATTGGCTCCTCCTTTTATGAGACACACAGACTGGCAGCTAGATCAGGCCCCAAGCCGCGACCTGGTAGATCCACAACATCGCCAGCACTGTGCCCACTATCCCCATGATGACGCCGATCCTTACCATCTGGCGGCTCTCCACCAGACCGGTGGCGTGGGCCAGCGCATTGGGCGGCGTACTGATAGGGAGCGACATGCCCAGCGATACCGAGATGGTCACCGCCAGGATCAGGGTGTGGCTGCCGCCCCACTCGGCAAGCTCCGGCATGCTGACCGCCAGTGCAGCCACCAGCGGCAGCAACAGGTTGGCTGTCGCCGTATTGGACATAAAGTTGGCCATCACTACCGCCAGCAAACACGCCCCGACCAGCACGGCGAGTGTGGAGTACTCATGGAATGGTATGTGAGTGATGAGACGCTCAGCCAGCCCTGAGTCCTCCAGCGCCAACCCCAGCGCAATCCCGCCCGACACCAGCCAGAGTACGTCGAGGGAGATCTTGTGCAGGTCATCCTTGGTGATGATCCCTGTCGTCAAAAAGACGGCGACCGGGATCATGGCGACGACGTAGGAGTTCATGCCGTGCAGATCACCGAGCAGCCAGAGCACTATGGTGGTAATGAAGGTGAGATAGACTACCCAGGCCCGGGGTGTCTGCATGAAACGCCCCTCGATTTTCAGCTCGATCTGTTTGAGCGGGCTCGGGAAGAAACGCCCCAGCAGAAACCAGCCAAGCAGCAGCAAGAGCGCGACGAAGGGCACCGCAAACCCCATCCACTGACCAAACGAGATGGCATGCTCACCGGTGAGGTACTTGAGGGCCACCGCGTTGGGCGGTGTGCCTATGGGGGTACCAATTCCGCCCAGATTGGCTGCCAGCGGAATGGCCAGCACAAACCCCACCTTGGCCGGATCCCGCTCCGGGAATACCGCCAGCACCGGTGCCAGAATGGCCAGCATCATGGCCGTGGTAGCGGTGTTGCTCATGAACATGGAGAAGGTGGCGGTAATGAGCATCAGCCCCAGCATCACGACTCTGGGGTTGCGGCCGAAAGGGCGCAGCAGCACCCGCGCCAGATTCACATCCAGATGGTATTTGGTTGCAGCAATGGCCAGAAAAAAGCCGCCGAGAAAGAGCATGATGACCGGTGAGGCAAAGGTTGCCATCACCTCGGTCGACTTGAGCAGCGAACCAAACCCTGGCTCGCTCTTGCCTGCCGTCATGAACCAGAGCCCCTTGTCGGAGAGCAACAGCAGCTCCAGCACGATGATCAGCACAGAGGTGGCGAAGATGGGGATGGGCTCCAGGATCCAACAGAGCGCCGCCAGCACGAAAATAGCGACCACCCGCTGCTCGACCACAGTAATGCCCTCGAGCGGGATCCAGTGCGTCGGTATCAGCAGGATAAAGAGACTGAACAACAGTGGCAGAATAATCTTGTGATTGATGGGCACTATCGTCTCCAGAATAGGGATTGAGAAGTCGATAGTGGCATAAGATGCTGCCGTTTCAGGAAACGGACTTGCCAAAATGAGAGCTGACTAACCGCATACAACGCGATTTTGTGAGTCATATCAAGCGCAAGCAGCGTCTCTGAACGTTCATGCAGCGCCTGACGGCCAAAATGAAAACGGGCTGGCTATTGCGAACCCGTTTGCTCATCACCAACGAAGAGGGATCAGAAGTAGATGCGAGTCACCGACTCTATCACGCAACCCGGGCGGCGGATCCCTTCGATCTCCACCTTGATCTCTTTGAGCAGCTCAAGCCCGCCCTTGATGGGGGTAACCCGTGCCAACCTGGTGCGAGCGCGAATGTTGCTCTCCACCTTGATGGGGTACGGGAAGCGCACCTGATCCAGCCCGAAGTTCACTACCATGCGAGCAGTCGGAAACTCGGGAGTCGATTCATCCACCGAGCCGGTCAGCTGCGGCAGCAGAGCCAGCGTCAGGAAACCGTGCGCAATGGTGGTCTTGAAGGGCGACTCGGCAGCCGCACGCTCCGGATTGGTGTGGATCCACTGATGATCACCGGTCACCGCGGCAAACTGATCGATCATCTGCTGGCTGATATGGAGCCACTCGCCGACATGGGTCTCTTCGCCAATCTTGCCCTGCAGCTCGGCATAGAGCGCAGCGGCTTCGCCCTCCAGCTCGATGGCAGGATCCTGCGCCACGGCAGGCTGGCCGTTGGCCACCTGAGCCACGGTGTCGGCATTCTGCTGCTGTGCGTTCTGGGCTTCGCTTTGCAAGTCCAGCACCCGTCCCAGCAGAGGGTGAAGATGTGCCTTTTGCTGAAACTCACGCCAGTAGTCGCGGATAGCCGGAGAGAGCCAATCCTTGAGCTCAAAGGGGTGCTGCGCCAGAATTTCGCGCTTGCGCTTCAGAAAATCGACAACTTTCATGTTCCGATCCCTATGTGATTCAATGCCGGTAAAGAGGTCTAACCAGTCCTATTTTATTAAAGTTACAGCTGAAAGTGCAAAAAAATCTCGGCGTACACCTGTACCAAGGCAGAAGTCACTACTCATATCACATCAAAAAGCATTATCTGCCAATGAGGAAATCGATTTCCAACAGAGATCTCGACCTCCCTTCTATCCCCATGGCGATCAAAAAAGGCCCGCAACGGGCCTTGTTCAATCAGCTCAGCGCGGGGCTGACCACCATTCACGCATGCCGGCATCATCGAAATAGGTCCAGGCCAACACCCGGCTCACCTTGTTGCCCTGCGCCATCTCAAGCACCCGAATTTCACGAGCCCCGACCCGGGTCAACGCCTTTTTGGCAACTGGCAGATTCTCCTTCTTGGAGACCAGCGAGCTGAACCAGAGGCACTGGCTGGCAAACTCCTTGCTCTGATTGATCATCCTGGTCAGAAACGCCGCCTCGCCCCCATCGCACCAAAGCTCGGCTTTCTGGCCGCCAAAATTGAGTACTGGCGCCCCCTTCACCTCTTTGCCCAGATTGCGCAGCTTGCGCCCGCTCCCCTTGCTCGCCTCTGCCAGCGATGCGTGAAAGGGTGGATTACAGAGGGTCAGTGCAAAGCGTTCCTTCGGCCCTATGATGCCGCGAAAGATATGCTCGGGATTGCCCTGCAGGCGACACTCGATCTGGTTGCCAAGTCCATTGCTTTTGGCCAGCAGAGCAGCCGCTTTCACCGATACCGGATCAATATCGGAGCCTACAAAACGCCAGCCATACTCACGACTGCCGAGCAGCGGATAGATACAGTTAGCTCCGACCCCGATGTCCAGCACCCTCACCCCTTTGCCAGCAGGTACCTTGCCGGCACTCTCGGCCAGCAGATCGGCCACCCGGTGCAGATAATCGACCCGCCCCGGAATGGGTGGACAGAGGTAACCGGCGGGCAGATCCCAGTGAACAATGCCGTAGTGGTGGGCCAGCAAAGCGCGGTTCAGAGCCTTGACCGCAGCGGGATCGGCAAAATCGATGCTGAGATTGCCGTAGTCGTTGGTAAAAAGATAAGTGGCCAACTCCGGAGTCTGCCGGCAGAGCGCCTCAAAGTCGTAACCATCGAGATGGCGATTGCGGGGATGGAGTCCGGATTTGCGGTCATTGCGGGATGTCATGCTGGGCCTGCCGAAGAAAAACGGGCCCACACTATAGTGATTTGGCCTGCGAAAGTCTAAATCGCAGCCATAAAAAACCGGGCTTCAGGAGCCCGGTTCAAGTGAGGTTGGAAAAACAGTCCGTACTGCGAGCCGTTTGTCCAGCCTGACTCAGATATCAATCCGGCGCGCTTGCCAGAACTTGCTGCGCCAGTATTGGCTGTCCAGCTTGGAGCGGGTCACACCGGCTCGGGTCGAGGCGTGGATAAACTCGCCATTCCCGACATAGATGCCGACATGATTGAGACGACGATTGATTTTGAAGAAGACCAGATCACCCTCGACCAGATCCTTCTTGGAAACACGAGTCCCTTCATGGACTTGAGAGCGGGTGTCACGGGGTAACTCGACACCGACGGCATTGCGGAACACTTCGCGGGCAAAAGCGGAACAATCGATACCACGCTGGCTACTGCCACCCATCCGGTACGGAACGCCACGCCACTCTTTATAAACTGTCAGGATTTCATTCACATCAGGTGTTTGCGAAGCTTCCGGTTCAATAACGGGTTCCATCATGGAAACTTCGATCTTGCTCGCGACCTCGGTTTGGGGTGCCGAGGCACAACCCACCATTCCGAGCGCGACCAGCAGTAGCATCAGGTGGCGCAATCCTTTATCCCCGCAAAAATAGAAATCTTGTTAAAATACGGCCCCGAAAGGCAATTAATAAGGCAACAGCACCCGACTATATCCAAGAATTCTATCGAGGCAAGTGAAAATCCCTATCGGGCTCACATTTTTGCAAGGAAATGCACGATTTTTCATAATTAATGTGATCATGGCCAAACAATATACAATCGCAAAAGTAGCCATCCGGCTCAGAGATAAGTGGCATTTATCCCTGCTTCATCACCCTTTTAAAGTGAAAAATTATGATCGCCACCGATCTTTTTTTGTTAAATCCAGCCCTGATAGCTCAGGAATCGCTCGCTACCTTGCCCGAGCTGTTATCGGCTGATGAACATCATATTTGGCAGCAAATGAGCCACAACTTGCGCCGTCAGGAGTATCTGGTCAGCCGGGCCTTGCTGCGCCAGCTTCTGGCACAGAGACTGGCCACTTCGCCATCCGCGTTGCAATTTAGCAACGGGGAACACGGCAAGCCGCAGCTGCAAGATGGGCGCTGGCATTTCAATCTCAGCCACAGTGGCTCCTGGCTGGTGCTGGCGCTGTGTCAGCAAGGGCCGCTCGGGGTTGATATCGAGCTGGGCAAAAGACGGCACTCTCCCCTGCCCCTTGCCCGGCGGTTTTATGCACAGAGTGAATATGAGTGGCTCTGCGCCCTGCCGGAGAATGAGCAGGAGAGCGCCTTCTACCGGCTCTGGTCACGCAAGGAAGCCGTGCTCAAGGCCCATGGCGGCGGCATCGCCGCCGGGCTTGAGAAAGTACGCTTCATCCCTGACGAGGCGTGGCGCCTCGATAACCAGCTCGATGAGCAGCACTATCAGGTTCAGGATTGGCCCTTTGCCAGTGGCTGGCTGAGCCTTGCCGCCGCCACGACAGCGGTCAATGGCTACCGGCTGGATGAGCGCTTGAATTGCCATCCCCTTACCCCCATGTTGTTCCAAACCCTTTCGGAAGAGTCCAACTGATGATGCTGCGTTGTGTAGTACTTTGCATAACAAGCTCATGAGGTTTTACGATGGACACTAATAGTAACAAGTACTTGAAGTTCACGGTACAAGACGGGGTGCTCAAGCAAACAGTAGAGGAGTTCAGCAAGGGATCTCTGCTTGAACAGATGCAGGCAGCAGTACAAGGGCGTATAGAGGTTGCACGGTACTTAGAAGCGCACGGAGAGCCGTGGGCGGCTGTTATCGTTAACGAAGAAGGGCTAATGGATGGATCGCTGCGTTGGTACGTCCCTAGGGATTCATGGTTGTATCAACAGTGGCCGGAGCACATGCAGTACCATAAAGTCCCTGTTGCATTCGGTACTGTCATTATCGTAGGTGACAACAGCAGAGACTTTACTGGGCTAAGTGCAGAACAACTTCAAGTGCTGTGCCGTTAATACTTGAGGGGGCAATGCCCCCTCCTTTTAGAACCCATATTTGGCAATGCTTGCCACTATATCGCTTTGCTCTTTTGCTTTTATCACATCGTCAACGCTTTCGTTGAGCTTTTCCGCAAGTGCAATTGCATGGTCTAACAGTTGCTCCAAGCTCTGCTCGGTAATCGTTACTGGATTGCCGTCTTTATCCTTTCCACCGCGATGCACTAAGTGGTTTCGAATCAACGTTGCAGCTTCGATATCATTTATAGGCCAGTTTTTTTGTACTTGAATGCCAAACGTTGCTTTGTAACGCTCAACTACTTTATTG